>JAETQI010000058.1 GCA_021770755.1 Lachnospiraceae bacterium
GATAGTTCGCAGAACAAAAAAACGACCTTGCATTTCTTTTTGCAAAGTCGTTTTTTTCTATGTCGGGGGCTATGTGATTTTGCCTTTTACAGAATAAATTACAGTGCCCTACGACAATTTGTAATCTACTTTCCTACATTGTTTATCGCCGCCTGCGCCGCCGCCAGTCTCGCGATTGGCACTCTAAACGGTGAGCAGGAAACATAATCCAAACCGATCTTATGGCAGAACTCTACAGAAGAAGGATCTCCGCCGTGCTCGCCGCAGATACCTACATGGAGCTTCGGATTTACCGGCTTGCCGAGTTTCAGAGACAGCTCCATCAGCTTGCCTACACCGATCTGGTCAAGTTTTGCAAACGGATCGTTCTCGAAGATCTTTGTGTCATAGTAAGCATTTAAGAACTTACCAGCGTCGTCTCTTGAGAAGCCAAATGTCATCTGTGTCAGGTCGTTTGTACCGAAGCAGAAGAAGTCAGCTTCCTTAGCAATCTCCTCCGCTGTAAGCGCTGCTCTCGGGATCTCGATCATTGTACCTACTTCGTACTCTAACTGGATGCCTGCTGCTGCGATCTCAGCGTCTGCTGTCTCGACAACAACCTTCTTTACGAATGCAAGCTCTTTAACTTCACAAACGAGCGGAATCATGATTTCCGGTTTTACGTTCCAGTCAGCATGCTCTTTCTGAACCTCGATTGCCGCGCGGATTACAGCCTTTGTCTGCATCTTTGCGATCTCAGGATATGTCACAGCAAGGCGGCAGCCTCTGTGGCCCATCATCGGGTTGAACTCATGCAGGGAAGCAATGATGTTCTTGATATCCTCCACGGACTTGCCCTGTGCGTTTGCAAGCTTCTCGATGTCAGCTTCCTCTGTCGGAACGAACTCATGGAGAGGCGGATCCAGGAATCTGATCGTAACCGGATTTCCTTCGAGTGCCTCGTAGAGTGCCTTGAAGTCGCTCTGCTGGTAAGGAAGGATCTTCTCAAGCGCAGCTTCTCTCTCCTCAACGGTGTCAGAGCAGATCATCTCGCGGAATGCAGCGATCCTGTCCTCTTCAAAGAACATATGCTCTGTACGGCAGAGACCGATACCCTCTGCACCGAGCTCTCTTGCCTTCCTAGCGTCTGCCGGTGTGTCTGCGTTTGTTCTAACTTTCAGTGTTCTATACTTGTCAGCCCATGCCATAACCCTGCCGAACTCGCCAGCGATCTGCGCGTCAACTGTAGCAATCTGACCATCATAAATATTACCAGTTGTACCATCAATAGAGATGTAGTCTCCCTCATGGTACTCTTTGCCTGCCAGTGTAAACTTTTTGTTCTCCTCGTCCATAGCGATATCGCCGCAGCCAGATACACAGCATGTACCCATACCACGCGCAACAACGGCTGCGTGTGATGTCATACCACCGCGGACTGTGAGGATACCTTGGGAAGCCTTCATACCTGTGATATCTTCCGGAGAGGTCTCCAGACGTACCAGGACAACCTTCTCGCCTCTGGCGTTCCAGTTCTCAGCATCCTCTGCCGTGAACACGATCTTACCGCATGCAGCACCCGGTGAAGCACCAAGTCCCTTGCCAGCCGGTGTAGCAGCCTTCAATGCTGCGGCATCAAACTGAGGATGCAGCAATGTGTCGAGGTTACGGGGATCGATCATGGCAACTGCCTCAGCCTCTGTCTTGTGTCCCTCATCTACCAGATCGCATGCGATCTTCAATGCAGCCTGTGCCGTTCTCTTACCATTGCGGCACTGTAACATATAGAGCTTCTTATTCTCAACTGTGAACTCCATATCCTGCATGTCATGATAATGATTCTCGAGTGTCTCGCAAACCTTGATGAACTCTTCGTATGCCTCAGGGAACTCCTGCTCCATCTGTGCGATCGGCATCGGTGTGCGGACACCGGCAACAACGTCCTCGCCCTGTGCGTTCTTTAAGAACTCACCCATGAGCTTCTTCTCGCCTGTAGCCGGATCACGTGTGAATGCAACACCTGTACCGGACTCATTGTTTAAGTTACCAAATACCATCGGCATTACGTTTACAGCCGTACCCCATGAGTAAGGGATATCGTTGTCGCGACGGTATACGTTTGCACGAGGGTTGTCCCATGAGCGGAATACAGCCTCGATCGCAAGCTTTAACTGCTCTACAGGATCGGAAGGGAAATCCTTGCCAAGCTGGTTCTTGTACTCAGCCTTGAACTGCTCAGCCAGTGTCTTTAAGTCTGCCGCTGTGAGGTCTACGTCATACTGAACGCCCTTCTCCTCTTTCATCTTGTCGATCAACTGCTCAAAATACTTCTTACCAACTTCCATAACAACATCTGAGAACATCTGGATGAAACGTCTGTAAGAATCATATACAAAGCGCTCGAATGCAGGATCCGGATTGCCCTTGATCATCGCATCGACCACTTCGTCGTTTAAGCCAAGGTTTAAGATAGTATCCATCATACCAGGCATGGATGCGCGTGCGCCCGAACGTACAGATACAAGTAAAGGATTCTTCAGATCTCCGAATTTCTTTCCGTTTACTTCTTCCATCTCTTTTACACCAGCCATAGCCTGAGCCATGATCTCGTCGTTGATCTTACGTCCGTCTTCATAATACTGCGTACAAGCTTCTGTCGTGATCGTGAAGCCCTGTGGTACAGGAAGTCCGATGCTTGTCATCTCCGCAAGGTTTGCACCCTTTCCACCGAGAAGATTACGCATGCTCATGTCGCCTTCTTTAAATGAATATACCCACTTTTTACTCATTGTTTCTCTCCTTTACTGAATTGGTTGCTTTACATAGGTGCCGCTGAACCCAACAGCACACTGCATGTAATAAATGATAAACATAATATGGTTAATTGTCAAGAATTTATCAAGGAAAATTTATAAAAATTTGCTATTTTCTTCCTGTTTCTACAGTCTGATGATCTTTCCCTCTTCCCTGTCGTAAAAATACAACGAATAAGAAAGGATCTCTTCCCTGCTTACCTGTGTGTCGTTGATCTCCCGGATCATGCTCTTGATCTCCGCGCTCTCCTCCTCATGTTCTGCCGGCAGAAGCAGCACCTCGTGGACTGACGACGGAATGATATAGTAACTGCTGCCGATCGCCTCCGCAAAGTCCCGGATCAGATCCGGATACAGGATGCAGGCTGCCCCCTCCACCCTGTTTTTGTTGCTGAGCACATACATCGGAACGCTGTTCGAACACTCCGCCATACATTTGTCATAGTCATATTCTTCCCCTTCCTCCTCATTTATGATCTCATACAGCACGTCCGTCATGCTCTTGATCTCATATTTCAGCAGCCGCTGCGTGTTTTCCTTCGCTGCCTGGTACAGCGCTTCCACGGACACGTCCCACAATTTCATGTGTACATTGTGTATCAGTATCGACGCCGTGCCCAGTTCCTCCTGCGCGATCATGCACTGGAATACGATCGACAGGTCCAGAAATTCTATGTGGGGAACATCCTCGAGCAGCTCTCTGTTCTTCTCCGTGTTGACAAGCTTATAGACCACGCGCCGCTTCACGCTCTCGTAATTCAGAAAGCACCGCATATCCACGCTCTGGTTGACTTTGTTCCTGTAATAAGTATCCATCACATCGTTGACGACATTGACGAACGTCGCCCTGCCTTCCGCGTATTCCTCATAGTAGTTGTTCAGATATATGGTCGGAGAGATATTGCTGTCATCCTGCATCACCGTGAGCCCCCTGAGTACGACGCCATTATTTTTCCTTACGTCATTGAGCCTTACCCTGTAGTTGTCGCCTGTCCTGCGCTCCACTTCTTCTCTTACCAGCGTTGTAAAATTTGTAAATTCCATTGTATTCGATACTCCTTTTTATGATATTGATCAGATCCCCTCCTCCGCAGTTGTCTTTTTACAACACAAAAAGACAACAAGAAAAACGTGTGATATAACCGGTCTTCTCATTGTCTTAATCTATCTCAGTTTAATAAAACGATTGCCTATACCCTTGACAGATACTCACCTGTCCTAGTATCGATCTTGATGACATCATTTGTCTCTACGAACAAGGGAACTGCAACGGTCGCGCCTGTCTCGACTGTAGCCGGCTTTGTCGCGCCTGTAGCCGTATCGCCCTTGAAGCCCGGCTCTGTGTCTGTGATCGTAAGCTCCACAAATAAGGGCGGCTCGATCGCAAATACGTTGCCATTGTGCGAGCACACCTTGACCATCTCATTCTCTTTCACGAACTTGAGCGTGTCGCCAACCTTGTCCGCATTGAGACCGATCTGTTCATAATTCTCTGTATCCATAAAATAAAACAGATCGCCATCTGCATATAAATACTGCATCTCTTTCCTGTCAATCCGCGCCTGCGGGCACTTCTCGGTCGGTCTGAATGTCTTCTCCACGACACCGCCGCTGATGATGTTTTTGAGCTTTGTCCTGACAAAAGCCGCTCCCTTGCCGGGCTTTACATGCTGGAACTCGATGATCTGATAGATGCTGTTCTCGTACTCTATCGTAATACCGTTTCTGAAATCTCCTGCTGATATCATAAAAACTATTCCTCCTAATATTCACTTTTCACATTTACAATCCGTTAACCATTTTATAACAAAATCAACAATATTTCAACTATTATTTTTGACATTTCGCGTTACAATTCAGCCTAGAGCGTGGTTGAAAAATGCTTTCTGCCAGATGTGCGTCACAGTTTGTGGGAGATTTGTGCCGAATGAAGGAGGCATAGCGGGCTATGTTGACTGAATTCGGTGCAAATATCACGCAAAGTGGGGCGTGCAGATGACAGGAATGATTTTTCAACCACGCTCTAGAGCGTGGTTGAGAATCATCAAGCCCATCGCGAAGCGATTTTGCAAGGCTTGATGCCCGTAACAGGAAGCCAAAGGCTGAACTGTCATCATTTCGCGATGACGAGATCAACCGCCGTCAGATACCCGTCCAGTCCCTGTCCGTAGATCTGGTGGTCGCACACTTCTTTTGTGACGGAAACGCGCCGGAATTCCTCCCGTTTCGTAATGTCCGAGATATGGATCTCCACCTTGGGGACCGTGATGCTGGCGAGCGCGTCGCGGATCGCATACGAGTAGTGCGTAAATGCGCCCGGATTGATGACGATCCCCTCTGTGCCGTCAAAATAAGCCTCCTGGATCCTGTCGATGATCGCCCCTTCATGATTGGACTGGAAACACTCGATCTCACAGCCTGTCTCCTCCGCCTTGTTCTGTAACATATCGACGAGATACTTGTAGTCCTGCGTCCCGTAGATCCCTTTTTCCCTGATGCCGAGGAAATTCAGGTTTGGTCCGTTTATCACCAGTATTTTCATATTTTATTGTCCCCTTTATTTCATTTTTACTTTATTGTCGATGGTTTACGATAGTCCTATATAGCATTTCAAGCGATCTGCCATCTCCACACACCTCTGCGCTGCCTCGTGCGGTCCAAGCTCATTGACATCAATGGTCAGCGCCGCCCCCTCCTCATATAAGGGTTCGCGCGACGCGAGCATCTCCCCGATCCGTTTTCTGGGATCTTCGCACTGCAGCAGCGGTCTGGTGGTATCTTCCTTGATCCGGTTATAGATCGTAGCCGGACTGGCTTTCAGGTACACTACTTTGCCCAGTCTTGCCAGGAGCTGTCTGTTCTCCGCGCGCAGGGGCATTCCGCCGCCTGTCGAGATGACCAGCCGCTCTCTTCCCTCGGCGATCAGATGTCTGAGCAGTTCTGTCTCCATATCCCGGAACGCCTGCTCTCCCTGCGCGGCAAAGATCTCACTGATGCTTTTGTGCTGCTGCTGTGCGATCATCTCATCTGTATCGACAAAAGTGTATTGTTTGAATGCTGCAACATTTTTTCCAACCGTTGTCTTGCCGCTTCCCATATAACCTGTCAGAATAATATTTTCCATAAAACGCTCCTATAGAACCGACCGTCCTGTCAACGGTTCCCCAACTGACTGCAAAGTCTCCGATAAGCCTTATCCGCGATCTCCTTTGTCACGCTGCAGTCATTCCACAGCTCAAAAGCTTCTGCCCCCTGATAGAGCAGCATCCTTAGCCCGTTGAACGCCACCCCGCCATTGTCTGTGACATACTTCATAAACTTTGTCTCCCACGGCGTGTAGATCAGGTCATAGCCAAACTTCACATAATGATAAAAGTCGCCGTCATCTATGACCACATCGTCCACATTGGGCGCAAGCCCGACGCTGGTGCACTGGATCACGACATACCGGTTCTCTGCCCCTGTCAGAAGGTCTTTGTAATCAGAGAGCGCCATCGCCGTCACACAGTCCTGTCCATTCCTGCCGGGCTGCCTGTTGACCTCCATCGCCACCGCGTCCGCTTTCGCCGTACTGCGGTTTAACAGATACACCTTTCTGGCGCCGTGTTCCGCACACATAAATGTGACCGCGCGCCCTACTCCGCCCGCGCCGAGTATGATGACCTCCTCATCTCTAAGCGAGATCCCTTCCTCGTTCATGGCACGCGCCAGACCGATCGTATCAGTATTGTATCCGGTAAATCCCTCCCGGTCTGTACCGCTGTCACGCACAAGGGTGTTGACAGCGCCCAGCGTCTCCGCACGGGCATCCGTCTTTGTCAGATATGGGATCACGGCATTTTTGTACGGCACAGTGACGTTCATCCCCTGGATATTTAACCCGTAAGCGCCTCTCAGGGCCGCCGCCAACTGCCCTTCTGCCACATGAAACGGTACATATACCATATCGATCCCTGACGCCTCCGCAAAAATACCGTGTATGAGCGGTGACATGGTGTGTTCTACCGGATTGCCTATGATTCCGTAAACTTTTGTTTTGCCATTGATCTGCATCATCATTCCCCCATTTACATTGATAGTCGCCCGGAATTCTTATTCACTTGCCTTTTCACATATCTTCGATAACTGATCAGCACAATTTTTTCCAGATAGCGCTTTAAGACGATCTGTATCTCCTCCTTTGGGTGGATCGGCTTTACCAGGATCGAATGGATCCCCGCTTTGTTCGCCCCCCACACATCGGTGAAGATCTGGTCGCCCACAAACAGCGTATTCTTCTCGTCAGTCCCCATGTCCTTCATCGCCTGCCTGTACTTTGCCGGGTTGGGTTTTCCCGCTTTGTAGATGTACGGGGCATCCACCGCGTCGCAGAACATCTTCACGCGCGGCTCTTTGTTGTTGGAGAGCATCGTGACCTGATAGCCTGTATCTTTCAGGCGTTTGAACAGGGCGACCGCACGCTCGTCCGCCGGCAGTCCATGCGGCACCAGCGTATTGTCGATATCAAAGAGGATCCCCCTGTAACCCTGCCTGTACTTTTCCTCGAAATCGATCAGATATGTGGAATCCAGGTATTCATCCGGATAAAAACACTGCAGCATTTACTCATACCTCCATCTAGAGATGTCCCTTCCCCTGTCACAGATTCGCCGCCTCGAGCAGAAGCCGCGTGTAATCCGTCGACGGATTCCCGTAGATCTCCTCAACTTTCCCCTGCTCGAGTATCTCCCCGTTTTTCATGATGATCACCCGGTCGCACATCTGGTACACGACGCGTAGGTCATGCGATATGAAAAGAATGGAGATCCCAAGCTCTTTGTGAAGCTTTAATAAAAGCCGGATGATCTGCGCCTGTATCGTCACATCGAGCGCTGACACCGGCTCGTCCGCGATCAGAAAATCCGTGCCGCACAACAGCGCCGCCGCGATCGCAACGCGCTGCCTCTGACCGCCGGAAAGCTCTGCAGGATAGTGTTCCTTTAGCTTCACGTCAAGCCCCACGCGCCCGAGCATCCGGTCCACTTTTTCTTGGCGCTCCGCCCTTGAGAGTCTGTCCTTTTCCTTTCCCTTATCCATACGCGCCCTCATGCGCAGCGGCTCCTCCAGGATCCAGCCGATCTTCTTGGCGGGATTGAGCGAGCTGTACGGATCCTGGAAGACCATCTGCGGGTTCGGGCAGTCGAGCATGATCTCGCCGTCGTACTGCTTCTGCATGCCGAGTATCGCCTTTGCAAGCGATGTCTTTCCGCAGCCGCTCTCACCGACCAGTCCCAGAACCTCTCCCTTTTTCATGGAAAAGCTCACATTTTTCAGGACATGCTGCAGGCTTCTTTCCGAATTTCCCCGGATCCGGCTCATCAGATTTTGCTTATTTCTGTAATATACATTCAGGTCACTTACATTCAGTATATCTTTTTCCATGCCAACCTCCATACTGTACGCGCATCCCTTACAGCCGTTTCGTAAAACAGATGATCCTGTTTGCCTCTGTAAAATTCATTGCCATATGAAAGCGCAGGCTGCCGGCATTGTCGATCTCGCAGTCGCTGGCAAATTCCGTACATCCTTTTTCTCTTGCCCAGGACTCGCACGCGCCCAGCAGTTCCCTTGCGTATCCCCTGTTGCGGTGACCTTCCCTGACGTAGATCCCCTCCAGGTAGCCGACAGGCGTCGTCTCTGTCCCCTCCACATAGTCATGCCGCAACTGGCACTGCGCGAAACCGACAGGAATGTCATTTTCATATTTGAGAAATATCTGTGCATCGTCCCCGGAAAGGATCTTCGCAAACTCATCTGCAAGATCCTCAACCGCATGGCTGTCCCACATGAGGATTGCCATACCGGCGATCGTCAGCGCATCGTTTTTTGCAGCCTCTCGTATCATCCTGGTTCCTCCGGATTTAACTGATTTTTTTAACTGATCTTTTCCAGTTTCGGTATCGCGCTGATCAGCTCTCTTGTGTAATCTTCTTTCGGGTGGTAGAATATGTCCTGCGTCACGCCTGCCTCCACCATATTTCCGTCATGCATCACGATGATGCGGTGGCACAGACGTTTCACCAGACTCAGATCGTGTGATATGAACAGTACCGCCATATTTTTCTCCTGATTCAGCCGCTGCAGCAGTTTCACGATCTGCAACTGGATCGTCACGTCGAGCGCTGTCGTCGGCTCATCCGCGATCAGAAGCTTTGGCTCGCAGATCATCGCGGAGGCGATCATCACGCGCTGGCGCATGCCGCCGGAAAGCTCATGCGGGTATTTCCTGTACACAAGCTCCGGGTCGTCAAGCTCCACATCCGCCAGCGCCCTGATCACGCGCTGATAACGCTCCTGCTTTGTCATCTCCGGCCGGTGTATACGAAGACTCTCCTCCACCTGCCAGCCGATGCGCTTAACCGGGTTTAATGATGTCATGGGTTCCTGAAAGACGATGCCGATATCATTTCCCTGAATCTGCCGGAGCGTTGCGCGGTCCGCGTGCAGAAGCTCCTTTCCTTCAAACAGGATCTTTCCCTCCATCTCCATGTCATGGCGCGTCAGAAGCCCTGCGATCGCCATCGCTGTCATGGACTTGCCCGAACCGGACTCCCCGACGATCCCAAGGATCTCGCCCTGATGCAGTTCCATATTCAGATGATTCACGACGCGCTCCGGCACATCGTGGTCATGAAATTCTATGTTCAGCTTTTCTACCTGCAATAATATATTGTCCATCTGTCCCTTTCGCTTTCTCATTGATATGCTCTTTATTGTAGCACAGCATCCGCAAAAAAGCTATTTCTTTTTTTGACCAGGATCAGTATGACAGCCGTATACTGCCCATACTCGTATCGACTGAGAGTTTTCCTGCGTCACCGGACTGATGATACCGCGTGCCTTCATTGCGGTTGTTGACATGAACGCTGCCAAGATCCGCATCCAGCTCTATCTCATAGCCGTCCAGTGCATGCGCGGCGTCGACCTGCACGCTGCCCAACGATGCCATAATCTCCAGCCCGTCAAACGTGCAGTCCTCGATGTCGATCTCGCCCATGTCATTGTTCACTTCCGTCCCGCCCAGATCCGTATCGCTGACCGTGATCTCGCCCATATTCGTCATCAAGTCGGTTTGATCAAAAATACATTTTTTTACGATACAATTTCCCATATTGCTCTGCAGCCCGCATGTCGATGCGGTTATCCCTTCCAGCCGGATACTTCCCAGCGCCGTATGCACATCGATCTCATCCATCGAGGTCTGCTCTGGTATCGTCAGTGTCAGGCTGCAATACGCATTGCTGCTTCCCCTTTGATTCCAATAAGTTCTCTGCCTGATGGTCAGCGTGCCATCTTTTACTTCATACACCGGCTCCAGTCTCTCTGTGTACTCACAGCTCAGATCAAAACGCTCTCCCGCCGTGACTGTCACGTCCATCAGATTCGCATCCACCCTGAGCGTATCGAACACCTCCAGACCAGACTCCATATTTTCGATCTCGCCGCGCCCCAAAAAGCCGGTCCCACGTCTGAAAATGTGATGAAAGGTGCCGCCGAACACACAACAAATTGTGACGATCGTGATCATCGCGATCCATACATTTCTTTTCATAAATCATTACTCCTCTCTACAACGCTTTAAGCATCTGCTGCACCAGCGCAGCGATCACCCACACGATCCATGTGATATGCCAGTCAAAGCTCAGAAAACTCCAGCACAGATAGATGCATGTCACTGTCAGCCAATAGACCGACATTACCTTCGAGATCGTATCATTTCTGTATGTCACCTGTTTCTGTGACGGGACAAAACTGCCTCCGACTGTCCCCCGCTTGTTCAGTGAAAGGATTGTCGTAAAACCGGCATTCACATTTTCCGCTGCCACAAGCAGAAATACACCGATGCCGACAAACACAAACATCAGCACCACCCCGAAACCGATGCTCCAGCCAAACAGACTGCCGACAACGATCACCGGAAGCACGCTCAATATGCACAGAATGACACCGATCGTGATCATCATCGAGCGTGTCACGCGAAAGCTCTCTCTGCGGTTATGCACATACTCTGCTGTCGCAAAATCCACACTGCACGCCCTCTCCCTGAAAAACTTCCATTTTCCCATGACAAAACCTGCAAATATAAACAGGCCGACAGCGGCCGCGATCGCTATAAACATAAAACTCGTGGCAAGAACGATCCTGACGTGCCATCCCCCGCGAAAATATACCAGATAACCGCAGACACTGATGATGCACAGAAACACGCCGAGTGCGACGGCATACGCCGAGCGCGTCCTGTCATGAAGGTAATCCTTGACCTCCGCGAGCGTCACGTTCCGATATCCTCCAGTTGTTTTCTGGTTCTCCTGTATCACAAAACTGCTGATGCCAAGCTCCTCCGCAAGCTCATCGAGATTTCCAAACTCGGAGATCACGATGCCGACCGCCTCGTTCTCGGTCTTTCCATCCTTGATGAGTTCCGTATATTTGTCCTCCATCATCTGCAGCAGCTCATTTTTTGCCTTCTGCACTTCAAATGTGTTGGGAAGACTGGCAAACATCGTCTCCAGATAATTCCTGATCGTTTCCATACTCCTACATACCTCCATCCTGCCTGATAAACTTTTCCACAACCTCCTTGGTCAGTGTCCACTCCGCACACTTCTCGCGGTAATACTGCCTGCCCTGTTCGGTGATCCTGTAATAGGTCCTGCGCTTTCCATTCACCATGTCGCTGTCGGCAAAGGATTCGACAAAACCGTTTTTTTCCAGCCGTGTAAAGGCGGAATAGAGCGTCGTCTCCTTGATCGCATACTTTTCTTCCGACAGATTCCTGATCCGTTTCGAAATCTCATACCCATAAGACGGCGCATCCCACAGCAGATACAGGATCATCGTATCATTGTACCCGCGTATGATATCGCTGCTGATACTGCTCATGAAAAACCTCCTTCCCAATTTCCTGTCCCATAATCTACGACAGTCAATGCAACGGCTGTCGTTGCTACGATTATCATTGCTACGTCTATCGTAGTATCAGCATAGCACAGGAACACGCACCTGTCAATACAAAAAAGGGAAATCACCTGAAAACAGGTGATTTCCCTTTTTTCGCTACTCCTCCAGCACAAATTCCGCCCCATTCTCCGTCTCGCTGGAATTTCCGACATATACCCGGAACGCTCCGGGTTCACTCACATAATTCATGTGGATATCATGAAAACGCAGCATATCCTCCGCGATCTCGAAGCTGACCTCCTTCTCCTCTCCCGGCTCAAGATGAACCTTGCAAAAACCCCTAAGCTCCCGCACAGGGCGCGCCACGCTCGCATGCACATCCGTCAGGTACATCTGTACCACCTCGCTGCCGCTCACCGATCCGGTATTTTTCACAGTCACGGACACGCGCAGCCTGTCCGTCCGTCTCATCTGCTGTGCGTCAAGCTGCACAGGTCCGATCGCAAACGTGGTGTAGGACAATCCATATCCAAAAGGATAGAGCGGTCTGTTTGGAATATCCAGATAGCGGGAGACGTACTGATCCTCCATGCCTTCTGTATATGGGCGTCCTGTCCGGAACTGCCCGTAGAATACCGGAACCTGCCCCACACAGTACGGGAAACTCATGGAAAGCCTGCCCGACGGGTTCACATCGCCATACAGCACATCCGCAATGGCATTTCCACCCTCCGTTCCCGGCATCCAGACCGCGAGCACCGCCGCTGCCCGCTCGCTGATCTCCCGGATATCGAGCGGTCTGCCGCTGAAAAGAACGACGACAACGTTTCTGTTCACTGCGCAGACCTGCCGGAACAGCTCCATCTGACAGGCTGGAAGTGTGATATCCGCGCGGCTGGCCGCCTCCCCGGAGTGCCGACGGTGCTCGCCCAGTGCCAGCACGACCTTGTCCGCCCTCTTTGCCAGCTCCACCGCCTCCTGCAGAAGCTTTCCGGCTGGCTTATCTGACGCACAGGCGTCCTTTGCCCTGCCAAAGCCCTCTGACAACGGGCAGCCCTCCGCAAAATACGCCTGTACATCACCTCTGTTTTTTATGCCCTGCTCTATGGTAACCGTCGTCTCCGGCGTGCCAAATAACGACCACGCACCGTATATCTCCCCGTTTGCAACATAAGGACCTATATAAGCCGTCTCTTCTCCGGCAAGCGGCAGTATACCGTCATTTTTCAGCAGCACGAACGACTCTGACGCCATCCAGCGGGCAGTCTGCCTGTGTGCGGCGCAGAGCGCAAGTTCCTGTTCCTGCACCGCATCCGCGTCCTTATATGGATTCTCGAACAATCCAAGATCGTTTTTGAGTTTCAGGATTCGCAGCACTGCCTCGTCGATCAGCGTCCCGCTGACCGCACCGGACGCCACCAGCTTTTTGAGATGCTTGCAGTAACAGTTCGTCATCATATCGATGTCCACGCCGGCTTCCAGCGCAAGACGTGCCGCTTCCTCCTGATCCCGCGCCACGCCGTGGCTGCACAGCTCCCCGATCGCCGCCCAGTCGGAGATCAGCACCCCCTCAAATCCCATCTCACCGCGCAGGATATCCCGCATCAGCCAGCGGTTTGCGGAGGACGGCACCCTGTCGAGCGTGTTGAAACTGGTCATCACAGTCGCCGCACCAGCGTCGATCGCCTCCTTGTACGCCGGAAGGTAATCGTCTCGCAGCGTGCGCTCCGAGAGCTCCACGGCATTGTAATCGCGCCCTGCCGTCGGCGCGCCGTACCCCGCAAAATGCTTCACGCAGGCGGCGATCCGTCCCTTTTCTTTCAGGCTGCCATGTCCCTGATATCCTTCCACCATCGCCCTGGCAAAGCGTCCGTTCAGCCAAGCGTCCTCACCTGTGGACTCCATCACGCGTCCCCACCGCGCATCCCGCACGAGGTCTGCCATCGGTGAAAATGTCAGGTGCAGCCCCGTCGCAGCCGACTCCCGCGCCGCGGCTGCTGCGCCCTCCTCCACCAGCTCCGGGTCAAAGGTACAGCCCTGCGCGAGCGGGATCGGAAAGATCGTCCGGAAACCATTGATGATATCCGCCATAAAGATCAGGGGAATATGGTGCGGCTGCCGCTCCATGTACTCCCTCTGTATCTTCTTTAACTGTTCTGCTCCCACCGAGCCCAGCACGCTGCCCGCCAGCCGGATCTCCTCCTGCGTGAATCCGGCTGTGTTCGCGGGACCGGTGAGCACGCCGTCCTCCGTGTAAAACATGCCGCTCACCTGCAGCATCTGGCCGATCTTTTCCTCCAGGGACATGTCGTTCAATAACGATATCAATTTGTCCTGTTCCATTTAATATTCCTCCGAATGATCTGAATCTTGTCCGCCTCCGCCCCGTCCGGACAGAAGGGGTTCTCGCAGATATTTTTACCCGTCAAAAATGCATAGAACAGCGCACCTAGCAGAAAGCGTCCATAGATCATATGCATATGGAATCCGTCCCTGCACAGGCTCTGTTCCCCCCGCTCATATCGAAAGCCCGCTTCCCCGCGCACTGCCTGTATCACATCCGCACTTGGGATCATGCGCACGCCAAGCTGCGCAGCCGCTTTCTGATAACAGTGCGACAGCGCCTCGTACATCTCCTGCTGGCTGCAGTGATAGCGCTCAAACGCCTCGTGGGTGCTGTCCTGCTCGTACGCCCAGGTCTTGTGCAGCAGAAGCTCCGCGCCGGGACAGCCATGCCGCAGATAATCCGCCAGCCGGGACAGCCATGGCTCGTACGTCTCCCAGAGTCCACTGTCGTGGCTTGCCTGCTGCATCAGGATATAGTCCCATGCCCCCTCCGAAAGCGCCTCCTCCAAGGATACCATCCGCCCGTCAAAGCGTCCGTTGCACTGGTATTGATACACTTGTTCTCCAGAGTCGATGTTCTCACAGTGGCGCTGCAGGCTGCAGCCGCCTATGTAGAGATTGACCACTTTGCACGGCACGTCTGCCGCCGCACAGATATCATGCAAATAGTACAGCGCGTCCTCACTGAAGCTGTTCCCCACCGCCAACAACTGAAATTGTCTTCTTTCCATATAAATAATCCTCCATTACCGCAGCATCTTCACCGATCCGCGCTTCATGATCACAGAGTCACACACAATATGCTGTGTCCGCTCCCCGTTCATCATGCCATGCAGCAGCGAGACCGCAGAGAGCGCCATCTCCGTCGCCGGCTGGTATACGGTGTCGAGCGTCGGATTGTAGAATTCCGCCATCTCGATGCCGTCAAACCCGATGACCGAGATATCATCGGGGATCTGCCTGCCCAGGTTGAGCGCCGCCTTCGCCGCACCGATCGCGAGAACGTCCGAGAACGCAAACACGGCAGTCATATCCGGGTTGCGCTGGATCAGACCCTTCATGGCTTGAAATCCGGCACGGAAACCCATACCGATGGACGGTATTCCCGGCGCGATCAGCTTCTCATCCACCGGGATCCCGTTCTCCTCCAGCGCCCGGATATATCCCCGGTAGCGCAGAATGTTCGGTGTCACCACATTTTCCATATCCTTATACAAAAAACCGATCCTGCGGTGCCCCATCTCGATGAGATAGTTGGTCGCCCGATACCCCTCCAGCTCGTCATTGATCGTGACGCTCGAGTACAGCGTCGGATCCACATTTCCCTCGGAGTTGACCGTGAGCAGCACACACGGGATCCCAAGCTGGCGAAACTTTGCCTCCGTGTAGGAGGAGTAGGAGCCGCCCATGATGATCAGCCCGCACAGATTGCGCTGCATCGATTCGCTGATGGCAAAATCCAGCTCGTCCGAATTTTCGTCCACATTCTGTATCAGCAGGGGATACCCCCTCGACGCCACCTCCTGCTGAATGATCTCAATCATCTTTTCAAAAAAAGGATTCGAAATGTATTTCACAAACAATGCGATATTCTCCGACTGTGTCAGTTTCAGATTCCGCGCATTGTTGTTTGGAATATAGTTGTATTCATTAATGACATCCATAACCTTTTTGCGCGTCTTCTCGCTCACATACCCCGTCTGATTGATCACACGGGAAACCGTGGCAATCCCCACGCCCGATAACCTTGCAATGTCCTTAATGTTGATATTCGCCATTTCTTCCTCCGATTTTCCCCCTACCCTCGCGCTGGGCTGCCCATGTGCAATCGAGTAGGGAAGAGACATCTTTCCCTACTCGCGCGCGACCCGTGCGCCGCACTAGCGGCATATTTCCTCTGCACGGGTCTGTGTAATCGAGTAGGGAAGAGACATCTTCCCTACTCGCCGCGCCGGGCGTCCGTCAGCGCATGCTGACATTCTTCCTCTGGACGCCCGTGTGCATAAACAGGGCTGCATTCCTGCTGCAGCCCCGTCTTTGTCCCTTCACGGAAACGCTCTGCGCGATGTCCCGTGGTCTTACTGTTTCTTATTTAACAGGCGTAAAGGCCTGAAGCTGTGTCTTTAATTCTTCGATCACGGTGTCGATCCCCGCTGACTTCAACTGGTCCCTGTACTGCTGCAGGGCGGCGTTCACATCATCCGTCTTGCCGAGCATCAACTGGATCCCCAGCGTGGAGTTCACATTGGAGATCGCAGACAGCTCTGCCTTCACCTTGGCGTCATCAAAGCTGAAACCTGTGTAGGGATCATTGATATGATCCTCCTCCCACTCCGCGATCTTCTCATAGCGGCTCGGATGCTCTACCTTGAGCGGGATCTTAAACTCCGTGTTGCTGAATGCCCACGCGGAGAATCCGCCGCCGTCCACATCCTCGCTGAAGGAAGCCGGCTTCTCCAGATAACCGTCCACGATCTCGTACTGGCGTCCCTCTATACCGTTCTGCCACAATCTGTAGTACGATTCATCCGTCATGAACTTCTCGATCGCCATCAGGCACCGCTCCGGATACTTGCAGTTCGCGTTGATGACTGTCAGATCCTGCGCCGGAGAGCTCTTGAGCACCTTGTCGTTGTCCTGCGCAAAATACCACGCGTCGATATCCTGATCGGGGAGCTGTCCGTGGATCGCCGTGAAGTTGCCCGTCCAGTCTGCCATATGCGTGATGTACGCGCTGCTCTGTCCGTTCTTGTACATATCCTTGTCACCTGTGGATGCGGACATGATGTCTGTCGGCCAGTACCCTTTCTTTGACCACTCATCCAGTTTGATGACAAACGCCTCAAACTCATCCGTGAAAGCAGGGTGAACCACTTCCTGATAATTGTTGTAGTCCGTACACATCAGATACATCTCACTGGTCGCTATGCCCGGCGCAGGAACCCAGTTTCCGGTCATCCCTTCCAGCATATGGTAAAAATCCATCGCAACCTCCGGGTTGCCGTTGATCGGATAGATACCGTTCGCAACAGACGCATCACAGTACGCCTCCATGGACGCCAGATCTGTCACATCGTCGATCCCCCACGCCCTGCAGTTCGCCTTGTTGTAGACGAAGCCGTATGTATTGTAGCCAGCGCCAAGGCTTGGCACGCCAAAGATCCCCTCCGTGGTGGAGGCTGCCGCCCAGCCTGCGTCGTCGATCGCATCCTTTAACACCGGCGCGCAGCTTTCCAGAATGCCTGAAATATCGTACAGGGAACCCTGTTTCGCCAGCGTATAAAATGGAACTGCCGTATTGATGGAAGCATACGCCATGTCAAATTCCTCGCCCGATGCCCAGAGCAGCGGATACTTTGTGTTGATGTCGCCCCAGTCGATATACTTGACTTCGACAGACGTGTTGATATCCGCCGTGAGCTTCGTGTTGATCTCCTTGAGAATGTCCTCGTTCGCCGCCCCCGGAGAGCCATATAAGTAAAAGGTCAACGTGACATGCTCGGAGAGATCCGGGCTGCCGGACTGCGCCGTGCCCGCACTGGAAGCACTGTCGTTTGCCGCGCCTGATGCGCCTGTGTCGGATGCATTCTGGTCAGCCGCCTTGTCACCGCCGCAGCCTGCCAGCAGTGTGCCAGCCATGGCCGCGCACACGATCGCAGATGTAACTTTCCTTAATTTCTGTTTTCTTAACTTCATATATTTCCTCCTTATTTTATCAACCTTTACCGCAAAAGTAAAGGTATTTTTTTCCACTATCCCTTTACACTGCCCACCGTCAGTCCGCTGACAAAGTATTTCTGCACGAACGGATAGAGCAGGATGATCGGTCCTGTCGTCAGCACGGCAGTCGCCATCTTCACGGACTGCGTGGGAACCATACCGGCATCGATCACATGCCCTGCGTTTGTCAGCGCCTCGATGCTCGTCTGGTTGATCATCTTCTGCAGATAGTACTGCAGCGGATATTTGGACGCCGTGTCGATGTAAAGGCTGGCATTGTACCACTCATTCCAGTAACCCAGCGCCAGAAACAGCCCCACTGTCGCAAGCGACGGGATCGCGAGCGGCATGAAGATCTTAAGATAGATCGTAAACGGTCCTGCCCCGTCCATCGTCGCGGACTCGTACAGCTCATCCGGGATCGACTTCATAAAATTGCGCATCAGAAAGATCGACCACGCACTGACAAGTCCCGGCAGTATCATCGCCCAGATATTGTCCTTTAAGTTCAGATATCTGACATACAGGATATATGTAGGCACAAGCCCGCCTGAAAACAGCGTGGTAAAGTAGATCATAAACGAGAAGAACCCCCTGTACTTAAAATCCTTCCGGTTCAGCACATACCCCGCCATGGACATGATCACAAGTCCCAGGACCGTGCCGACGACAGTGATGAGTATCGTCGTCTTATACGCGTCCAGAAGTTTCTTTGGATTATCGAGCAGATACGTGTACGCCGCGGCTGTCCACTCCTTTGGGATCAGCTTGTACCCCTCGCTGACGATCTCCTTCTCTGTCATAAAAGAGGACGTGATCATCAGCGCAAACGGAAACAGGCACACTGCCGCAAACAATCCAACTACCACATAACATATTATGGAAAGCATCCTGTTGCTCTTACCCATCCGGATCCTGGTAGCGGGTATGCTCTCCTTCTTTCCCTGTCCCATACAGTTCCCTCCTTGTCAAAACAGCGCACTCTCCGGCTCGACCTTCCGCACGATCAGGTTGATCACCATGACGAAGATCAGGCCGAATACCGACTGGTACAATCCTACCGCCGCACTGGAGGCAAAATTGAACGACCCTACCAGGCTTCGGTATACATAAGTGTCAATGATGTCCGTCTGCCCGTAGAGCAGCGAATTCGTTCCGATGAGGTTGTAGAACAGGTCAAAGGAACCGCGCAGGATACCGCCTAGTCCAAACAGGACCAGCAGGATAAAGGTCGGCTTAAGCAGCGGCAGCGTCACATAGCGGATCCGCTGGAAGCGGCTCGCCCCATCGATGTAGCACGCCTCGTAGATCTCACTGCTGATACCGGTGATCGCCGCCATATAGACGATCATGCCGTAGCCGGTTGTCTTCCATATATAAAAGAACACGATGATATATTTCCATACGCCCGGCGTGGAGTAGAAGGAAATGCGCTCCATACCCAGATTTACCAGCAGCGAATTGATAAAGCCGTTGTCAAAATTAAAGAAATTGTAGGCAAACACGCCGACCACTACATAGGAAATAAAATGCGGGAGCAAAATGACGGACTGGGAGATCTTCTTGAAGATCTTATTCATGATCTCCGAGAGCATGATCGCCAGCACGATCTGGATCATATGGCTCAGCAGCAGAAATACGCCATTGTAGAGCAGGGTATTTTTTGTGATCTTCACCAGATCCCCATTCCGGATCAGAAACTCGAAATTCTTGAATCCGACAAAATCACTGCCAAATATGCCCTTGTTCGGGTTATAGTTTACAAATGCGACGTAGGCGCCAGGCATTGTCACATAGCTAAATACAATGAAATATGCGATCGCCGGAACCAGCATCAGAAACAGCACCCAGTTCTTTCTGACTTCCTTTAAGAAGTCCTGAAACCCTCGTTTCACTTTCAATATCATCCCTCCATTCTTCTGAATAACCTTTTGGAGTCTGTCTGAACATCCTGACTTTCTCCCGGCAGCCTGAACCTGTCCGGCTACTTCACCCGTCTGTCTGGCTGCACTGTTGCGTTCTGTTTTCTGTCTTTTTCAGAAAACGTTTCCACTTCATTCGACATTTTTATCATAAAACATTCTGTTTAGAATGTCAATCTATCACTTTTGCCATAAATTTAATTTGATTTTTATTCAAATTTCCCAATATGATATTTATCTTTTTTCAATTCCATTTTTATCCATTTTATTCTATTTTGTATAATCTCAGAAAGCTTTTCCATCTTTCTATTGACATTTTGCGCAGAAAAAATTATAATCAGATTATCGGACCGTTCTATTTTCATCTTGATTCTTGCATAAGAAAACGTTTCCATGCAATTCGACGGATCATTTCACAAATAAGAACCAGAAAGGACTTAGCTCTATGAAAAAAATAAACCGTTTTCTTACGATCAGACAGCACGCAGACCAGTACGACTGTTGTTATACCTTCCTGCCCACGGGGGACATCTTCACTTTCACGCAGGACGGTATCCTCATCAATCAGTTCCGCGGAAATGCCAAAGACGGCTCGCTCAACAACATTTATCTGCGGATCCACCACGAACAGGGTCACAGCAGCTATCCCCTGCTTGGCATCCGCTCTGCCAGCACACTCTCTTATGGAAGCAACTGCCTGCAGTACAGGGGACGCGCGGAGGACATCGACTACACTGTGACCTTCCGCCCTGTATCAGACTGCTGGTTCTGGGATATCTCCCTTACCGGCTGCGGTCAGACTGTCGACGTCATCTACGGCCAGGACATCAGCGTCGCTCCCGAAAACAATGTATACACAAACGAGTTCTATGTATCCCAGTACCTTGACCACAGCGTTTACCGCGGTGAAAATGGCTATGTGGTCTGCTCGCGCCAGAACATGCCCGCAAATGGGTGTTTCCCCTACCTGCAGCAAGGTGTCATCGGTGCGAAAGCCGCGCACTACTCCACCGACGGCATGCAGTTCTTCGGACTTGCCAGCAAGGAGACCGGCATTCCGGCAGCACTCACTGGAAATCTTGAGGACCTAAACCTGCAGTACGAATTTGCTTACACCGGTCTGCAGACAGACAGATTCTGCGTCACCGGAACCAGAACACTCTCCTTTTATGGCTGTTTTCGTGCCAGCCACCCCGGCGCGGTCACCGAAGCGGAATATCAGGATGCGATCATGACCGCATACCGCACACCGCTCTGCAGCGAAATACCTATGCAGGCGCTTGCACCCGTGACGATCAAAAATGTATTTGACTGCCCTGTCTCATCCGCTTCCTTCTCAGCCGAGGAGATCGACGCGCAGTTTCCGACGCGGAAACTGGAAGAACAAAAGGGAAATGTACTGCTTTCATTTTTTACATACGACCATGCTCACGTTGTTACAAAGGAAAAGGAGCTTCTGACAGAGCGCCCGCATGGAACGATCATCATCACGCCGCCAGACCCGTGCGTGGTCGACAATGCACTGATATCATCCACCCAGTACATGTACGGCATATTCAACAGTCATGTGGTGACTGGCAACACGGATCTTCACAAGCTTCTGTCCACGCCGCGCGGCTCCCTAAATCTCCTGAAAAACAGCGGGCAGCGGCTGTACATCCGCCTTGGCGGCACCTACCATCTCCTGAATCTTCCCGGACTGTTCGAGATGGGCATGAATTATTCCCGCTGGTATTACAAGCTGAAAGATGATATGCTATTGATAACCGCATACACCGCTGCAGACACAGCCGACCTTATTCTGGAGGTGAAAAGCCAAAAAAGCATTCCTTATGATTTTATCCTGACCAGCCAGCTTGTCATGGGCAATAACGAGTACAGCGGCGACATCACCTGCATGCCCATCTCACAAGGACTGCGCTTCACACTTGACAGCGCTGTCTATCCCGGGCTGCACTATGATATGCTGCTCCCGGACTGTAACTTTACCGCCAGCGACGACCGCATCTTCTTTGAGGACGACGCTTCTTTTGACGAAACATTCCTAACGCTCTCCATCGATGCAAGATCCTCGTTTGGCGTGATCATTCGCGGATACCTTGGCGCGGACGAGGACGAACGCACTGCGGCATACGCCTTCGCACAGGAAAAACGCATGTGCCTTGACCACTACAGCGGACTGATGAACCATTTTCACCTGACACCCGCATCTGCATGGAAACAGGCGGACATCTTAAATGAGACCGTCTGGTGGTACACACACAACGCCATGATCCATTTCGCAATGCCCCACGGACTGGAACAGCCCGGCGGCGCGGCGTGGGGAACGCGCGATATCTGTCAGGGACCGATCGAACTGTTTCTGACAACACAGCACTATGAACTGGTACGGGCAGTCCTTTTGAACATCTTTTCCCACCAGAACCAGGAGACGAGGGAATGGCCGCAATGGTTTATGTTCGACCGCTACGCCATCAATCCCGGGGAGTGTCATGGCGACGTGATCTTCTGGCCCCTGAAATGCGTGGCGGATTACCTTGAGGCATCCGGCGATGCGTCTCTACTGGAAACGCAGATCCCCTACGACGGCGGCACGGAAACCGGCACGCTCCTGTCACACATCGGCCTTGCCCTCTCCAACATCAGGGAGACCAGGATGATCGGCGATACCGGCCTGATCACCTACGCCGGAGGAGACTGGGACGACACGCTGCAGCCGGCAAAAGAAGATCTGAAACAGCGACTTGTCAGCGCATGGACTGTCGCGCTCGCCTATCAGACTTTCCGCGCGCTCAGCCAGAGCCTGCACGCTGCAGCCGAAAAGATGTCTGACCCTTCCACCGGACAGCACGCTTTAGACCTGTCCGCCCAGTGCGACATGCTGGCTTCCTCCGTAAAGAACGCCTTTGAATCCATCCTGATCAGGGACGATGTGATCACTGGCTTTCTGGACTGCGGCGACACCTATACCTACATGCTGCATCCCTGCGATAAAGTGACCGGCATCCACTACCGCCTGCTGCCGATGACACGCAGTATTATCGCGGAGCTTGCAAGCCCAAAACAGGCTGTGCGCAACGCAGACATTATCAAAAAACAGCTCAAATGCCCGGATGGCGTACGCCTGATGGACAGACCTGCGAGCTACAACGGCGGTGTCAGCCATCTGTTCCGGCGCGCAGAACAGGCTGCCAACGTCGGACGGGAGATCAGCCTGCAGTACACCCACGCGCACATCCGCTACATCGAGGCAATGGCAAAGCTGGGCGATGCCCGCGAAGCGTGGGACTGCCTGTTTCCCATCAATCCGATCCTGATCCATGAGAGTGTGCCAAACGCGCACGCGCGCCAGAGCAATCTGTACTTTAGCAGCTCTGACGGCGCTTATCCCGACCGCTACCGCTACGCAGCGGACTTTCATCTGCTAAGATCCGGAGAGATCGGCGTGAAAGGCGGATGGAGACTGTATTCCAGCGGTCCGGGCATCTACATCCGCCAGGTCATCCAGAATATCCTGGGGATCCGGCTGACGAAAGATATCCTGTCAATAGACCCTGTCCTCCCGCCGGAAGCGGACGGACTTTGCCTCTGCTATGACTGCTTTGGACGCAGCGTCACATTCCGCTTCCACACCAATGCCGAGAACGCATCCGGACAGCGCGTGCGGGTCGCGGATGACGGCAGGGAACTCGCCGCGCAGACCACGCACAACCCGTACCGTCCGGGCGGGGCAGTCCTTTCCCGAAATGCGCTGGAGACCTGCAGCGGAGTGCTGGATGTCTATATCCATTAGAAAGGAGATTTGCTTATGAAACTGTTATATCTGGGAACTGCCGCCGCAGAAGGATGGCCAGCCCCCTTCTGCCAATGCGACAACTGTAAGGCTGCACGCATCAAAAGGGGAAAAAATATCCGCAGCCGCCCGCAGGTACTCATCAATGACGACCTGCTGATGGACTACGGTCCCGACACGTTTTGCCACTCCCTGCAGTATGACCTGAATCTGGATCTGGTCAGAACAGTCCTCCTGACGCACTCACACTGCGATCACTTCCACCCGCTGGATCTGATCCTGCGATCGGCTCCGTTTGCATACGGCCAGGATTCCGAGGCGATGCGCCTGTTCGGCAATGAAAAATGCCGCCAGATGTACGAAGATCTTCTGATACATGCCGAGGCACCCGAACATCTGGCGGACTGTGTAAGTTTTTCCGAGGTACATGCCTTCTCCCCGTTCATTTCCGGGAAATACCGGATCCTGCCCTTAAAAGCGGTGCACGATCCCAGGGAAAACTGCCTGCTCTATGCAGTGACAGATGACTGCGGCAAGACGATCCTATATGGAAATGACACCGGCGCCTTCTGCCCCGAGACATGGGATGCGATCCGCCCCCTGCACTTTGACCTGGTAAGCCTCGACTGCACGATGGGCACCGGCGGCGCCTATATAGGACATCTGAATCTGGAGGAATGCTTTGCGATCCGCAAACAGATGCTCCAGACTGGATGTGCGGACGATGCCACCACTTTTGTCGTCACGCACTTCTCACACGGCTGCTGCCCTCTGCATGACGAGCTCTCCGCGCTGGCAGCCGCCGGCGGATTTGTGGCCGCGTATGATGGGTTTTCTGTAATGGTATAACATCTTAGTTCCTTAAGTACACAGCTCAAAAAACAAAAACAGGAATGTCTTCTTTCAAGACATTCCTGTTTTTGTAAGCACCCCTTCCCTGTCTGTTTATGCGTCCGTTTGATCATTTCCTACATTTTGGGAAACATGATCATGAAAATGCTCTCGCAAATCCTTACGATTTCTTCCGTCGGCTTACCAGACAATTTTTCGCAAAATAATTTGACGATCAGATTATTGTATTCATATGTTGGTATTTTTCCGTTACTGTCAATTACATTCTGCACAAAATCAAATAGCTGGTGCGTGCGGTATTGAAAATCATTTAGCCGAAATCTGTTTATATGTGCATCGATAAATTGAATTTCCTGGTCAGAATATGTATGCCTGTCCTTTGCCGGCTCAAACATCATTTTTATAATATTATACTGCAAGGCCAATTCTTCATGTGAATCTTCCCCTTTAACTCCCATGGGCTGCAGAATGATCTCTGCCCCTGATAAACAGTTATATCTTTTTTGCAGATCTCTTAAGGCTTTGCAGGCTACTGTACACTGCTTCCTGTTTTTCACAGAACATTTGCTGTGCTTCTCATACTGTTCAACCGTTTCAGCCGATAATTTTCTCTTTTGCTCCCCGATTCGTTTGAATGTTTGGTTGCATACAGCACAGGACAGACCAATATTGGGTATACATTCAATCAGTTTATCCGAATTCCCTTTTTCGATCGCATGCTCCAAATTCGCATATAATTTCTGATCCACCCTGACTCGCGAAAAACAATACATACAATATCCCGCTGTGCTTACCTCTAATACAGCTTTCAAATTGCTTTTTTCCGAAGCATTTGCATATCCATATCTCTTCCATTTCTTGTATTTGGGCTTAAAAGCCGGTATCTCTAGTAACAGAAAATCTTCCATTCATTTACCACTTTCGTATCTCGTTTATTATCATCCTTTGAGATGCTGTCAATTCCTGTTCTTCGATCTGCCTGAGACATTCCTCGTCACGCTGCCCCCATGCATGATTCATTTTATTGTTAAGCAGGCGTCTCAATACTGTATTCTTCTGGGGCTCCTCATTCGTCAAAATATGAAACAGCCGACCAAATATGACTTGTACTTCTGACACCGAAGAATAGTCATTAATATCAATGACCTCACAGCCATCATTCTCCAAAACCACCAAATTGGCATCCTGCGCCTGTGCCACTAAATCACAGGAATGTGTTGTGATCAGCCACCTTCCCCATGGAAATCGTTTCTTCAGAAAAGGCAGAATCTTCGCCGAATATCCAGGAGATAAAAATTCATCTAATTCATCTATAACAATCCATGCATTTGGCAGGTTCCTTTTTCCCACTTCCATATCCTGATAATAAAGCAATTCGAGTAAAATGCGTATAATAGCCTGATAGCCGCTGGAAAGCAGTCCCCTGCCGTTTCCAAAATCCACCTCTCCCAATGGATCTTCATTCACTAATTTAAAACTGTCATTTGTTATTCCGCAAAATAAATCCTGCACTTCCTTCTCATACAGTAGATAGATCATTTCTATTCTCTCTGTTGAAGTCCCATAACAAGTCACGAACCACCAGCCCCGCTGGTGGTTTGCTGTTGGCCCTACTGGGCCGATGTTACTTTTCCGCCTAAAGGCGGTCCGGCAAACCATTATCTTGTTACTCTTCCGCCTAAAG
>JAETQI010000059.1 GCA_021770755.1 Lachnospiraceae bacterium
GGATTGGTTAATGGTGGTTGCAACTCTATTTTACCATAAATTAGTGAGGAGGTGTTTTATTTTGTAGAAAAAAGATTACTGTATTTATGCGGAGTTTAACGTTTTGCAAATACCTATTTCACCCCTATTGTAGGCCAAAACTGCCCGTTGCCGCAAGCAACGCATTTTAACATTTTCAGAAAACTTCCTTCGAGAGCGTATACAGATGGCTCCCGTAAAAATTATAAAAGTTAAAATTTCATAAAATATGTTGTAATTAATCAGAAATAATGTATACTAAATATAGCAGGTGATGCACAGCCTTATAAATGAGCAATTTATGAGCGGGTGATGCACAGCCCTTAAGTGAGCGAGTTATCAGATGGCAGGGACTTAAGTCCCTGCCTTTTCTGCAGACAAAGGAGTATCATGAAAAGCAATATTAAAATATATGGCGTAAAAGATGCCTACATAAAATACTTGAGCCAATATCAGGAACATTTATTTTTACATGAAAGTGGCTCGTTCGGACGAAAATATATAGGAACTGTTTTTGAGATTAACGGATTTTATTATTTTGCACCATTGTCTTCGTTTAAGTCCAAACACATGAAGATGAAAGAAAGTGTAGATCTTATTAAAATCAAAGACTATGCGGTTATCAATATGAACAATATGATTCCAGTTCCAAAAGAACAATTGATTGAATTGGATATCAATGCTGAAAAAGATCCTCACTACAAATTTCTCTTGCAGGCCGAAAGCCGCGAAATCAACAGACAAAAAAATCGAATCCAAAAAAATGCAGAGATCATCTATAATCATAAAAAGCGGAATAAGGACTCCACACCATTGGCAAAAAGAACAAATGACTTTGTGTTATTGGAGAGGAAGTGCAGAGAATACTAAAAACAGCCCTCTAACATAAAGATGAAAGGGCTGCTTTTCTCAGAAAACTTCCTTCGAGAGCGTATACAGATGACTCCCGCCCCGATCCATCCCGTTAAAATAAATCGTGCGCCCCGCCCCGAAATACACGCCGTATGTAATGCCGTGATCATCGCCGTCCCACACGCCGCAGATCCGGATCTCACCCACTGCAGGGATCATGAATGAGACCGGTTCATTCCTGAGCATGAACGGCTCTCCCAGCGCTCTTCCGTTCACAAGGATCTGCACATAATCGCCGTCCTCCCTAGCGTAATCCCACACCCACATCTGCACTTTGCCGGCAGTCGCATTGTGCGTTACCGCCATATCACCGCCTGTATAATGATCGTCGAACGACGCCAGTCTGACGCCCACTGCGAGTGATGTCGACATGCGTGTCTCGAGTGCCTTCTCCGCCAGAGGACCGTTTTGCACAGATTTCCCCGGAAAGCACAGAAACGCCGCGACCGCAGTCCCCATCAGGACTGCCGCCCCTCTCCTGATCCGAACGGTAAATGCCGGAGTCTCCTGCCGGTTCATCGGATAATCCTCCAGATAAGAACACATGATCAGCCTGCACACGATCACCTGCGCCGCCATGACCATCACTGTGGTGACGTGTCTCGATGTCCCCAGCACAGAAAAGCCTTCCGACAGGATCAGCTCCGCAGCGGAGAGGATCCACAGATCCATCGTCATGATCATACTAAACGGGTAAAGCCACGGCAATTTATAATAACAGTTCCGAAAAGCCGGCACCCAGCCTGTGACAGCCAGCACAAAACCTGCGATAAAGCAGTATACCACGCCTGTCGGCGGAACTGCAAACCCACTTCCCAGCACCCCCAGGATATTTCTAAAGAAAATGATCAGAATGGCGAACGCTTCCCAGAACAGGCTGTGTGCCAAAATGCCAAAAAACCACATGAACGCCATTATATTCGATATTACTCTCCGCATTCCCCACGCCTCCCAGCGATCCTAAGCCGCTCTTAAGCCCCCCTCAAACCACATCCAGCACAATGATGTCGCCAAGCTCCCTGACAAACCGGTTCCCCAGAAAGGCTGTGATCTTTGCCTGCGGCACTGTTGTCGTGAACACAACGTACTTTCCGTTCACTACAATTTCCGATGTTTTCCCAGTATCCGCCGCATCCGCATCTCCAGCCAGACTGCCATCACTGGGATCCTGACCGTCCTTTCCATACCTGCCCTGGCGCAAAAGCTGGTAAATGATATCCATCTGTGACGAAGACGCCTGTTCTATATGCTCTAATAAAACAGTCTCCGTTTCTGCGGTGAATGCTGTGTACAGATCATTCATGAAAAGCGCATCTGATATATCCGTTACGTATTTTCCAAAATTCATTGTCGAGACTCCGGCATAGCGAAACACCTTTTTCTGCAGCAGCAGTTCACTGACTCCACGCACCGCGCACACCAGTTCCCCATCTCTAGGACTGATGAGCAGTATCACGTTTCTTGATCTTTGAACGTCAAATCCCCGGATATAAGGGCGCTGGTACGCCCTGCAGACCGCGACCCTGCCCTTTTCCGATCCCGCCCAGTATTTTTTCAGCGCATCAGACAGGCCGCCAAACGCATCGTTGGCCCTCGACCGGAACCTGTCGTCTATCTTCATGGGCGTATATGATTTATGGCAGGATTGATCCGTTTGTGGCACTGATGACATTTTCGCCTCCGCCTGTGCACGGGGCGCTGACGCTTCCATCGCTGCCGGAGCTTTTTGCACCGATTTTTCAGGTGAAACCGACGGTGTTTTCTGTTTCCTGGCGGACTGCGGATCTGCCGGCACTCCCTGCACAGATTCTGGATGCACATGAGCTTCCGGACAAGAGACCAGCACTCCCTGCACGCAAGCCACTGCCGACGCAGGAACCGCCTGCTGCATTGTCTCCTGACCATGCGTCTGATGCGGACGGCGGGGACGATCTGTCCCTTGCACAGCCTTCGCGATGAGCCCGCGCTCTTCCATACAGGCTATGACCTGATACTCCGGAAATAAATATTTCAATAATTTAGTTACATTTACCGCCATTGCCGCCTCCCGCTCCTTATCAAAAGATCACCAGAACAACACACCCTGCACATATCCAGACCTGTATGCTTATATCCGTTGTACCACACATAGATAAAAAAATCAATGTACAAGCGCCCGGACAAGATCCATCGCGATCTCATCCGGGCGCTGTACTCTGCTAATACTGTATTTCACTTTGTCAAGAAATCCCAGAACGGCTTATAATCCAGATACCCTTCAATATTTCCCGCCTGATACTGCGTCTGCATGGCGTCCGCCAGGGCGCCCATCCAGTCCGTCCTGCGAAACAGATCCTGATAGCTTCTGTCGTCCGGACCATGCTGATCTGCCGACGACCGCCAGAATGCACTCTCTGCACTCGGACATTCCCCGCTCGCTGACAGATGGCCCGCGTACGCAAACATGTCGATATAATCGCTGTTTCGCGGATCGACCTCTGACACATCGACCATGCGCTCCGTCACGTTTCCGTCCTTGTCCCACACCTTCGCCTTGTACACCGGGTTTGCCGGATCAAAATCTTTCGGTTTATAGACAGTTATCGAGTGATCTCCGCCGCACATTGCACTGACCACCTCTCCGTCCTCATCATTTGAGATATGCAGCTCAAATGTGCCGCCAGACATTTGTGACCGCCGAACTATCTCATCAGTCTGCCCTGTGCTGGTCATGCCATCCGTACTTTTAGCGCTCCTTCTGGTCTGATAGAAACCTGGCGCGGGGTATCCGTATGCCCCTATTCCGCTGATACTCATCGCTGTTACCCTCCTCTTCCATCCTTTTTTAATTATCCGCCATTATAATTATTTTCCCGCAGTTCCTCTGTCAGTCAGAACCGCCCATGTCCCCTTTTTAAGTCCGGACATCTTCACACACTGGATACGCCGCCGTCCTCCAGATAGCACTTGTACGCTTTCACGAACTCTCCGTACTTTTTCTTTGCCACATAGACCTGGTCGCCGTTTGTGAGCGTAACGCTGTCCTTGCCGTATTCCGAGATATGCGCCATATTCACGATGTACGCCCGATGGCATCGGTAAAATCCGTCCCCAAGCTGTGACTCGAGCTCCTCCATCGTCGCATAGATCTCTATGCTGTCAAGCGCTCCCACGGTGTGTATTTCCACCTTTTTCGCCCTGCTCTCGATATACAGGATCTCGTCCTGTTCGAGCATGAGCTTTTTTGTCCTGATAAACAACCCCTTTCTTGTCTCATTATTGCTGTCGCCTGCAGTCATGTTCAAAATCTACCACCTCCCCCGCGGTATCCATATTCATATAACTATCCTTTCCAGTCGAACAGGGAAGATCCAAATAGCTATATTGTTTATTATATCGGTAAAATTCTTTTATTTTTCAGATAAATGGAACGAAATGACCACTTTTTAGGAATGAAATGACAAAACTTTTTCTTCCACATATTATTCACATACTTATCCACATGTTATCCACAATATGTGAACAAATAAGGAAAAAACAAGCGGTTCCAGACCCTTAGGATCCGAAACCGCCGTTATTTACCAAAACACTAAGAAAGATTGATCTTCCTGATCTCATCAATATTAACCTTTGCCGCCCGCTGGATCGTGTACAGACCGTTTACTTCCTGCTGCACATCTGTCACCTGCGTGTAACAGAATCCCACGCAATACGGCACGCTCTTGATCGCCATCGTTATCTGGCGGAAGCGTTCCAGGAAAGCGTTCTCATCCGCCACCTGATTGCCGTACCCCCACCCCTCCTCTGTCTGAAAGGCGATCCCGCCGTACTCGCTGAGCAGAACAGGCTGCCCCTGATAGGCATACCCCTTCGCCATGGCATAGCGCTCCTTGTTAAAAGGAATCTTGTTCTGCGTGATCTGATCCTGTTCCTGATACCGCTCTGAGAAAACGGCTCCCAGTTCCTCGTAATCGTGGAGTGTCAGAATATCCGACACCGTATGTTCCCAGCCATCATTGACAATAACCGGTCTTGTGGCATCCAGGGACTTCGTGAGATGGTAGATCCCTTCTGTAAATTTCTGCTGCCGCGGATCAGTATAGATCCTCTCCACTCCCCAGCTCTCATTGAAAGCAGTCCATGTCACGATACAGGGATGACTGTAATTCTGCCGCACGATCTCTATCCACTGGCTGGTAAAAAGCGCGACCGCCTCTTCCTGAAACGAATATGTGGAAGGCATCTCGCACCACACAAGCAGCCCCTTGCGGTCACACCAGTAAAGAAATCTCTCGTCCTCGATCTTCTCATGTTTCCGCACACCGTTATACCCTGCCGCCAGTACCAGATCGATATCCTGCACCAGTGCCTCCTCAGACGGCGGCGTCAGATGGGATTCCTCCCAATACCCCTGGTCAAGGATCAGACGCTGATAAAGCGGCACATTATTCAGCAATATCTGTCCGTTTTCTATATGGATCTTGCGCATGCCAAAATAACTTTCCGCCTCATCTGTCCCCTCCCCGTCCGAAAGTGTCAGCTTCACATCGTAGAGCCTGGGATTCTGCGGCGACCACGGCACCATCTGCCACGGCGTGTCCGCATCCGCCACGCAGACGTCAAACACAATGTATTCGCTGCCCGCACGGACCTCGCACGCCGCGGTCTCCTCCCCGTCCATGGAGATCCTGCAGTTCAGGCGGCAGGCATCTGCAGGTTTCTTATTTAATTTTATCTCAAACAAAATTTTCGCATTATCATAATCCGCGGTCATCCTGCAGGTTTCCATATAGAGCTGCGGAACCTCCTCCAGCCACACCGTTTTCCAGATGCCGGTCGTCTGCACATACCAGCAGCCGAAACTCTCATCCCGCCAGCGCTGTTTGCCCCGCGGCTGGCTGCAGCTCACAGAATCCTCTGCCCGCACGGTGATCGTGTTTGTTCCTTCTATTATATAGTCTGTTATATCCAGAGAAAATCTGGCATATGCCCCCGCGTGCATCCCGGCAAACTGACCATTCACCCACACTTTCGCGTCATGGTCAACGCCCTCAAAATGAAGAATCTGACGTTTTTCTGTCCGGGATACTGTAAATTCCCTCTCATACCACACAACCGGATGAAAGGACGTATCGTGAATCCCGCTAAGCTGTGTCTCATACGTAAATGGAACTGTGATCTTCTGCGTCTCTGCCGGAAAGCACTCGTTCCATTTCAGCTTTTCCCCTGCATTCTGGTCATCAAACAAAAAATTCCATACACCGTTGAGGTCTGTCCAATTCTCCCGCACCATCTGTGGGCGCGGATATCCTTTTTGCATTTTTCGCTCCTCCTAAACATTAATTTATACTGATCATCCTTTGATGGATCCCACAAAGACACCTTTCACAAAATACTTCTGCAGGAAAGGGTACACGCACAGGATCGGCAGGGTCACAATGACTGTCACGCAATATTTCACCAGTTCCCTGTACGCCGTCGCTCCCTGTACGCTGTTCACAGACACGCCCCCCGCACTTCCCACAGAAGTCATGGACGAGTCGTTCATGACCAGGATCTCCTTCAACAGAAGCTGCAGCGGATATCTGTCCCTGTCCTTGAGCAGGACCATGGCATTGAACCACGAATTCCAATTGCCCACCAGATAATAGAGAAATATGACTGCGAGCACCGGTTTCGAGAGCGGCAGTATGACGTCGATCAGAATCCGCGCCTGGGAAGCCCCGTCGATCACTGCCGCCTCTTCCAGATCATAGGGAAACGACTGGAACCCTGTCCTTAAGATGATCATGTTCCATGTATTCAGCGCCGTGGGCAGGATCATTGCCCACATATTGTTATAGCAGCCGATCTGCCGCATCATCAGAAACCATGGGATCAGACCGCCGCCAAAGAACATGGTGATCGTGATAAAGATCATCGCTGCATTTTTCAGCATCATATCCCGGCGCGACAGCGCGTATGCCCCCATGATCGTGATCAGCATGTTGACCAGGGTGCCAAGCCCCACATAGAGAAACGTATTTTTAAACCCGATCAGCAGGCTGTTGTCCTTAAACACAAGCTGATATCCGCTCAGGGTAAAGCCCAGCGGTTTCAGCAGCAATCCCCTGTGCGATATCAGCGTGGTCGGATCGCTCACAGATGCAAACAGCACATGAAGCATCGGATACAGGCACAGCAGGGTCAGCAGGGTCAGGACTCCATAATTTATTATGTTAAAGATCACATTTTCAGGTGTGTGCTTTCCGATCACATTCTTTTTCTTCTCCATAAGCTTCCCCCTTTAAAATACACTGATTTCCGAGTACTTTTTGGACACGCGGTTTGTAAACCACAACAGCAGGAAATTCACCACCGAACTGACCAGACCTACAGCAGTCGCAAAACTGTAGCTCGCCTCCTGCAGACCCCGTCTGTACACATAGGACGCTATGACATCCGCCTTCTCATAGGTGAGCGGGTTGTACAACAGAATGATCTTCTCGTGCCCGGACGCCATCAGTCCGCCGACTGCAAATATAAACAGAATGATGATGGTTGGCCTGATCTGCGGCAGCGTCACATGCCACATCTTGCGCAGCCTTCCCGCACCGTCAATGTCAGCCGCCTCGTACAGTCCGGGATCGATGGAGCTCATGGCAGACAGATAGATGATCGAATCCCATCCGATATTCTGCCAGATCCCCGAAAAGGTGTAGATCGGCCGGAACATATCCGTATATCCCAGCAGTGACGCGTGCTCCGTCCCGCTGATCCAGTCCACCAACTGCGTCAGGATACCGCCTGACTGTGTGAAAATATGGATCATACCGCAGATGACGACCAGAGAGATAAAGTGCGGCATATACGTGATGGTCTGCACTACTTTCTTGAAACGTACCGCTTTTATCTCATTTAACAGCAGCGCCAGAAGTATGGGGGACGTGAATCCAAAAGCAAGCCCCCAGATGTTGAGCATAAATGTGTTCTTGACTGTCCTGACCAAAAACGGACTCGAAAAGAACTCCTTGAAGTGTTTCAATCCTACCCACGGGCTTCCCCCAAAACCGAGCAGAGGCTTATAATCCTTGAACGCCAGGAGCACTCCCCACATCGGTGCATAGCAGAACACCGCATACCACAGCAATACCGGAACGAGCAGCAGATACGCAAACGAGTTCTTTTTCAGATCTTTGCGCAATGCCGTTCCAAAAGTATCTTTTTTTCGTTTTAATTTCATAGCGAACTCCAATCTATTGAAACACTTAACACTGCCCATCCCTGCGCGGTTAGCGCAGGGATGAATGACAGACTGCTAAGAAACCATCAGATACCTTTTTCGATCACCTTGCATTATAGCGGTCCAGCGCTGCCTGCCACAGACTGACAAGCTCGTCCATTCCCTGCGCCTTCGCGTTCTTTAAAAACTCGTCATATGCGTCCACTTCCAACTGTCCCATGATGATCTTGGAGAAATATTCATTTCGCATCGTCGAGAGGACTGTCCCCAGCTCACCTTCCCTGGCAGCTTCCTCCGCCGTAAATGTGACAGGCGGCATGGTCAGCGTAGAATCCATGTTGGATGTCCAGTAATCGCGGATATCGCCAGAGTAGCTGCCCTCCGACGTGATCAGCGGATTGGAATTGTGCTCGTCGCGGATGTTCGCGCCCTCGTGGATGCGGTATTTCCAGATCAGGTTGCTGACTGGCTGCCCGTCCGGATCATTGTACATCAGACCGTCCGCGAAAAAGTACGGAAGTCCTTCCTCATTGATCAGATGCACATCGCCGTAAGAACCGTAATTGTAGATCTCCCATCCTTTCTTGGTGAAGGCAAAATCAAGAAACGCGCAAGCCGCCTCGACATTCTTGCACTGGGTCGTGATCGCCGCCGTCGTACCTGTCTTCTTAAAATTGCGGTAGGTCTGCCGCGACTGATCCCCCTTGTTCAGAACAGGGTTCAGGGCCGCAACGAAGTCAATATTGTTGTCCTCTTTCCAATATCCCCACATCGTATCGGGAGAATCCATCATGACTGCACAGTCCGACGACACTGCCTCCGCCATTCTCTGATTGAAGTCCGCCGTCGCCCAGTCCGTGTTGATCAGTCCCTCCTGATACCAGCTCTGCATGGTAGCCAGATATTCCTTTGCGCCCTCCTGCGCAGGTCCCCACGCTGCCTTGCCGTCGTCATCCACGAACATCCAGTCCCACACACCGTAGGCGCCATTGATGATACCCGTAAAGATCTGTCCATAAGTTGATCCGTAATTTAACGGCTGTGAATAACCCTGCTCCTTGCATGCTACCAGGAAATCATGAAGCTCATCCACGGTCTCAGGCACAGGCAGTCCGGTCTTGTCCAGCGCTTCCTGTTTGATCAGCAGACCAAACCAGCACCACTCATTGTATGGTGCGAGCCCGAATACACCGCCAAGCACTCCCTCGTCGGTGATCGTGGTCTTTCTCCTCTCCTCGTCGGAGTTTCTCCATGCGGAATAATTGGGCATATATTCATCCACGATATCCGTCAGATCCATGTAGGCACCTTCCTGCACACCTGCCGCAATACCGCCGGTGTAACGGTCCGCACCGATAATGATATCCGGCAGCTCCCCGCTTGCGATCATCAGGTTAAATCCGGTTCCCTCCTCGCCGAGTGCGGGAACGATAAAGTTGAGTTTGATCCCGGTCAGCTCCTCAAGCTGGTCAAACACGCGGTGGTCATTCAGATCCGGGCAGACAGAGGAGAGGATCGAATTGTTTGCCATCCAGACATCGAGTGTCACCTCCTCCTTCCACGGGTAAGCGGAATAATCATTTGGAATGACCTCCGCAAAGACATCTCCGAGATATGTATCATTTAAGCTGGTGTTCACCAGCGCGATCTCTTCCTCTGTAGGTGCTGTATTTCCGCGCAGGGACACGAGATCCTGAACATTTTGTGTGCCGGCAGCTTCCGTCTGGCTGTCGCCATTGCTCCCGGAACCGTCTGTCGCCTGCGTCTGGCTGTCGCCATCGCTCCCGGGGCTGGCTGTCGCATCGGAAGAAGGCTGTGTTTCGTTGGAACCACACCCAGCCAGTGTGCCAACCGTCATCGACACTGCCAACAATAAGCCTATCACCTTTTTCTTCATAATTTTACCTTTTCTCCCTTTCTGCTTTTCGCATTTGGCGCTTCCTGCCGGGAATCTTCATCCGACACCGTCACTTTCATGACGAGTCCCTGCGCGTAATCTCCAAATTTTTCTCCGAACAGATTCATGCCCCCTACATGGGGCGCATCTGGTTTGATTCCCAGCTTAAAGCTGATATAATTTCCTTCCTCCAGGTGGAGCGTCCGCAGTGAATGATCCGAACATTTGATATCTTCCTCGTAACATCCCAGCGAATTGATCCTTACAGACTTATACAATCCGTACTGCGTCATTGTGTCTCCCCACCATTCCGGGTTCAGACGTCCTCTCCTGCCGCCAAAATCTCCTGGCAGTGTCATCGTGACAATCTCCTGTCCGTTTACCCAGACAGTGATGTCAGAGGGCCACTCATTCTGATATCCCGGCGCTTCCGAACAGATTTCAAACGAAAAGGACACCTCCTGGATCTGACCGCTCCTCATCAGATAGGTTGGAAAGCGATATTCCACAAATCCCATCGTAAACCAAAGTAGCTGCGCCTCTCCCCGGTCCGCACAATAAAAGCTGGCGGGGAAATCTTCCACTCCCAGATACCGCTTCTCACTGATGATCCCGCAGGTTCCGGACACCTCGCAGTCAAAATAATTGCCGATCGGCATGGCGATCTGGAATACCCTGTCCCCTCCCTGCTCCAGCTTGTGTTTGAACGCGTTGAGGTAAATATCCTCAAAAGAAATCCCGCACACCTTCTGTGCACCGCGCACACCCGGCTGTTCAACAGAGGAGATCATCCCTGCCTCCTCCAGCACTTTCACATGGAGCGCTGCCGATGACTGGGGCAGGCCCAGTTCTACCGCGATCTCGCTGATATTTGCAGCGCGCTCTATCAGCAGCTCGAGTATCTTCAACCGCACCTCCGAGGACAGCGCTTTGCCAACCAGCGTTGTCAGCTCCGGATCCTTCAGATCCAATACAATCCTTTTCTTGTTTGTTCTCACTTGAATCTCCTTTCTTCCTTAAGACTTTGCCCTTTGTCTTTTCAACATTAATTATGTTTTTAATTTGTTTTTCCAATTTTAGCATATCTCTCTTTGATTAGATTGTCAATTGTTTAAAACATAATATTTGTTTGTTTATTTTTGTTCATTTTTCCTTCTGAAACATATATTTTATTGACGCTATGCCTTATTTCAATTATTCTATGTCTATTTTTCACATATTTTTTTCTTTTTATTGTGCATATATAATATAGACTTTCCTTTGCATTTCGACTAATCTGAACTTGGATATTCCATTTTTGATGTTTGTTCTTTTTATTAATAACATTTTTTATGTTTTTAATTGTTTTCCTTTTAGCTCTTTTATAACAGAAAAAATGGAATATCTTACCTTTTAAACTTAGAAAGGAATATAAATGAAACAGAAGAGAACAATCCCACTGATCTGGAGGATAATCGGCGTCCTTGTGCTGATTCTTTTCCTGTCATACTTTCTGATGACAACTTTTGATAAAAGGAGGACAACTACCATGCAGACACCTTTCCCTTTTCAGACCGATCCTGCCCAGACCTGTTTTACGAACGACCTGGGCGTGACCAATATCGGTGATCCTTTCGTTCTGCAGATCGCGCCGGACGAATACTATATGTACTGCACGTCCGCGCCAAACGGCTTTTACTGCTGGAAATCCAACGACCTGATACACTGGGGAGAGCGGAAAATGTGCTATGTCCGGCAGCCGGATGCATGGTGCATAGACTGCTTCTGGGCGCCCGAAGTGATCGCCCACGACGGTCAATACTATATGTACTATAGCGCAAAAAGCCAGGCAGGCAGCATGCGCATAGGACTCGCCATCTCGGACCAGCCCGACGGTCCTTTCCTGGATGTCCGCAATGAACCCTTCTTTGACTTCGGCTATGCGGTCATCGATGCCAACGTCTTTGTAGACGATGACGGAGCGGGATATCTGTATTATGTCAGGGACTGCTCCGAAAACAAACAAGACTACCTGAATATGAGCGAGATCTACGGTGTCCGGCTGAGCGACGATCTTCTGTCCGTTGCCGGGGATAGCATAAAGCTGTTGACTCCGGAACAAAAGTGGGAGAAAAGCCCCGGCGATACCTGGTGGAACGAAGGCCCCGAGATGATAAAGCATGACAACCGGTACTATCTGACCTACTCCGCAAACTTTTTTGCCAGCCCCTCCTACTCCTTAGGTTACGCGGTATCCGACGCTCCCCTGGGCACCTTTGTCAAGGCGCAGGAGAATCCGCTGCTGACCTCGGGACTTCGCAGTGATGTGTCCGGAACTGGTCATCACAGCTTTACTTACTCCCCGGACGGATCCCAGATCTGGGCGGTGTATCACTCCCACACCACTCCCGAAAACCCCGGCGGCAACCGCAAGGTGAACATAGACCGCGTCGGCTTCACGCCGGACGGAAAGCTTTTCATCAGCGGGCCTACCACCACCACACAGCCTGCCCCTTCCGGCGTAACCACCACGGACGTCACGCAGCGCTTTCAGGCGCACCTGACGGACAGCGCACCTGCGGCTGGAACCACTGCAAACTTTTCGCTGCTCACGGACGGCATGTTCTCCGTCTCCAAACGGCACGCGTGGCTTGAGTGCGAGATCGCTGCCGAACAGGGGACTGCAGACATCACGCTGACCACAGAAAAAACACTGCCTGTCTGCGGCATCGCCCTCTATCCCGGCATAGGCTGTGAAGACACGATCGCCTCCGTACAGTTGTGTCTGGGGGGAGAGAAGGTTTCAGAGCAGTATATTGCAGACGCACAGGCGGCATCACCGCTGCTCTTATATTTCGAACCCTGTGAGACTGACACCATCGAGATCTCCCTGTCGCTGCGCGAAGGAAGCACTGCTGTCACGCTGTCAGAGATCAGCGTTTTGTCCACTGTGACACCAAAAAATGAATAAAGCATAAGACACGAAAGGATCATTACCATGAGAAGAACAGAATATCCAAGACCACAGTTTGTCCGCCGGGACTGGCTCTGCCTGAACGGAACATGGGACTTTGCATTTGATGACGACAATCATGCCGCGGCAGAGCACTGGGAACTGGACACCCACCCGCTTGGCGGTACGATCGAAGTCCCTTTCTGCTTTGAGAGCAGGCTCAGCGGCATCCAGGACACGTCGCTCCACGACCGTGTCTTTTACAAAAGACACTTCACCATTCCTGATGAATGGCGCGGTCAGCGGATACTTTTACACTTCGAAGCGGTCGATTACCAATGCAGCGTGTATGTCAACGGCGCCCTGTGCGCCACGCACACGGGTGGAAATACTGGTTTTTGCGCCGATATCACTGACGTGCTCAATGAAGCGCCCGGACAGTCCCTCGCCGTCTCCGTTTACGATCCTGCCAGGGACGAGACCATCCCCAGAGGCAAGCAGTTCTGGGAAGAAAAAAGCGCGGGCATCTGGTATACCCGCACCACCGGCATCTGGCAGAGTGTATGGATAGAGCCTGTACACACCTACCATATTGACCATGTGAAATTCACACCGGATATCGATCATGACACTGTCACGCTGGCGGCGGAATTTTCCGGCTACACGGAAGAAATGTACCTCGAGGCAGACATCTCATTCCGGGGGGAGCCGATCTGCCAGGATCGTTATTTTGTCAACAACCACAGTGTGTTCCACCGCAGCATCCACCTGTCAAAGAACCACATCCTTTACAGTACCGCCCACGAACAGGAACGCCTGTGGAGCCCGGAAAACCCTGCCCTTTTCGACATCACCCTGCGGCTCGTGGTAAAGGGTATCGTCGTTGATACGGTGGAAAGCTATTTCGGCATGCGCAAGATCCACACGCGGGACGGCATCACTTATCTGAACAACCGCCCGTACTACTTCAAGCTGATACTGGATCAGGGCTACTGGAAAGACGGCATTCTGACAGCACCGTCCGACGACGATTTCGTGACGGATATCCGCATCATGAAAGAGATGGGCTTCAACGGCTGCCGCAAACACCAGAAAGTCGAGGATTCCCGGTTTCTGTACCATGCCGACAAAATGGGCTTCCTGGTGTGGGGCGAGATGGCATCCGCCTGTCTGTTCACCGACAAAGGGATCACCGCCTACGCAAAGGAATGGTTTGAAGTCTTGCGGCGGGATTACAATCATCCTTCCATCGTGGCATGGGTTCCTTTTAATGAGAGCTGGTCCATCCCCAATGTGGACTCCTGCAAACGACAGCAGGATCAGACACTGGGCATGTACCACCTGCTGAAAAGCCTGGACGCCACACGCCTTGTCGTCAACAACGACGGCTGGGAGATGACCAAAAGCGACATCTGCGCCATCCACAACTACGCCCATGGCTCCGGCAGGGAACCTGAGAAACAGGCTTTTTTCAAGCGTTCCATGCAGGAAAAGGACATCCTGCTCTCCTGCACCCATGCCGGGCGCAGCATATACGCACAGGATCACGCCTACGGCGGCGAGCCGATCCTCATCACAGAGTGCGGCGGCATCAACTTTAATGCTGCCTGCCAGGAAAACTGGGGCTATACATCAGCGCTGGACGAATCAGACTTTCTGCAGCAGTATGCTCATGTCATAACCTCCATCCTGCAGTCTGATCTGATCTATGGATTTTGCTACACGCAACTCTCCGACGTGGAACAGGAGACGAACGGTCTGCTCACCTACGACCGCATCCCCAAATGCGATCCTGCAAAGATCAGGGAGATCAACTCCCGTTACCGCCACAATATCGTGATCCGCTAGCCCTATTGACGATCCGATAATATGTCCTCGAAGTCATCACATACACCAGCGAATAGACCGCCGCAAACAGGAGATACGTAACCACCATCACCCTGATCATCAGCGGCTTATTGTCAGCGACCACCATCTTCTGCATCATATAAACAATGTTTGATGTAAAGATCAGGTGCACGCCCGCGACAAGCAGCGGCAGGGCAAACACGGTCAGCATCTGCGAGTTGATGCTGGCCCTGATCTCCTTTCCGGTCATGCCAACCTTGCGCATGATGGAAAATCGACGCTGATCCTCATAGCCTTCGGAGATCTGTTTGTAATACATGATCAGCGCCGTCACCGCGACAAAGACAAGATCCATGACCACCGCGATAAAAAGCACTGCACCTGCAAGCGCATAATAGTTCTCCCCCCTCTCCAGCCTCAGATAGCATGCCGTCTTGTCCGCCCCCGTCCTGATGTGGGCTTCCACCTGATCATAGACCGCATACAGCGCTTCCTCCGGAGCCGACAGGTTCCAGTAATATTCCCAGTCATATGCCATGTAATTTTTCTGTGCGTAGGCCGCAGAACCTTCCACACCCCCCATAAAGTCATACAGATCCCGAACGACCAGAAACACATTCCTGCAGCCGTGCGCGGTGATGCGGTCATCCTTTGCCCTGCCATCATCCAAACTTATGCTTACATCTGTTATTGCCGGAACTGCCTTTGCCGCGGGATTCACGTTTACTCCCGCACCACTGTCATTTAAAACGATCCTGTCCGATCGATATTCCCCGTTTTCCAGTATGACAAAGACTTCATCCTCCCCGAGCGTTTCAGTGGTTCTGCACAGTCTGTTGTACGCCTCCAGGGACAGCACGTGCAGCCAGACGATCTCCTCATTTCCCTCTGTCCAGCCTGGATACAGCCCCGATCCCGGCGTAAACCATGTATCGCGCATATCCCTGGCCAAATCGAGCCGCCCATCGACAAGCATCGCCAGCATATTGGCAAAATGCACGGCACAGCCGTCTGCCTGACGGACGCCTCCCTGTCCGGCATCCTGCCCGGAATCCGTCAGAACAGAACCGATGATCGTGTCAATCCCCGACCGGTATCCCGCTGTACAGGTTCCCTTTGTCAGCTCATTTCCGATCTTTTCTACAGGGATCTCCACGCGTACACTCAGATCATAAGGATACGTCCTCTGCAGGACTTCCATGGAACCCGCATAAAAAGAAACCGAAAACGAACATGCCACCAGCACAAGCGTCACCAGGACGCAGATCGCAGCCAGACTCGCCCCGCTGCGCTTCATGCGGTAAGCCATCGTAGATATCGTGACAAAATGCGATGTCTGGTAGTAATACGCCCTATTTTTCTGCAATACCCTGCACAGCACGACAAAAGCGCAGATGAACAGCAGAAATGTTCCGGTGATGAGCAGCACAGCCGTGACAAAGATCTGCGCAAGCTGGTACTCCACCGCTGTCACTGCCGCAGACGCACCATAGCCCGCTCCGATCAGGACCAGACTGAGCACCGTCAGCAACATGCGGCTCTTCGGAGGACGCTCCCCCTGCATATCGCTGTGCAGCAGCTCGATCGGATCGTTCGCATGGATCTGCCACAGCGCGTTTGCCAGGATCATCAGGTAAATGACTGCGAACACCACAAGGACGACAAACGCCCCCTTCCAGTCGACATAGATGCGGTAACCCGCCTGCCTGCCCATGATATTGACCAGCACCAGCTCCGCGGCCTTGGAAAACAAAAAACCGGCAAAGATCCCGACCGTGACGACGATCCCATAAGAGATCAGCGTCTCCCGAAACAGGACAGAGAAGATATTGCGCTTGTTCATTCCCAGGATATTGTACAGTCCCAGCTCCTTCTTCCGCTTCCTGATCAGGGAAGAGTTCGTGTAGAACAAAAAGGGAATAGAAAACAGGCCGACCGCCCCCTCCCCGATGTAGAACAGATACGGCAGCACCGCTTTCCCCGGCAGATTGTGCACCACCTCCGACGTCGCGAGAAAATGAAAGATATAGAACACCATAACCATCACAATGCCTGAGAGAAAATAAGGATAGTATAACTGTCTGTTTTTCTGAATGCCCGTCCATGCGAGCCTGTTGTAAAAGCCCCTCGTCATCTGTGCCCACCTCCAGCCATCAGGATCGTCAGGGTGGACGATATCTTCTCATACAGCTTATCATCGCTGTCCTCACCGCGGTAGATCTGATGAAATACCTCCCCGTCCTTGATGAACAGAATGCGGTTTGCCCTGCTCGCCGCAGCCGTCGAGTGCGTGACCATCACGATCGTCTGTCCCATCTGGTTGACCGATGCGAACAGCCGCAGCAGCTCGTCGGAGGCGCGGGAATCGAGCGCCCCGGTCGGCTCGTCGGCGAGGATCAGGTGCGGTTCTGTGATCAGCGCCCGCGCGACTGCGGCCCTCTGCTTCTGCCCGCCCGACACCTCGTAGGGATACTTTTTCAAAAGATCCGCAATGCCCAGCATCCTCGCGATCGGCAGAAGCTTTTCATGCATCTGTGTGTACGGCGTGTTCGCGAGCACAAGCGGCAAATAGATGTTGTCCTCCAGCGTAAACGTGTCCAGCAGGTTAAAGTCCTGAAAGACAAATCCCAGATTTTCCCTGCGGAACTGTGCGATCTGATCCTCCGTGATCTCCGCAAGGTTCCTTCCATTTAAAAGCACGGCACCGCTCGTGGGCCTATCCAGCGCCGCCAGGATATTGAGCAGCGTGGTCTTTCCCGAACCGGATTCCCCCATGACAGCCACATACTCCCCCTCCTCGACCCTGAAATTAACATTTCTGAGCGCCGTGACCTGATTTGCCCCAAATCTCGTCGTGTACACTTTTTTCAGCGATCTTACTTCCAATATACTCATCAATGATTACCTCCTTTACTTAAGCCCAGTATAACAAAAGAGAGAAATGCATTCCCTCGGTTCCCCTAACATTTCTCTCCCAATCCTAACATTTTTGTCACAAATGATGAGCATTTTATTTCCACACCGTCCGCCGCTGGTCCAGATCCAGCCTGACCGTCGTCCCTTTCTCCACCTCGGAGACGATGGATATCGCGATCCCCAGCCGGTCACAGATCCGTCTGCACAGATATAACCCCAGCCCGCTCGCCTGCTTGTTCACATGTCCGTTGCTGCCAGTGTATCCCTTCTCAAAGATCTGCGGGAGATCCTCCGGCGCGATACCGATACCTGTATCGCTGATGCAGAGCGTCTTTGGCTCCTCAAGCGATATCGTCACTGCCCCCTCATCTGTGTACTTCAACGCATTTGAGAGGATCTGTTCCACCACGAACGAGAGCCACTTCTCATCAGACACGATCGTATCATCGATCGCGGTATACTCCAGCCGCAGTTTTTTCATGATAAAATCCCCGCGGAACTTCCGTATGCTCTCCCGCAGCACCTTGTCCAGACTGACCGTATGAAAGACATAGTCAGAGGAATCACTTCCTATCTTAAAATAAGTCAGCACCATCTCCACATACTGCTCAATGCGCAGAAGCTCTGACCGCAGCCGCCTGACACGCCCGGAGTCCTCCCCGTCGAGATGCAGCCGCATGGACGCGATCGGCGTCTTGATCTGATGCACCCACATCGTAAAATAATCCAGCATTTCCCAGTACGCAGCCGCCATCTCGTCCTCCCGCGCCTGCATCTTGTGGCACAGTGATAATATCAACTGCTGATAATCCCGCTCCACCGTCCCTGAGAGAACCCTGTCACACACGGCATTTTCCAGCAATGCAGGGAGCGCGGACAATTCCTGCGTTTCCTGCATCGCCTGCAGCCTAGTCAGCTCCCTGTGCTTCCTGTAAGCAGCGCGAACCGCCCGCCCCGCGAACAGACCGCCCAGACAAAAACAAATCAGCGCCGGATACATCACAGCAGCTAACGGCAGATGGTACAGATAAAAAACGACCGCGAACACACAGACAAACAAAAACTGCATCAGGAGCATCCCGGCGTGCTCCCGCAGATACTGCACTGCAAACATCATTTTCCAGTCACCTCCACCATGATCCCAAAACGGCTACCCACGCACGGAAACATCTTCATCGCCAATATAATACCCCTCACCAAACTTCGTCATGATAAAATCCGCCAGCCCGTTTGCCTCCAGCTTCTTCCGAAGCCGCCCGACATTGACCGTCAGCGCGTTGTCATCGACATAGCAGTCCATCTCCCACAGTGCGTCCATCAGCCGCTCCCTGCTGATGATCTGCCCTTTCCCCCTCATCAGCAGCGTCAGAATGCGGTGCTCATTTTTCGTGAGGTCGATCGTTGTGTCATGGTAGGTGAGCACACCGCTCTCCACATTGAGAAACGCTCCCCTGTGCTCCAATATGGACATGTTCTCCTGATAGTCATACGTCCGCCGCAGCAGCGCCTGGATCTTGGCAGTCAGCACCTCGATGTCAAAGGGCTTGGCGACAAAATCGTCCCCGCCCATATTCATCGCCATGACCATATTCATGTTGTCCGATGCCGAGGACAGAAACAGGATCGGGCATCTGGATATCCTGCGGATCTCTGCACACCAGTGATAGCCGTCAAAGGCAGGCAGCCCGATATCCATGATGACCATATGCGGCTGTATCTCGGAAAACTCCGCAAGAATCTTCCGGAAATTTTTCACACCGCAGACCTGCAGCCCCCACTTTTCTCCCCGGCTCTTTACAGCCTCCAGTATTCCAATGTCGTCCTCTATCATATAAATACGGTACATACTATCACTCCCTGATCACAGGCTTCCGGAGTCTCTCTGTGCAGGAACGATTCCGGGAGCCTGTATACATTATAGCAATGAAAAATCCTGCTTGTCAAACTCCGAATGATTCCCGATCCTGCATGGCTTTCCTGTAACCGTTCAGAAAGGCTCCGATCCTTGCCGGACAGCATTGAAAAATAAACCTTTACATGATATTATAAAAACATAGCAAAGATCAAGGGGGACCTGACCTACAGGGATCTGGACTCAAAGATCGATAACCTATGGAGCCTGCTGTACACAACAGGTTATCTGACACAGCGTGGTCAGGTAGAAAACGGCATGACAGAGCTTGTCATTCCAAACAGGGAGATCAACTGGATCTTTGTGGAACAGATACGCGAATGGTTCAATGAAGAAGTTTCAAGAGACAGCCAAAAACTGCAAAGCTTCTGCCGGGCCTTTGAGGAAAATGACACCGCCGCCATCGAGGAGGGCTTCAACGCCTACCTCAGAAAGACCATCAGCATCCGCGACACCTATACCAGGAAAGAAATGAAGGAAAACTTCTATCACGGCATCCTGCTCGGCATCTTTGGCAATATGGACGACTGGGATATCCAGTCAAACGCCGAGTCCGGCGAGGGATACAGCGATATCACAGTCGAGATCGAAAGCCGCGGGACCGGCATCGTGATCGAGTTAAAATATGCCGAGAACGCCGCATTTGACGACGCCTGCCGGGAAGCCCTGCAGCAGATCCGGGACAGGAACTACGAGGAAGTCCTCATTGACGACGGCATGAAGACCATCCGCCGGTACGGCATCGCATGCTACAAAAAGCGCTGCAGGGTCATCTCGGAAGCCAGGTAGCGAAAGACCAAGGAGTATCTCTATGAAAAAGATCATGAAAAATGCAATATTCACCATACTGTTTTCCGTCCTGATCATCCTCGCATTATTCCTGGCGTATCTGTTTTTATATGCTTCAAATGACAGGAACCTCTCCGGGAAATGGACTGCAGATCTGGACATGACAGGACAGGCGGCTGTCACTGCGCTTGGCTGGCTGCAGGACATGGAAGCCGTCTCCGTCTCGCTGCAGGATATGGAAGCCCGCATGCAGGGTCTGACCGTCAAGCTCGATCTGACACTGGAACAGACCGCCCGCTCCGGCGGAACCTTTGTCTCCACCGTCCAGCCAGAAAGCTATGCCGCCTGCAGCCAGGCAGCTTATGAGGCGTTTGCCGCAGTGTTTCGGGAGCTTGTGGCTGACAGGCTCCGCATGGCAGGCTATACGGGAAACACGGACGCAGAGGCCGTCGAAGCGCTGGTAGTGCAGACATTCGGAATGCCCACAGTCTCCTATCTGATGACCTGCGTACCCGACCTCCTGCCGCCGCTGGAAGATCTGCAGACGCAGTACGACGCAAGCGGCACCTACGAGACAGCAGAGGACATACTGACCAGACAGTCTGACAGCGGTTCCCTGATCCGTACCAGGACCGAGCGCTTTATCCGCAAGGACACCATCCTGATCCTGACCGAAGAGACCGCTTCCGCCACTCCAGGCAATCTTGCCGGTCATTACCCGATGATATACACTTTGGAATAGAAGGGAGCATCAAATGAAACCTATGCCAAAAACAATACTGCGAAAGATCAATGTCTTCCTGCTGTCCGTGATCCTGGCATGTACCATGCTGCCTGTCCATGCCGACGCGGCATATGAGATCCCCGGAATCTGTCAGGTACAGACAGACACAGGCGCCGCAGGCACAGTGAAGACCATGGATTACAGCTACGACCGCAACACCTACTTTTCCCTGCGGGACATCGCCATGCTCCTCAGCAGTACCGGGAAACCCTTTTCCCTGGAGGTCACCAAAAATACAGTCGCCCTGACCCCTGGAAGTGCCTACACCCCTGCGGGCGGGGAAAATACCCCCTGGGAAAACAGCGAAAACCCGGACATCGCCCTGCGGCGCAACGAGTTTAAAGTCAGCGGAGAGACGGTATATTACTACACACTGATCACGGCGCTTCCCTCCGGCAGTTATGACTGTTTTATGATGGCGGCGGATCTGGCGATGATCCTGGACGTGAACATCACGGCGCCAAACCCGGGCTTCCTGCAGATCGACACGCAGACTCCCTTCCGCGTCTCCCCCTCCGACCTGGAGAATGCAGGTTATTTTTATGGCGTGAACGGCGTGCTGGCAGGAGACGCCACCACCGGCGAGATCTACTATCAATATCAGTCCGATACGCCCTACCCCATCGCCAGCACTTCCAAGCTTATGACCTGCCTTCTGGCTATGGACGCCGTCTCATCAGGCCAGATCGCCCTCGAACAGCAGGTCACCGTCTCCGATGCCGCCATTGCGCTGTCAGCTTCTTCCGACGGCGTGATCCCCCTGGAAGCCGGGCAGCAGCTCACCGTCCAGGAACTCCTTGTGGGCGCGCTCCTGCCCTCCAGCAACGAGTGCGCACTGAGTCTGGCGGAAACCATCGCCGGTTCGGAGGACGCCTTTGTCCAGATGATGAATCAGAAAGCGGCAGAGCTGGGACTTTCCCAGGCGGTCTTTTACAACTGCAACGGTCTGCCCGTCTACACAGGGGACGCCATCCCCTCAAAGCGCCAGAACCGCATGAGTGCACAGGACATGTTCCGGCTGGTATCGTATCTGTTAAAAGTCTATCCGCAGATCACGGATATCACTTCCATGAAGAGCGCCGCCCTGCCGTCCCTCGACCTTGAAGTGAAAAACACCAACCCGATCCTGCACAACCTGCCCGAGGCCACTGGCTTAAAGACCGGCACGACCAACAAATCGGGAGCCTGCCTGGTCACATCGCTGACCGCGGACGACGGGACCACGACGCATGATCTGGCTGTCATTGTCCTTGGAACCGAAGATTCCATCGAAAGAGGGCGCGTCTCCGCACTGCTCGCCAGATACGCCCTGCAGACTTTCTGCGACAGCGCGCCGGAAGCGGGCTCTCCGGAAACCGGAACGGTTCCCGCCAATATACCCACACACGCCGAAGCCGCCGTCGACCGGATCCTCCGGACCGCCAGAGATCACGGCTGAAAACCTTTTGCCGTCATCCCAGCGCCACATCGAGCACCATCATCACGACGAACCCGACCGCGACGCCGATCGTCCCGATGTTCGTGTGCTCTCCCGACTGCGATTCCGGGATCAGCTCCTCGACGACGACATAGATCATCGCCCCCGCCGCAAATGCCAGAAAATATGGCAGCATCGGTACGATCAGTCCCGCGAGGGCGATCGTCAGCACCGCTCCTACCGGCTCGACAAGCCCTGAGAGCACACCGTACACAAACGCTTTTTTCCGCGAAGCCCCCTGGCTCTTTAACGGCATTGAGATGATCGCGCCCTCCGGAAAATTCTGTATCGCGATGCCCAGCGCCAGCGTAAACGCGCCCGCCATCGTGATCTGTGTATTCTCCAGCAATGCGCCCGCGAAAGTGACGCCGACCGCCATCCCCTCCGGTATATTGTGCAGCGTCACCGCAAAGACCATCATTGTCGTCTTTTTCGCCCTGGACCGGATCCCCTCCGGCTTCTCCGTGTCGAGATGCAGATGCGGGATCACGCTGTCCAGCAGCAGCAGGAACGCCATTCCCAGTATGAATCCCGCCGCCGCCGGAATCCACGCGATCTTCTCCTGTTCCGCCGCCATCTCGATCGAAGGGATCAGAAGCGACCACACCGACGCAGCCACCATCACGCCTGCCGCAAAACCCATCAACAGTTTTTCCAGTTTTCTATTCATCTGATTTCTCATGAAAAATACCATAGCCGATCCGAGCGAGGTGCCGATAAACGGTATCATCACACCTGCCGCTGCACTGATATCCATATTGATACCCATGCTGTATTCCCCCTTTTTCTTCCTTATTATAATATGCTCTCATCCGTTCTTCGTGCAGAAAACATTTAAGTTAGTTATTGCTAACTAAAAATACTATAACATATGCTCCCTGTGTCGTCAAGCAGAACTTTTGTCACATACTTTATAAATAATGCACAACTCTTTACAAAAGCCTTGATGATATTTTTTATAATGGTATAATATTGTTAATTAGGAAGGAAGGACAACACTTATGAAAAAAATTTTTACCCAACGGCTCTTTTACTACATGCTTGCCGCACTGATCATCACGATCACAGCCATCTTTGGCTTGCAGACAGTCGTCAATCAGGCAGACAACACCAGCTCGAGTCAGGCAAAGCTTGCGGATGTCAAGGAGAAGCTCGCCGCCAATGAGGCGAATATCGCACAGCTCACGGAAAACCTCAGCCAAGACAACCTTGCCAAAACAAGAGCCTTTGCCGATATGATCGCTGCCGACAGATCGATCGCCGGCGACATGGACAGGCTCAATGAGATCAAAGACCGGCTGATGGTCAATGAACTGCACATCATCGACGAGGACGGGATCATCACCAGCAGTACGATCGAAGCTTATATCGGCTTCGATATGAAGAGCGGTGCGCAGTCCAACGCCTTTATGGTGATCGTGGACGATCCCTCCATCGAGATCGTGCAGGAACCACAGATGAATGTGGCGGAGGGCATCGTGATGCAGTACATCGGCGTGACAAGAACCGACGACAAAGGGCTTGTCCAGGTCGGCGTGCGCCCCGAAGTGCTGGAGACAACGCTTGCCGGCACGGAGATCTCCGTGGTGCTGAGGGATATCGACTTTGGCGAGAACGGCTATGTCTATGCCATCGATCCCACAAGCGGACTGATACTGGCACACAATAATCCGAACCTGATCGGCACTCCCGCCGCTGACGCCGGATTTCCTGCGAACCTGACCGGCAAAGGAAAAGCGGTCATTGACGGCACCAGAGGCTATTATATGGCGGAATCCTACAACGGCCAGATCATCGGAACCTTTATGCCTTCCAGCGAATATTATGCCGGACGCCGCAACCAGACCATCGTGGTATCCCTGAGCATGCTGATCATATTCGGCGTATTATTGCTGATGATCAACCGCATGGTTGACGACAAGATCGTGCGCGGGATCAACCGCATATCCAATTCCATGCACGATATTGCCGAGGGTAATTTTGATATCACCGTAGATGAACAGGGCAATCCCGAGTTTATCATGCTGTCTGACAGTATTAATAAAATGGTGTCCGGTATCCAGCAGAGCATCCGCGAGAACGAAAATCTGCTCTCGCAGCAGATCTCGGATATGGAGCACAACAAGCACATGATCGAGAATGTCAAGAATGCCTGCAGGGATCTCAACGCTGTATCAGGTGAAACCCTCGACAACGCCGAGAACATCTTCAACGGAACCGGCGAGCAGGAGAAGGCTGTGGAGGACTTGAAACTGACCATGAACCAGTTGACCGAGGAGCTGAACAACAGCGTGAATGCCACTGCCGCAGTCACCGCCGCTACCGGAACAACCTCGGACAAGATCCTTCAGACGCAGTCCCGCATGCAGCTCTTAAAGGATTCCATGCAGAAGATCAGCGACATGTCCATGGAGATCGAGAAGATCATCGGGGAGATCGATTCCATCGCGCAGCAGACCAATATGCTCTCGCTGAACGCCTCGATCGAAGCGGCAAGGGCAGGCGACATGGGCAAAGGCTTTGCCGTCGTGGCAACGCAGGTCGGTGCGCTCGCCGCCCGCAGCGCACAGGCTGCAAAGGAGACCAACGAGCTGATCATGAACTCGATCAATGCCGTCGAGGACGGGCGGGCGATCACCGACCAGACGGTAGAAGCGTTTGGCATCGTGGTGGAGAACATCGAACAGACTGACCATGAGATCGCCGGCATCACCGACATGGTCCGGCAGAATGTCGACATCGTATCCCACGCAGTCAGCCAGATCGACCGGATCGCCAACGTCGTGGAGGACAATGTGCGGATCTCGCAGACTACCAGGCAGGCTTCAGCCAACATGGCGGACATCACCGGCAAATTGTTGGGGATCGTCGAGTCCTAGAGCGCGTTCGAAAAATGCTTTCCGTCAGATGTGCGTCACAATTTGTGGGAGATTTGTGCCAAATGAAGGAGGCGTAGCGGGCTACGTCGACTGAATTTGACGCAAATATCGCGCAAAGTGAGGCGTGCAGATGATGGGAATGATTTTTCAAACACGCTCTAAAGATATACATAGAATTTTTATGATAGTGTAACTTTACTTGGGGAATTTTTCCAAAAAATAATATGGAGCACCTTCTTTTTATGTTATAATGTAATTACCAATAAAACATACACATAAAAAGAGGAGGTGCC
>JAETQI010000060.1 GCA_021770755.1 Lachnospiraceae bacterium
AGTGTTAGTTTAAAAATGGGTTGGTAGCCTCAAACGGCCAACAGCCTCAGTTTCCGAACATCCCTGCTGCTATGGTAGTGATCAGCACTTCCTACATTTAGCAGGGCATGGCAGAGTTGCTCTACCAGGATGGCTGCATTGTTATAAGTTGCCGCAAACAGTGCATTATACCTGTTCAGGTACTTGGTGGCTACACCCCGGTAAAAATCATAGCGGCGCTTAATGAAGCTATGGAAACCGTTGACGGTGTTCAGATGGAAAAAGCCTTTTTCCTCTTCCGTGAGGTCATGGCAGTCCTTTACCGTACAGCCTGTGGCTGCAGGGAGGCTGTTATAACTTTTAAGTCCATCGCAGAGAACCAGGGTTCCCTGGGCGATATGGCCTGCAAAAAGACCTGCCAGTTCTTCTGCATCCGGTTTTGCCCGGTTGGCTGTGGCAGCATAGGCATCCCCCTTACGCTGGATGCCGGTACAGATACAGACATATTCGTTGGAAATGCCACGTTTTTGCGCTTTGGCTCCATGTTTACGGGCTTTGCGCCCTACAGCCTCCGGGAGGGTTTTACCCTTATAACATTCAAGGACAAAAGTCTCATCCAGTTCAGACACGCCGTCAAGCAGGATGTGTTCTGTTTCCGGAAGTTCCTGTAATGCAAGGAGCACCTTATGGCGCATATCAAATACCGTGCGGTGGTTAATGCCCAGTTTTTTTGCACTGTAGTCAATGGCATTGCCCTGCACCGTGTCGCTGATGACTTCCTGCCATACGGCTTCGCTAAAGTGGGACTGCGACATGATGGTATGGGTGGTTGTCACAAAAGTACGCCCGCACTGTTTGCAGAGGAAACGCTGTTTGCCGCATTTGTGTCCATAGCGGATGGCTTTTGTGCCGCTGCAATAGGGGCAGTCAGGGATTCCAATGGTATTTTGGGATGCCAGAAGTATTTTTACCATGTCAAGCAGTGTATTGACTGCATCGGCAGAAAGTTTTTTGATACACCGGGTAAGTTCTTCGAGTCCAGTCATAGTATGATCCTCCATTTCTCCGAGGATAATATCATACGAGAAGTTCTATAAAACGGACTCTAAATACTTACCGACCCATTTTTAAACTAACACTAAAGAATTTTATTCTGCTGATTGATACGGCAATAGAATTAATTTGCGATATGTCTGGACTTTCTGCGAAAACTGACAGGAGTATTTTTCTTTGTGCTTGCAGAGGTAATTCGGTTACTACAAAAAATGAATTTACAATTTTGTGCTATATTTTGCAATAATTGTTGATAGATTCCTGATACAATTCTATCAATGATGCTATCTGTGGAAAGGAGAATGCAAATAGTGGAACTTCAGAAATATGAGAAAGAACATATGGACCGGCTGCGTCCGCTTCTTCCGGAATGCATGGTGTTGCTTAAGAAAAACGGGGACTTTCCGCTGGCCGGCCCTGGAAAGATTGCTCTGTACGGCAACGGTGTGCGTAGGACTGTGAAGGGCGGAACTGGCTCAGGCGAGGTCAACTCCCGTTTCTTTGAAACGGTGGAAGACGGATTCCGGGAAGCGGGATTTACGATCACTTCCGGAACCTGGCTGGATGAGTACGACAGAATATATGAAGAAGCTGTGCGGGATTTTCATGAGGCGATCCGGAGACGGGCGCAGGAACATCATACCCATCCTGTGATGGAAGGGATGGGGGCAGTGATGCCGGAGCCGGAATATGATCTGGCCCTGGATGCAGAGGGGGATACGGCGATCTATGTGCTTGCGAGGATATCCGGCGAGGGAAGCGACCGGACGGCCAAGGCGGGAGATATTTTCCTGACAGAGAGTGAGAAGCGTGCGATTCTGGAATTAAAAGAGCGGTACAGGAGATTTCTGCTTGTGCTGAATGTGGGCGGCGTGGTGGATCTTTCCCCTGTTCTGGAAGTTGAGAATATCCTGATCCTCTCCCAGCTCGGCGTACAGACCGGAAGCGCCCTTGCAGACCTGGTGCTGGGCAAAACCTGCCCGTCGGGAAAACTGACAACTACATGGACCCGGTGGGAAGACTATCCGGGATTTATCTCCTTCGGGGAAAAGGACGACACCCGGTATGAAGAGGGAATCTATGTGGGATACCGGTATTTTGACAGCATTGGAAAGAAAGCGCTTTTTCCTTTCGGGTACGGGTTGTCCTATACAGAATTTGACGTCCGCTTCCGGCTGCTGTCCTTGGATAAAATGACAGTGACAGTGACTGCCGAGGTGGAAAATACCGGGGCTTTCCGGGGGAAAGAAGTGGTGCAGCTCTATGTCTCCGTTCCGGCGGGCAAACTGGATCAGCCTTACCAGACGCTGGCGGCGTGGAAGAAGACAGGAGAATTGGAGCAGAAAGAAACAGAGAAGCTTGTCCTTACTTTTTCGCTCATGGATTTGGCTTCCTACGATACAGAACAGGCGGCATGGATCCTTGAGAAGGGAGACTATATCCTCCATCTTGGAAACAGCAGCAGAGATACGAAAACCTGCGGGGTTCTGTCAGTGCCAGATACGCTGGTGACAAAATGTGTGAAGAATTTCCTGTCAGCGCCGGACTTTACAGACTGGAGACCGGAGAAAAGATATGGACATCAGATAACAGAAGATCATGTGTCCCGTCTGACAGTGGATCTGTCCGGGCTGGAAACAGAATCTATATCTTATGAACGGACAGAATCAACATTGCCGGAAGCCGCAGGACTGGATGCTGAGGATCTGATTCGGCTGAACGTGGGGGCTTTTTTGGCAGATGTCGGTGTGGCGGGGATCATCGGGAACTCATCCATGTCTGTGGCGGGAGCCGCCGGAGAGACGACACAAGTTGGAAATATACCGGCGCTCATTATGGCAGATGGACCGGCCGGGCTTCGTTTATCACAAAAGTATTTTATAGATGAGAATGGAGTTCACAGCTTGGGAAGCACCATGCCGGAGACGATGCAGAATCTCTTGACGCCCAAGGAGTGCATGTACATGGAAAACATGGTTCCGAAGCCTGGAGATGACTCTGAGATTCGGGAACAGTACGCCACGGCGATCCCTATCGGGACGGCGGTTGCCCAGAGCTGGAACCCGGAACTGGCGGAAATATGCGGAGATATCGTGGGGGATGAAATGGAGCGGTTCGGGGTGCATCTGTGGCTGGCTCCGGCTCTTAATATACACCGGTCTGTGCTCTGCGGGAGAAATTACGAGTATTTCTCCGAGGACCCGCTGATCAGCGGCGTATTTGCGGCGGCGTTGACAAAAGGAGTGCAGCGTCATCCGGGATGCGCCGTGACGATTAAGCATTTTGCGGCAAATAATCAGGAGACGAACCGCTACAATAACAGCAGTATGGTCAGCGAGCGAGCTCTGCGGGAAATCTATCTGAAAGGATTTGAGCTCTGCATCCGTGAGGCCCGGCCTAAAGCGCTGATGACGTCCTACAACCTGCTGAACGGAATACATACTTCGGAATACAGAGAGTTGCTTCAGGACGTGCTCCGCTGTGAATTTGGCTTTGACGGCATCGTCATGACAGACTGGGTGACCGGTTCAGATTTCCTGAGCGCAGGGGCGAAATATCCTGCACCGGAAGCGTATAAAGTTGCCCTTGCGGGAAATGACCTTTTCATGCCAGGTAGCCAGAGGGAAGTCGTCAATCTCAGAGAAGCTCTGGAAAGCGGAAAGATCTCAAGAGAGCAGCTCATGGAAAATGCCGCCCGAATCTGCCGGACGGCACTGGAACTGAACGGCGCCTGATCTATGGAAAACCGGTCAGACTGCCCCTTTTTGTCTGCTTCCGGTACTGGAGCGGCGTTACGCCATATTGCTTCTTAAATACATTCTGAAAATAGGACTGGCTGGAGAAGCAGAGATAGCTGCTAATCTCAGCCAGGCTTTTTTTGCTATAGGTCAGAAGGCTCTTTGCTTCCTCAAGCTTGCATCTCATGATATACGCTCCCATATTGATCCCAAGCTCATTTTTAAAATGCTTCATCATATAGGAACTGCTGCGGTTCACGCTGGCTGCGGCCTCTTCGATGGAGACAGGCTCATTCGTATGGTTACGGATATAAGTCATGCACTGATAGACGTCAGGAGAGATCCCCTCCGGGATATGAGTCTCGCCGGAGCGCTGACAGAAGTCCATAATCATGACATACATCAGGTGATGGATCTCGTCTATGGTCTGAAGTTGCTCGCATTCCTGGACGTAATAGTCGGTAAGCTGATACGTTTTCTCAATGTCCGCGCCTCCTGGGATGGCGCCCAGTATGCCGGCTTTTGCCGTGGCAGTGATAAACAGGTTCTTCGCATGGCGGAGAGGTGATTTCGCCATTTTCCCTTCCCGCAAGGCGAGCCGGCTTTCGGAAAAGAATTTCTTTAATTTTTTTACATCGCCTTCCTTGATGTGCTGATACATTTCTAGTTCAAAGTAGTAGGAGTTGTGGTAGTTCATCTCATCCTGATCTGCGACCATCCGGTCAGTATGTCGGATCATTCGGTTTCGGGCATATTCTTCATCCTCCTGGAGCAGCTCCTGGAGATTTGTCGACTTATTGTTCAGGCATTGATGGAAGAAGATCAGGTATCGGGCAAACTGCATATGGCTTGTCTGTGGGATGGAACACAGAAGTTCCGTTATCTGTTCACGCAGGGCGAGGGGAAACGCAACCTCCCTCATGTATTGGCGGATCAGTTCTTTCGTAACCGGGACGTTAAAGACAGGGCCGAGAAAGAGGTCATATCCCGTTCCCTCGATCTGGACTCGCCCGTATTCGATATCTGGAGAGTCTCCGCAGAAACAGGGGTTGTTGACGGGAGCCATATCAAACAGTTCTCTGTGGTATTCATAAGGAATCGCCAGGGTTTCACCGAGCGAAGAGTACACGCTATTTCCGTCCTTTGTCAGGCTGACAGGGATGTTGGTGGCTGCAAAGAAATTTTTGCAAAGGGAAAGATAATCCATATTCGTCTGCTCCTTTTTCTTTGATTTACAACAGTTCATCCATATTTATCTTTGGACTGGACTGTAACATAAGTATAATTCGCTTTAAAATGAAAAACAAGACGGTAATTTACAATTCTGAGAAGTATCCTACAATATTTTGCATGATATGCAGGCTATAATGCAGGTAGATAAGCTGAATAAGGAGGATAAAACGAATGAAACAGCACATACGAATCCATAAAGCAGAACCGAATCGGGGAGTTCTCGATTATTCCCATCTTCTGGACGCCCCGGCAGGAAAACATGGTTTTGTGGAGACAAGAAAAGGGCATTTGTATTTTGCGGACGGCACAAGGGCGAGATTTCTCGGATTCAACGTGGCTGCGAGATCCAATACCCCGGATCACGAGACAGCGAACAAACTAGCAGAGCGCTTTGCCAGCATGGGCGTGAACATTATCCGTCTCCATGCCGCGGATGCGCCGGTGGGCGAGGAGCCGGGAAGCTGGAGTAGCTGTGAGGAAGCTCCTCTTCTGGATTATGCGTCCGGGACCAGCTGGAAGTTCAATCCAGAGGGACTGGACCGGTTCGACTATTTTGCGTCAAAGCTGAAAGAGAAAGGAATCTATCTCCATATCGACCTAATCGTGGCAAGAGAATTCATGGCCGGGGATGAACTGGACTATCCGGGCGGCGCACCGTCCTGTATCAAGCGGTACTGGATGTACAACGAGCGCATGATTCAGCTTCAGAAGGAATATGCAAAAAAACTGCTCTGTCATGTGAATCCCTACACAGGCCTCGCGCTGATCGATGATCCGGCTGTGGTGACGATCCAGCTCAATAACGAGGATACCGCCATCAAAGGAAATATGGGGGCGGACGCAGGAGAAGAGATGAAGCCTTACCGGGAGGAAGTCCAGAAGCGTTTCAACGAATTCCTGTTGATGAAGTATTACACACGGGAGCGGCTCAAAGAAGCCTGGACCCATGAGGGCTGCTGTGCCCTGGGTGAGGACGAAGATCCGGCACAGGGTACGGTTCGGGGGATCGAGGGAGGCTTCTATCAGCCGGTCAACGATCCGGAAGGTCCTTGGGATGCGCCGGAAGGTCCGGCCAGATATGCGGATTTCATGGAGTTCGGCATCTACATGAACCGGAAATTCTATCAGGACATGAAGGATTATGTGCACTCACTTGGAGCGAAGGTTCCCATTGTGACCAGCAATCTGATCGCCGGTGCGGCGGATGTATACGGACATACGGACGGGGATCTGATGGAGAACAACTGTTACTTCAACCACCCGCTGCTTCCGGTGCAGGGAAATACCTATCTGGTGGCAGGCCCGGCGGAGTATGTATCGGTAAATCCGCTTACCATGCAGAAGGGAATCGGCTCTATGGCTACAACTCTGTTAAGCCTGGCGTCGGTTGCCATTGTGGGTGGCAAGCCCTTCATGCTCAGTGAATGGAACGAGTACGGGGAGCATCCGTTCCACTCCACGGCTTTTGTGCATACAGTTGCTTATGCCTGCCTCAATGACTGGGACGGCTTGATCCTGTACAACCACCATACATCGGAAAACTGGGACGATCAGCCGGCGGATGAGATCCTGAATGTATTTGACGTATACAATGATCCGGCGGTGATCTGCCAGTGGGGATTTATGGCTTCTGTATTCCTGAAAGGGCTTGTGTCTGTGGCAGAGCATTGTGTGGATGTTGTCTATACGCAGAATGACCTGAAGACGCTGCCGAATTTCCATGCCATGCCGGCCACATTCTTCCCCTATATCACGTCTATTCGGAATGTGTTCCTGGACGGCGGGGAACAGTATCAGGGAGATGCGGATGTGGCGGTCAACGCCGGGTTCTTAAACGGCGGAAATCTGTCAGACGCCTCCCACAGTGTGTACTATGCGTGGTCAGAGTACCGGGATGCCTTCCACCGGTACCGGGATGAGAATCGTCTGGAAAAGGCTGCGCAAGGTACAAAGGAGATCGCTCCGGGCGTACACCTGGGAGAAAGGGCTCTGGTATTTGACCGGATCCGTGAGACGGCGGAGAACGGGGATTACAGGAATGTTGTGAAGATCCTGGACAGCGCCATGAAGGAATGGAGCGTCCTTCCGGAAGGAACGGGATACGTGGACGGAAAGCTGATCTCGGATACGAAGGAGATCGTCTTTGATCCGGACAATGCCCGCTTCGGCATCCACACGCCGTACTGCGGCTACTTCAGCGGGGCGCCGGAAAGTGAGATCCGGCTGTCAGACCGGGTAACCGTGGAATCGGAAAATGAAAGGATCACCCTGGCCCTGATTGCAAAAGGGGAAGAGAAACTGGATGAGGCGGAGGAATACATACTCACAGCTATGGGAACCACCGGCATGGATGAAACAGTTTTCGGCAAAGGACCGGAAATGATGGGCGTTCCATTTGCGGCAGTTGAATTCAAAGGGAAGCTGTATGCGGAGACGCTGGAAGGCGTGATCCGGGTAAAAGCAAAGGAAGCTGCGCTGGAAATCCTCAATCCGGTGGGTGAAGTACTGGTGGAAGTCAGTGGAAAGTATACAGACGGAGAAGTGCGCTTTGAACTGGACGGTTCCGTACCGGGTATCCAGTACCGCCTGATGATCAGAAAATAAACAGGAGACTTGTGAAAATGATGGATTATACAGAAAAGACAGACAACAGAAGCTTACATGAGTTCACGCCGGACGGGAACAGCTGTCGGATCTTTGAGCCCCGGACGCCTCGTTACTGGTATAACTATCTGTGGAATGAAGACCGGTACTGCGCCCAGGTGTCCCAGGTGGGGCACGGCCGCAGTTATTATCTCAGCGAGAAGGCGGATATGTGCATGATCAACCGGGATGACGCCAGATATGTTTACCTGAGAGATGAGGAAAACGGCGCCTGCTGGAATATCGGAGAAGGTCCGCTGAATACAGAAGTGGATGACTACTGCTGTACCCACAGCATCGGCCATTCCCTGATCACTTCAACGTACGATGGGATCATCGGTTCCTGGAGGATTTTTGTGCCAAAACATGGCTTCCATGAAGTGTGGACGCTCAAAGTTGCAAATACGACAGAAAGAGAAAGAACCTTAAGTATCTTTTCGGCAGTAAGCTTCAATCTGGAGGGATTTTCCTATCCCAGATATTATGAGATGTACCGCTGCATGAATACGGCGTTTGACGGGGAGCTGAACGGAATCTACTGTGCATCCGCACATCCCTTTGCGCCTCATGGACGTTACAACGGATTCCTGGCGTCTTCCGAGTCGGTGTATGCGTGGGATGGGGATCTGGAGAAATTCTGCGGATCCACTAGCACGCTGACACTGCCGGACGCCTCTGCCTGCGCCCTGTTCCAACGACCGGATGTGGTGATGCAGGGCAGAGACTGTACGGGATCAGAGGCAGCTCTGTTCATTCTGGGCGGCGTGCTCCAGCATAAGGTCACGTTGAAGCCGGGGGAAGAGAAAGAAATCCGGGTTGTCTTTGGAATCAGCGCTTCCAAAGGAGAGGCAAAGGAGGCGGTGGATCGTTATGCGGACCGGGAGGCTGCCGAGCGGGAGTTTCAGGAGGCAGAAGCGTATAATTACGAGAAAATCCGTTCTCTGTCCGTGAGGACGCCGGACGAGAAGATCAACCATATCATGAATAGCTGGGTAAAGAAACAGGCGGACTTCTGCATTGTGGGAAAGAAAGGCGTACGGGACAATCTCCAGATCTCTGTGGCGCTTCTCAATTACCGGCAGGAAAAGGCAGAGGAAGAGATCATCGAGTGCCTGCGGCATCAGTTCCGGGACGGCCACGGCGTTCTCACCTGGTATCCCTATGATGATACCCGCTATTCCGACCAGCCGTTCTGGATTATCTGGGCGGTATGTGAGCTGATCAAAGAGACCGGAAACTATTCGCTCCTGAATAAAGAGGTAGAGTGGCAGGACGGCGGTATAGCTTCTGTGCTGGATCATGTGAAAGCAGCGGTGGACCGGCTCATCCTGGATAAAGGGAAGCACGGGCTGGTGAAGATTTATTTTGCCGACTGGAATGACGCCCTGAATTTTACGGATGATCCGGAGGCGGAGTCAGTCATGCTGTCCCATCAGTTCTGCCTGGCGCTCCGGGAACTGAGAAGATTGATGGAGCATATCGGAGATGTGGAATATGCAGAAACACTAAAAAAAGAGTATGACCGGCTGAAAGGAGACATCAACCGTTACGCATGGGACGGCGGGTGGTATGTCCGGGCGCTGAGTGAGAAGGGGAATGTCGGTTCGAAAGACAGCTCCGGCAGTAGCATCTACTTGAATGCGCAGACCTGGGCAGTCCTGGCCGGCGTTGCAGAGGGCGACCGGCTCGCAGAAGTGCTGGAAGCAGTGGACGGGATGGAACATGATTTTGGCTTTCCGCTGAACCTGCCTCCGTATCCGGAGTACGATCCCCATGTGGGACGGATGTCCGGCATGCTCCCGGGACTGTTTGAAAACGGCGGTGTATACTGCCATGCCACAGGCTTTAAGATTCTGATGGACTGCTGTACTGGACGGGCTTCTAGGGCGGTGGATACATTAAAGAAGATTATGCCTGACAGCGAGAAGAACCCCTCTTCCCAGTCAGGAGCAGAGCCCTATGTCTTCACAAACTGTTACTCCACAAACCCCGGATATTACGGGAAATCCTACCAATCCTGGACAACAGGTACTTCTGCATGGTGTCTGATGGGATTGTATGAAGGGATTATGGGTGTAAAGAGGGATTATGATGGACTGAGGATCTGTCCCTGTTTCCCGGCGCAGTGGGAGGAAGCGGAAATGACGAGACATTTCCGGGGAGCAGATTATCATATTGTGATCCGCAATCCGGAACATATTGAAAATGGGAAGCCGACGATTTTCGCAGAAGGCGTTCCGTGGGACTATGATGTCCTTCCCGTATACTGTGACGGGCGGGTGCATGAGATCGAAGTGATCCTTCGATAAATAATATGATAAAATTTACAATTTTAAAATATATTTTACAATAATTTTGCCTTGTAAAAGATTATAGTAATCACCAGCAAAGGGCGGAAGAGGATATCCGCCGGAAAAGACAAGGAGGAAGAGAGATGTCAAAAGACAAGAATGCCGACCGCTTTGACAAGGCCGGCGCAAGGCGCGTCATGCGCACAAAGGATTACCTTTCGGATTTCAGCGGCCAGCTTGCACTGGGACTGATGGCGAACCTGGTGGGTCAGCTGAACTACTTTTACACAGATAAAGTAGGGATTGCCGTAGGAAGTGTTGGAATCGTGCTGGCGATCGCCAAAGTGATCAACGCTTTTACAGATGTAATCGTCGGAAACATCATCGATCATTCTGCAGGCGGCGACCACAAGTATATTAAATGGATGGGCAGGCTGACCGTACCGGCGGCGCTGATCATGGTTCTGATGTTTACCGTGCCGATCCAGGCTGGTCAGATCCCGGCAGTGATCTACGCTCTGGTAACAAACCTGCTGCTTTCAGCAGTACTGTATACCTTCATTGCAACCCCGTTCTCTGCGATTATGGTCGTCCGTACACGGAGCCTGACAGAGCGTGGAAATATGGGGCTGATCCGTGCGGTTGCCAACTACGGCGCCGGAATGCTGATTTCTATTCTCACGATCCCCGTAACCAACATGCTGGGCGGCACACAGTCCGCATGGATCAAATACGGCGTCATCCTGGGACTTCTGATCCTTCTGCTGTTCCTAATCTGTTGGAACAACGGGCGCAAGGCCAAATTTGCCTGTGACTATACCGATAATATGCAGGTGGGAGCAGAGGAAGAGGAAGAAGAGCCGGTTCCGTTCAAAGAAGCCATGACTATGCTTCTGAAGAACAAATACTGGGTGATCGTCCTGCTGTTCAACCTGATCACCAGTATCACAAGCGCCATCGTCGCATCCGGCGGTACATACTACTGCAAGTGGATCTTCGGAAATGACAACCTGGTAGGTCTGATTGGGGCAGTCGGAATGCTTGCGACAGTGGTAGGATTTGCTTTATCAAAGCCGATCATTGCCAAACTGGGCATTAAGAGGACGATTTCCTTTGGCCTGGTTGGAGCGGCTGTGCTGGCAGGCATCCGCTGCTTTATCCCGACCAACTTCATGGTCTATGTAGTGACCAGTCTTCTGGGAAGTTTTGTGCAGATTCCGATGATGAGCCTGTACGGCGTGCTAACCGCCATGACTGTGGATTACAATGAGTGGAAATACGACAAGAAACTGGTAGCCATGTCCGGCGGCGCCATCGGTTTCGGAAGCAAAGTGGGAAGCGGCGTCGGCTCGGTGCTCCTGGCCGCATTCCTTGCCATCGGCGCATACGATGCGACACTGGAAGTGGCATCCACATCCATGACTTATTCCATCTATGGATTTTCAAACTACCTTCCGGTTGTGATCAACCTGGTCATGTTCCTGATTTTCCGGAAGTTTGATCTGGAGGAGAAACTACCGAAGATGCGTGAAGAAGTAGCGGCGCGCAAAGCGGCGAAAAGCGCAGAGAAATAAGATATTTTGATAGATAAGAAGAGAGCAGACTTTACAGGCCGGCGCTTCGGATAAGACCGGAGCGCCGGCTTAAGTCATAAAAAGGAGAGTATGCAGATGAAAGTATATGATTTCAGAATTGAATACAGAGAGCAGCCGGAAGGATTATCCGTACCGGTTCCCAGATTTTCCTGGAAGATTGCGTCAGAAGAGCAGAATGTGATTCAGACTTCCTGGCGGCTGAAGGTATACAGCAGTGAGGAGTGTTTCTGGGACAGCGGCGAAAGGAAGGACGACCGGTCCGTGCTGATCCCATACGGCGGGAAAGAACTCAAAGAAGAGCAGACGTACCGGGTGGCTTTAAAGATCGCAGATAATCATGGAAACGAAGCGGAAGCGGACACATCTTTTACCACAGGGATTTTTGACACCGCACACTTCCGGGGAGAGATGATCACACACGATTTCCCGGAGAAAGAGACGGCGTGTCCGGTTTTCTTCCGCAGATTTGAGCTGACAAAAGAAGTGGAGTCTGCCTATCTCTATGCCACGGCTCACGGCGTCTATGAGGCGTATGTAAACGGTAAAAAGGCGGGAGACGCATATATGGCTCCCGGCTGGACGGATTATCACAAGATCCTCCAGTATCAGTTCTATAATATTACGGATGAACTAAAAGAACAGCGGGAGCAGCTCCTTGAACTGGTGGTGGGAAACGGCTGGTATAAAGGAATCTTAAGTTTTGACTGTAAACCGGATCGGTACGGAGACCGGACGGCGGTGTGGGCGGAACTCCATCTTAAGTACGCAGACGGGACGACAGAGGTGATCGCCACCGATGAGACATGGGGCGTCCGTACCGGACAGATCCGCTACAGTGAGATCTATATGGGTGAGACCATCGATACAGATGAACCGGAGACACGGACCGGAAAAGTATCTGTCGTGCCGGAAGAGGTCTTTTCTCCGAAAATGCTGACTCCCCAGGTAAATGAGCCGGTGCGGGTGACAGAACGGCTTGCGGCAAAGGAAATCTTTACGGATCCCCAGGGAAATGTGGTGGTTGATTTCGGACAGAACCTCACCGGGCTTGTGGAACTGCACATCAGGGGAAGAAAAGGGCAGAAGGTGACGCTTCGCCATGCCGAGGTGCTGGATCAGGACGGCTCCTTCTATACGGCCAACCTGCGGCAGGCGAAAGCGGAGGATACATTTATCCTCAATGGGGAAGAACAGGTGCTGATGCCGCATTTTACTTTCCACGGATTCCGCTATCTTGCGGTGGAAGGGATCGAAGATCCTGCGCCGGAGATGTTCACAGCCTGCGCTATGCACTCGGACATGAGGAAGACCGGAGATTTCCACTGTTCCAACGAAAAGGTGAACCGACTCCAGAGCAATATTTCCTGGAGCGTGCGGGATAATTTCTTCGACGTTCCCACAGACTGCCCTCAGAGAGACGAGCGCCTCGGCTGGATGGGCGACGCACAGGTAATCTCCTGGACGGCTGCCTTCAACCGTGAAACGGCGCTGTTCTTTACTAAATGGATGCGTGATGTGTCCGCAGCCTCTTCCCTGGAACAGGGCGTGCCCCATCTGGTGCCGGATATCCAGGGAACGTACAGCTCTGCCGCATGGAGCGACGCAGCGGTGCTCATCCCCTGGGTGGTCTATCAGACAAACGGGGATGAGCGGATCCTGGAGGAAAACTGGAAGTGTATGCATGAGTGGGTGGATTACATCCACAACCATGTGAACGAGGACGGCCTGTGGAAGACCAACTATCAGTACGGGGACTGGCTGGCCCTGGACCGAGAGATGGGGGATAAAAGCGTGGGAGCCACAGACATTTACCTGGTGGCGAACGCCTACTATATCTATGTGACCGGCCTGGTGGCGAAGACGGCCCATGTTCTGGGAAAACAGGGCGAAGCGGCGTACTATGAAGTGCTCAGGGAAGAAACGCTTGAATCCTTCCGGGAAGAGTTCTACACGTCCAGAGGCAGAATAGTCAGCGAGACACAGACAGGCTGTGTGCTTTCCCTTTATTTTGACCTGGCAAGAGAGAAGGACCGGGAAAAGATCCTGAAAGCTCTTGTTTCCAATATCGAAGACCACAAAAACCACCTGACCACGGGATTCGTGGGAACCCCCTACCTGTGCCATGCCCTTTCGGAAAACGGCGCACATGATACGGCAGCGATTCTCTTTATGAGGGAAGATCTTCCCTCCTGGCTCTATGCGGTAAACATGGGAGCGACGACCATCTGGGAAAGATGGGACGCTATCCTGCCGGATGGGAAGCTGTTTGATCCGGGTATGAATTCCATGAACCACTATGCCAACGGCTCCATCGGCGACTGGATGTACCGGAAGATCGGGGGCATCAATCAGATAGAAGCCGGATACCACAGATTTTATGTCCGGCCTATGTTCGTAAGAGGAATTGAAGAGGCCCATACCGAGTTTGAATCCCCCTATGGAAAGATTGCCTCTCACTGGAGCTGCCGGGACGGAAAGATCCATGTGGAAGTGCAGGTGCCTGCCAATACAACAGCGGTTCTTTATCTTCCGGAGAAAGAAGATGTGCTGGAACTGGGATCGGGCACGTATGTATATGAATATGATACAGATACCTGCCTGAAAGAACTGCGGTTTACCCTGGACAGCACGCTGGGGGATATCCTGGCGGAATCTCTGGGGCTTAAGATGATGGAACAGATGGTACCGGAACTGGTGCACAACCCCATGATCGAGTATGCGAAGCGTATGACGCTGGCAGAGGGCATCAGCTCTGCACCGGAGATACGCCCTGTCTACGATGCGGTTTTAAAAGCGCTGAACGGACAGTAGAGGGCGGACAGGAAAGAAAAGACAATAAAGGAGAGACTATACAGATGGAGAAAGTGTATCAGGATAGTTCCAGGAGTCCAAAGGAACGTGCAAAGGCACTTCTGGAAGAAATGACGCTGGATGAAAAATTGGCGCAGCTTGGCTGTATCTTCCCCTTGGGGGAGGGCTATAATGATATGGAAAAGCAGGCGGAAGATATGCCGTACGGGATCGGCCAGGTGAGCACGCTGGAAATGCGCCGGATCCGGACACTGGAGGAAGCGGCGGTCTGGCAGAGAAAGATGCAGGAAACGGTGATGGGGCAGAGCCCCCATCATATCCCTGCCATCTTTCACATGGAGGGTCTGTGCGGGGCTTTTATCCAGGAGAGTACCAGCTTCCCCTCCGGGATTGCCCGGGGATCCGGCTGGGATCCGGAACTGGAAGAAAAGATCGCCGGAGTGGTGGCAGAGCAGGAAGCAGCCTGCGGGATCACCCATATCCTGGCGCCGGTTCTGGATATATCCAGAGATTCGAGAATGGGAAGGCAGGGAGAGACTTACGGGGAGGACCCGACCCTTGCCGCCGCACTGGGGGCAGCCTATACCCGGGGAATACAGACTACACAGACAGACGGAAGAAGACCGGAGAGCGCAGCCAAGCATTTCCTGGGATTTCATAATTCCCAGGGCGGGATCCACGGAACTCAGAGCGATACCCCGCCCCGGCTGCTGGAGGAGATTTACGGAAAGCCGTTCCAGGCAGCCATCTCCGAATCCGGACTGAAAGGCGTCATGCCCTGCTATAACTCTATTGACGGAGAGCCGGCCTCGGTATCCTATCGTCTGCTCACAGAGATCCTCCGGGAGCGGATGGGATTTGACGGTGTATGCATCTCCGATTACGGGGCGATCAACAATGCCCATGAGGTGCAGCGCATCGGGGAGACCATCGGGGAGACCGGCCTTTTGGCTATGGAAGCGGGCATGGATATGGAAATGCCCAAATCAATAGGATATGGAGATGAACTGAAAGAAATGTTCCGAAGCGGCCGGGCAGATATGGAGCTTCTGAACCGCACGGTGCTCCGTGTCCTGGAGACGAAATTCCGGATGGGGCTTTTTGAACATCCCTTTGCTATGCAGGGAGAAGAACTGCGGCAGATATTTGCCGGGACAGAAGGGGCAGAGCTATCGCTTCAGTCGGCAAGAGAATCCATGGTCCTGCTGAAAAATGACGGGGTCCTTCCCCTCTCCGGCAGAATCCGGAAACTGGCGGTGATTGGTCCCCATGCAGACTGTGCCCGCAAGTTTTTCGGAGGCTATACTCATCTTTGTATGATGGAGTCCGTCTATGCGGTGGCCAGCTCCATCGCCGGAGTGGAGGAGAGCCCGGAATCCGGAAGCTTTGAGGCTCAGAATGGACAGTCCTGCAAAGCGGTACTGCCGGACGGAGAGCCGGTCACCTATATACCGGGGACACAGATCCAGTCTGATGAGGCGGATTTTTTTGATCAAATCCTGAAGGTACAAAAGCCGGAATGCAGAAGCCTGCTGGTAGAACTGAAAGAGCGGATGCCGGATACCGAGATCCTGTATGCCCGGGGCTATCCGGCTGCGGGAGCAGATGATAGCGGATTCGGGGAAGCACTGGAGGCTGTGGGAGAAGCGGACATCGTGATTCTGACTCTTGGGGGAAAGCATGGCACCTGCTCCATGGCCACCATGGGTGAGGGAGTGGACGCATCGGATATCAATCTGCCGGAGTGTCAGGATGCATTTATCAAGGCTGCGGCTGCATCCGGGAAGCCCCTGATCGGCGTCCATTTCGACGGCAGGCCGGTTTCCAGCGACACGGCGGACCGGTATCTGGACGCCATCCTGGAGGCGTGGAGCCCGGCGCAGTCCGGGGCCCGGGCTGTGGCGGATGTGCTGCTGGGAGCGTATAATCCCGGCGGGAAGCTGCCGGTATCCGTGGCCTATTGTGCAGGGCAGATCCCTGTATTCTATAATCATGCAAACGGATCTGCATGGCATCAGCAGGAGAGCATCGGGTTCGTGCATTACGTAGATCTTCCCCATACGCCCCGGTACTGCTTCGGATATGGATTGGCTTATACGAAGTTTGCATATGGGGATCTGGAACTGTCGAAAAGGGAAATCGGGCCAGAGGAAATGGTTGAGATCAGCTGTACCGTAGAAAACATCGGCGATTGCGCCGGCGACGAGGTGGTCCAGCTTTATCTGAGAGACCGATTTTCCAGTATGACAAGGCCGGTGAAAGAGCTTGCCGGCTTCCGGCGAATCCATCTGGAATCAGGAGAAAAGGAAAAAGTGACATTTATCGTTCATGCAGATCAGACGGCTTTTCTGGACAGGGAGATGAAGTGGAAAGTGGAAAAAGGTGATATTGATGTAGAAATCGGCAGTTCTTCTGAAGATATCCGTCTGAACGGTACATTCCGGATCACGGAAGACACGCAAATCAGCGGCAAAGACAGAACATTTTATGCCGGGACGAAGATTTTGTGAGGAGGTAGAAGATGGACAAAAAATTAGTGGCTAGAAAAATAGCGGAAGAATCGATCGTTTTGCTGAAAAATGAGGAGAATCTGCTTCCTTTTGAAGAGGGCAGGAATGTGGCATTTTTCGGAAGAACCCAGATTGGCACTCTGTATTCAGGGAACGGATCCGGCGGCGCCAATGTGGTGGGCTGCGGCACGATTCTGGATAAATGTGAAAAAGCGGGTCTTGCGCTAGAACCACTTGTGAAAGGATTTTATCAGTATAAAGCAGAGACAGAAACTGTAACAGAGGAAGATGAATTTGACTGGACGAAAGTCAGCGAGATGGTAAACAGCGGAATTATGTACGAGATCTTCGGGAAATACCGGGCGCCTCTAGAGGAGTATGAAGTTCCGGATACCCTTGTCTTCCAGGCAGCGGAAAAGACAGATACGGCAGTGATCGTAATCGGAAGGAACTCCGGCGGTGAAGAGTGCGATCGCCATCTGACGGAAGATTATTATCTGACTGCCTTAGAGGAAAAGCTTGTGAAGAACGTCTGCACACATTTTGCCAATGTGGCAGTGATACTGAACGTGAACGGGCTTATAGACCTGTCCTGGATGAAAAAATATCCGGTTGTTAAAAGCCTACTGTTTGTCGGGATTCCAGGAGAAGAAGGGGCAGCTGCAATCGCAGAGATCCTCACCGGAGCTGTGAATCCCTCCGGAAAGCTGGCAGTGACTGTTGCAGAGCATTTTGAAGATTACCCGTCGGTAGGATATTTTTCCTGGGACAAGGATCATCTGGAACAGATAAATGATTATAAGACGTACGGACTTTCCGCTGAAGAAAACGGGAACAGGGGATTTGAGAAAAGCCCGGTGACTTTTTACCATGAGGATATCTACGCAGACTACCGATATTTTGATACTTTCGGAAAGCGCGTGCTGTATCCGTTCGGATATGGGCTTTCTTATACCTCTTTCGAGATTACGGGCAGTAAGGTGAAGAAAACAGACAATGGGGTTATGGTGGCTGCAGAGGTGAAAAATACCGGTGACCGGACAGGAAAAGAAACGGTTCAGGTCTATCTGTCAAAGTGCGTTTCCGGGAAAGAAGAGCAGGAAAACGGTCTGGCGAGGCCTTATCAGGAACTGAAAGGATTTGAGAAAACCTCAATGCTTACTCCGGGCAGGATGGAAAATGTAGAAATTCTGATTCCCTGGAGAGAACTGGCGGCCTATGACGAAAAGAAGGCTGCGTGGGTGATCGAAGCGGGGGAATATATCCTCCGTGTTGGAAATTCCTCGAGACAGACTTCATCGGTAGGAAAACTCTGTGTGGAGAGAGAGATTCTGATAGAGCAGTGCGCAAATCGCCTGGGTATCAGGGAGTGCAATAGAGAAAAACTGGATTTCCTGTCCCATAAGACTTGGGTGATTGATGGAAAACTGCATGAATGTGAGGAACCAGTATTGGTCATCCAGCCGGAAGATATCATTGTGGGAGATAAGAATATAGCCACCGGGAAAGCAAATGAACCTGAAACAGAAGATAAAGAGAACATATTTTCCGACCTTTCCATCGAAGAACTGGCGGCTCTTTGCGTGGGTTACGGTCCAGGGACGCCATTTGCAGCGGTGGGAGACAGGAGCGATCCGTCCACGATATTTGACGAAGCGGGGAATCCGCTGACGACCAACAGTCATCCCACCGGCTATCCAGGGTATGTTTCCCCTGCCATTGAGCGAAAAGAAATCGGGTCCGTTTTCTATAAAGACGGCCCAGCCGGGATCGGCGGGATCGCATGGCCCACGGAGATGCTGATCGCCTGCTCTTTTGACCGGAGAATCTGGCGGATGTTTGGAAAAGCTGTCGGAGAAGAGTGCAAAGAGCAGCAGGTGAATGTATGGCTCGCTCCGGCTGTAAACCTGCATCGGGATCCGCTGTGCGGCAGAAATTTTGAGTATTTTTCCGAGGATCCCCTGCTGACAGGAATCTGCGCCTGCGAAGTGGCGGAAGGGGTGCAGGAGCAGCCGGGAGTGATTGTGTGCCCGAAGCATTTTGTTGCCAATGAACAGGAGACTTTCCGGAGAGGGAACACTGGGAGAAAGGTGGACGCTGTGGATTCTATCCTGACGGAACGGGCATTGCGGGAACTGTACCTGAAGCCCTTTGAAATGTTGGTGCGGCAGGCAAAGATTGCCTGCATTATGACGTCCTTTAACAAGATTAATGGAATATTTACAGGCGGAAGCAAGGACCTCTGCACGTATATCCTCCGTGAGGAATGGGGATTTGACGGAGCCGTAGTGACGGACTGGGGCGATATGGATATCGTGGTGGACGGTGCGGATGCTGTGGCTGCGGGAAACGATATCGTCATGCCAGGCGGACCGCCAGTGATCCGTCAGATTCTGAAAGGATATGAGGAAGGAAGAGTGACCCGGGAAGAAATGGAGACGGCGGCAGGACATCTTCTTCGGATGCTCCGGAGGATTCACGAGGAGAAATAATAGTATGGGTGAAAAAATACAAAAGGAAAAAATCAAAAGAAAGGATACAAGATGAATAAAATTGCAGAAGTGAAGATCGACAGAGGCATCCCGACTCTATATGTGGACGGGAGACCGTTTCAGGCGTTTGCAGGCGAGGTACACAACTCTGCCGCTTACGATCCGGAAAAGATGGAAAAGGAAATCTGGCAGAAGATGAATCAGAGCCATCTGAATACGCTGATTGTGCCGGTGTATTGGGAGACATTGGAGCCAGAGGAAGGCAAGTTTGATTTTGCGCTTATAGATACGCTTCTTGAGCAGGCAGCAAGATATGAGAAGAAGCTGATCCTGCTCTGGTTCGGACTTTGGAAGAACGGGGAGTCAGCTTATGTTCCAGCATGGATGAAACAGGACACGGAGACTTATTTCCGTGCTGAAATGTATGGGGGAGAGCGACTCAACACTGTATCGCCTCTCTGTACGGCGGCAGTGGAGAAGGATGCGGCAGCTTTTGCACGGCTACTGGCACATATCAAGGAGACAGACCGTAGTCAGACAGTGATCATGATGCAGGTGGAAAACGAAGTAGGTCTGCTAGGAACAGAGCGGGATTACTGTTCCCAGGCGGAAAAAGCATTTGCAGAAACCGTGCCTGACAGCCTGTTGGCTGCAGCGGATCAGGTGGGTTGGATCCACCGAGAAGAGATTAATGCTGCAGGGAAGTCGGACTGGACAGAAATCTTCGGCGAAGAGGCCGGCGAGATTTTTTCTGCATGGTGTTTTGCATCCGCTCTGGAGAGAATCGCATCAGTTGGCAGAACAGAATATCCTTTGCCCTGCTATGCCAATGTCTGGTTGAAACAGTTTCCATGGTATGCAGGATCCTATCCTTCGGGCGGAGCGGTGGACGATATGCTCTGGGTGTGGAAGGCGACTGCACCATCCCTATGTACTATTGCGCCAGATATCTATCTGCCTTACGTGGCGGACATCATGGAGATATACTGCCGGTTGGATAACCCACTTCTGATTCCGGAAGTGCGCAAGGATGCAGTTACAGCATCATATGCATTTTATGCCTTTATGAATCACCATGCGTTGTGCTATGCACCTTTCGGGATCGAGGATCTGTGGCAGGAAGAAGAGATCCGGCTTCCGGAAGAAGTTATGGATGCACTGAAGCTAGACCCCCTGTCCTTTGACCTTACCGGCACAAAGGAAACGTTGGGGGAAGTGTACCGGCTTCTGGGGGAGATACAGCCTCTGTATCTGCAGTACAGGGGTACACCGCATCTGAAATGTTTCTTGAGAAAGGCGGAAGGTGAACAGGGGTGTTATCTGAAATTTGGTTCTTATGATGTGGAAATACAGTATTTGCCACAGACAGCCGGAGCACCGACATCCGCAGGTGCAGTATTTGAACTGGATGATGACAGTTTTTTGATCATCGGAATGATGTGCAGTGTGAGGTTTCACACAAAACAGGGAGATCATAGAAAAGTTGATTTTCTGAGAAAAGAAGCAGGAACATTTCGGAATGGAGAATGGGAGTGTATACAGCGACAGAATGGAGATGAGAAAATGGTAACCATGATATACAGTATACTGGGATGCACGAAAATTGAAATGTTTAAGTATTAAGGGGAAATAAATTGAAAAAGAATCGGATAAAAAGATTTCAATTCTTTTCTTTTAATACAATATAGAAAGTAACTTTTGCATAAAAATAAACCTATATTATTTGCAACTTTGCCGTGAAAGATGCTAAAAGCCATATAGTTACTGGATTTTAATCGAATATTGCCTTTCACTTATCAAGTGATTAAAGAAATACAAAGAATCAAGAGGCAAAGATTAATATTTATCAGCCATTTTAGCTGCATAAAACATTTAGCTAAGAACGAGCAGAAGATACGGAGTTTTTCGTATCTTCTGCTATAATCGTTACTTATAGAAAACAGATTAGTAATTCATTTTATAATCGTTCGTAGTACATGTAATAGATGAATATATTTATTCAGTGTTTGGTTAGTAGAATACTTTTAGCCAGAGCAATCCCGGCTTGTGGATACAATTCCTGAATTTCTTTATATTTTTTTTCAATCAATTCGGGTTCGTCTGCCCATATATCCTCATAAATTTTCAAGGCTTTTTTAAAATGGGTTTTCGCTTGTGAAATATTTGCAGTGATCAGGCAGATACTTCCAAGGGATTCCTGTACCTGGGCATAATCCAAACAGTGGTTTGAATTATATTCTTTGATAATCTGTGCTAATTTTTGAAGAGCAGACAGGGCAAGGGCTGGTTCTTGCATTTCAGTTAATAGGACAGCGTAATTAGTAATCTGGGAAATACTGTCATTAGTATAAAGAAGCTGGTATTGTTCTAAAAGAGAAATCCCCATTTTCATGTGTTTTTTAGCCAGATCAAGCTGTCCGTTTATTCGGTAAAACCCTCCAAGATTGGAAGAATAACGGTAAAGCAGCTTACCAGAGAAGTGCTTGTGGAGTTAGTTGATAAAATTTATGTATATCCAGAGCAGAAAATAGATATATATTTTAAGTTTGCTTCAGTAGAGAGTTCACCAGATAGAATACTTGAGAAAGATGGGGTGATATGATGTATCAGATGGGTGTATATTGTCGTCTGTCGAAGGATGATGGAGAGAATAAAGTTAGTGAGAGTATTGAAAATCAGATGAAACTGATTCGTGAGTATGTGAGTAAATCAGAGGATCTGGAAATTGCAGATATTTATATTGATGACGGTTATTCGGGGCTTTATTTTGCGAATAGACCGGAATTTCAGCGGATGATGGAGGATATTTACAAAGGTAAAATTCAGGGAGTCATTACGAAAGATATTTCCCGGCTTGGGCGTGAACATATTGAAACCAGTAATTATATCGAGCGTGTTTTTCCATCTTTGGGTGTGCGTTATATTGCAATTTTGGATGGCGTGGATTCTGTTCATCACAGTAATGAAGAATTGGCACAGTTTAAGACGCTGTTTAATGATATGTATAGTCGTGATATATCTAAGAAAATCAGAGGTGCATTGACCACCCAGAAGAAACGGGGACAGTTTATGTCTGGGTTTGCCCCATATGGATATGTAAAAGATCCGGCAGATAAGCATCATTTTCTTGTAGATGAAGAAGCAGCTAAAGTGGTACGGAGAATCTTTTATATGAGTTTGGAAGGATATTCCAGGGATGGTATTGCAAAGAAACTGAATCAGGAAGGAATTCTGACACCGTCAGAGTATAAGAGAAAGGTGCAGGGATTGAAATATGCCAATGCATTAGAAAAAGCGGGTGCAAAGGGCTGGGCATATCCTACGATCAATGTAATTTTGCGAAACAGAGTTTATACAGGGGCTATGGTACAGCATAAATCAGAAAAGATATCCTATAAAGTGGAAAAGTATCAATATATTCCAGAGGAACAGCAGTATATTGTGGAAGGAATGCACGAAGCAATTATCAGCAAAGATACTTTTGAGCAGATACAGGAACTTATGAAGAAAAGAACACGGACACCGGGATTTAATAGCGAAGTGAGAAAGGTAAATCCATACGCAGGAATTATTGTTTGCGGAGATTGCGGATATAATTTCCAGAGGGTTACCTGTCGGGATGGTTATGAGTGCGGTACCTATCACAAAAAAGGAAACACAGTTTGTTATTCTCATTTCATTAAAAAAGAAGTATTGGATTCTATTGTAAAAAATGAAATCCAAAGACAAGCGGAACTGGCACTAAAAGAGAGTGATAAGGATGAAATATTAAAAGCAGCAGACAGGAAGAAGGAGGTGCAGAGACGATGTGCAGAAGCAAATCAGAAGATTGAACGGTTACAAAAAGAACTTGTGGCTGTCCAGAAGTATAAAAAGAAAACTTACGAAAATTATGTGGATGGTGTTCTGGATAAAGAAGAATATCTTGCTTATAAGAGTGACTATGAAAAGCAGGACAAAGAGATCAGAGAGAAGATTCGGTTGGCAGAGCAGGAGAAAGACAGCTTTGGAGAGGCAGAGGAATCTTATGAAAACTGGATCGAGAAGTTTATCAAGTATGGAACATTATCCGAAGTGACAAGAGAAATTGTGACAGAATTGATTGAAAAAATTGTTGTAAATGGAGATAAGAGCATTGATATCGTATTTAAGTATCAGTCGCCTTATCCGGTAGAAAAACAGGCAGTGTAAAGACTGCAAATTTTTTTACAGTAACTTTCCCCTAGTTATAATGAACACATAAAGGACGCTCCCTTTCCGAAAATATCAAATTTCTTTTTGTTTATCTTTTTTTCCGCCTTCAAAATCGCCCGCAGCCAGCCATGGTTGCGCCGTAGGTCCGATAGTTGAAATTTGCCAGCCGCCTGTCAAACACATAGCGGTAGCGTTCCTCCGAGAGGCAGCCGCTTCCGGCAAAATTCCGCTTTAAAATCAAAGCCACTCTGCCCCGCCGCATAGCAAGTTTCCCTTCCTGTAAACACAAACCAGTCTGCAAGCCACTCTGCAAAGAGTCTGGGACATTTTCCCGTCTTAATCCGAAGCATGGGTGCGCAAAGCACTGCCCCCTCAAAGCTTCCCGGGTACTCCTCTAAATAGCGCACCGCCACCGTCGCTGACCCGCCCGATGGTTTCATCATGTATCACCACCAGTTCCCCGTCCTTCGTCATCTGAACATCCGATTCAATCCCGTCCGCTTCCATTTCCACCGCTTTTTCAAAAGCTGCCATCGTATTTTCCGGCGCATACCCGCTGGCTCCCCGATGCGCCCATACAAGTGTCTGCTCCATATATCATCCTCGTTTTCTTCTCATCTTCCAGTGCCGGCACCTTTCCCTTTCACTACAGCTTTACTAATCATGAGAGTGCCGGCACACCCTTGTACTCCCTCATCCATAATTCACTAAAGACGAACGAGACAGCACACTATTTTCTCGTAATTATGCTACGCCGCAAATGTAAAATGTATGAGGGCAAAATTGTAAAATCTATGTAAGCTAAAAATCATACAAGAGGGGCTGTCGCTACTTAGTGCGACAGCCCCCTGTACATAAATTAACAAAATTATCAATATTGACAATCTTGTTGCAAAACCCTTTTGTTTGTTCTTTATGAGTAACATGTATAATAATGGCATCTATTTCTTCCAGATTATTTAAAATTTTTAATTCCGTTTCATTGTCAAGGGCTGCACTAAATTCATCCAAAATATAAATGGGAACAGAGCGAATCAGAGTTCTTGCCAATGCAATTCTTGCAATTTGCCCACCAGACAGTTGATATTTTGCGTTATTGCCAACCACCGTTTTATATCCCTCTGGAAACTCTTTTACAAAACTATCCACACACGCAATTCTTGCAACCTCCTTAATTTCCTCTTCCGTCGCTCCCTCTTTCCCTACCGCAATATTTTCTTTGATTGTACCGCTAAAAATATTGCTCTTTTGAGGCATATAACCTATCACGCTCCTAAGCATCCCCTTTGAATATTTTTTCCCATCAAGACATATTGAAATTTCTCCCTTTGAAGGATAATATCCTCCCATAATTAACTTACATAATGTGGTTTTTCCTTTTCCACTTCCTCCTACAATTGCGATTCTGTCTTTTCCATTCATACTGATTACGTTCTTCTTAATAATCAGTTTGCCAGAATTTTCAAGCAACAATTCTGCATTTGTAAAATATATCGCATCTCCTTCCGTAGATTTCTCCATTTCACAATCGTCTTTTTCCAACAATAAATACTTTTCCAAACGCTCAAGTGATACCTTTATTTTTGTCCTTTCAGCCAACAGACCGCCCACCTCTGTAAACGGCCAGTTAAAATAATCACTCAACATCATAAAAGCAGCAAAATCTCCTACTGAAATACTGTTATTTACCATAAAAAAGATACCAATTACCATCCATAAACTGCTAATAGTAAATGCGCTCCCTATACTTATGCCTGTCATGGCAGCGGATAATTTTGCTTCTTCCACGCATTCATTCGCATAATTTATATAAGCTGACTCGAAATTTTTTTCACACTCTATTTCATAATCATATGCTTTAATCAAATTTTTAAAATGCAATGGTTGAATTAACCTTTCCTGCAACTTTTCTTTATTATGTATCTTAGAATCATACGTTTTATTAATTCCACTGATAAAAAATTTAGGTATTAAGATTGAAAATGAGAAGTAGAGGGTATCCATTACCTTGAGCACACGACAAATAAGCCATCTTTCGGTGGCTGCTTTAAAAATTGAATATTGAGAATGTTAAGGTTATGCAGTTG
>JAETQI010000102.1 GCA_021770755.1 Lachnospiraceae bacterium
ATGGCAGTCTTGATGCCGTTCCAGACGGAAGTGGTGGTACTCTTGATGCCATTAAATACGGAAGTCACCGTACTCTTGACCGAGTTAAATACAGAGGAAACTTTGCTCTTGATGCCGTCCACCACAGTCGAAATGGCAGATTTGATACCGTTCCAGACACTGGACGCCACCGACTTGATGGCATTGAATACGGTAGTCACTACGGATTTTATCGTGTTCAGCACTGTTGAAATTTTCGTGCTGATCGCCGTCCAGATAGTCGAAATGACATTCTGGATCACGGACATCACGGACGAGATCACGCTGGAAACCGCACCGATTGCGGAAGATACCACCGATTTAATGGCGTTCCAGGCGGATATAATGATTTCCTTACAGTTCTCCCAGATAAACTGGAAAGGCAGCGTGATGATGTCGAAGGCAGCACCCAAAATGGAGCCGATCAGCATGATTCCTGTCTGTACCACATTTGTGATGGTCTCCCAAATACCGGAGAAGAAGGAAACAATGCCGTTCCAGATACCCTCGAAGTAAGTCTTGATATTCGTCCAGACCTCGCTCCAGCTCGTGCCGAACCAGCTGAGGAACACATCGACAATTCCCTGGATGATGCCGACCGCTGCCGAAAGGACGCCCTTGATTCCCTCCCATACCCCGGAGAAGATTGTCTGGATACCAGTCCACATCTGCGACCAGTTCCCGGTAAACAGTCCGATAAATACATCTAAGATGCCGGTGATCACGTTCAGCACCGTAGAAAGGACCGCAGCAATCGCCTGAAACGCTCCTTCAAAGACCGGGGCCAGGAGGGAACAGAACCCATTCCATACCGCTGAAATCACCTGTGTGATGTCCTGGAAACTAAATCCCAAAGCATTCAGCCGGTCAACGATTCCCTGACAGAAGGTGCTGACGGTCTCTTTGATGGTATTCCACGTCCCAATGATGGCCTCCCGGAATCCCTCATTGGTATTCCACAGATGCAAAAATGCAGCCACCAGTGTCCCGATGACTGCCACCACCGCCACAACAGGGGCAGAGATACCGCCAATGGCGGCTCCCAGTTTTCCAAACAGCCCTGTGCCGCCCTGCACCGCCACTTTCAGTTTGTTAAAGCCGTTCGCCAGCTGTACAAACCCTTTCATAGCCGTGCCGATCTTGGCTATCGTGGTTCCGAGGATCACCAGGAACGGCCCAAGCGCCGCTACCAAAAGGCCGATCTTTAAGACCATCTCACGGGTGCCTTCATCCATGCCGTTTAACTTATCCACGAACTCCTGGATTTTCGTCACAATGTTACGGATGGCAGGCATCAGCATCTCACCAAAGGAAATGGCGAGCTCCTCCAGCTGGCTCTTTAAGATGGTGAGCTGCCCCATCAGGTTATCCTGCATGGTGGCAGCCATCTTTTCCGCAGTTCCGTCACAGTTATCAATGGCACCGCTTAACTTTTCAATATCCGCAGGCGCGGCATTCATCAAAGCAAGGAAACCGCTCATGGCATTCTTGCCCACAAGGGATTCTGCCGCCTGCGCCTTCTCAGATTCCGTCAGACCTCCAAAAGCAACCCGGCAGTCTGCCAGGATATCCGACAGGCTCCTCATGCTGCCGTCTGCGTTCGTTGTGGCAATGGTCACATCCCCGATGGCCTGCCCGCTGATCTTCACTTCCCCGGCAAGATTGTTCATGATAGTACGAAGTGCCGTACCTGCCTGGGAGGACTTGATACCTGCATTCGCCATCAGGCCGATCGCCTCTGCCGTATCCTCCGCGGAGAAACCAAGCGCACCCGCAATCGGCGCACAGTATTTGAATGTCTCGCCCATCATGCTGACATTCGTATTGGCATTAGAGGATGCCGCTGCCAGAATATCCGCGAAATGCCCGGAATCCGCAGCCGACAGACCAAAGGCAGTCAAGGCATCCGTTACAATGTCCGATGTGGTCGCAAGGTCTTCACCACTGGCAGCAGCGAGGTTCATGATACCGTCAATACCGGAGATCATGTCTTTTGACTTCCACCCGGCCATGGCCATGTAATTCATGGCCTGCGCTGCCTCGGATGCGGAGAACTTGGTTTTTTCGCCCATCTCGCGGGCCTTATCACGGAGAGACTGCAGGTCATCCCCGGTCGCGCCGGACACCGCCGCCACCTGGCTCATGGCAGAGTCAAAGTCCGCAGCCGTTTTCACAGCCGCAATGCCCAGGCCGCCGACCGCCGTGGAGATCGGCATGATCGTTTTTCCGACACCAGCGATAGAATTTCCCAGGTTCTCCATCTTGCCGCCGATCTCGTCAATCTTGGCAAGGGCTGTACTGGTGGTTGCGGCCTCCTGCTGGAGCCGCTTTAATTCCTGCTCGGTCTCGATGATCTCCCGCTGGAGGGCATCGTATTTGTCCTGCCCTAAATCGCCATTCTCCAGCTGCTCTTTTGCCTGTACCTGCGCCTGTTTTAAGGCATCCAGTTTTTCCTTGGTAGAGGAAATGGCATCTTTTAATAACTTCTGTTTCTGTGTAAGAAGTTCTGTGTTGGCGGGGTCCAGTTTCAGCAGTTTATTGACATCTTTTAAGGCACTCTGGGTGTGGGTGATGGACGAATTAACGTTTTTTAAGGCTTTATCAAGCCCTGTCGTATCGCCCCCAATCTCAATCGTGATGCCCTTGATTCTGCTTGCCACTGTTCCTCACCTCCTAAAAATGTGCAAAAGAAAAGCCCGGAAATTCTATAAACATTTTTCCGAGCATAAAGAAAGCACCGATCATATCACTGACCGATGCCTTGTGTAATTTCATTATTCTTTTTTAACACTATACATTTAGCTGCCGCAAAATTTCATCCATATTCCGTCTGCCATAAATAATCCGCAAGACAAAAATCATTTTTTCATCAAAATCCGGCAGATAATACATAATATAATTACCCACCAGTTTTTTTCTGATTTCCGTATTTGGTACAAATTCATTAACGACTAAAGAACCGCTTTCCGGGAAAGACCGAGCCTCCTCAATCGCCCCCTGCAATTTGTCCACAAAATCCGATGCTGCCTTTGGGTTTGCCAGCTCCACAGCGATATATCCCACAATGTCATCCAAATCGGCATCCGCTTTCTGCGTCAACTGATAGCC
>JAETQI010000061.1 GCA_021770755.1 Lachnospiraceae bacterium
TCATCCACTCCATTTGAACAGCTTTCATCCAATCAATTTCTCCCTCTCCCTAATGCAATTACAATTTTGCAACTAATGTTTTTTCATTTTTGGAGTGAGTTTCCGAGACCACTCTTCCCATAGAAATTCGGCATAGTTATGGATCACGCTGCCACTGTTTTTGATACATATCTCAAAAGGCTCCTCAAACCGCATCTCATATCCAAGCCTGACAGTGATGTCCTGTCTCTTTCCAATCTCCAATATCCATTTCGCACAATTATCCCCACAGGCAGACGCATTGACAATGAGCTCCGGCTCCTTATACATGATCATAAGCGCTTTCACACCGCCTGACAGCCTCTCTGGCGCAATGGTCCCGAGAACCGGACTTTGAATAGCGTGTGCCGACAATACCGTGGAGCCATCTACATCCTGCACCATCTCCTTTACCAGTTCATCCTCAAACCATTCATCCTCATAGTTATACTTGAAATAAGTATCCGGACTAAATACATAATTTTCAGTATCGATATCCTTCACGCCTCTGTTAATGATAATGTTCAGCATCCTTCTCTCCTCCACAATTAGTGCCGCTGCTTGATATCGGCTTATCAGATCATTCTTCCACCTTTTCCAGCCCATATACATCTGCAGAATGATTTATTGCCCCGCCGGGTTAACATACTGAATGTTGTTCCGCTTACAGTATTTTTCCGCATAGCTTTTCGGTTCCACCGTCACTACCACATCTGCAGAATCGCAAAAGATCGCCTTCGGAGCTTGTCCTATATTTGTGTAATTCTGGATCTTCCGGACTGACTGGGGCAGTACGGCTGTCTTTAGACCCACACATCCTGAAAAGGCACGCTGTCTGATCTCGCAGACACCTTCTGAAACCACGATCCTTTCCAGTGCGGAACAGTTACAGAACGCCTCCCTGCGGATCACCTTAACGCTATGGGGGATCGTCACGCGATCCAGCGACCTGCATCTGGCAAATGCACAGGTTCCGATCTCAGTGATGCCCTCGGGCAGATCCACGCCCCTCAGACGCTCACAGTCCCAAAACGCTTCCTCGCTGATCTTCGCCAACCCTGCCGGCAGATTCACGGCACACAACTGTACACAGTTTCCGAACGCACGCATTCCGATCTCCGTCACACCGTCAGGAATATTGATCTGCACCAGCGCCTGGCAGGCATAAAACGCGCCGTCTCCGATCACACGGACTGTCTCTGGCAGCGTGATCCGTGTGATCGATCTGCGCAGATCAGACTGTGCCTCCCGCAGGCGCGGCGCCCCAGGTGAAAATGCCCAGCCGCCGATCTCTGTCACGATGCCGTTTCCGATCTTTTCGGGAACCTCGACCTCGGTATTACTGCCTTTGTAGCGTGTGATCACGAGCGTTCCGTCCTCGCGCTTCTCATATCCCCAGATCTTTTTTAACTCGGTGACGGAATTGGGATCTGCGTTTAGTTCGCGCATCATTTTCTTCTCCGCCCTCTCGCGCTCCGCGGCAAAGTCGGCGGTACGGTTCTTGAATTCCAGCAGCCACGCCTGACATTCCGTTCCGCCGTTCACCGATGCATAGCGGATCATCTCGTCGCGCTTGCGCGGCGCATCAAGCCAGCCATTCTCCGCACAGATCTCCAGACACGCCACGCTGTTCTGGTCGACCGCGCCTTTCATGATCTTTGACTTGTTCATCTGCTTCTGGTTAAAATGCTCGAGGATAAAGCGAAAAAATTCAGGCTTGTACAACCGGAACTGTTCGCGGTACTCATTATAATTTCCAAGATAAACCGCTTCTGTATAGTGAAATCTCCTGCCGCCGGTCTCCTCAAAAATACTGCGGATCACATCCATATATTCCCCGTCTCCCAGACTGTCCGACATGTTACAGAACTCCTGCCATGCAGTACTGTGTCCCTTTTCCGTGAGCGCCGTTATCCGCTGCTCTGAAAATTTCGCCCCAGACGCCTTTAGCACGCTGATGATCCGTTTGCATCCGCTCATGATCGCGTAGTACAGAAGCTCTCCTGCGTCAAAGCAGACCTGCTCACAGTTTTCGCACAGATACTTTACGATCTCTGCACGCTGTTCGATCGGCAGTACATTGAGCTTCCTGTCCCCGACGATCACCGTGTTTGTAAAACAACCGTCCCATTTGTCCATCAAATGCGTGCACCGCAGTATGTTGTTCATCTCCAGCGGTGTCAGCCAATAATGTATGGTATATGTATACGAACTCCCTTCAATATAATATTGCCTGTTCGTAAAATTCGCTCCGCCTCCGACAAGCGCCCGGACATACTCCAGACCGCGGAAACGGCAGGCAAGTCCCAGCGCCCGCGCGGAATTTTCAACGTATCCCAGCTTCTCATACACCCTGGAAACCTCCTCTGGAGACCGGGTAAGCACCGCCTGTTCCAAAACAGCACTTTTCTTTTGCTGTGCAGCTCTTTCGTTATCCACAATTTCTTCTTTCATATTCGTCCCTCGCTATTCTCATACTGCCTGGCCATATCCAGGATACGCCGCCGGACCTCCTGCCGGACCGGCTCCGGCGCAAGCACCCTGGCCGACGGTCCAAACCCCAGAATCACACCGTACACCCAGTCGTCCACCTCGGCATGCATGTGCACCATAAAGTTTCCGTCCGGCAGGACTTCGATCTCCTCCTCGCCAAACCGGTCATAGATCCTGTAAGCTTCCTTTTTGTCGATCCAGATGTCGATCACAGTAAGCGGAACAGGGCTGTCTTTCGTCTCCTGGTCCGATTCCTGCCTTGGCACAAATGTCTCATCCAGCATTTCAAATCGTTTCATGCGGAACAGCTTGAAGACCCGCCACGCGTTCCGCTCCCTGCAGAACGCCTTGAGATACCATGTGTATTCTTTAAAGAGCAGCTTCACCGGCTCGACCGTGCGCCGGCTCATCTCTCCCTGCTTTCCGTAATAATCAAACCGGATCAGCCTTCGCCCCAGGATCGCTGTCCGGATATCCTCATAGAGCTGTTCCCTGCTGCCGCTCCAGTCGGACAGATCGATCGCAAGCCAGTCGATGGGATCTGTCTTGAAAAACGCACCGAGCTTCTGCAGGATATGTTCCTCCCCCTCCGCCCGGGTCTCCCGGAGTGATATCAGCCCCGACAGGATCTCCTGCTGTTCCTCCTGCGTGATCAGCATCTTATCCAGCACAAACTGCTCCGTCAGGCAGATGCCGCCGTTTTTCCCTTTCTTTGCATAGATCGGTATCCCGGCAGCACTCAGCGTGTCCATGTCGCGGTAGATCGTCCTCGCAGAGACCTCAAAGCGCTCCGCCAGCTCCGCGGCAGTCACAGTCCCCTGCTTCATCAATATGTATATCATTCCCAACAGCCGATTGATCATAATTTCCTCTCAAACAATGCACTGACCTCCATCTTGTCCACGATGCCCTGCGCGTCCACACCCGGGTGCGTCACGCAGATGCGGCAGACCTGCTCCACAAACCCGCTGTCGACACCCAGCTTTTTCGCGATGGCGTCCACCCTGTGCCCTGCGCGCATCTCCCTGATGATCGTCTCCACCACAGATCTCAGACTGCCCTCGCTGATCCCCTGAATCGGTCTGTCACCCCCGCCCTCTGTCAGATCGATCTTCTGTACCTGCCATCGCCCGGTTTCCTCCTCGATCTCCAATACCGCCATCGTCACAGGCTGACGGAAGCGCCTCGGCCCGCAGCTTCCCGGATTGAGATGCAGCACGCCGTCCACCGTTTTCTCCTCATATCTGTGCGAATGGCCATAGAGAAACAGATCGATACTGCCCAGATCAGTCTTTCGGTGCTTTTTGTTGTGCACCATGCAGATCCGCACTCCGAACAGCGTGATATTGAGCTCGTCCTCGAGCGCTGCCGCCCATTCCCTGTCGTTGTTGCCCCGCACCACATACACCGGCGCGATCTCCCTTAGCCCGTCCAGGATCTTCTGACTGTTGATATCCCCGCCGTGCAGGATCACCTCACAGGTTTTGAGTACCTCTTTGATCTCAGGGCGGAGCAGCCCGTGTGTGTCCGCCAGGATCGCGACCCTGTGCATTTTGTTCTCAGCCATATTCCAACTCCATTTCCATGTCTATGATCTCCCCAGTGACATCATTCAGCAAAATTTCCCGAGTCTTATTTTCCTGGATCACATTTAAAATATGATATAGTATTCCATCGTCCTTTTTTCTCCTGATATCATCATAATAAATATACTCCGTCTCTGACAGCACATAGTAATAATCCGGGAGAGCCACACCCATAAGCAGCTCATATCCCGCCTTCTGCCACTCCTCATACGGAAGCGCCTGCCGTACTGCCTGATCCCCCGCGATCGCCGCACAAACACGGTCCAGCGCTTCCTGTGCAGTGGTCTGTGTCGTGAGCCCGTCACAGTAAATGTAATACGACCGGTCAAACAGGTCGATCTCTGGAAACGCCTTGTGCGCCGGGTGCATCGAGTCCTCCAGATCCACGCGTACCATGCGGTAGCCATCCATCGCGATCACACAGCGCCTCCACGCGCCAGTCTGCACATCCTCTGCCTGCACATCATATCCTTCCGCATAACTGTAATCCGACACGCGCGTTGTCTTTACATGGGTCAGACTCCCGCCCTGGTATTCATAGATCCATGTCTCTACACTGCCCGAACTGCTCCCCCATCCAACCTTGACCAGCAGATATCCAGGTTCCATGAACGAACCATGATAGGGATCACCGCGCATACCGCCATTCGTACTGCCAGGCAGGGACGGGGGATCCTCGACCTCCCGCCACGAACCGTCCTTTTGCTGCAGCAGGATAAACATACGGCGATCCTCCGGCACGCGCTCTGGAAAATCCTCCTCATACACATCAAAAGCATCACTGTCCGCCACAAAAGCAATATCCTCGATCCCGTCATCATTTAAGTCTCCCCGGACAAGATCAACGCACTCAAATTCATCCACCTCAGGATAATTCGCCTCCAGCCAGTCCGCGATCCACGTTTCCTCCGCTGCCGATACCCCTGTATCTGTAAACAACAGCATCGGAACTTCCCGGACGGGCGCAATGCTCTTTGCCGGATTGCCAGATACTGCCGCATACACCAGCTCCTTTTTTCCAGCAAGCGGCGAGAAATCTTCAATCTGGTTATCCGAAAGCCCAACCTGGTTCAGATGCGGAAGCTTTGCAAGAACAGAGATATCCCGGATCTTATTTTTATCCGCCGCCAGATCATACAGATCATACATTCCATCAATCGCCGAGAGATCTGTGATCCCGTTCTCGGCCATCCCCAGCCGCTCCAGCTTTTCAAGCCCGGCAAGCGGCGTGATGTCCGTGACCGCATTGCCGTTAAGATTCACGCTCCGAAGATCTGTCAGCCCGCTCAGAAAGCTGATATCCTTGATTCCGCAGTACTGAATTCCCAGATCCTGCATCTTGGTGAGCGTTCCGAGCACCTCCATGTGTCTTGCGTGATCATTGCCGGACAGCGACAGTTCGACCAGTTCTGTGAGCTTTCCCAGCACTGCCATATCCTCCACAGGCGTCTCATACAGCGATAGGCGCTGCAACTGCGGCATCTGCTCCAAAAACGAGAGATCCGCGACATCGCACTGTGTCAGATATAGCTCCGTGATCTTGTGCATGCCGCCTATGAAAGACAGATCGATCGTCTGCTCCTTCCCATAACTGATAGATAATCGTTCCAGGCTGGACAACTGCGCGATCGGTGTAAAATCCTCAATAACCGAGTCATCCCATTCACTGATCCGAATAGAAAGCTGTCTCAGATTCGGGAGGAGCGACAGGGACTCCAGCGAACAGACCGCACTGCCATAAGGCGCCTCGTGCAGCACAAGACTCTCACACTCCGCCATCATCCTGAGAACAGAATCCGGCGAAGTGTCATCCGTTATACCTATATCGCTGTAGCGCACACACTCCCGAAATCCTTCGTCTGCTATGAGCATCGCCAGTGCTTCGTCCGCATTTTCAGCTTCAGACAGATCCACATTCCCTTCCGTCTCCCCTGCCACAGTTTCATCATGCACCGCAACACTTTCCTGCAGCGTTTCTCTCCCCTGTCCGCATGCGCATACCATCATACTGCACAATGCCGCGCAGCAGCATAGCACAATATTATTCATTCTCATTCCCGCCCTCACCTCACTTCTTATACAAGATACTACAAGATACATTATACCACGGAAAAACTGCAGCTTCCATAATACATTGCAAAAAACGAATAGCTGCCGCGTTCCCACGCAGCAGCTATTCTCATCTGCCTATCTGTTCATTCCCCGTCACGAGACGATCTCATACGCCGCGCCGTCATATCCGAGGTACTGCACCGTATCCATGTCGATCGCATCGACACTCTGTGCCGCATCCACCACAGGGATACACCTGCCCTTTCTGATGAACAGCGGCACCTCATTCAGCGCCACTTCGACATAGTGCGTGCCCTGTCCCAGTATCTCTTCATACAGGCTTCCGTCCGGCATGAACTTCACAAACTTCATCTCCTCAGGCAGGTAGACTGTCCTGCCGCTCACGTTCTGCGTGTAGACCGGCGCGATCATCACCTCGTTTCCAAGCAGGAGCTGGTCTTCCGTCTCCACCGCACGCCTGTCGTCAGGATAGTCAAATCCAAGCGGCCTGAAATACATGTCATCATTCTGAGCCGCCTTTACATACTCGCTGTAGAGATACGGTATCAGACGATAGCGCACACCGATCACATGGCGGAAATCCTCAATATGCTCAAACTGGTAACACTCCTGCTCCCGCGTACCGAGCGCCGTGTGGTTGCGCATGAGCGGCGTGAACACGCCAAGTGCCAGCCAGCGCAGCAGCAGATCCCTCGTCGTATCGGAGCCAAAACCGCCAAGGTCTGCGCCCGTATACAAAAATCCGCACATGTTCAGCGACGGCATCATCTTCAGGTTCAGCAAGATATGTGACCACCACGACTGATTATCCCCTGTCCAGATCCCGCCGTAGCGGTGCATTCCTATATAGGACGAACGCGAGAACAACAGCATCTTCTTATCCGGCGCGATCTTGCGGAGCGCCTCGCCCGCCGCCCTTGTCATATTAAATCCAAACAGATTGTGCACAAGGTCGTGCCGCACCTTTTTGCCGTTGACATTGTGATAAAAACGTCTGTAATCTTCCTGATTATTCTGGATCTGTTCGAGGATCGCCCTCGCCTCGTGCGGAACCGCATGGGCATTATCCAGAATATTTTCAGCGCCGCCTGCACCGTCAAACGCCCTCACATGATCGCCGATCGCCTGGTTGAGTTCTTTGATCCCCTCCTCCGAGTAAAAGATCGCCGGCTCATTCATGTCATTCCAGAAGCCGTCAATGCCAAGATCGGTCAGTATCTGGTATTTTCCGCCAAACCATGCCCTCGCCTCCGGATTGAGGACATCCGGAAAATGCGTCCATCCGGGCCAGACTGCCGCCACAAAGTCCGAGCCGTCCTCCCGTTTGCAGAAATATCCTTTCTCAACGCCCTCCTCGTAAATGTCATAACCCTGTTCGATCTTGACACCCGCGTCGATGATCGGGATCAGATGGATCTTCTGCTCCTTCATCCGCTGCACAAACGCCGCAAAATCCGGGAAACGCTCCGGATTGACCGTGAAGTCCTTGTAGTCCTGCATATAGTCGATGTCCATGTACACCATGTCGATCGGGATCTGGTGGTCCCTGTAACCGCTCACCACAGCCTCGATGTCCTCCGCGGTCTTGTACCCCCAGCGGCTCTGCCCGAAACCAAACGCGTACTTCGGCGCGATGTAGCTTTTGCCGATGATCCCGCGGAACTGCTTCGCCACATCGCAGGCACTCCCGCCAGTGATCACATACAGATACAGGTCTGCCCGCTCACAGCGCACTGTCAGCCGATCCGGCCGCGTGTATCCGATGTCAAAGCTGATCGTCGACGGATAGTCAAAAAACAGTCCCACATGACTCTTTCCTGAAATGATGATAAAATTGTGCGCACCGTACAGCGACACTTTCTCCTCCGTGTGATGGGGATCGTCGGTGCAGTTGCTGACATACCTGTAGCCCCGCTTGTTGATACCGCGGTTTGCCTCGCCAAGCCCGTACACGACATCTGCGCTGTCCATCTCAAAGCTGAAAGAAAAACCGTTTTCTACCGAGATGTCCACCGGGATATCCCCGCATACTGCCTGTCCCGTGTACGCCGCTGCCGGAAACTCTGCCGTGACCGCCTCCGTCTCAAACGGACTGCCAAACGCATATTTGCTAACCATACATAAACCTCCTATTTATATAAAATTTTATTTCCTTTTACACCAAATGTCCCTGCAAACGCCGCCCCGACCAGCACAGCCGTGATCAGCTCCGCCGCCGGAAACGCCAGCCACACGCCGTTCATGCCAAACAGCCAGGACAGCACAAACGCGCAGATCATGATCGCCACGAACCCTCTCGAGACCGATGCCAGAAACGCCCATCTGGCGGACTCCGTGGCGCTGAGGATCCCGGTTCCTATGATGTTGAAGCCCGCGAAGAGAAAACCGGTAAAATACAGCCGCAGCCCCGTCACCGCATACGCCGCAAGTTCCGCGTTCCCCTCATTGTTGAACACTGCTGTGATGGGTCCTGCGAACACAAAGATCAGCAAAATGACCAGCACCGAGAGCACCAGTCCTGTGCCCACGCCAAGCCGGATCACCTTCCGCACCGACGCGTGCGCCCCCTTCCCGTAATAGTCGCTCAGCAGCGGCTGCGAGCCCTGCGACACCCCGTTAAAGACAGCCGCCGCCACAAGGGACGTGTTTGCCACCACGCCGTACGCCGCCACACCGACATTTCCGGCGAGCCTTAAGATGATCATGTTAAAGACCACCGTCGTGACGCCCGACGAGATCTCACCGACAAAGGCAGAGATCCCAAGCTGGCAGGAGGCCAGCAGCTTCCTGAACGAGGGAAGCGCCCACCGAAACCTGACTGTGCTCCGCTCAGACAGCAGGTGCACACAGCAGATCGCCACCCCCATCACCGGCGACAGCGCCGTCGCCAGTGCCGCGCCGCGCATTCCCAGCTTCAGCGGAAACATCAGTATGTAGTCAAATACCACGTTGAACAGACTGCTCAGCAGCGTGGCCGCCATCGCCACAGCCGGCGCACCGTCATTTCTCACAAACGCATTGCAGATATGATTCCACATAAAAAACGGTGCAAACATCATGAAGATCGCCGTGTAATCCTTTCCTACCGCCACGATCCTGTCATCGCCGCCAAGCAGCGCCACGATCCTGTCCGGCATCCCGATCCCGGCCGCGATGAAGACCGCACCGAGTATCAGCCCCCAGAGCATCGCATTGGAAAAGTACATATCCGCGCCCTGGTCGCCCCGCGCCCGCAGGATCTTGAACCGGATCGCCGATCCGACACCGATCATCGCGCCGACCGCAAAGATCAGGCTGTACACCGGAAGCACCAGATTGAGCGCCGTTATGCCGTCAGCCCCCTCCGCCATGGATATAAAAAACGTATCCGCCAGGATATACACCGATATCCCCAGCATGCCAAGGATATTCTGGGACACATATTTCGCAAAGAGCTTTTTCTCAGACATTTCTCTCCATACCTCCACTAAGGATCTGTAAATAAATAACCTTACAATCTTGCTTGCCTATGTCTCCGATTGCACAGGTCAAAAAGCCTCAACATAGCCCACTATGTCTGCGTTTTTTGACCTGCACACTCGAAGACATATTCAGCGCAATATTGCAATGTTATTTCTTTACAGCTCCTAATTAATTAGGATACTATCACCGCCGCACTCATGTCAAGAGGATTCATGATGCGATTTATGACGAATACTTGTGAAAATTGGAAAAATATGGTAAATTGTATTTATTCAGCCTTTTGACACGGCTGAACGACAAAAGATAAAAGTTTATTGACAAGAACAAGGTGGTGATTACAACGAAACGAAAATATGCCAGTCAGAATGTATATGACGCACTGCAGAACAGATTTCACTACATCTTCAAAGAGTTTGACAACATTTTCGTCTCCTTCTCCGGTGGAAAAGACAGCGGTCTGCTGTTGAACCTGATCCTGGATTTCCAGAAAAAATACTATCCAAAGAAAAAGATCGGCGTGTTCCATCAGGATTTTGAGGCGCAGTACACGCTCACGACAGAGTACGTCGAGCGCACCTTTGCCAGGATCGAAAACGATGTGGAACCCTACTGGGTGTGCCTGCCGATGGCGACCAGAACGGCGCTCAGCAACTACGAGATGTTCTGGTATCCGTGGGATGACACCAAGGAGGACCTGTGGATCCGTCCCATGCCGGACCATCCGTATGTCATCAACATGAAACATAACCCGATGACAACCTACCACTACCGGATGCACCAGGAGGAGCTGGCAAAACAGTTCGGACGGTGGTACCGCATCTCACACGGGAACAAGAAGACGGTCTGTCTGCTTGGCATCCGCGCCGAGGAGTCCATGCAGCGCTACAGCGGGATCCTGAACCGCAAATACGGCTACGACAATACCTGCTGGATCAGCAGGCAATTTAAGGACGTCTGGTGTGCCTCCCCGATGTACGACTGGTCCATCTATGACGTGTGGCATGCCAACTATGTGTTCTCCTATGATTACAACCGTCTGTACGACCTGTACTATATGTCCGGCCTGAAACTGGACCAGATGCGCGTCGCATCCCCGTTTGGCGATTACGCCAAGGAGAGCCTGAACCTGTACCGCGTGATCGATCCCGAGATCTGGGCAAAGCTCGTGGGACGTGTCCGGGGCGCCAACTTCGGCGCCATCTATGGCAAGACGAAAGCCCTAGGCTACCGCAACCTAACGCTGCCCGAGGGACACACATGGGAATCTTATACCAAATTTCTGCTGGATACACTTCCCGTGCGCCTGCGCAACAACTACATCAAGAAATTCCAGACTTCTATTGACTTCTGGCACAATGTTGGCGGCGGTCTGGAGGAGAAGACGATCGAGGAGCTGATCGCACACGGCTACCATGTCCGCCGCAACGGTGTATCCAACTATACCCTCATGAAAAATTCGCGCATCGTCTTCGACGGAAAGATCCCTGACCACACGGACGATATCAAATCCTCCAAGGATATCCCAAGCTGGAAACGCATGTGCTACTGTATCTTAAAAAATGACCACATCTGCCGCTTTATGGGCTTTGGCCTGACCAAACAGCAGAAGGAAAATATCAACCAGTTAAAACAAAAATACCAGAATGTAGTAGACTAAAATTTCAGCCAGTACCCAAAAGCGCGGGTCCCTGGCGGTCTGGAGGTATCAAATGACATATCAAAGTCCTGTATATCAAGTAATCTCGGTCCCTGTCGAGAAGATCAAACCAAACACATACAATCCAAATTCCGTGGCGCCGCCCGAGCTCAAACTCCTGTACGACAGCATCAAGGAGGACGGTTACACGATGCCGATCGTCTGCTACCACGATGAGCCCGATGACAATTACATCATCGTGGACGGATTTCACCGTTACCGCATTATGCTGGATTATCCCGATATCTATGAGCGGGAGAACGGCATGCTGCCCGTCTCCGTCATCAACAAGCCGCTCGACCACCGCATGGCGAGCACGATCCGCCACAACCGCGCGCGCGGCTCCCACAGCGTAGACCTGATGAGCAACATCATCAAGGAACTCCACGAGCTGGGCCGTTCCGACGCCTGGATATCCAAGCATCTTGGCATGGAAAGAGATGAGATCCTGCGGCTGAAACAGATCACCGGTCTCGCGGCACTGTTCCGGGATATCCCTTTTGGAAATGCCTGGACGCCAGTCGACGAAAAGACGAGCGCTGCCGCTGTCCCCTTTCCGGAGGAGGACATAGAATAAAAAATGCAACAAAAAAATGCCCTGACGGGCATTTTTTATGTACTACAATGTAAACTTGTTCACATCCTCGATCAGACCCTTAACCTTACCTTCCAGATCCTCCACAAGATGGTTGGAATCGTCCACTTCCTTGGAGAGTTCTGTCGACATGGCGGCAGTCTGCTCCGCCACAGATGCATTGTCCTGCGCCAGATCGTTCAGGACAGCGATCGAACCTGTAACATTTTCCCGCTGGCTGTCGATCTTTCGCGTCATCGTATCGATCGAATTCACCGATGCGACACAGTCCGCCAGCGCCTTATGCAACTGCTCCATGATATGCTGTGTCTCCGTCAGGGAATTGACCTGTATCTCCACCGACTCGTTGATCTCCTTCATCACGATGACTGATTTCTCCGCATTGCCCTGCAGTTCCACCACGGTCTTGCCGATCTCATCCACAGAATTCGAGGACTGGCTCGCCAGTTTTGCGATCTCATCCGCAACGACGGAAAAGCCTTTCCCTGCCTCCCCGGCACGCGCTGCCTCAATGCTCGCATTCAGCGCCAGCAGACTGGTCTGATCCGAGATCTCATTGATCAGGTTTGCCGCCACATGGATCTGCTCGACTGATTTGTTGGTGTTCGCCGTCTGCTCCGCCATCGCAGTGATGCTCTCCCTCGTCTTATTGCTCACCTCGATCAACTGTCTCAATGTCTCCATCGACTGCTCGCTGATCCTGTTCATCTCCACAGAGTTCTCGTTCAGGTTCGCGACCTCTGCGCCGGTCTGGTTGATCTGATCCGCCATCATCACGACATTTCCGCTCGCCTCATCCGTGGAGGACGCCTGCCTTGTCACATTCTCCGCAATGGAGTCCACTGCCAGCGAAACCTGCGAGATGGATTCTTTCATATTATTAAAGGATTTGTCAAAATTGCCAAGCGCGCTGCCGACTCCGTTTGACATCTCCGTGATGCCCTGCAGGAGTCCGCGCATATTTGCCTGTGCCATGCGCAGGGCATCCGCCGTCTGGCCGATCTCGTTTCTCGTCTTTACGTTCACGTCCGTGGTCAGATTCCCCTCGGAAATCTTCTGTGCAAATCCCTGGATCCGCTTCAGCGGAGCTACCAGCCGCTTACCTACTATGTACGCCACCACCAGCGAGATAATGATTGCACCGAAAAATACCGCGTTGGTCCGGATCAGCACACCCATGTATTCCTTGTCCAGTTCATCCCTGACAACTGCCTTTGCCGCATTCATGTCATCGACATAATTGCCTGTGCAGACACACCAGCCCCACGGCTCAAACAGCTCCGAATATGCGATCTTTGGCGCAACGGTCACACCGTCGGACTTTGTGAAATAAAATTCGTTAAAACCGCCCTTGTCCGCGCTCTTGCAGACATTGACCACCGACTGCGTGATCATGACACCGTTCTGATCCTTGAGATCCTTCCGGTTGTCACCCTCCTGATCTGTCAGCACCGCGTGCACGACCAGGTTATAATCTAATCCGTCGATCCAGAAATATCCGCTCTGGTCATCCCTGTAGCGCATGGAGCGCACAAACTCCTTTGCGTGCTCCATCGCCTCCTCCTCGGTCTTCTCACCCGCCAGATACTCATCGTACTCGCTCTGTATCACCGAGATCGCACTCTGCACCTGCGACTTTATTTCCGTCTTGTAACCTTCGTCCACAGCTTCCTCATAGGTCTCATACGAAGAAATGGACATCGACTGGATCGAAAAGATCGCATTTCCACCGATTCCTATCGCAGTGACTGCCGCCACCGCGCCGCACAGACACATGATCGAGCTGATCAGACTTTTTTTCTTACCTTCCATTACCTGTTCCTCCTGCCCTGCAACCATTGGCTAACCCCACTGTTAAACCATGTCGCATAATCTTATTCTATAACTATTGGCAGAATAAAGCAAGATTTTTGTTGAAAATCACAAATTTTTACCCGTGTTATCGCGTAATTACCGACCAATTTCAACGAATTTCTCATCTTTTATCAGATTATCGAAGGTTGAAAACGCCCCATATATTCCCTTGGTATCCCGCTTCACCTCGTACAGCGCCTCATCCGCATGACTCAGAAGCTCCGCTATATCAGAACCGGCATCACCCGTCCACGCGTATCCGGCGGAAGCACTGACTGTCCTCGACTCTGTGTCCGACAGCATGATCTGGCTCTGTGTCAGTTTTTCATAAAATATATCCAACTGCCCCTCGATCTCCTCCTGGCTGCCGCAGCCAAAGATCATCATGCAGAACTCATCGCCGGAGCGCCTTGCCGTCAGGAAATGCTCCGCAGGCATGGCGCTCATGACCGCTGAAAAACCTTGCAGATACCTGTCTCCCGCATCATGCCCGAACGTGTCGTTGATCCCCTTGAAATAATCCAGGTCAAACATGACGAGCGCAGATACTTCCCCCGCGCACATGGACTGCAGCCGCTCCGCCGCCAGTTGTTTGAAATGCTGGAATTTGTACAGCCCTGTGAGCGGATCATGCGTATTCTCATAGCGCATCCGCCTTTTTTCCATGACATCCTCCGTGACGTCCGTGATCACGCCGAGTTTCCGGTTCGCCGACTCCGACATATGGATCCTGACATATTTCCCGTCGTTGATCCGGTAAATTTCCGTCTCCCCCTCAATAGGAACCTCTGTGATCCGGCGGATATAAGCGTCAAACACTTTTGCATTTCTGCCGAATTCCGCGACCGCCTTATCCGATATATCAAGCAGGGCGCCCATTCCCGATGTGACAAACACGCGGTTCATCCCGCTCTCATACTCGAAAGCTGCCAGTGAAAAGCCGCTGATCTCGATGATCGCGGATATTCTGTCCGAAATATTTATGATACTTGTCACCATCGTGTTGATCCCCCGGCTCAGCTCCTCAAACTCGCGGTTGCCGCCCACGGACACCGTGGTGTCGAGATTGCCGTTCGTGATCGCTAAGAGGCTCTCGATAATGCGGTGGATCCCGTCGATCACCTTGCGCCTGACCAGGTAATTCAGCAAAAAGACGACAGCAAGTTCGATCAGAACCAGATAGAGCCAGGTGTTCACGCTGTCCAGCAAAAGCTCCCTGAACAAGATCTTTTCAGGCAGCGCCGCACAGATCAGCACATCTTCATACTGCTGGCTCACGACATACATCAGCCTGCCGTCCGCACCCGTCTGATAGGTTCCATCTGTGCAGTGCCGCAGCGCGTCTAGCTGATAGCACTTCTCCTCAAAGTCCTTTGCCATATCCCCGGAATGCCCCAGAACGTCTCCTGTCCTGCAGTCCACCGCGAAGAATTCCTCGCCGACATCCGTCGGAAATTTTGTAAATATGTAATCGTACGTATTTCTTGACTGCGCCTCCATCAGTCTGTCCGGCTCGAAACCGACCTGCACAAACCCTCCGTTATCCTTTCTCGCGACACCGATATACTGCATGATCTTTCCCGCCGCCGCATTCGGCTGTGCCTCCTGGATCAGGTATGCATTCTCATCGCCGCTCTCCAGGATCGCAAGAAAGGGACTTGTCTGCTCATGGTCCGCCATATTCATACCAATGTATTCCGGGACAGACGCCGATGCGATCATCCCGTTCTCATCGATATAATGAAGCTCATCCACGTTCAAAAGCGCTGCCAGGTACTTCATCTGCGATACGTCCATGACAACCTCCTCCTGTCTGTCAAGCACGTAGGCTGCCGCTTTTGCCCTGGTGAGATAATCCACGTTCAGGTTCTCGTTCATCAGTTCGAGTTCCATCTGATTATTCTCAAGCGTATGTATGATCTGTTCGATCTTGATGTGAAATGTGTTGAACTGCTGGTCCTCCAGTGCATGCCAGCGGATCAGAAAATTTATGAAAAGCATCAGAAAAATAGCAGATGTCAGAATGATCACCATATATTTCGTAAAAATTTTCTGCATATAATCTCCCCCCTACATGTGCCTGTCTAAATGAGGAATGCCCGCCACAGACATTCCTCTGAGGATGGTTAGAGGGGATTTGCTGTGTGTGTTTCCACAGTCCCTTTTCTATTATACCATGGTCCCTTCCGACATGAACGCCCTTTTCTTCGCATAAAACGCCTTTTATTTCGCACACCGCCTACCGGTAACATTCCGAGACGTACAGCAGGTATGCCCGCTTCACTTCGGCAGCCCTTGTCTTGCTGACAGGGATCCGCCTGCCGCTCTCCATCACGATATCCGCCTGTTCCAGCTTTCTGACATGTTCCATATTGATCAGAAAGGACTTGTGCACCTGCAGGAAGCTCCTGTCCGCAGCGATCTCCCGGATCTCCTCGTCAAAAGATTTCCGGATAAATATGCTCCGGATGTTCCCGCCGTCCTCCAGACACACGTTCAGTGTGCGGGAGTAATTTTCAATGTACTCGATCCTGGAATAAGGTACTGACACCATTCCCTCTTTCGTCCTGACAGGAAACAGGAGCCGCTTTTTTACCTTTACCTGCATCCGCGCGGCATCCATCGCCTCAAAGAAGCTTTCCTCACTCACCGGCTTGATCAGATACCGCGCCGCGTGCACCCCGTAAGCCTCCAGCGCAAAATCGTCGGAGGACGTGATGTAGATGATCACACCCTCGCTTCCGACACTGCGGATCAGACTGCCGATATCGATGCCCGACTTCTCGGACATGAGCATATCCAGTATGTAGATGTCCGCCCGCTCTCCCTTTAGGATCCTGTCATACAGCCCGGAGGCATCCAGATATTTTTCGATCTCAAAATTGGCATCCGGAGCTGACGCCACATATTTTTCCAGCAAACGCTCTATCTTCTGTAAATCCCTGTCACAATCGTCACAGACCACTATCTTCATCAATATACGCCTTACTTTCCTCGTCTAAATGTATTTGAGCGATCAAAACCGGATTCCCCTCCGTCCTCAGCACCTTCCGCGCCGCGAGCGCGAACGTCACCGCGTGCACAGTCAGAGTGATCGTCCACGTGATCGGGTAGGAGAGATAGACCGTGAACAGGCTGTGGTACTCCGGAATCCTGAACACGGTGGCGATCCACAGAAGACGCAGACCGCAGGCGCCGACCAGGGAGACGACCATCGGAATGATGGAATATCCGATCCCACGCAGCGCGCCGACCAGCACATCCATGACACCGCACAGCGCGTACAGTGTGCAGATCACCTTCAACCGGACCATTCCCGCCGCGATGACCTCCGCGCTCGGCGAGTAGATCCCGAGCAGCACATCTCCAAAAAATACGGCCAGATTTCCAAGCAGCAGTCCGGTCGCGACCACGCACAGTTCCCCCGCAAACAGGATCCTGTAAATGCGCCTGTACTCCCGCGCGCCGTAGTTCTGGCTCGTGAAGGAGATCGTCGCCTGGTGGAACGCGTTCATCGCCATGTAGACAAATCCCTCAATGTTTGCCGCCGCGGAATTTCCCGCCACCGCTATGTTTCCGAACGAGTTCACCGCCGACTGGATCACGACGTTCGACAGGGAGAACACCGTTCCCTGAAAGCCCGCCGGAAGGCCGATCTGCATGATCTTCCCCAGTTTTTCCCGCGAGATGGCAAGCTCCTTCAATTCGAGATGAATACCGCCCTGCTCCTTTATGAGACAGCGCACGACAAGAAATGCCGAGATCGTCTGTGAGATGACTGTCGCCAGGGCGACGCCCGCCACGCCCAGATGGCAGACAATGACAAAGAACAGGTTCAGCAGCACGTTCACGATGCCCGCACCCAGCAGGTAATACAGCGGCCTCTTCGTGTCGCCGACTGCCCTTAAGATCGAACTGCCAAAGTTGTAGACCATCATGGACGCCATCCCCAGGAAATAGATCCTCAGATACAGGACTGCAAGATCCAGCACTTCCGGCGGCGCCTTCATCAGTTCCAGGAGCATCGGCGCACCGACCAGCCCGACCACGGTGAGCAGCAGTCCGCAGTAAAGGCTCAGAAGCATCGACGTATGTACCGTTTCTTTCAGATCGTCATTCCTCTTCGCCCCATAATACTGTGCTGTCAGCACATTGCTGCCCACGGAAAGGCCCACGAAAATATTGGTAAGCAGATTGATCAGCGCGGTGTTCGATCCCACTGCCGCCAGCGCGTTGTCCCCCGCAAACCGCCCTACCACAACGATATCCGCAGCGTTAAATAATAACTGCAGAATGCTCGAGCACATCAGTGGCAATGCAAAGAGGAGCATTTTGCCCAGCACGGAACCGCTGCACATGTCGATCTCATATTTTTTATTCATCTGCAATCCCTTCCTTCTTTTTCATGACCGGATTCCTGACCGTCATCACGATCAGCGGTATCACCATCACAAACCAGATCGCCGGTTCCGTCCAGATGATCCCCCAGTATCCGAATATCCTCACAAACACAAACGTAAACACCAGTTTCCCGACAAGCTCGATCAGACTCGACAAAATGGGCGTCTTGTAATCTCCAAAGCCCTGCATGCAGTTTCTGAGTATCACGATGAACAGGCACACGAGCAAAAAGGACATATCCACCCTGAGGTACGTCGTCCCCCAGTAGATGATCTCCTCGTTGTCCGAGCTGGTGATAAATCGGATCAGATACGGGGAGATCGTGTGTGCCAGGACAAAGACGATCCCGTCCCAGACAGCGCCGATCAGCAGCACGCTCTTCATCCCCTGCCGGATCCTGTCATATCTGCCGGCGCCGTAATTCTGCCCGCAGTAAGTCGCCATCGAAGAACCCAGCACGCTCACGGGCAGTCCCCAGATCTCAAACATCTTGCGCGCCGCAGTGTGCGCCACGATAATGTTCGTCCCAAGCTGGTTGATGCCGCTCTGCAGCACCAGCGAGCCAAAGTTCACGAGGCTCGACATCAGCCCCATCGACAGCCCGCTCTGGTACAGCGGGATCACCCTGTCCTTTGAGAACACAAAATGCTCGCGCGCGATATGCAGTATCGGAAACCCCTGGCGGATCCGCATCAGACAGAGCACCACCGACAGCATCTGCGAGACGAGCGTCGCCACAGCCGCTCCCCGCACGCCCATGTCAAAGACCAGGATAAACAGATAGTCCAGCCCGACATTCGTCAGCGCCGCGATCACCAGAAAGACGAGCGGCGTGAGCGAATCCCCGATCGCGCGCAGCGTGTTCGCACAGAGGTTGTACGCCAGTGTCACAAACATGCCCCACACCAGCAGCGTGATGTAGGACAGCGCCATGTCCATCTGCTGCGGCGGTACGTTTAACAGCGCCAGGATCGGCCGGATCAGGACAGCGACGGTCGTGACGATCACAGCAGCCGTCAGAAATCCAAGCGTGACCGCCACCGCCACATTCTCCTTCAACTTACGCTCCTCACCGCTTCCGTAAAAGCGCGCTGTCAGCACGCCAAAGCCAAGGCTCAGTCCGTTAAAAAATCCCGTGAGCAATGTATACAGAATGGACACAGAACCCACAGCCGCCAGCGCCGTCTCCCCCAGGATCCTGCCCACGATCTTCGTGTCGACCAGACTGTAGCAGATCTGGAACAGGTTTCCCAGAAACACAGGAATGGCAAACAGCAGGATCCGTTTTACCGGCCTGCCCTCGGTGAGATTTAAAGCTGTTCTTGATGTTTTCATGTTAGTCTCCATGCCGCTCTTAATCCTTTCGGGTAATGGTTCTTCATGATCTGCCCCGCCAGCTTTCCCCAGCCGATACTGTAGCCCTGGTATGTCATCAGATACCACCCCTTTTCCCCTTCACAATTCAGCGTCATTCCGCCCAGATACGCTTTTGCCTGCGCATCTGTCAGCTCCATCGACCGTTTTGCCTCCTCTTTGCAAAGCGCCAGCGCCAGCGCGTGAGAGGGCTCAAAACGGTTCTTCCGAAGCGTTCCCAGGTGCAGTCCCGCCCGCAGTACTTTCAGTCCCTTGATGGACGGCATGTCCTTCGGCATCAGATACAACTGCTCGCCGAATCTGAGCAGCCGTTCCGGCGCGCCTGCTGTCAGATCGATCTTCAGTGTCTCCTGACAGAACTGCCAAAACTCCCTTACTTCCTTTCCGTGGATCCCCTTCTGCAGCCCGTTTGCCGGAAACGCCCGATATCCGTCCGGCACGTCTCCCCGCTTCTGCAGCACGGCAAGGTAGTGCCCCTCCCCGCGTATCAGATGCGGGTACAGCCTGATGGTATGCCTTAACGCGTCCATATCGATCCCATGTTCATACAACACACCGACACCGTGATCGCCGCCGCTATCTGATGCAGCGCTGCCATCATAGTACGCCCACGCCGGAACACCGTCTGACATGCCGTCATACCTGTGAACCTCCAAAATCTGATAATCCTGATGGCGCGCCAGAAAGCGCGCGATGCTTCCCTCATTCTCCGCCGGCGCAAAAGTACAGGTCGAGTACACAAGCCGCCCGCCCGGGCGGAGCATCTCATCTGCACAGTCCAGGATCCCGTCCTGCCTGTCCGCACAGAGCCGGACATTTTCCAGGCTCCACTCGCCGCGCGCCTCCTCATTCTTGCGGAACATTCCCTCGCCGGAACAGGGCGCATCCACCAGAATGCGGTCAAAATATCCGCCGAACACCTCCGACAGCCGCTGCGGCGTCTCGTTGGTGACAAGGGCATTTCGTATCCCCATGCGCTCCACATTCTCGGAGAGGATCTTCGCCCGCGCCGCATGGATCTCATTGCACACGAGGATCCCTTCACCCTGCATATACGAGGCGATCTGCGTCGATTTCCCCCCAGGTGCCGCGCACAGGTCAAGCACCTGCTCCCCAGGCGCCGCTTCCAGATACGCCGCCGGCGCCATCGCGCTCGGCTCCTGTATATAGTAGACCCCCGCCTCGTGGAACGGGTGCCTGCCGGGTGCAGGACCACCGTCATCATGATGATAATAAAATCCGTTTTGCTCCCACGCAACGGCTCCCAGGCCGCCCGCCGGCATTTTTTGCAAAAATTCTTCCGCTGTGCCTTTCAGCGCGTTCACCCGCAGCGCCTGATATTTCTCCTCTTCATAGCTGCGCAGGAAAGCAGGATACGCCTCACCGAGCATATCCTGCATCCGAATCCTGAAATCCTGTGGTAATTGAATCATGCAGTGCAATTCCTCCAAATCAAACCGATCTTTTCTTGACAAAATTTAATCTATATGCTAATATCTTAAAAAAGGAAGCGGTTTTGTACCATTTGGCTATTGAATAGTCTTGAGTGGGTTACTTGCTTCTTTTTTTATATCGACCAGATCATACAGATACATCTTTCCCCTTAAAGTACAGTTAACAACCAGACATGCGGTATATACATTATATTGCTCTGTCCTTTTTTCATTTTCATATATAGGCAATGCAAATCGTGTAACATAATAATACCATCCATTTCCGGCATCTACGCTGTGTTTCTCTTTATGATTTTCACGAAATATTTTATTTGTGGCAATCTCGATCAATTCCCGAACTCCCTGCGCTGCATTCGCTTTCGCCTTAGCCCGCGCACCTTTTGTCTTTCTCGTATACTTTGAACCCGCAAATTCATCTGGAAAGTCTTTTCCCAAAAGTATCGTATCCCCACTGTCTGCCACAACAGCATTTTCGCCCACATATTGTTCCAAATAAAGCTCAACTTCATCCCAATCAATATTTTGTTTATTTGCAAAGATTATATCAGGAATTACAACCACCTTACTGCCATACTCATCCTGCATTATCTCCATTTTTTTCATATTCCTGTTTCCTCTTTTGCCTGCTTAATACTAAACAATCAATCCCTTGCTCTCCCCGCAGCCGAGAATGATGTTCAGACACTGCACCGCCGCACCTGACGCGCCTTTTCCAAGATTGTCAAACCGCGTGCTGACGAGCAGCCTGTCCTCGTTACCCGTCACATAGATCTCGATGCCGTCCCATCCAGAACACGCATTTCCGGCCAGGAATCCATTGTAGTCGGCTTCCTTCCCAAACGGCATCACCTTAACAAACGGTTCGCCATCAAAATATGCCGCAAACATTGCCTGTACCTGTTCCGGTGTCGGCTTATCCTTCAGCAGATCCGTATAGAACTGCAGCGTCACCACCATGCCGCTGTAATAATCACAGATCAGCGGCGAGAACAGTGGTGTCTTCTCCAGCCCCGTGATCTTCTGCATTTCTTTCAGGTGCTTGTGGTTCTGACCAAGCGCGTACTCTCTCGGCGCATCGAGTTCTACGTCCCTCCCGTCCGCCTCGTACACTGCGATCGTCTTCCTGCCCGCCCCGCTGTAGCCAGACATCGCAAACGCCGCAACCGGATAATCTCTTGGCAGGATCCCCTGCGCGATCATCGGGTATGCGATCGTGATAAAACCTGTCGCATAGCAGCCGGGCACTGCGATCCGCTTTCCGGTCCTGACCGCCTCGCGGTGCGCTGCGGAGAGCTCCGGGTAGCCATACGCCCAGCCTGGTTCCGTGCGGTGCGCCGTCGACGTGTCGATGATGATCGTGTTATCGTTCTCGACCATCGCCACTGCCTCCCGCGCCGCCGCATCCGGCAGACACAGAAATGTGATGTCCGACGCGTTGATATATTTCCTGATCTCCGCTGTGTCCTTTCGCAATTCTGAAGGGATCCTTAAGATCTCGATATCGTCCCTTCCCTCAAAACGCTCAAAGATGCGCAGACCTGTTGTCCCTTCACTTCCATCGATAAATACTTTTTTCATCTGCATTCTCCTCTTCCATATTGCCATTTACTGTATTATAACCTATCATAAGGCGATTGCATGGAAAAGTCAAATAGAAACACGCGCGAATCCCAGTTCATCCTTGCCGCCCCTGTCTACAATACCTTATTCCAGACAGCAGTGAACACCGCCAGCCCCAGCCCGATCCCCACAAGGACTACTGTGAGCCCATACATGTCAGCCAGCGCGCCCGCGAGCGGAAACACCAGGATCATTGCGATCGAGAAGAACATGCTGTTCACAGAGATCAGCGTCGCGCGCTGTCCCGACGGGATCAAACTGTTGAGCTGCTCCGACTGCACAGGATAGAGCACCGAGTTAAAAAAGCTCGCGGCAGCCAGTGCCGGGACCGACACAGAAACCCTGCAAAAACCATATGCCAGAAATGATGCGGCGATGACAAATGCACCGATCACCCCGATCTTCGTGCCGAATCTTTCAAAGAGCCGCTCACTCATGGCAGCCCCGGCGCAGGAAACGCCTCCCACCACCAGCATGATCAGACTGATCTGGATCTTGTTATATCCCAGCTCATAAAAGTACTGCTGACTGTAAAAAAACAGTAACGTCTGCGCCGCGAACAGCACAGAATAATAGACGATGATATTCAGAATCCGGCGGTCTGAACGAAGGATCCCAAAACATGTCTCAAAATGCGTCCTTACCACTTCCCCTACCGATCCCGGACATCCTTTTCCATCAGCGTAAGGCGCCTCTGTCATCCACAGAACCGGCACCAGTGCGAGCACCGCGATCACCACGCAGGCGCCGTAACACCAGAAATAGGAGAACTCCGCCAGAATACCGCCCGCAACCGTCGCGATCCCCTGCGACACTTCGATGATCATGTTCAGCCTGCCGCACACGCGTAAGTACTCCTCCTCGCGTCCCGCGTATTTCATGCTGTCGTACACAAGCGCTTCCTCCGAACCGGAATTGAGGTTGTTCCCCAGCGCCTGGATCACAAAACCCAGCGCGAAAAACCAGAAGCTCCTGGAAAAGAGCATGATGACGCAGGAAACAGCAATGCACACCTTGCTCAGAACCATACTCTTTTTCCTGCCGAGCAGATCCGCCACCGCGCCGGAAGGAATCTCAAACACGATACTCGTCGCGTGATAGATTCCCTCCACAAGCCCGATCTGTGCCAGATTCAGCCCGCAGTACGCCAGATAGAGCACCCATATGGAGCTCTGCATGTTCAGGTTTGTCACGAATGTGTTGATGTAGTCCAAGACGACATTCCGGTTTAATCTGTCTGTTATTTGATACTCTCTTTTATTTTTACTATGATCTTTTATCTGATCTCTTTTCTGATCTGCCAACTGTAATCCCTCTCTTTCTTTCATATCGGCTCCCGAAGTCTCTTTGTACCTGCTATGGCAGGCAGCCTTTTGTCCGATGTGCACAAAGCTTCCGGGAAACTATCAACCCATACATACTGATCACGTGCATACATTTCCTCTGAATGCCGTATGCACGCGACCCGTGCGCCGCACTGGCGGCGTATTTCCTCTGCACGGGCCTGCGCATAAGAAAAACAGCCCGACCGGATATCTTACATACTGGTCAAACTGTTCTGGAATTACTGCGGTATCTCACATTTTTTCATGCTTTTTGCATTCCATACGGATCAGTGAAATCAGATCCTGGCAATCTATGCCAGACCATTCTCAACTGATAGGCAGAATGCCCTCACAATACCAAAAAAAGGCGCAGTAATCCCGTAAACGTGATTTTCTGCACGTTTTTGATATGGAACTGCTGCTGCACACTGGTACATAACCTAAGCCGTTCATACTGCACCCTCCCTTCGAAAATTATATTTATTTTACCACGATCTGAGTATTTGTCAATCCTGCTGTATTTTTTCTTTTACAAAAATCATCGCAAAAATTGCACATTCCTGTCTGTTCCACCCAAAAAAATCGAGCAGGGAAAACTTCCCTACTCGATTTTATCTATCGATTAGCCCAGCAGACTGAGTACGCCCTGGTTGGACTGATTGCCCTGTGCGAGCATGGACTGTCCTGCCTGGGAGAGAATGTTCGCGTTAGAGTATTTCACCATCTCTGTCGCCATGTCGGTGTCACGGATCGCAGACTCTGCAGATGTCGTGTTCTCTACAACATTGTCGAGGTTGTTGATCGTGTGCTCCAACCTGTTCTGAACTGCACCGAGCAGTGAACGCTGTGAAGATACGGTTGCGATCGCGTCCGCGATAGAATCGATCGCATAGGTCGCCGCCGCGCCTGTTGTATCCTTTACATTCAGACCTTTGATTCCGAGACCTGCTGTGTCGAGCGCCTTGATGCCTACGCCGATCTTGTTGGTCATGTCTGCATCTGCACCTACGTGGAGGCTGAAGTTCAGGTCTTCCTTGACGTCAACCTTACCTTTGTTGATAACAAAACTGAGTTTCTCACTGTTATCCGGATCGTACGCGAGACCATTAATGGTCCCTCTATTTGCATTATTTTCGTCAATTTTTGCTGTCATATCCGTAAACTGATTCGTCGTGTCTGCCGTACCGTCTGATTTGACATAATACATCTCTACAATATCCGCTGCATCATCTGCATTTGTA
>JAETQI010000103.1 GCA_021770755.1 Lachnospiraceae bacterium
AGTGAATACCAGGGGAGAATAAGGCGATCAGAGAGGAGGAGAACGCAGATGGCCAAAGGGACAGAAAAGGTGCGGGCCGGTTTTTATGTTGAGAAGGAGATCCTTGAGATGGCGGATGGACTGCTGGCCGAGGCCAACGTGCGCTCCCGGAATGAGTTTGTGACCGAGGCGCTGAAGTTCTACTGCGGTTATCTGAATTCCAGAAAGGCAGAAAACTATCTGCTGCAGTCCCTGTCCTCCGTCCTTACCAGCACGGTGCAGGATACGGAGAACCGTCTGGCCCGGATGGATTTCAAGATCGCAGTGGAGCTGTCCATGCTGGCGCATATGATCGCCTACCATTCGGAAAGCCGGATTGATGAAAGCGCATTCCGGAAGCTCCATGCAAAGTGCGTGGAGGAGGTGAAGCGTCTCAATGGTGCGGTGGAACTGGGTGACGCATATAAATATCAGAAACGTGAAAACTAAGAGGAAATAATTTTATTGATTTTGCATATGGACTGTCGGAACGGTTCCGTTTATGTTGGTTGGAAAAAGGAGTGAAGTGAAAATGGACAGAGAAGAGATCTATGAGATGGTGATCCGGGAGATGACGGAGACTGCAGTGCGTGAGCGCAATGAACATTCGCCGGAGGATCAGGAGCTGCAGGATAAGGTGACCAGGCTGAGCAAAGAGATGCAGGAAAAGACAAAAGACCTGCCGGAAAATGTGAAGAAGGCTATCACGGATTATGTGGAGGCAACCCTGCTGGCGGCGGACCATGACTGCCTGTATCTGTATGAGCAGGGAGCGAAGGACTGCGTGGCGCTGCTGAAGAAGCTGGGAGTGCTGTAACATAAAGGTGAAAATGCACTGTTAAGTCTTACGATGATGGTAAAATTGAAAATACAGGGAATGACTTTTCCGGTGTTTCATGATAAAATAAAATAAAAGGCAGGAGGTATGGGATGCGTAAGTTGAAGGTTTATCTGGACACCTCAGTGGTCAGTTATCTATATCAACAGGATACACCGGAAAAAATGAAAGATACGCTGGAACTGTGGGAGCTGTTCAGGCAGGGGCGCTATGAAGTGTATATTTCTGATATCGTGCTCAATGAGATCAGCGGCTGCAGCCAGGAAAAGCTGGATATCCTTCTGGGATATCTGAAGCAGATCCAATACCATCTGGTCCATACGGATGAAGACACAGTGGAACTGGCAGAGAAATTCATTGATTTTGGTATCCTGAAGAAAAAGAGCTTTGATGACTGTCAGCATATCGCAGCGGCGATCCTGGCGGGATGTGATATTATTACATCCTGGAATTTTAAACATATCGTAAATGTAAAAACAGTGCGAGGGGTAAAGACCATCACAACCCTGGAGGGTTACAAGGATCTGCTGATCTATCCACCCTCTGTACTTCTGGAAGGAGATGATGAGAACGATGACGAAACCGATAGTGAGTAAGGATTTTAATTTGGAGGACATCCGGAAGATCCGGGAATATAATTCCCTGCGCCATGTCCAGATGACTCCCAGGGAGATTATTGAGGATACTCGAAAGGGAGCAGCGGTGGTACTGGAGAGACTGCGGCAAAGTGAAAAAGTGAGTGTGTGATAGCGTTTTAAGAAGGGCGGTCAGAAATGGCTGCCTTTTTATTATGAGAGGAAATGGTCTATGGCAAAACTGATATTTACAAGCCGCTATATCCGTGACGCTCCGCCAGAACATCTGCAGAACTATGTGCGCTATATCAGTACCCGTGAGGGTGTGGAGAAGGTGGATGAGAGTAAAAAGAATCTTCCGGTTACTCCTGCACAGAAGGATCTGATCCGGCAGCTCGTGAAAGATATGCCGGAGTCCAAAGACATGCTGGAGTATGAAGACTACCGCCAGCACCCAACCATCGGCAATGCCTCGGAGTTCATCACCCAGGCACTGGAGCGGAACCTGGACATGGCAGCGATGAAAGAAAACTATGTGGATTACCTGGCAAACCGTCCCCGTGTGGAACGGATCGGTGAGCACGGTCTGTTTACGGATGCAGGAAAGCCGGTGATCCTTGCAGAGGTGCAGAAAGAAGTGTCAGAACACAAAGGCCCCGTCTGGACCCATGTGGTCAGCCTGCGCCGGGAGGATGCCGCAAGGCTTGGATATGACTCCGCCAGAGAGTGGATGTCCCTCCTGCGTTCCAAACGTGCCATGCTCTGTAAGTACATGAAGATTGACAGTGGAGATTTGAGATGGTATGCGGCTTTCCACAATGAAGGGTATCATCCCCATGTACATCTGATGGTCTACTCAGCAAAGGACAATGACGGATATCTGACCAAAGCTGGTATCGAAGCCATGCGCTCGGAGCTGGCACATGATATCTTCCGTCAGGACTTTGCACAGATATGCGAAGGGCAAAACCTGGCGAGAAGCAGCCTGAAGGAAAAAGCGGCAGAGCGGATGTGCCTGCTCACAGAGGAGATGTTGCAGGGTGTGTGTAAAAATCCAGTTATCGGGGAGAAGCTGCAGCTGCTTTCCGAGCGACTGAAAAATACCAGAGGAAAAAAGGTATATGGTTATCTGAAAGCGGATATGAAACGGCTGGTGGATCAGATCGTAGATGAGCTGGCAAAGGAGCCAACGGTAGCGGAAACCTACCAGGCATGGGGCGAATGGCAGGACCAGATCCTGCTGACTTATTCCTCAAAGGCTCCGTCCCTGCCGCCGCTGTCCAGTCAGAAACAATTGAAAAGTATCAAGAACATGGTGATCGCTGAAGCATTAAAGCTTAGTGATCACCATTTTTTGTATGAAACATCCATGCAGGAAGCTGGTCACACCGGGATCCGTCTGGATGAGCTGGAAGAAACAATTCCGGATGAGAGGGAGGAAGGGGAAGCAGCTTCTGCAGACACGGAAGACAGGATCGTTGTGGCAAATGCAGAAGATCCTCTGCCGGAACCGGAAATGCCGTTTTACGAAGAAGGAGAGAATGGGTCTGCAAAAGCAGAATGGAACAAGCGGTACAAACTGGCCCGCAGCTATCTGTACGGGAGTGAAAGGATCCCGCAGGATTTTGCGGAAGCCATGGGTCTGTTTTCACTGGAAGCAGATTCAGGGAATGC
>JAETQI010000062.1 GCA_021770755.1 Lachnospiraceae bacterium
CCATTAGCTTCTTAATCTAATTTTCTAACTCTATAACACTTTAAAAAGTTGCCTGCCATAGACAGCTTATTCAAGTGCGCCCATTTATGGTTTTCCTCTACTTTCTTTCACACTACCTCCATTATTTATATTCCATTATCCTATTTGCATTTTCGTAATTCTTTTCCATATGCGCATCTGGAAGGACTGTCGTGCATCTGCTGAAAAAAGCATACCGCATTTTGCCAGGTTTGTGAAGTGATCATTGGTTGATTTGGACTCAACCTATGGTTGAGCTGATGAAAGACCTCATTTTTTGATGGTATCATTGCGTTGACAGACCGTGTCTAAGTTTTTATAATTATGTGTATAATGATATCGTAACGGATGTGGGAGGGGGAAAGGTACAGATGCCTTTTGTTTTCAGGATTTCTGTAGTAGTTGTATTGTTTGCGGTGCATGCGTTTTCCGTTTTCTGGACAACGACGGCACTGGTGGGGGAAAGACCGCGGTGGGGGTGGTACGCCGTGTACTATGCGGGGTACTCTGTGGTCATGTGGGGAGTGGTACTGCTCATGATCGCGCTCGATGTGTTGGATGAAGACTGGCTCGAGCTGCTGGGGCTTTCGATCGTGGCGCTGATTTTCAGCGCGATCCTCAGGCTGCGGTATCGCGTACCGATGGCCGAGGCACTCGGTGCAGCGATGCTGGGACATTTTCTGATCTATACGATCTTTGACTTCCTGACAGCGGCGGCGTCATACTACTCGCCTGTCTTTGACGGGAAATATCTCTATGTGGCGACATCCCTTTTGCTGCCGTACATGCTGACGCTGCTTTTTTCCGGTGGGATCGTGTTTGTTCTGAACCGGTCTGAGTTTGCGCAGTATTTTGCCTATCTGTTCCACGGGCGGATGCGGACGGCGGTCTCGCTGCTGGTCTTTTGCCTGCTGATGAATCTGAAAGCGCTGCTGGATCGGTTTTTCCCGGGTGCGACGACCGATTTTTCCTATGGGCTGTTCTGCTGTGTGCTGATCCTGTTAGCGCTGTTCTGTATCCAGTTTGGCGCCATGTACGCGGCGAGCAGGGACAAGGTCAAGGCGCAGGAGGAGACGATCGCGCAGCAGCAGGCGCACATGGCGCTGCTCGAGGAACTGCAGGGGGAGATCCGCGCGTTCCGCCATGACTTTACCAATCTTTTGTCCGGCATGGCGCTCTCCGCGCAGGAGGGAGACGTGGCGGCGATCCAGGAGTTCATGCGGCGCACCAGCGGGTATTTTGATGAGAAGCTGGGCAGCGAGATCCGGCAGATGGAGGGGCTGTCCAATATCCGGATCTATCCGGTGCGCAGCCTGATCTCCACGAAGCTGAACCTGATGCGCCAGCGCCATATCCAGGTCGCGCTCGAGATCATGAATCCGGTGACAGGCGTCCGCATGTCGACGGAGGATCTGCTGCGCTGCCAGGGGATCCTGCTCGACAACGCGATCGAGGCGGCATCGAAGGAAGATGGGAGGATCCGGGTGGTGCTATTACAGGACGCAGGGGAACTGTATATAGCGGTCGCCAACAACTATGACGAGCAGCCGAATCTGGCGGCGCTTACCAAAAGTGGTTACACTACGAAAGGGAAAGGACACGGGACGGGGCTGTCGAGCTATCGGAGGATGGTGTCGCGTTGCCCGGACTGTTTGACACGCACTTATATCAAGGACGATTATCTGGTGCAGGAGCTGCGGATCCCGGTGTAGGATGATGAGGGGGAACGACTATGATTCCGGTGTATATATGCGACGACGAGCCGGCGGTGAGTGCACAGCTTGGGAAACTGATCGGCGATCAGATCATGATGATGGAGCGTGATATGGGACCGCTGCAGGTGGTGGACAATCCGGTTTCGCTGCTTTCGCTGCAGCGGCAGGCGGATGTTCCGGCGATCTATTTTCTGGATATCGATTTTCCGGGGTACATGAGCGGCCTGGAGCTTGCGGTGAAGCTCAGGGCGTATGATCCGAGAGGATTCATCGTGTTTATCACGGCACACGGCGATATGATGTTTGAGACATTCCGGTACCGGCTGGAAGCGCTGGACTATATCGTGAAAGGGGAACCTTCCGTGATGGCCCGGCGTGTGAACGCGTGTCTGGAGAGTATCTGCGAGCGGCTGATGAGTGAGCCTGACGGGAAGAATAATTATTGTTCAATAAAGATATTTGACGCGGTGCGCCACATTCCGCTGCAGAAGATCCTGTATTTTGAGGCGGTGGGAAGCCGCCATACGCTGGTGCTCCACATGGATGATGAGGTGCTGGAGTTCAACAGCAGCCTGAATCATTTCGAGGAGAAGCTGGGGGAAGCGTTCTGGCGGTGTCACCGCAGCTTTTTGGTAAACCGCGCCAGGATCGGCAATGTGCGGCTAAAAGAAAATATGGTAGAGCTTGACAATGGGGAGACGTGTCTCTTGTCCCGCAAGGCGAAGGCGGAGTATGCATCCGCCCTGCGGGACTGAGAATCATTGTCAGCACCGCCACCATTTCATCGGGTTTATCGCGGAGAAGGATTTTTTCTCACTTGAATCCTGACGAGTCGGCAGTGTCCACTTTTCTGAGATGAACGAGAAGAAGAACAGACACGAGACCACGGACATGAAATCCAGCGGGCTGAGACTCCAGGGAATCTCGCAGATCTCAATACCGTAGAGGGCAAGAACTTCGAGAAAACCCAATATGAGTCCGAGGCTCATCGTGTAGCCTAAGGTGTCTGTCATGAGTTTTCGGAAGCGCTCTGGCTCTTTTCTTGAGATGCTGCCGGAGACTGCCAGCGCTGCCATAAAGATCCAGAATTTAACAGGTTCCTTTCCCGCGATGCAGTCGGTGATTACCAGCACTGCCACAAAGATCCCAAAATAAATCATATTTTTCGTTTTCATACTGTTTTCTCCTTTTCTAATGTGTATTTGTGGTTTATTGCTTGTTGGGATCACTATATCACAGGAGGCTGCCAGGTGGAGCAAAGTTTCGCCAGATGCCGGTTTGGGTTCGCGAATGGGAGATGGGCATTGTCCTTCATGGGAAAGTGGTGTATACTGGATGAAACGGGAATTTGCAGGAAAATGTTTGGGGGAGGCGCAAGGATGGGAATTTATCTGAATCCGGGAAATAAAGGTTTTTGGAGGGCTGTGCGCTCGGAGATCTACGTGGATAAGACGGGACTGATCGCGTACACGAACCGGTATCTGAATACAGAGGAAGGGTTTCTTTGCGTCAGCAGGCCGCGGCGTTTTGGAAAATCCATGACGCTTCGGATGCTTGCCGCCTACTACAGCCGCGGATGTGATTCGAGGGAGCTGTTCGCGGGGTTTCGGATCGCGCGTGACCGGTCCTTTGAGGAGCATCTGAACCGGTATGACGTGATCTACCTGAACATGCAGCAGTTTCTGATCGAGGCGGAGCCTGGAAAAGTGACAGAATATCTGGAACAGGAAGTGCTCCGGGAACTGCGGAAAGTGTACGGGGAATATCTGAACAGACAGGGGATGGGACTGGCTGCCGCGCTCAGGGAGATTTACGTGGAGACAGACAGGCAGTTTATCTTCCTGATCGACGAGTGGGACTGCGTGATGCGTGAGCGGCAGGAGTCGGAGGCGCTGCAGAGGCAGTATCTGGATTTCCTGCGCAATCTCCTGAAGGATCAGGAGTATGCCGCGCTTGCCTATATGACAGGGATCCTTCCGGTGAAAAAATACGGAAAGCACTCGGCGCTGAATATGTTCAGAGAGTATTCGATGACCAATCAGAAAGTGCTCGAGGAGTATACAGGTTTTATAGAGACTGAGGTAAAGGGACTATGTGTAAAATATGACATGGATTTTGCTAAAACCAGTGGTTGGTATGACGGATATATGTTCAAGAGCTATCGGCATATATACAATCCAAAGTCTGTGGTGGAAGCAATGACTTGCCGGGATTTTTCTAATTATTGGACGTCCACGGAGACATACGAGGCGCTCAAGATCTATATCGACATGGATTTCGACGGATTGCGGCCGGATATCGTGCAGATGCTTGGCGGTGGGCGCGTCAGGGTCAACACGCGCAGCTTTCAGAACGATATGCGCAGTTTCAGGACAAAGGACGATGTGCTCACGCTGCTGATCCATCTGGGCTATCTCGGATATGATTCCATAGCGGAGGAGGCGTTTATTCCCAATAAAGAGATCATCGGGGAGTTTGAGAATGCCATGAGTGTCGGGGGATGGTCGGAGGTCATGCGCGTTCTGAAAGCCTCGGAGCAGCTTCTGGAGGATACCCTGCGGGGAGACGCGGCGCGCGTTGCAGAGGGACTTGACAGGGCGCACACGGAGGTGGCATCGATCCTGGCCTACAATGATGAGAATGCGCTTGGCAGTGCGATCGGGCTGGCGTATTACAGTGCGCGGAAAGATTACAGGCTGATACGGGAGTTTCCTTCCGGGAAAGGTTTTGCGGACATTGTCTTTCTGCCGCTGCCGTATACGGGCAGGCCTGCACTGGTGGTGGAGTTAAAATATGACAAGTCTGTCAGTGCGGCGATCAGCCAGATCAGGGACAGACATTATGTGCAGGCACTCGAAAACTATGCCGGTGAGATCCTGCTGGTGGGGATCAATTATGATAAGGCGAATCCGGACAAACCGCATAGCTGCGTGATCGAGAAAGCGGAGAAGCAGTCGTAGATAGAGGGGAATTTCAGATGCAAAAGATACTGGTAGTGGACGACGCGGAGATGAACCGCGAACTGTTGAGGGAGATACTCGAGACGGATTATGAAGTCGAGATGGCAGGAAACGGAGAGCAGGCGCTGCAGAAGCTGCGGGAATGTCAGGATGAGACGGCAGCGCTTCTGCTGGATCTGCATATGCCCGATGTGGACGGCTTTGACGTGATCACATGTATGCGGGAAAACGGGTGGATGGACGATATTCCCGTGCTGATCATCAGTGGTGAGAACGCTGTCGAGGTAGAAAACAGGTGTTTTGAGCTGGGGGTTGCGGACTTTATCCACAAACCGTTCGTGGACTCGATCGTCAAAAACAGGGTGAGGAATACGATCGAACTCTTTAACTGCAAGAACCAGCTCGAGAAAAAGATCGAAAGGCAGTCGGCGGCGCTCAAAAAGCAGGAGCAGATCATCAGGATACAGGCGGAGCAGTTAAGCACTGCGGAGGCGTTCAGCAGGCTGATGATGGAGTACCGCTCCGCGATCATGGAGGTGGAGACGAGGTTAAAGGTGCTCAATGCGGTGTTCTCCGAGCAGTACAAGCGCAATCCTTTTGAATCGATCAAAAGCAGGCTAAAGAAGCCCGAGAGCATCTATAAAAAGCTGGTGCGCAAGGATCTGCCGGTCACGATCGAGAATATCAAGGAATGCATCGCGGATGTCGCAGGACTCCGCGTGATCTGTTCATTTCCTGATGACATCTACCGGCTGGCGGAGCTTCTGCTCAAGCAGGACGACATTATATTATTGAAGGAGAAGGACTATATCAGGACGCCAAAGACAAACGGATACAGGAGCCTTCATCTGATCCTGAGCGTTCCGGTCTTTCTGCCAGATGAGAAGAAATACGTGAAGGCGGAGGTACAGTTCCGCACGATCGCGATGGATTTCTGGGCAAGTCTGGAACATAAGCTGAAATATAAGAAGGATATCGACAATACAGAGGAGATCGAAAAGCAGTTGAAAGCCTGCGCGGATTCGATCGAGGCACTCGATTACCAGATGCAGGAGATCCGGGATAAGATCGATAGAAAAAAGTAAAGGAGAAACCGATTATGGCAAACAAAACGATGAAAAAAATCTTTGTGGCGGTGATGGCAGCGGTGATGTGCTTTACAGCGGCATGTTCATCATCAAAAAACACGGTGGACAGCGGGACAGGAGCGGAGACGAAGGGCAGGGCGGAGGATTCTGCTAAGGTACAGAGCTTTGCCGCGGCGCATGACGCGTTTCAGACAACGCTGGTGGAGCACAACAGCGACAACGATCCGATCCCGGATCCGCCGGAGGGATTTTTCGACCTGGTACATTATTCCTCCAAAGTCGGAGACCTGGCAGCGTATGTGTCCAGCGATCCCGGCGATGGCAAGAAACACCCGCTGGTCATCTGGGTGGTAGGCGGCTGGGGAAACGGCATTAGCGATTTCCCATGGTGCTACCCCGCATGGGACGACGACCAGACCGGATCGGCATTCTGGCAGGCGGGCATTCTGATGATGTATCCGTCCTTCCGCGGGGGAAATGGAAATCCGGGCAATTATGAGGCGCTTTTTGGCGAGGTGGACGATATCGCGTCGGCTTATGATTACGCGGCGTCCCTTCCCTATGTGGATCCCGACCGCATCTATCTGGGCGGCCACAGTACCGGCGGAACGCGCGCGCTGCTTGCGGCAGAGTACACGGACAAATTCCGCGCAGTGTTTGGCTTTGGCGCGGTGGACAAGATCGAGTACCACAATAACAGCCAGTTCACGTTCGATACGGACAACGAGGAGGAGTACAGGATGCGCTCCCCGATCTACTGGCTGGACAGTGTGAAGACGCCCACTTTTCTGATCGAGGGAAGCGACGGAAATTCGTCGAATCTGAAAAACATCGAGCGCACTTCCGAAAATGACAATATCCACTGCTATATTATGGACGGTGCGGATCATTGGACGGTGCTTGCGCCGCTGACGCAGGTGCTCGCGCAGAAGGTCCTCTCGGATACCGGGGCAGAGTGCAATATTTCGATCACGCAGGAAGAGCTTGACGAAGCCATGAAGCAGGATCCGGTGATCCCATTGCCTGTGATGCAGCAGTGTGTGATGGAGGAACTGGGGATCACTTTCTCTTATCCGTATCTGTGGGACATGGAAGATGTCGCGGAGAACGGGGAGGTTTCGTACACATTGACTTCCAGATATGAGGATGACAATGTGTGGGATATGTCGCTGCTGTTCTTTGACGCCTATCTGCCGGAGGAAGGCGTGGATCTGCAGATGGTGATGGAATCATACACAGGGGATGGGTTTGATGTCGAGGAAAAGACGATCGGCGGATTCCCGGCAATGGAAGTTGTCGCGTTGATGGAGAACGATTACGGTGATACTTTTCAGACAACACTTGTCGCGATACAGAAAGACGACATTCTCTTTACGTTTGATTTTTATATTTATGAAGACCTCGGTGATGATGCGGATCCAATGTTTGACGCGATCATTGACAGTATCGCGTTTGAATGAGAGCAGTCCTGCAGGGAGGTACAGGGGAGGTACATATGAAAGCAGAAGGTCGTCAGATCTCCAATCAGATCACGGAGGGCGTGATCTGGAAACAGCTTCTCTTTTTCTTTTTCCCGATCTTGTTCGGAACATTTTTTCAGCAGCTCTATAACACGACGGATGCGGTGATCGTGGGAAAGTTTGTCGGTAAGGAGGCGCTTGCGGCGGTCGGCGGCCCTGCGTCCACACTGATCAATCTGCTGATCGGCTTTTTTACAGGGCTTTCATCCGGCGCGACGGTGATCCTGGCGCAGTATTACGGGGCAAAGAAACAGGATGATGTGAGGCGGACGGTACATACGGCGATGGCGCTCTCCATCGCGGGCGGAGCGGCGATCATGGTGCTTGGGATTCTCTTCTCAGGCATGGCGCTCCGCGCGATGAACACGCCGGAAGAGATCCTTTCGATGTCCGCCGTGTACATGCGGGTTTATTTCCTCGGTGTCATCCCTTCCCTCATATATAATATGGGGTCGGGGATCCTGCGGGCGGTGGGGGATTCCAGACGGCCGCTCTATTTTCTGATATTGTCCTGTCTGGTCAATATCGTGCTGGATATCCTTTTCGTGACGATCCTAAGGATGGGTGTGGTCGGTGTGGCGGTGGCGACGGCGCTCTCGCAGGTGGTCAGCGCGCTCATGGTGGTCATAACGCTGATGCGGACAAAGGATTCTTATCGGCTGGCCATCAGTGAGATCCGGTTTCACCCGGTGCTCCTGCACAATATCATCCGCATCGGTCTGCCGGCGGGGATCCAGTCTACCATGTACTCCGCGTCCAATCTGATCATTCAGTCGAGTATCAATGCTTTTGGGACGGACACGATCGCGGCGTGGACAGCGTACGGCAAAGTGGACGGCATCTTCTGGATGATCATGGGCGCCTATGGCGTATCGATCACCACTTTTGCGGGACAGAACTTCGGCGCGGGCAAGTACGACCGGATCCGGAAAAGTGTGCGCATCTGTCTGGGTATGGCGGCGTTTACAAGCATACTGCTGAGCGTTACGGTGCTGGCAGGAGGAAGGGTGTTCCTGCATCTGTTCACGGACGATCCGAATGTGGTCGCGATCGGGATTGGCATGATGCAGGTGATCTCGCCAAGCTATATCACGTATATCTGCATCGAGATCCTGGGCGGTACGACGCGGGGCTGCGGCGACGCCGTGCCGCCGATGCTGATGACCTGTGTCGGTGTCTGCGTCCTGCGCGTGTTCTGGAATCTGGTGGTCGTGCCCATGCGCCCCGAGGTTTCCACGGTGGCGTTCAGCTATCCGCTGACGTGGTCGGTGACGTCCATCTTATTTATCATCTATTATCTGCGGGGGAACTGGCTCAGACGCTGCAGGGGGATCGCGCAGTAGGAAAGACTGGGAGGGAAGTATGTGGATAAGACAGGAATGATCGGGCTGATCAATCAGACGATCGGTACGCCGCAGTGCCTGACCTGTATCAGCAGGCCGCGCCTGTTTGGGAAATCCTTTGCGGCTCAGATGCTGTGCGCATATTATGACAAGACCTGCGATTCTGCCGGACTTTTTGATGATCTGGCGATTGCCAGTGACGCACAGTATCGCGCTCATCTCAATCAGTACGATGTGATCTATCTGGACATGACGGGGGTGATCGGGGAAGCCTCCGGTATGGATATCGTGCCGTATATTCAACGAAATGTCATTCGGGAACTGACAGAACAGTATCCGCAACTGAGGGTTGTGGAGGGATTTGCGGCGACACTGGCAGACGCGGTGGAACAGCTTATCGCGGATACGGTTCACGGAAGGGGGGAGGCAGTTGCGCGGCAGATCGAGAAGATCCATGGCGAGGAATCGCCGTTTGAGGAGCTGCCGGCAGGTGCTGGTTATGCAGACATTGTATATCTTCCTAAAAAAGACTCTGTGCTGTCAGCGGATACGGCGGGGAGATCCTGCTGGTGGGGATCAGCTATGACAAGGAATCACCAGCAGGAGAAAGAAGGCATCAGTGCAGGATCGAGAGGTATGAAGGTTGCGGAGAATACAGCGGACCCGAAGAGCTACCCGGCCATATTTAAGCCGTCAAATAGTTCCATAACGTTTTTCCCTAAGTCCATTACCTCAAAATTCTCCACGCGCATCCAGCCCTGTTGTCCGTCGTCAGTTTCCACAAGGACCCAGCGCCAGTCGGCGGAGGTCTGCAGGAACCGAAGTGATCGGGAGGCTGGGAGCACAAAGGTCTCGGGGCTTTCGGCCGCGGTGTGCAACGGGAGGTCTTCGGACAGGTTTACCCAGTTTTTGTTTTGAAACTCATAGAGATCCTGCGGTATTTCTTCCACCATTCCGCTTTCTCCAAACTGCCAGCGCACCGTGATCCAGTCCGTCTGTACGACATCCTGTCGGATCGCACCGGTGATGATCCCTTCCGGACTGATCCCGCACAGGCGGATATCGTCTGCAAAACCGCCCGCTTCGATGATCTGATCGTTTTGATAGCGGTAAAAGTGTGTATAAGGATCTCCGCTTGGTCCGTCTTCGTAGAGAACCAGCAGGATCGATCGTCCGTCAAAGCTGACAGCCCAGAGCGTATTGGACAGATTTTCGCCCCAGCGTTCTATTCCAGTGCTCCCGATTTGCAGGCGGAAGTAGGATAGCGGATCTGTCTCATCCCGGTATGCCATGTTTTCGGGATCCTGCGAAGGTTCCAGTATGATCTCTTCGACGTTTCCATCTCCGTCAAGATCCAGATAGGCGGTGTTCCGGTCTTTGGTCCGGTGCGAGATATTGACCAGTGTGCGGGGATTTTGAAGCACGGTCTGCGTGGTGCCCTGTCCGAGCTGCTGCCGCTCTGTCCCAGATAGCTGTGCGATGTTTTTGCTGTTTAGGGCAGTGTCCTCATCGGTGTAGAGCATGATCGTATCCGTGACATCCGGCGTACTGTAGCGGATCACTGCAAGCCCTTCATAGACAGAGAAAAAGGCAATATTCTGGTTGTCGCGTATAAATGGCAGGTCGCCTGTCTTTCCGGTATTCAGATCGATCCATCGGATCGTGTTGTCTGACCAGTCCAGCGCGCCGTCGTAATAAGATCGATCGGTGCGAAAGTACAATGTGTCTTCAAAGACCGTCATCTGCGGTTCTGTTCCCGCGAATATGTTATAAAGCTGTTCTTCGCTGCCGTCTTTCCCGATGCGGTAGATTCCGCCCCATCTCGCCTGATAAGTGACGCCATTGTCGGTTATTTCCTCGTAAACTTCCATTTGTTCAGATCCGGTCTCGTCACCAGACGCGGTTTCTCTGTCAGAGAATGCACTGTCGGGTTCCGTGTGGTTTGACTCTTCCGGCAGGGGTTCCGGCGTGTTCATGCTGTTGACTGCCGGAAGTGTTTCATCTGCCGTCAGATCGGAAGTCTGTGCGTTTTCTGCGGCGTCATCCGAGGGCTCTGCCGTGGTCAGGAAGATACCGCACCCCGCGACAGACAGAATGACAACGACAACGGACACTGTTACCATTGGCTTTTTGTAGGCGAGGATCCGCTTGATCCTGCCCCTGATGTTGACTTCACCAAAGAAGATCGGCGTCGGCTTTTTCCAGTTTTTGCCCGCTGCAAGCGCCAGCAGGGATTCGCTGTAGTCTTCTTTTTTATCTTCGCCGAGCCGTGTGAGCACCCGCTCGTCGCAGGCTTTCTCCAACTCTCCCTGAAACATGCGGTACATAAACCACAAAAAGGGATTGAACCAGTGTACGCTGATGACCGCAAAGGACACGATCTTCCAGATGTGGTCCAGGCAGCGTATATGCATCCGCTCGTGCAGCAGGATATGCATTCGCTGCATTTGCGTCAGACCAGGGATCAGATAGATCCGAGGGCGGAGGATCCCGACGACACATGGCGAGGAGACGGCATCGGTCTCGTACACGCCCCTGTAAAGCTGCATGGAAAACTGCAGCCTGCGCTTTAGCCGGACATAGGATACGGCTGCCCAGAGCCAAAGCAGTGCCATGCCGGCAAGCCACACGCGCGAACCGATGCCAAGAAAGGACGCATAAGCTGTTTTGGCCGGTGCGATCCTGCCGTTTTCGCGCTCGTAATAATACGCCATCCGGCTGCCTCCGGGACTGGTGGATACTGGGCTTCCGGCGGCGACAGCCTGATCAAATTCGATACTCCCCTCCAGTGCTGTCCTGTAAGCTCCGCCATCATCAAGAGTGCGGTCGATCCGTGACGAGAGATCCGATATGCCCTCCAGCCGGAACAGGCTTACCGCGGAGGAAAAATGAAAAGGTATGATCAGGCGCAGTGCGACCAGCCCCCAGAGCGCCATGGAGATCCATCTGGGCGCCCGCGCGTAATTGATGAGCGCGCAGACTAGGATCACGCCGCAGCCGATCGTTCCATAAAAGCTTAACTGCAGCACTGTAGCAAATAAAGATTCCAGTGTCATTGACGTTCCTCCTCACTTTGATGCACACGGGCGTCCGACGGAAAAATGTCAGCATGTGCTGACGGATGTTCGGCGCTGCGAGTAGGGGAAGAGGACTCTTCTCCACTCGACTGCCTGTTTTTGCTCCGGCTTTTGTCGATCAGCCGCTGGATCTCGTCCGCCTCCTCGTCGCTTAACGTTTTTCCTTTGGTAAACGTGGCGATAAAGGCGGGGAGAGAGCCGCCGAAAGTGTCCGATACAAACTGTTCGCTCTGTCTCTGGTGGAACTTCTCTTTGGGCATCAGGACGATGACAGTGCCGCCGTCGTTCTTAAATATGCCGCGCTGGCAGAGCCGCTTGAGCATCGTGTAGGTCGTCGTGCGTTTCCAGCCAAACTGCGTTTCGCAGACTTTTATCAAGTCGCCAGTGCTGATGGGGGCGGACTGCCATATGATATCCGCAAAGCGTCCCTCCATCATGCCTAATCTGTTTTCATCCATTGTAAAACCTCCTTCGTAGTACATCATTGCATTATTTCTCGGGCAATCAGCATTCGCTGTCCGCACCGGTACCGCGTTGTCGTCGGTCAACGATGCCGCCGCATCGCCTCCCCCGCCGTCTTATCCTGGCGCGGACATCAAGCACTGATTACGCGGGAACGAATGCAGCACTGTATTGATATTAAGAATAAAGATTAAAAATACGGTGTGCTGGTGTTATGCATCAAGAGTGTCTAATAATGTTAGACAAGTATAGTCTAATACTATTAGACACATTAGTCAAGACGGGAGGAGCATATTTTAGTGAAAATTGTTTGAGAAATCCAGCGAATCGAAGAAACAATTAGTTTTGTGTCAAACAGCATATTTCACGGCATTTCTGGATAGAATAAATCAACCACAGACCACAAAAAAAGTGTCAGTTTAGAAATTGTTAATAAAAATTATTAGCACTCACTATTGACGAGTGCTAATAAGTATGTTATAACACATATATAACAAATAAAACAACAGCTTTTCAAAGCTGCCACACATTAAATTTATATTATAGGAGGAATGAGTTATGTTATTACCAAGTTCAAATGTGATGAATAGTATTTTTGGAGAAAATTTGTTTGATGATTTCTTTGAGGATTTTGCCCGCCCGATGCGGACAGCTTCCCGCTACAATACCTCCACAGGCATCATGCGGACAGATGTCAAGGAGACCGATAACGGTTACGAGCTGGATATCGATCTTCCGGGCTGCAAGAAGGAGAACGTGAAAGCGGAGCTCAAGAATGGGTATCTCACCATCAATGCCGAGACGAGCCAGAACAATGACCAGAAGGATGAGAACGGCAAATATATCCGCCGTGAGAGATACTATGGTACTTGCAGCAGAAGCTTCTACGTTGGCGAGGAGGTCACACAGGAGGACATCCGGGCGAAGTTTGAGGACGGCATCCTGAAAGTATCCGTGCCGAAGAAGGAGGCAAAGCCTGCAGTCGAGGAGAGCAAGTATATTCAGATCGAAGGCTGATCAGAAACAGAACAGCGTGCGGCAAGACTTAACGTCTTGCCGCACGCTGCTTTTATGCACACGGGCGTCCAGCGGAAAAATGTCAGCATACGCTGACGGACGCCCGGCGCGCGAGTAGGGGAAAAGGACATTTCCCTACTCGATTGTACACGGGCGTCCAGAGGGATTGACAATGAGTTTTATTTAGCGGATAATATAATCGGTGATAGGCAGATTTTCCGGATATAGGAACGGAGTTGTGGGATAAAGGAGATGCGGATATGAAAGAATATAAGTTTTATGGCTGGGAGCAGGCAGATGCACATGCAGTGACGGAGCAGTATAAAGGAATCAGGACACCGCTCGATCTGTACGATGCCTTGTCGGAAATCTGGTGCGTAGACACCTGTGCACCGCGGATGCGCGATCAATGGACGCCGGAGAATATGACACTGGGGCAGTGTTCCATCACTGCATTTCTGGCGCAGGATATTTTTGGCGGCGAAGTGTATGGGATACGCAGACCGGACGGCAATTATCACTGTTATAACGTAGTCGGCAACTGTTGTTTTGATCTGACGAGCGAGCAGTTTGGGGATGAAAAGCTGGTGTATGAGGACAATCCCATGCAGTACAGGGAGACGCATTTTGCCAAGGAGGAAAAGCGCCTTAGATATGAGTATCTAAAGCAAATGCTGGCTGAAAGATGTACAACCTTACAAAAATGATGCAAATCGGATACAGTTATGATGCATTCCTGTTCTATAATTTTAGAGTGTGCCAGAGCATTTTCAAACGTGTTCTAGAGAAACACGTTTCCCTTGCAGGGGAAACGTGGCTGCAGTGGGCACAAACATGAAAGAGACAGGAGATGTACAAATGAAAAGACAGAGCGGTAAAAAGACCTCGCGCGTATGCTGCGCAGTCATGATGACAATGTTCCTGACAGGATGTGCCGGTCTAAGTGCGCAGGAGACGCTGCAAAAAGAGACGGAACCTGAGAAGATAACGGTGATCAGTCTGGATCTGACAGATAATACTTCGGATATGGACTCGGAGGGGGAAGGGCAGGAGGCAGATGATCCTGTCACGGATGGGGAGGCGGCAGATACTGCGGCGCCGGAAACCGCTGTTGAAAACAAGCAGCCGCCGGACGGTTTTGAGCTGGTGCTGAGCTCGGAGGACTGGGGACTTTCTTTTGGTGAATCCGGCACGCAGCCAGTCGGAAATGCCTCACCGGAGGATCTGGCGTGGTATGATGCCTATTTTATGGATGATGCCAGCGAGAAAGTGATCTATCTGACATTTGACTGCGGATATGAGAACGGAAATACCGAACCGATTCTGGATGCGCTGAAAAAGCATGATGTCGAGGCGACATTTTTTGTCGTGGGACATTTTCTGGAGACGGCACCCGATCTTGTCAAGCGTATGGTGGCGGAGGGGCACACGGTAGGCAACCATACCTATCACCATCCGGACATGTCCGCGATTTCCGATCTGGATGCGTTTCAGAAAGAACTGGATGACGTGGCAGGTATGTTTAGCGAGATCACGGGCACAGCGCTGTCACCGTATTACCGTCCGCCTCAGGGGAAGGCAAATGCGGAGAATATCAGGATGGCACAGCAACTGGGATACAAGACGATCTTCTGGAGTCTGGCGTATGTGGACTGGGACACGGAGAACCAGCCAAGCCACGACGCGGCGTTCGACAAGCTTACATCGCGGATCCACCCTGGGGCGGTCGTACTTCTGCACAATACGTCCCAGACAAACGGTGAGATCCTCGATGAGCTGCTGACAAAGTGGGAGGACATGGGATACCGCTTTGCACCGTTGTCTGAGTTAGGGTAGTCTCGGTTACTGTTTACCCGTTTGCCAAATGGATGTCCCTTATCAATTTGTGTGTAATATCTGTTGCTGTTTACGCCTGCGTTTAACAAAACTGAAAAAATAACCCCTCCCTAGGCTTACAAAAATCAAATACATCGACTATAATGAATTTCAGTGCTGCACTTTAAGCGGGTGCAGTGCTGAAATTTTTTATGCGCAGACCCGTGCAGAGGAAATATGCCGCCAGTGCGGCGCACGGGTCGCGCGCGAGTAGGGGAAGATGTCTCTTTCCTGCTCGATTGCACACGGGCACCCAGAGGAAGCTTGTCAGTAGGGAAAGTCCTCCCTGCTTGATCAGGAAGAAGTTTGTCAGAAGGGAAAACATGATGTACAAGGAGAATGGGTTAGGCAATAGAAGCATGCAATATCGGAAAGGATTGGCAGATAGAGCGTTCGCTGCAGAGTGGGTACGCCGAAGTTCTGTGTGGGCGCTGATCGCAGGGACTGTGGCGGTCATGCTTGCAGGCTGTGCTTCCGAAAAGCAGTCAGCTAGTGGTTTGCAGCAGTCCCAGAAGCAGGACAGCGTAGTTGTGGCGATCACCTCGGAACCCGCCACGCTGGATCCGGTCCAGGGATGGGGACATGGCAACACACCGCTGATACAGAGTACGCTCATAAAATATGACAGTGATATGGCGTTTGAGAATGATCTGGCTGTCAGCTATCATCTCGACGAGTCCGGGCTGGTGTGGACATTCAGACTGCGCGATGATGCAAAGTTTACGGACGGTGAGGCAGTTACCGCCGATGATGTCGCTTTTACTTTCGAGACGGCAAAGGCAGCGCAGGCGTCCGTTGATCTTACATTTCTGGAGAATATCGAAGTGAAAAATGACACGACTGTCGTATTTACTTTGTCCAGACCAACTTCTGTGTTTCTCAATACCGTTGCATCCGTGGGGATCATTCCGCAGCACGCGTATGGTTCGGATTATGGGACAAACCCTGTCGGTTCGGGTCCGTGGAAATTTGTCCAGTGGAATCCGCAGGAACAGATGATCCTGGAGGCGAACGAGGACTATTATGGGGCTGTTCCTTCTATTAAAAATGTGACGATCGTCTTCATGACGGAGGACGCCGCGTTTGCCGCTGTCCAGGCGGGACAGGTCGATGCGGCGCTGACAGCGGCGACGCTTGCCGGGACAGAGATTGACGGATACCGTGTTGCGAGCGTCTCTTCCGTTGATAACCGGGGTTTTACGCTGCCGATGCTTCCGGCGGAGGGAAGGGTCACAAAGAGCGGGTATCCGATCGGAAATGATGTGACCTGCAATCTTGAGATCCGCCAGGCGATCGCCTATGCCATAGACCGCGGACTCGTTGCCGACACGGTGCTGAACGGTTTTGCAACGCCCTGCTATTCTGAGAATGACGGGATGCCATGGAACAATTCCGAGGTCGTGATCGACACAGACGTAGACTATGCGAGGAAGCTGCTCGCCGATGCGGGATGGGCGGACACCGACGGGGACGGCATAGTGGAGAGGGATGGTGTGGAAGCGTCGTTTACGGTGCTGTATCCGAGTGGGGATTCTGTCCGGCAGGCAGTCGCGTTTGCCGCTTCCGAGCAGGTGGCAAAGATCGGGATTCAGATCACGGTGGAGGGAACAAGCTGGGATGATCTGTCGAAGCGTATGTTTTCCGAGGGGGTCATGATGGGCTGGGGTGCGGCAAATCCCTATGAGAGTTATTGCCTGTATCAGAGCGCGGGTGCCTTTAAGGATGATTTCTACAATCCCGAGGGATACCAGTCGGAGGAGACAGACCAGTATCTGTCAGCAGCCATGGAAGCTCTGACGACAGAGGAGGCGTACCGGAACTGGAAGCTGGTCCAGTGGGATGGCGAGACTGGGACAGCCATGAAAGGGGCATGCCCGTGGGTGTGGATCGTCAATATTGACCATCTGTATTATATACGCGACGGTCTTGACATCGGTGTACAGCAGTTGCACCCGCACGGCGCATCTATGCCGCTGCTGCAGAATCTCTGCGAGTGGAAGTGGGAAGAGGATATATAAAATGTTATTAAAACGGTTTGCATTGTATCTGATCCGTGTGATCTCGCTGCTCTTTGCAGTCAGCATTATTTCGTTTGCGCTGGTGAGCGCTTCCCCGGTCGATCCCGTGCAGCAGTATATGATGGGGATCGGACCTGTGTCGGATGAACAACGGTCAGAGATCGAGGCGTACTGGGGGGTGGACAGACCGCCGGCAGAGCGCTATTGGAGCTGGATATCAGCACTGCTGCACGGGGATTTTGGCGTATCGCTCTTATACCGGCGCCCGGTGATCGAGATCATCTCGGAGCGCTTTCGCAATTCGCTTGCCCTCATGATGTGCGCGTGGGTATTTTCGGGGATCATCGGATATTCGCTGGGCTGTGTCATGGGGATGAACCGTAACCGGTGGCAGGACAAGATCATCAGAAAGCTCTGTTATCTGCTTGGCAGTGTGCCGACATTCTGGCTCGGGCTTGTATTCCTGATGGTCTTTGCCGTGATGCTGGGCTGGTTTCCTGTCGGATTCTCGACGCCGATCGGTATGCGGGACAGTGAGGTGACGATCTGGCAGCGCCTGCATCATCTGGTTCTGCCGGCGTTCACACTGAGCCTGATGTCCTTTTCCAATACGGCGCTCCACACACGGCAGAAGATGATTGACGTGATGAATAGTGAGTACGTCCTGTTTGCGCGTGCCCGCGGCGAGGGGAGATGGATGCTGTTCTGGCGCCACGGTCTGCGCAATACGGTGCTGCCCGCGGTGACATTGCAGTTTGCCTCCTTTGCAGAGCTTTTTGGCGGTTCTGTGCTCGCGGAGAATGTATTTTCATATCCGGGACTTGGATCGGCGGTTGCGGCGGCGGGGCTTAATTCCGATGTGCCGCTCCTGTTGGGGATCACACTGTTCTCCACGCTGTTTGTCTGTGTGGGAAATATGACCGCCAATCTGCTGTACGGCATTATTGATCCCAAGATCCGGGAGGTGCGCCAATGAAATGGAACAATCGGACAAGAGTGTTCGTTTTAACAGTCATGCTGGCTGTGCTGATACTGATCCTGTACATGATCGGGCTTTTGATCCCGGAGGAAGCAGTGGGAACGGATTTCCAGCATGCAGGACAGCCGCCCTCGTGGGCGTATCCATTTGGCACGGACAATCTGGGGCGGGATCTGCTGCTGCGCACGCTCAAGGGTCTGTCTGTCAGCATGACAGTGGGGATCGCGGCGTCCTGCATCAGTGCGGTGATCGCCATTCTGGTGGGGATCGCGGCGGCGGCAGGTTCAAAGACCGTGGATGGTGCGATCAACTGGATCATTGATCTGATGATGGGGATTCCGCATACAGTTTTGATCATACTGATCTCATTTTCTCTTGGAAGAGGGTTAAAAGGACTGCTGGCCGGCATCGCGGCAACGCACTGGACGAGCCTTGCCAGGCTGATCAGAGGAGAGGTGCTGCAGCTTCGCAGCCAGCATTACATCGTGGTTTCCCGCCGGCTGGGGAAATCGGGCGGGTGGATCATGATGCATCATCTGGTACCGCATCTGGTGCCGCAGTTTATGGTAGGACTGATCCTGATGTTTCCGCACGCGATCCTGCATGAGGCGTCCATCTCCTTTCTGGGATACGGTCTGCCGCCGGAACAGCCGGCGATCGGTATCATTCTGGCGGAAAGCATGCGGTATCTCTCCGCCGGAATGTGGTGGATGGCAGTGCTGCCGGGACTGATGCTGGTTGTGATCGTCCTGCTGATCGACCGGTTAGGGGAAAATGTGCGGACGGTGATCGATCCATACAGTGCGCAGGAGTAAAGAGGTGTCTATGGAGAACAAACAAAATACGCCGGTTCTGGAGGTAGACGGTCTGTCTGTGTCTTTTCGGATGTATGATACTGCAGACAGGGCGTTTCAACAAAAAAATCTGCAGGTGATCACTGATTTGAGTATGTGTGTCCATGCGGGTGAAGTTCTGGCGGTCGCCGGCTCATCCGGCTCGGGAAAAAGCTTGCTCGCGTCGGCGATCCTGGGGATCCTGCCGGATAACGCTGTTGCCGAAGGCTCGATGCGTTATCAGGGACAGGAGCTGACGCCCGAATTGCAGCGGAAGCTGAGGGGAACCGAGATCGCGCTCGTGCCGCAGTCAGTTGATTTCTTAGATCCGCTGATGCGTGTGGGGGCGCAGACAAAAGGAAACAGAAGAGCACATATTTTCCGGCGTCTGGGATTGCCGGAGGAGACTGTAAGATGCTATCCGTTTCAGCTCTCGGGCGGTATGGCGCGCCGTGTGCTGGTCTCCACCGCACTGATCACGGATGCGAGGCTGATCATTGCCGATGAACCAACGCCGGGCATGAGTCTTGACCAGGCGCTGGAGGCATTGCGGTCATTTCGGGAGATTGCCGACGCCGGGAAAGCGGTGATCCTGATCACACATGACATTGATCTTGCGTTTGCATTTGCGGACAGGATCGCAGTCTTTTATGCAGGAATGACGGTGGAGACAGCCAGAGCCGAGGATTTTCGCGCAGGAGCGGAGGCACTGCGCCATCCATACAGCAAGGCGCTTTGGCGTGCACTGCCGCAGAACGGCTTTGAGCCGATCGCTGGTTTCCAGCCCTATGCGGACAATCTGCCAGAGGGCTGCCCGTTTGCGCCAAGGTGCAGCAGCCGGTCGCCCAGATGTGAGCGGGAGCTGCCGCCTGTGCGGGCGCTGCGCGGAGGTGAAGTGCGGTGCTTTTATGCACACGGGCGTCCAGAGGAAACATGTCAGTATACACTGACGGACGCCCGGCGCGGCGAGTAGTGGAGAAGGTCATTCCCCTACTCGATTACCCAGACTCGTGCAGAGGAAACATGTCAGTATACATTGACGGACGCCCGCCATCATAAATAAAGAAAGGAAGGGGAGTATGCAACTGGAAGCAAGGCAGTTAAGTTTCAGATATCATACAAAGTGGGAATGGGTGCTGAAAGATCTGGATTTCAGTGTAGCACAGGGCGAGTGTGTCGGTCTGTTCGCCCCGAGCGGCAGCGGAAAGTCGACGCTGGCACTGCTGCTTGCCGGTTACTTAAAACCTGTAAAGGGTGCGATACTGCTGGATGGAAAACCGCTTCCGTCAGGCGGCATCTGCCCGGTGCAGTTGATCTACCAGCATCCGGAGCAGGCGGTCAACCCCCGATGGCGTCTTCGCAAGGTGCTGGAGGAGAGCGGACAGATTCGGGAGGAGCTCCTTGATGTTCTCGGCATAGAGCGCGCATGGCTGGATCGTTTTCCGAGAGAGCTGTCCGGCGGGGAACTCCAGCGCTTCTGCGTGGCGCGGGCGCTGATGAGCGGTGCGGACTTTCTGATCTGCGACGAGATCAGCACCATGCTCGATGTCATCACGCAGGCACAGATCTGGAACGTGGTCTGCGCTGAGGCGCAAAAGCGCAATATGGGCATTGTTGTCATCACGCACAACCGGAATCTGGCGCAGCGGCTCTGCAGCCGGATCTGTGATCTTAAAAATGATTAAGGAGCTGCCAGGATCCTGTCGCGCACAGGGGACAGTCTGGCGGCGTACATAGACAGCATTACGGATTATCTGGGACTGCTCTTGTCGGGGGACTACTTCCAGGCTGTCGAGGGGAACTTTGACGGGGATTTTGCAGCGATACGCGACGCGATGAGCATGATCATGGACTCTCTTAATGAAACCATGAACCGTATCCGGCAGGTGGAGGAGCTGGAACAGATCGTGTCGATGGTAAAGCTGAGGTAGAGATTCGGTGATTCCGCGGCAGTTGCGGTAGAGTAAAAAAGACGCCCTTGAAAGGGCGTCTTTCTTTAGCGGATCAATTCGAACTTTTGTACCATTTTATTCAGGAGGGCAGCCTGTGTTGCGAGCTCCTCCGACGTGGCGGATGTCTCCTGCGATGCTGCGGAGTTGTCCTGGATGCCGCGTGCGATCTCATCGATGCCGACTCTCAGTTGTTCCATATTCTCTGCCTGGATAGCTGAATTGGACGCGGTCTTTTTGATCATTTCATTTACGTGGTCAACGGCGCTCACAGACTCTTTCAGTGAATTCATGGCGTCAGTGGCGATCGTGTTTCCTTTGCTGATCTCTTCCATGGAGATTTCGATCAGGTTTCTTGTGGAGTTTGCCGCCTTGGAGCTTTCCAGTGCAAGCTTTCCGATTTCATCGGCAACAACTGCGAAACCTTTTCCTGCCTCGCCGGCGCGGGCTGCCTCTATGGAAGCGTTGAGCGACAGAAGGTTGGTCTGGTCGGCGATCTCCTCGATCGTCTGGATAATGCCGACGACCTGCTGTGATGTCTGACGGATCTCGTTCATGGCTTCCATCATCATGGTCATCTTTTCCTGATTCTGCTCGATCATCGCAGTGACTTTTTCCGTTTCTTCTGCAGATGCTTCCGCGTCCCTGTGGCTCTCTTCCACATGGTCTGCGACGGTGTTTGTCGTCGCTGCCAGTTGTTCCACGGATGCCGCCTGCAGCTCAGAACTTTCCGCGATCATCTGGGAAGCGGAAGCCAGCTCCGAGGCGCCTGCGGATACACGGTCAGAACTTGTATTGATACCCTCCATGACATCGTTCATGGACGAGGAGATGTTGAGCAGGGCAGTCTTGATCTTCTGAAACTCACCGACATAATCGTTCTTTAGATGGATGGTCAGTTTGCCGTCTGCGATCTGTGCGAGCACTTCGGCAGTTTCGTCTATGTACACAATGTATTCTTTTAAGCGGGCGACAGTCTTTCCGATCGACTCGCCCAACTCACCAATCTCATCTTCCGAGTCGATGTTGAGATGGACGTCAAGATCTCCATCAGCAAGCTGTTGCGCTGTCTGGTTTAATTCCAAGATCGGTTTGGTGATGTTTGCAGCACTCTTTTTGATGCTGAGCGCTATGAGCAGGATGCCGGCTGCAAAGATCACGATCAGGGCGATGACCATGGCGATCAGCATGGCATAGTATTCTGTCAAAGGCAGATTGCTGAGTACGATATAGCCTGTCTCGCCGACAGGGGAGACGGAACCGTATTTCGCCACGCCGTCGACGGTATAGCGCAGAAACACGTCACTGCCCGAGAGGACTGCGTCGACGACGTTCTGTGATATTCTGACGTCTGTGATATTTTTCTGAATGATGTCGTTCTGCGGATGATAGAGGAACGTACCGCTTCCGGATAACAGCAGGATATAGCCGTTGCGTCCGATCTTGTATTGGCTCATGACGTCTGTCATGTGATCCAGGGTAATATCAATGCCGACTGCGCCGAGGGCGTCGCCGGTCGCGTCGTCATACACGGGTGATACGGCACTTAATATCATTTTTCCGGTTGAGGAGTCGATGTAAGGCTCGGTGAGGATCGTCCGCCCCAGTTCGATACATTTAAACCATGCCCTGCTGGTGATATCCCAGCCTTCTTCGGATGTGAATCCATCCGACTGTGTCAGAACGCTTGCGTCAAGATCCGAGATCCAGACGGACAGTGTATTTTCAGCATCGGTGTTTGCGATATTGATGAGATTTGCCCTGACAGTATCCATGTTATCCGCCTGCAGAATGTCATCACCGGCTCCGGTCTGCAGCATGACGTCTTTCACCTCGGGATTGACGGATAGCTGCTCCACGCTCCGGGTATACTGCTCCAGAAAGCCGGCTAACTGCTTGGCAGCGCCGCTCGACTCCAGTGTCAGTTCGGTTTCCTTGGACGTCATGATCGTCCAGCCCACCATAATGATCGCAACAATTGCGACAATGAGGAATACGAGGATAACGCTCTTGCCGATCTGCTTCATGATCTCGTCTGCGATTCGCTTTCTGGATTTGGTTGTTTTGTTTTGTGTGCTCATTTTGAACCCCCTTAGTTACTCTTAAGAATTAACTTTGCAGATGACACAGGATAAATCTTTTTATGCAAGGTGGATGTAAAGATTAATTCTTTCACAGTTCCTTAATTATTATTTCGTAACGGTCTTTCTTTACTATTGTAGCGCTATTTGGATATGAATACAAGGAAAAACTGACATTTATTTATGAATATGTTATATTTTTGGTGAGGCGGCGGGCGAATATTTATGCAAAAGTATCTATATATTTGGTGCGAACCGAATGGGATCATGTGCAACAGCGGTGCTTCAAGAAGTGTTGTTTTGCACGATCATGGGCGGTAAAAATGGTTGATTTAAGCATATTTTCATGATACTATTAAGCATATATCTGCGGTACGCGGTTTTGAACATTACAAGGGAGGAGACATGATGGAAATGAAGAGCGGACTTTCCAACGAAAAGGTGATCGTTATTGATTTCGGCGGTCAGTACAACCAGCTTGTGGCAAGGCGTGTCAGGGAATGCAATGTGTATTGCGAGATCTATTCCTACAAGACAGACATTGAACAGATTAAGGCAATGAATCCTAAGGGAATCATTTTGACGGGCGGACCAAATAGCTGCTATGAGCAGAATGCGCCCAGTTGCACAAAGGAACTGTTTGAGCTGGGGATCCCGGTGCTGGGGCTGTGCTATGGCGCGCAGCTTATGATGCTTGTGCTTGGCGGCAATGTCGAGAGAGCGGCTGTGCGGGAGTATGGAAAGACTCAGGTGCATGTGGATCAGTCTTCACCGCTGTTTGCGGGTGTGGAGCAGGAGACGGTCTGCTGGATGAGCCATTTTGATTATATTTCAAAAATCGCGCCATGGTTTGCTGTCATAGCGCACACGGATCATTGTCCGGTGGCAGCCGCGCAGTGTCCGGACAGAAAGCTCTACGCGATCCAGTTCCACCCCGAGGTGCTGCACACGGTTGAGGGAACAAAGATGCTCTATAACTTTGTCCGCGGCATTTGCGGCTGTGCAGGCACATGGAGAATGGACTCGTTCGTGGAGGAGTCCGTGAAAAAGATCAGGGAAAAGGTCGGAGATGGAAAAGTGCTCCTGGCGCTGTCGGGCGGCGTGGATTCGTCCGTGGCAGCAGGGCTGTTATCCCGGGCGATCGGCAGACAGCTTACCTGTGTCTTTGTCGATCATGGTCTGCTGCGCAAGAACGAAGGAGACGAGGTTGAAGCTGTGTTTGGTCCTGGCGGCGACTTTGACCTGAATTTTATCCGGGTCAATGCACAGGAGCGATATTACGGAAAGCTTGCGGGCGTGACAGAGCCGGAGCAGAAACGTAAGATCATCGGCGAAGAGTTTATCCGTGTGTTTGAGGAAGAAGCGAAGAAGATCGGTGCGGTAGACTTCCTGGCACAGGGAACGATCTATCCCGATGTGGTAGAGAGCGGCTTTGGCGGCGAGTCCGCCGTGATCAAATCGCACCACAACGTGGGCGGCCTTCCCGACTATGTTGATTTCAAGGAGATCATCGAGCCGCTGCGTGATCTGTTCAAGGATGAGGTGCGCAAGGCGGGACTGGAGCTGGGACTTCCAGAGAGACTGGTGTTCCGCCAGCCGTTCCCAGGGCCGGGACTTGGCATACGCATCATCGGCGAGGTCACGGCAGAGAAGGTGCGCATCGTGCAGGACGCCGATGCGATCTACCGCGAAGAGATCGCAAAAGCCGGACTGGACAGGAGTATCGGACAGTATTTTGCAGCGTTGACAAACATGCGGTCTGTGGGGGTCATGGGTGATGAACGGACTTATGACTATGCAGTAGCGCTGCGCGCCGTGAATACGGTTGATTTTATGACGGCGGAATGTGCGGAGATACCGTTTGTAGTGCTGCAGACGGTGATGAGCCGGATCATTAATGAGGTGCGGGGGGTTAACCGGGTAGTGTATGATCTGACGAGTAAGCCGCCTGGGACGATTGAGTTCGAGTAACGGATAAAATCCCGGAAATGCTGATAAAATGGGCGTTTCCGGGATTGCTTTATGCCTGTTGGCTCTAAAATGGCTCTAATTATCTGATGAATACTGGATTTTAG
>JAETQI010000010.1 GCA_021770755.1 Lachnospiraceae bacterium
TTACCAGACCTGCATTCATTATACAGCGGAGTTTTCTATTTTGATACTCTACTCACCGCCTCCAGCATCTGTTAGTCTCCCCAGCTCTGCTGGGGGATTTATGATTGTTTCATTAATTTTCATCTGCTATGGCTTCATATAAGACAGTACTGCATCTATACCATACAGTATCGTATCCAGCCCGTCCTGATATCTATAATTCGTGTTCGCTGCCAGCATGCCGCTGATCCCTGTCATAAGGATCCATATATTCGCCGCCGCCTTGTGGATGTCTGCATCCGCGCGCACTTCACCTGTCGATTTTCCCTCCCTGATCAGCTCCGCCAGCGCCTGGAGGACTTCATTCCTCACCCCTTCGTCCGTGACTTTATACAGCGCGGTATAGTACTGGAAATTGGCATTTTTTTCATATATATAAGCAAATGCTGTCCTGAGCAGTGCTGAGAGATTATCATAAAACGACATCTGCGGATCGATGGCTGTCCTCGCCTTTGACAGCAGCTCCTCATTACATCGCTTCGCCACGATCATGTTGATCTCATCGATATCGCGAAACCGGTTATAGATCACTCTCCTGTCGCAGCTCAGCTCCCTGCAGAGCCTTGTGACAGTCAGCGCATCCACCCCCTCCCGGCAGCCTATGTTCACCGCAAGATCAACAATCCTTTTACTGGTCTCATCTTCAATACGCTTTCCTTTCGAGAATGCCATATCCCTCACCCCATTCATACCCAAGTGCGATGCCAATAGAATTATTTACATTCATCTTATCAGTTTTGACCAAAGATAGCAAGGAAAGCACACAAAATTTTCTTTTTTATCCTACAAAAATGTATTCCTTATTTCAGCACTTAGCAACAATAGCAATCCTTTTTTTCGACAAAATTGTGCAGAATATACACTTTTTTCTTTACCAGCGTTTTCCGCAGTGATATAATGTCATCCAGAAGGGAGAGATGTATTTATGAAAAATCTGAGTGTGAAACTGAAAATGACGATTATCGGCGTAATGGTCGTTATCTTTATGCTGTTCAGCGTCAATTTCTCTGTGAGCAGCATGCGGGCGATCGACGAGCGCATCCTGCAGGAAGAGGAGGAAAATATCCGAAAAGATTACGACGACTCTATACGGCAGCAGGTCGGGCAGGTCATCTCGCTTCTTAAGACCTATCAGGCCGAGATCGACGCCGGCGTCTATACCCGCGAGGAGGGAATGGATCTTGCGGCTGCCAAAGTCCGCGCGCTGCGCTACGGCACAGACGGGTATTTCTGGATTGACCAGTCTGACGGAACCAATGTCGTTTTGCTCGGAAATGATACCGAGGGCACCAACCGTCTGGGAACCAAAGATGTGAACGGATTTGAGATGGTGAAGGACTTTATACAGGGCGCGGTCGCTGAGGGAAGCTATTTCTGTGACTATCAGTATCCAAAGGAAGGCGGCACGGAGCCTATGCCAAAACGGGCTTACACGGAATACTTCGAGCCGTTTGACTGGGTTGTCGGCACCGGCAACTACACTGACAATATCGATGCGCAGATCGCTGCATCCACCGCGACTGCCAATGCGTATACCAGCCAGAAGATCCAGCTTTTCATCACAGCATGTATTGTCTTTGCAATCTTCATCGTGCTGTATCTCATTGCGACGATCTTTAATATCACCAAACCATTGAATGAAGTCGGCGCGATCCTGCGCAGTATGTCCGGCGGGGATTTCTCGGTAAAGACTGCCGAAAAGACGCTGCGCCGCAAGGATGATTTCGGCGCGCTTTCCCAGATCCTGGAGAAGATGCGTGTCAATATCGGCTCACTGATCCATGATGTCAAGGAGGAAACCGACCTGACGACACAGAGTGTCAATGGCATATCGCAGAACATGATCCATCTGAACAACAAAGTAGAGGATGTCTCCTCGACAACCACACAGCTCTCGGCATCGATGGACGTGACTGCCGCCACTGCCGGAAATATCAACGAAATGACAAAGGAGATCGAGTACGCGGCAAAAAATATCGCAGAGCGTGCACAGGAGGGCGCAGGGCGCGCTGAGACGATCCACAAGAAAGCTGTCAGCGCCAAGAGTTCCGCCGGCGAGAGCAAGAACAGCCTTGTACAGCAGAAGAAAGCGATCGAGACCAGCCTGCAGGAAGCGCTCGCCAAAGTCAAGGTCGTCTCCGAGATCTCAACACTTGCGGAATCCATCATGGAGATCACATCGCAGACCAATCTCCTGTCCCTCAATGCCAGCATCGAGGCTGCAAGAGCCGGGGAAGCCGGAAAAGGGTTCGCGGTCGTCGCCGACGAGATCCGCAAGCTTGCCGAGCAGTCCCAGAACAGCACGGAGAATATCAAGAAAGTCACAGAGCAGGTCAACAGCTCCGTCGGAACCCTCGCAAGCGATGCGCAGCAGCTTCTGACGTTTATCGACACGCAGGTCATGGACAGTATCATCCTGTTTGAGACCATCGCAAACGACTATAATGAGGATGCCGGTGAGATCGATTCGCTCGTCACGGATTTCAGCGCGATCTCCGAGGAGCTTCTCGCCTCGATCAACAACATTACCGATTCCCTCAACGGCATCGCACAGGCGGCGCAGGAAAGCGCGCAGGGAACTGCCAACATCGCCGACCGCGTCATGGAGGTTGTGCAGATCTCTGACTCTGTCAGCACTTCCCTGCAGGATGCAAACGGCATCGTTGGCAGACTGAATGATTCGACAGGAAAATTTCAGGTATAGAAACTTTTAATTCGCCGCGATCGCGTTGCCCGTATAAAGCTGGTAATATTTGCCTTGTGCCTCGATCAGTTCATCGTGCGTACCGCGCTCGATGATCCTGCCCTGCTCGAGCACCATGATGCAGTCGCTGTTCTTGACGGTCGAAAGCCTGTGGGCGATCACAAATGTCGTCCTGCCTTTCATCAGCTTATCCATACCGTCCTGCACGATCTTCTCCGTGCGCGTGTCGATCGAGCTCGTCGCCTCATCGAGGATCAATGCAGGCGGGTCAGCGATCGCTGCCCTCGCTATGGCGAGCAGTTGGCGCTGTCCCTGGCTTAAGTTGGCGCCGTCGCCTGTCAGCAGCGTATTGTAACCATCCGGAAGCTTTTCAATAAATTCGTGCGCATTGGCAAGCTTCGCCGCCGCGATGACCTCCGCATCCGAAGCGTCCAGCTTTCCGTAACGGATATTTTCCATCACTGTGGCTGTAAACAAATGTGTATCCTGCAGTACGATGCCCAGCGAGCGGCGCAGATCCGCTTTCTTGATCTTGTTGACATTGATATTATCATACCGGATCTTTCCGTCCTGAATATCATAAAAACGATTGATCAGGTTGGTGATCGTCGTCTTGCCCGCACCGGTAGAGCCTACAAACGCAATCTTCTGCCCCGGCTCCGCAAACATCTTGATATTGTGGAGCACGATCTTTTCATCTGTATAGCCAAAATCCACATCGTCAAACACCACACCGCCCTCAAGTCTCTGATAGGTAGTCGTGTCACTCGCCTTATGGTAGTGTTTCCATGCCCACATGCCAGTGTGCTTCTGTGTCTCCCGGATCTCACCGTTGATCTCCTCCGCATTGACGAGTGAGACGTAGCCGTCGTCTGTCTCGGGCTGTTCATCGAGCATCTTAAAGATCCGGTCCGCACCTGCAAGCGCCATGATGACGGAATTGAACTGCTGGCTCACCTGGTTGATCGGCATGTTAAAGCTCTTGTTGAAGGACAGAAAGCTCGCAAGACCGCCAAGCGTCAGTCCGCCGATGTTTCCAAGTGCCAGTATACCGCCGACGATCGCGCACACTACATAACTCAGATTGCCAAGCTGCGCGTTGATCGGACCGAGCATGTTGCCGAACTGGTTCGCGTTGTAAGCGCTCTCAAACAGCTCCTCGTTCAGCGCGTTAAAGCGCTCCTTGCTCTCCTCCTCATGGCAGAACACCTTGACAACCTTCTGTCCTTCCATCATCTCCTCGACAAATCCGTTCACAGCGCCGATGGACTTCTGCTGCGCCACGAAATACCTGCCCGAAAGTCCGGTCGCCTTCTTGGTGACAAAGAGCATGAGGGCAACCATGACCAGCGTCGTAACCGTCAGCGGCACGCTCAGGATGATCATGCTGACAAAGACACTGACGATCGTGATCGCGCTGTTTAAAAACTGCGGCATACTCTGGCTGATCATCTGCCTTAATGTATCGATATCGTTCGTGTACCTTGACATGATATCGCCGTGCGGATGTGTGTCAAAATATTTGATCGGCAGCGCTTCCATCTTGTTGAACATATCATTTCTGATATTGCGCATCGTGCCCTGGCTGACATTGATCATGATCCTGTTATATAAGTAAGAAGCCAGTACGCCTACGGCATAGAAACATGCCACTCTAAAGATCGCCTGCGCGAGCCCCGAAAAATCCGGATCCGGTGTTCCGAGAAGCGGCATGATATACTCGTCGATCAGGGTCTGTGTAAACAATGTCCCCTGGATATTGGCAAATACGCCCACAAATATGCATATGACAACAATGATCACATGCGGCGTATAGTTTTTGAGTACGTACCCCATAAGCCGTTTAAACAGCTTACCCGGATTCTCGATCTTTGGTCTTGGTCCTCTCGTATGATGTCCTGGTCCTGGCATCAGTTGTCACCTCCATTCTGGTCAAAGTCCGCATTTCCGCCGGTCTGGGATTCATAGACCTCACGGTAGATCGGACTGTTCTCGAGCAATTCATCATGTGTTCCAAATGCGGTTACAGCGCCGTTATCCATCACGATGATGCGGTCCGCATTCTGCACGCTGCTCACCCGCTGCGCGATGATCAGCTTGGTCGTATCAGGGATCTCCTGTGCAAACGCCTTTCTGATCCTGGCATCCGTGGCGGTATCCACCGCGCTGGTGCTGTCGTCAAGGATCAGGATCCTTGGCTTTTTGAGCAGCGCCCTCGCGATACAGAGCCGCTGCTTCTGTCCGCCAGAAACATTTGTTCCTCCCTGTTCGATAAACGTATTGTATTTGTCAGGCATTTTCTGTATGAACTCATCCGCACATGCCAGCCTGCACGCCCTGATGCACTGCTCCTCTGTCGCCTCCTTGTCCCCCCAGCGGAGATTTTCAAGGATCGTGCCGCTGAAAAGGACGTTCTTCTGCAGCACGACTGCAACCTGGTTCCGGAGCGCCTCCATATCATACCTGCGCACATCCAGTCCCCCTACCAGCAATTCCCCCGATGTGACATCATACAGGCGGCTGATCAGATTGACGAGACTGGACTTTGCACTGCCCGTTCCGCCGATGATACCGATCGTCTCACCCGAGTGGATATCCAGACTGATGTTATTGAGGACAGGTTTGCTTTCCTTATTGTAGGCAAAAGATACATCTCTGAACGTAATGCTTCCGTCCTTCACTTCCGTGACAGGATCCTCCGGATTGCTAAGATCCGTCTGTTCTGTCAGGACCTCCGCGATACGCTTCGCGCTGGCGTAGCTCATGGACAGCATGACAAAGATCATCGATACCATCATGAGACTCATCAGGATATTCATGCAGTATGCCAGCAGACTCATCATCTCACCTGTCGTGAGACCGCCCGCGACGATCGACTTTGCTCCAAGCCATGAGATCAGCAGGATACAGCCGTACACAGTCACCATCATCAGCGGCATATTGATGACGACCAGCTTCTCAGCCTTTAAGAACATGTTGTAGATATTCTGGTTTGCCCTGGCGAATTTGTCCTTCTCGTAGTCTTCGCGCACATATGCCTTGACGACGCGGATCGCAGACACGTTTTCCTGCACGCTTGCGTTCAGGTCGTCGTACTTCTCAAACACCTGCCGGAAATACTTGTTTGCCCTTGGCATGATAAAGGCAAGACAGACCGCCAGGAACAGGACTGCCACCAGATATATGCTTGCAAGCCTCGCGTTGATGGAAAATGCCATCACCATCGCGATGATCATGGAAGCCGGTGCGCGCATCGCCATGCGCAGGATCATCTGATACGCGTTCTGCATGTTGGTCACGTCTGTTGTCAGCCTCGTGATCAGGCTTGATGTAGAATATTTGTCAATATTTGAGAAGGAGTATGTCTGGATATTCTCAAACATCGCTTTTCTAAGGTTCCGCGCAAAGCCTGTCGATGCCCTCGCTCCGTACTTCGCCCCCATAAGACCTGCCCACAATCCGATCAGCGCCATCACGATCATCAGACCGCCGATCTTATAAATATGGTTCAGGTTTCCTGCATTGACGCCGTCATCGATGATCGATGCCATCAGCAGCGGGATGATCATTTCCATGATAACCTCTAAGATCATGAAAACAGGCGTAAGTATGGAATCTTTTTTGAATTCCTTAATTTGTGCGCCTAATACCTTCAGCATAAATAAACCTCCATTCGCATGTTATATTTCTGTCTGACCAGGCAGGAAAAAGCCCCTCTCTCCGGCTATTGACCCATATTGGATAAAAGCTTCTGTGCAACCCCGAAGAAAACCTCCAGCTCCTCCCTGGAGATCCCTTCGAGCACACTGCTCTCCATATGTCCGATCATCTTCTTTGTCCGGACCGCAGTCTCCTTGCCCTGTTCTGTCAGAAAGATCCGTTTCAGCCTGGCATCGCCTTCCACCGCCTCCCGCCGGATATAGCCCTTTTTTTCCATGAGCTGCAGGATCGTTGTCACTGTGGATCTCTTGATGCCGAAATCCGACTCGATCGTTTTCTGATAGATCTCCTTGTCCTGATTGTGTTCAAGATATCCCATGATCCAGCCGTGCATCAGTGTCACTTCGTCCAGTCCCGCCGACGTACCGCATGTGATAAAATTCTTTTTAAATGCGCAGTTCAGCTCCCGGATCATTTTTCCGATCTGATTTGGTTCGGGCATATTCCCGCAACAACCGTTATCCTCATCCATACCGCATACACCTCTTTTCTATCTCATGATCCATGTCAGGATCTTAAATTGTTCGGCATTGAACTGTTCGTGTGCTAACATATTATCTCCGATCTGAAAATAAGTCAATACTTTTTGCACACTTCACATTTTTTTCACATTCTGTTCGCTTTCCACACATCACTTGCGATCCTGTTCCTCGATCTTTTCCGCCAGATCCTGCAGATACATCCACCGCTCCATCCGCTCTTCCAGAAGCTGCTCTGTGCGCTCCTTGTCCCCCGCGAGCACGTTCAGTTTCGCAAAATCGCTGGCGTTTGCCGCCATCTCTTTGTCCAGTTGGTCTATCTTTTCCTCCAGTCCCGCGATCTCGTCCTCGATCGACTCGTACTCCTTTTGCTCCTTATAGGAAAATTTCAGTCTGTCCTGACGGTTTTTCACGCTCTTTAAACGGACACCTGCCTTTTCCTCTGCTCTTGCCGGATTTCTGCCTGCGGGAGCGTCCGCGCTGTCTTCCGCTTCCTGCTGCCGCCTTGCCTGATAATCCGTGAACCCGCCCTCATACTGCCTGACCATACCATCCTCAAATGCAAAAATCCGCCTCACTACCCTGTCGAGAAAATACCGGTCATGGGAAACGGCAGCCACAATGCCGTCAAAATGATCCAGATAATCCTCCAGAATAGTGAGCGTCTGTATATCCAGATCGTTGGTAGGCTCATCGAGGATCAGGACGTTGGGCGCCTCCATCAGCACGCGCAGCAGGTTCAGCCTGCGCCTTTCCCCGCCCGACAGCTTGCCGAGCAGTCCGTACTGCTTCTCCGGCGGGAACAGAAATCTTTCCAGCATGGCGGAAGCGGAGACAGATCCGTCCACGGTCTGCACATACTCCGCCGTGTTCCGGATATAATCGATGACACGCATGTCCGGTTCCATGTACGCAGGATCCTTTGGTCTGTCACTGCGGATCTCCTGCGCGTAATATCCGATCCGGATCGTCTGTCCGGTGATGACCTCGCCCGCATCCGGCTGCTCCATGCCGCAGAGGATTCTCATGAGCGTCGACTTTCCGCAGCCGTTTTCCCCGATAAAACCGACTCTGTCGTTTTTGAGGAAAATGTAGCTGAAATCATGGATCAATGTCCTTCCGTCATAGCCTTTTGTGATATTTCTAAGCTCCACGGTCGTCCTGCCCATGCGGGTGGATACCGAGCTCAGCTCCAACTGTGCATCCTGCTGCGGTCCCCGCTGCGCCGCGAGGTTCTCATAACGCTGTATGTGCGCCTTCTGCTTGGTGCTCCTGGCACGCGCCCCTCTCTTCATCCACTCGATCTCCACGCGCAGGATACTCTGCCGCTTCCGCTCGGTGGCAAGCTCCATGTCCTCGCGCTGCGCTTTCAGTTCCAGAAACCCTGTGTAGTTTGTCTGATAGCTGTAGATCTTCCCCTTGTCGATCTCCACGATCCGGTTGGAGACACTGTCGAGAAAATACCGGTCGTGCGTCACCATGACCAGTGCACCCCGAAAGTTTTTCAGATACGCCTCCAGCCAGTCCGCCATAGCGGAATCCAGATGGTTTGTCGGCTCGTCAAGCACCAGCACGTCCGCTTTTGAGAGCAGTGTATTGGCGAGCGCGATCCGTTTGCGCTGACCGCCTGACATCGTGCCGGCTTTCTGTCCATGATCGCTGATGCCCAGCCGCTGCAGCATTGTCCTGGCATCGCTCTCGAGCGACCATTCGTTGTCGTGTCTGTAGTTCCCCTCCATCACGGCCTCGAGCACGGTCGCATCCTTATGAAAATCCGGCGTCTGTGCCAGATACCGGATCACGATGTTGTTCGCCCTGGTGACCGTGCCTTTGTCCGGCGTCTCCATGCCCGTGAGTATCTTTAGCAGGGTTGTCTTCCCGGTGCCGTTGATGCCGATGATCCCCACCTTTTCCATCTCGTCGACCGTGAAGGAAGCCTCCTCAAAAAGCGGTGTGTCCGTATAGTACTTTGTGATATTTTCTATATTAATAAGATTCATTTATAATACTCCGTCATCCCTGTCAAAATTTTCTAAGCTCGATCGAGTCATCATCCGGTGTGTTCACCACCGACTTCACCACCACATCATAGCCATAATCGCTGTTCACCTGCACATGCACGGTATCGCCGCACCTATGGCCTGCAAGCGCCTTTCCGATCGGGGATTCGATGCTGATGAGTCCCTGCAGCGGATTGTTGCGCACGGTCGTCACCATGCGGTATGTCTCGACCGTACCGTCCTCCACAAACTCGACCTCCACGGTCTTGTTGAGTCCGATCTCATCCTCCCCGGCATCGTCCTCAATAATCTGCGCCGTCCGGATCATCCGCTCAAGGTAACGGATACGGCTTTCATTCTGATTCTTAAATTTCTTTGCCGCGTAGTACTCGAAGTTCTCGCTCAGATCGCCCTGTGCGCGCGCTTCTTTCACCGCCTCCAGTGCCTCCTTGCGTATCACGAGTTTTCTGTGCTCGATCTCCTCCTCCATCTTTTTGATATCGTTTCTTGTCAGTTTATCATTCATTTTGATCACTCCTCAAATTATATAAGATATACTTCTATGCATAACAAATCGAGCAGGTATCCCTGCCCGACTTGTCTGTTCCTTATCCTTCATTTGGCATTACTGCGCCTTATTGACCAGCTTACTCTTGTGGATCGCATACAGCGGGAGCGCGATAAATACCATGCCGCCGAGGATGTTTCCGATCGTGACCGGTATCAGGTTCGACACAAACCCGCCAATGTTGAGATTCGCGCTGATCTGATCCGCCGTGATCCCGTACAGCTCCTGTGTCTTTGCCACATAGGTACTGTTCATGCTGGCAATGATACCAGCCGGTATGTAGAACATATTCGCCACACAGTGCTCCCAGCCGCCGATGACAAATGCGCAGATCGGGAAGAAGATCGCCCACACCTTGCCTGCGATATCCTTTGCAGCCGTCGCCATCAGCACCGCCATGCACACAAGGATATTGCAGAGGATTCCCGAACAGACTGCCTTAAACGGCGTGATGGTCGCCTTGCCGTAAGCCACCTTGATCGTAAAGGCGCCAAGTGCCCCGCCTGTATAGTCCAGCAGCCCGCTGAAATACACCAGCGCCGCGATCAGTACCGCGCCAGCCATATTGCTAAAGAAAACGATGACAAGCGTTTTGATCATCGCGAGCACACTGAACCGTCTGCCAACCACCCCTGCGATCATCAGACAGTCCCCTGTAAAAAGCTCGCCGCCGACAAATACGATCATCATGAGGCCGACCGGGAAGATACAGCCCGCGAGCGTCTTGGATAATCCCTGGTTGGCAATGTTATGTACTGCCGCGTTGCTTGACGCACCGCCAAATGCAATAAATGCACCTGCCATGATACCAAGCAGTATGCACTTTAATAACGGGAGCTTTGATTTGCCCTCCCCTGCCTTCATATTCGCCTCCAGCACCTGTGCCGGAGAATTAAATGCATTGTCCATCTCTCTGTACTCCTTTTACTTTTTTCTAACTGTGATCCCCTGTTCCTACAGTTATTTGTTATTAATAAAAGTATACATCATAACGCGCTTTGTTGTCCATACCTGATTATTTTTTCCTACTGCCATATCTAAAAATACCGTTAACATGCTCATCAAAACCGGTGCAAACCGATATTCTGCAACGATACGGACAGCCGCGACCGGATTTTTTTATCGAATTGGTTGAAAACGGTTTCCATATCGTGTAAACTATTTTTATAAGTGAATTTGATGAAGGTGAGTATAACGATCATGGTAACAATTAAAGATATCGCAAACCGCCTGGGCATTGCTCCCAGCACTGTCTCCAAAGGTTTAAACGACGCCAACGACATCAGCCCGGAATTGAAAAAGCTGGTGCTGGATACCGCAATTGAAATGGGCTATGTCACCAAACGCATGAAAAAAGAAACCCGAAAACGTTTGTGTGTTTTTATCGAGAATATGCAGTACGAAAAGCCGGGGGATTTTGGATTTGACATCATACTGGGTTTCAAACAGGCCGCAGTGCGCGACAACTGGGAGATCACAGTCACCCCGATCACCCCGCTGCTGCAGATGCGCGATCCTTATGACCGATATATGGTTCAAAACGGGTTCCATGGCGGCTTTCTGGTCGGCTTTGCCCTGAAAGATCCCTGGATGGCGCAGCTTGAGACCACAACGATCCCGACAGTGCTCTTCGACAATTATATCAAAAAAAATCCCAACATCGCCTATGTCGGCACGGACAGCTTTGAGGGGATCGATCTTGCGATCGACCATCTGACCGGACTCGGTCACACGAAGATCGCGCTTCTCAACGGATCGCCCGACTCCATGGTGACTGTCAACAGATATGACGCATATGCCAGCAGTATGCAGAATCACAGATTAAAGGTGGATAAGAACCTCGTCGCATACGGGTACTATGTAGAGGAGAGCGCAAAGTACCATCTGCCTACGCTGATCGAAAACGGCGCCACCGCCGTTTTGTGCGGCAATGACCTTCTGGCTGTCGGCGTGATCAGGGAGTGTGAGCGGCTCCACGTCAAGGTTCCCCAGGAACTGAGCGTTGTCGGCTTCGATAACCTTCCGATCGCGGCAGAGATCTCCCCCTCCCTGACTACGATCAATCAGGACCGCACAGATCTGGGAAGAAACTCCTATGCCGCGCTCTACTGGCTGATCGCCAAAGTGCCGATCTCCAGATCGATGCTGCGCCCGCGGCTGGTCGTGCGGGACTCGACCGCAGAAGCCGCCCCCGCATCCACAGAAACGCTCAAGTAGTTTTCCTACTTGGGCGTTCCCATATTGAACCACGCTCTAACATCCAAGCTTCTCATAAATGTCAAAACAGTCAAATGTCGCAAAATAATCCTTTGGTGTCTCCGCACGTCTGATCAACTGCACGCTCCCATCCTCTTTCAGCAAAAGCTCTGCGGATCTTAATTTGCCGTTGTAGTTGTAGCCCATGGAAAATCCGTGTGCACCTGTATCGTGAATGACCAGATAATCGCCCATATCGATCTTTGGCAGCATCCGGTCCACGGCAAACTTGTCATTGTTCTCGCAAAGGGAGCCTGTGATGTCATACTGATACGCGCAGGGCGCCTCCTCCTTGCCAAGCACAGTGATGTGATGATATGCCCCGTACATGGCTGGTCTCATGAGGTTGACCGCACAGGCATCGACGCCGATATATTCCTTGTGCGTGTGCTTTTCATGGATCGCCTTCACGACCAGATGTCCGTACGGTCCCATCATAAAGCGCCCAAGCTCTGTGTAGATCGCCACATCTCCCATTCCGGCAGGCACAAGCACTTCCTCGTACACCTTTCGCACGCCCTCGCCGATCACCCGGATGTCATTCGGTTCCTGATCCGGTCTGTAAGGGATCCCGATACCGCCCGACAGGTTGATGAACCTGATATCCGCGCCCGTCTCGTTTTTCAGCTTTACAGCCACCTCGAACAGCGTCCTGGCAAGCGTCGGATAATATTCATTGGTGACCGTATTGCTCGCCAGAAATGCATGGATCCCGAAGTGTCTGACACCTCTTTCCTTTAAGATCCGGAATCCTTCAAAGAGCTGTTCTGTCGTAAATCCGTATTTCGCGTCTCCGGGATTGTCCATGATATCCGTCGTGATCTTGAAGAGTCCGCCCGGATTGTAACGGCATGAGACTGTCTCCGGCAGCCTGCCGATCGTTTTCTCCAGGAAGTCAATGTGTGTGATATCATCCAGATTGATCGTGGCACCGATCTTTGCCGCATACGCAAATTCCTCTGCCGGCGTGTCGTTGGAAGAGAACATGATATCCTTTCCCTCCATGCCCATCGCACTGCTCAGCATCAGCTCTGTGAGGGACGAGCAGTCGCAGCCGCAGCCGTACTCGCGAAGGATATTGATCAGAAAAGGATTCGGCGTCGCCTTCACCGCAAAGTACTCCTTAAACCCCTTATTCCACGAGAACGCCTCCTTCAACGCCTGCGCATTTTCCCGGATCCCCCGCTCATCGTAGATGTGAAACGGTGTGGGATATGTCTTTGTGATCTCCTCGATCTGCTCCTTGGTAACAAACGCTTTTTTCTTCATTTCAGTTAGTCTCCTTTAGTTAATTGTGTTAGCTTTATCTCATTTCTCAGTGAATCCTTAAAAACATCCACAAAATTCTTCTGCCCGCAGTACAGGCAGCTATCCGTCACACTTCCTGTCATCTCGCCTGTGAGGACATAACCGGAATCGACGATCAGCCTTAACTGCCCCTCCCTCTTGTCCGTCTGGTACAGGATGCATCCCTTTATCTCAGGAGACGGCAGGTCGCCCGCCAGGATCACTACCTTTTTCCCGTCCGCTGCAAGCTGCTCGAGCTGATGCCGGAACTGCTCCAGATAAACTGCCGGCATGGACAGATACACCCGGTACTCGACATGCTCCAGCATATTGTAAATCTTATCCATAATGTGCCTGTGGCTTGCGATCGTGATATAGCCCTCCGAACTGTCCCCGGTCCGCGGGATCTGCGCTGCAAGCTCCCGTTTCAGCTCCGTCAGCCGCCGGATCCGGTTGTCGCAGAACTCTTCCGCCGGGACTGCCGTGTACTTGTTCGTCCCGCCTTCCAGCAAATACGCCGCCCCCTTCTCCACCAGGCTTGCCAGCGCGCTGTAGACATTGGAGCGCGATATGCCGGTAAGCTTAGACACCTCATACCCCGACAGGTCTTTATTTTGCATCAGGCACAGATATATGTTTGCCTCCTGTCTGGTCAGCCCAAACTGTGCCAGCTTTTCCGCCAATATTTCTGATCTCATATGATCCATGTCCACATCACCCATTTCCGTTCCAGACTGTCCAAAATAGTAGTACTTATCAGGAACACTATACTATGAGATCCCGTAAATGTCAAGACGGTTCCTAAGCTCCGCCACATCTCCATAATATACGCACCCGTCCATGCCCAGATTGCCAGCCGCCTCTATATTCGCCGGCATATCATCGATAAAGAAGCACTCCCCGGGCTTCAATGAAAAAGTCCTGAAAAAATCCAGATATGCCTCCGGTTCCGGTTTCAGCAGTCCGTGCTCGCAGGAGATCCAGATCCCTTTCATATACGCGATGGACTTGATCTGCTGGCAAAACTTCCGGAAACGGTGCGACGTGTTGGACATCAGATACAGGTCATATCCCTGTCGGGACAGCTCTGCCACCAGCTCCTCCATCGGCGGATTGGGCGGCTGTACCATGCGGTATTCCTGTACAAACCGCTTCGCGGTATCATGCAGATGCGCCGGCAGCCTTTTGCACACAGACGCGACCGCCTCCTCGTCCGATATCGTTCCCCTGTCCATCTGCAGCCATTCCACTGATGAACAGAGATGATTTTTGATCCACCGGTAATCCTCCTCGTTCCCTACATATCCATAGATATACTCCCTGGCGTTATATACCGTGAGGACATTCCCCATATCAAAGACAATATTCTTTATCGTATTTCTGATCATTTTTCTCACTCCTGTCCTGCTGATGCCGGTACGCACGCGGCGTACAGCCCATATACCGGTGAAAATAGCTGCCAAAATGACTCGGACTGCAGAATCCTGTCATCTCCGCGACATCCAGCACGCGCAGATCCTTGTTTCGCAGCAGTACGACCGACTGGCGTATCCTGTACTGCATCAGAAATTCCATGGGTGTCATGCCGATCGTGCGCTGAAAGCTGCGGCACAGCTCGCTCCGGCTGATATATGCCGCCTCCGCGATATCGTCGAGCCGTAGCTGTTCCTGATAATGTTCCTGCATGTACTGGATCGCAGCCTTCACCCGCTGCTTGTCCCGCGCAGACTCCGCTGTCACAACCGGATTTCCTTCCGGCAGCCGGCTAAGAATGCACAGCCACGATCCGGCGATCTGATACGCGATCTTCAACTGGTACGCAGGCTCCTTTCCCTCGTATAGACGGACAACCTCGCGAAGTGCTGCCGCCATCCGATCATGATCCGGGTCCGTGCTGTACCACTTTAGGCAGGACAGACCGCCGTTTAACACCGGCGCGACACATTCCTGATAGATATCCGTATTTCTGCTCCCTCCGATCAGCTCCCCCCGCCATATGAAAGAATAGAGCTTCCCCTGCGCCCGCCTGCACGGCCTGATCTGATGCATCAGTCCGGAATTGATGAAGACGATATCCCCCTCCTGCAGGCAGATCTCATTCGTCTCCACCTGGCAGGTGAAACTGCCCTCGATGATCATCGTCATCTGCACTTCCTCATGCCAGTGCCAGCAGATATATCCGTTTTCAAAATCTGCGAAGTCATCCAGGTACACACCGATCGGAAACCCCTCCGTGCCGTGCGCCTTCGTCTCGCGCAGACTGCCGTCCACGATCGTCTGTGTCGCCCTCAGCCGCTCCATATTCCACCTCGTTTCGAGTAACATATCGCTACTATCATGATACTTTTGACGTCGATCATGTTTGTCATTTCACCGCATCTGCATTATAATAAAAACAGTTCCGATGTTTTACCATCACAATAATGATACTAATTTAACCGTTTCGTGTCAACAGGAAAGGAAGAGATTATCATGCCACAGAATTTGAACATGTTTTCGCTGGAAGGAAAGACCGCTCTCGTAACAGGTGCCAACACAGGATTGGGACAGGGCATCTGCACTGCCTACGCCGGAGCCGGAGCCAATGTGATCGGCGTCGCAAGGCGTAGCTGCCAGGAGACAGCCGAAAAGGTCAATGCGGCCGGCGGCAATTTTACGGAGATCATAGCCGACCTCTCCGATACCAACGTCATCACACAGATCGTGGAAGAAGCCTATAAAGCCTATGGCAGCGTAGACATCCTTGTCAACAACGCCGGCATCATCAAGCGGTGCGACGCGTCAGAAGTCACGATGGAAGACTGGGATGCCGTCATCGACCTGAATGAAAAAATGGTGTTCTTTCTCTCGCAGGCGTTTGCCAGGGTCTGGATCAGGGACAACAAGGGCGGCAAGATCATCAATATCGCCTCCATGCTGAGTTACCAGGGCGGTATCCGCGTGCCTTCCTACACGGCAAGCAAGAGCGCCGTCATGGGGCTCACACGCGCGCTTGCCAACGAATGGGCGTCACACAACATCAATGTCAACGCGATCGCCCCCGGCTACATGGCGACCAACAATACCCAGAATCTGAGAAATGACGGGCAGAGAAGCGACGAGATCCTCAGCCGTATCCCCGCAGGGCGCTGGGGCACACCGGACGACATCGCCGGAGCCGCGATATTCCTCGCCTCCGATGCCGCATCCTATGTACATGGATTCACTTTAGCGGTAGATGGCGGCTGGCTGGCGCGATAAGACAGACAAAAAGCCTAAACGGTACTGTCATGTACTGCTTAGGCTTTTCATCTATTTTATCTCAGAACCTTGATCTCCGGATAGTACTCAAACTCCGCTTTTCCTATGATGTCTCCCAGCGTCACGAACTTGTTGATCCAGTATCTGGAATCCCATGAATTGCTGCGGTTATCTCCCATCATGAAATAACTGCCCTCCGGTATCCGGTACGGTCCGAAGTCTTCATAAAATCTGTTTTGTGTAAAATCCGGTATCCTTTTCCCGTCAATATATACCCTGCCGTCAATACCCTCGATCACTTCCCCCGGAAGTCCCAAGACACGTTTCAGATACAATGTCTCCCCGTCATCAGGATAATAAAAAGAAACGATATCTCCCCTCTGTGGCGTGTCATACATATATGCGAGACGGTTGATCACGATCCTGCTCCCAGTCATGACCGTCTGCTCCATCGAGCCGGTCGGCACCAGGGCACTCGCAACGACATTATTTTTCAGCCAGAACGCAATGACCACCGCAAATAAGATCAACTTTGACCATTCGTATATTCCCCTTAAAACCCTTTTCATGTCCAAGAAACCTCTCTACCCTACTCCTCCTATTATTCGCCCGCATACTGCGAAATATACTTCACGCCGCCCTGGTCGTACAGATCCGTCAGCACCAGGGACGGGTCATTGTACAGGATCGCCTGATCCTCGCAATAGATCGAATAGATCTCCTGCCTGGCCAGCAGGGATAACGCCTCTTTCTGAAACTGATCCGCGATATAGACCGGCATGACCTGCAGCAGTATGTCTGCACAGCTACTGCCGCGCGCATAAGAGACAAGATTGTTGACAGCGCTCTTGCAGTACCCGTCTGCCGCATCTATATAAGCGGTCCGGATCTCACCGTCGCGAAACTCATAATAATGCTGCCAGTCCAAACTGCTGTTTGCCGGATAATTGCGCAGATAGACGATGCTCATCGCCCGGTCGTACCGCATGACTCCCGCCTGATATACCGCGGTTCCGACCCGGTCAAACAGATTGAACGCATACTCTGTACCGCTGGCATCATCCAGATTTCTGACAAAACCGTCATAGCTGGAGATCGAACCGAGCACAAACCCGTTCGCCCTCATGGTATCCGCGATATAGTCCGCGATAAACGCATTCTTCATCCAATAGAAATCAATATATTCGGAAAAACCAGTCTCGTTGGCATAATCCATATATGCATCAGACACATGGAGCCTGATCTTACGATCCCCTAAAAGTCTGACATCGACTGCCTCCCGATCCCCCGCAAACGATGCGATCTCGGCAAAGTATCCGGCGATCTCTTCATTCTGCCACGGATCGAAACTGACGGTCTCCACATCGTCATTGCAGCCAAACAGATTGTTGTACTGAACATAGACCGGCGCCAGATAGATTTCCCTGTTTCCGTACTTCTCGATCGCAGCAAACGCCTGATACAGAACCTCGTCTACTTCGATCTCCTCATTAGGATGCTGATTGATATAATATAGATTGTGCACCCCGTCAAACCCCTGACTCGTGTGGAACAACTGATACGCTGTCCTGGCGGTCTCGGTGTACAATGCCCTTACCGCCTTGTTTTCCGCTGTCGCCGACTGTTCTCCTGCGCCGAGATAATATTGAAATATAAACTCATCGGCACAGTTTGCTTCCGACGTCCCCGCCTCGATCGTCGTCCAGCCTGCATCCGCTGTCAAAAAAGAGATCAATGCATACCCCAGCGCGCACACGGCAACCAGGATCATCGCGATCGTAAGAACCAGTCTGCTCTTAGGATATTTTTCCTGCAGTTCGATCCGCTTCACAGGTTTGGGGTGATTTTCATTTCTGTTTCCAACTGTACGATTCAAACTAGATCACCACTAATATCAATAATACGACAAACAGGACAACGACCGCTCCAAGCACGATCAAACCGGTGACCGCGCCCTTTTTGCATGCGGTGTAATTGCGGTAATAATGAAAATGTCTGAACACAAAGGCTGCGATCAATCCGAGTACAGGCAGGAAAAAGGACAAAACCCTGTACCATACGCTTCCCGTATCGTGAACCGGCGCCTGCAAAAATTCGTCCTCCGACGCCGTGTGCACATCTGCCGCCTTCTGCGGGGCACTCTTTGACTGCGGCGCGTCTGGATCGACAATATTGATCGACTTCAAAGGCACGCCCTTCTCACGGATCGCCCTGTATTCCGCGATCTCCTTCTTATTTCCATATACATAATGGTCATGACCGATATTGACAAGCTCAGGCTGGTCCGTACTGTAATCATGCATCGACGGATCATAGGTGTAGAGCACCTTGTTCTTCTCCAGCTTGGGATCCGGAATCGGGATCGCCGAGATCAATGAATGCGTATACGGATGCAGCGGAAATTCAAACAGCTCATCCGCCTCCGCGATCTCCACGATATTTCCCTTGTAGATCACACCGATCCGGTCCGATATAAAACGCACGATAGAAAGATCATGTGCAATGAACAGATACGTGACATTCTTCTCGACCTGGAACTTCTTGAGCAGGTTCAGCACCTGTGCCCTGATCGAAACATCCAGGGCAGAGATCGGCTCATCTGCGACAACAAGCTCCGGCTCCATTACCATGGCGCGTGCCAGTCCGATCCTTTGGCGCTGTCCGCCCGAGAATTCATGCGGATACCGCGTCAGATGCTCCGGCAGGAGGCCGACCTCGTTGATCATCTCCTCGACCTTGCGGACACGGTCCGCCTCATTTTCAAACAGATGAAAATTATATAAGCCTTCCGACACGATGTAATCGACTGTGGCACGCTCGTTGAGCGATGCCGCCGGATCCTGGAATACCATCTGGATATTCCGGATCACTTCCCTGTCCAGCGAATGCGGAATCTTTCCGGAAATGCGGACGCCTTTATACAGTATCTCACCGCTGGCGCACGGATTGACACGGATCACTGCCCTTCCGACAGTCGTCTTGCCTGACCCGGACTCGCCTACAAGTGAGAAAGTCTCTCCCCGATATATATCAAAGCTGGCATTCTTGACAGCCTTCACCGCACTGTCGCCCTTGCCGAAAGTGATATCTACATTTTTGACCGATAATAAGATCTCTTTGCCGTTTTTTTCATCAATCGGACCGTGCTCCGGCAAATGGGTCACACGTCCTGCTTTTTCTTGATTTAGGTTTGACACGTTCTAAATCTCCTATCTAAAGTCTCGATTTTTCCAAGCTTCTTATATATTAAACGCTTTTAACAGTTTCTCGTGGATATTCTGGATCGCCTCCGGCTTCTCGATCCTGGGTGAGCGCGGATCCAGCAGCCATGTCTTGGCATAATGCGTATCCGTGACCTTAAACATTGGCGGTTCCTTCAATGTATCAATCTTCATACAATACGGGTTTCTCGGAGCAAATGCATCTCCCACCACCTTGTTGTAGAGAGAAGGCGGTGTACCCGTGATCGAGTACAGCTTCGTATTCTTCTCCGCAAGCTGCGGCATGGAGGATAACAGTGCCCACGTATACGGATGCCTTGGATCATAGAATATCTCATCCACCGATGCAAGCTCTATGATCTGTCCGGCATACACAACTGCCACACGGTCCGCTATATTTGCCACCACACCGAGATCATGTGTGATAAAGACGATCGTGTAATTAAACTCCTTCTGCAGATCCTTCAAAAGCTTTAAGATCTGTGCCTGGATCGTAACGTCAAGCGCCGTCGTCGGCTCATCACAGATCAGGATCTTTGGCTGGCAGGACAATGCGATCGCGATGACGATCCTCTGCCGCATACCGCCCGAATACTGGAACGGATAGTCGTCAAAACGTGCCTCGGCATTGGGGATCCCCACTTTCTTCATCAGATCCAGCGCCTGTGCCCTCGCCTGTGCCTCCGTCACATCCTGATGCTTCATAATGATCGAAGTGATCTGCTTTCCGATCGTGATGATCGGATTGAGCGAAGTCATGGGATCCTGAAATACTGTCGCGATCTTCTTGCCACGGATCTGATACCAGTCCTTGGCGTATTTCACATTCGCCAGATTCAAAACGCACGTTCCATGGAAGCGATCCGCCGTCTCATCAAGATACTTTACGCGGAAAGCCACCTTGTCAAATACAGCATTCCGCTGTGCATCGTCAGACAGATCGACACCTGTGACCATTGCCTGCCTGATCGCCGCCAGGAGCCTGATCAGCAGCTTTGCCCGTTTAAAGAAACTGTATCTTCCGATCGAGAGATAGACTTCTTTTGCAAGGATCTCATTGCGCGCTCTCGTCTCCGCAGAGATGCTTCCCTTCACTGCCGCGTCATACTTTGCTTTCAGCCCTGACATCGCAGCGTCATACTTGCTCGTGTAGGCGGTGTCCTCTTTGACTCTTTTGGATGCTGCAAGCTCCATTGCCATCCTGTCTTTCAAGAGCTTCTTGATCTCCCGCTCCATGTCCTTGATCGACCTGGACAATTCCTTGATCTTCGCCTTGTCCGTCTTTGGATCCAGCGTCTGCTTTAAGTTAAACGCCTCTGTCTTCCTGACGCCAAGCTCCGCGATCGCCTGATCGCTTGCCTCGCCTTGCTCCTTACTGATCTTTTCCTTCTCGGAGCGCTCTGCTTTCAAGGCTTCCATCTCTTTGTAGATGTCTACGCCAAGCTCATACTGGGAGTACGCGTTCAGTTTTGACAACGCATATCCGACCATCTTACTGGAAACTGCAGTCTTTCTGACAACCGTGTCCGAAAGCTCCTCGTCGTTGAACAAAATACTGCCGTTGTCAATATAACCATTGCTGTCGAGCATTCCCGCAAAAGTTTTTGTGAACACAGATTTGCCGGAACCGGACTCGCCCACGATCGCGATCGACTCATTCTCATAAATGTCAAGGGATACTCCCCGGATCGCAGTCAGCCGTTTTCCGCGCACGCGGAACTTCACCTGCAAATCTTTGATTGATAATAATACTTTTTTATCTTCCATTCTGCCATCCTCTTACATATGTGTTCTTGGATCGGACGCATCACCGAGATTCTGACCGACCACATACAATACAATCGTGATAATCGAAGCAACCGCAACCGGACTCCAGAACTCAAATCCCCATCCGGGTGTCAGCATCGCACTCTCCGCCTCGTAGATCAACCGGCCAAGCGACATCTCCTTGAGTCCCATGCCGATGTAGGCAAGGAACACCTCATAGGAAATGTACGACGGGATCTCCGTCGCCGCAAGCGTCACAATAACAGAAGTCATGAACGGCAGTATATTCTTCATCGCGATCCGGATCGTCGACGTCCCCAGACATTTCGAAGCCAGATTGTACTCCCTGTCGCGGATGATGACAACCTGCGTGCGGATAAAATACGCGATAAACAGCCAGCCTGTGACCGTCATGGCAAATACCATGGTCCAGAAGCCTGCCGTAAAGATCATCACCATGACAGAGATCACCAGGATATAAGGAAGGTTCGCAATGACGTTATAGACGATCATCATCACATTGTCAACCTTCTTGGAAAATCCCCAGACCGCCCCGACGATGACACCGACCGTCATGTTGATCAGCGCTACGACGAGCGCCAGCGATATGGAGATCTGCGAGCCGTACCAGATCGCGTCAAAAGTGGACTGTCCGGCCGCGCCGGCACCCAGGATCCAGTGAATACTATAGCCAAACTGTTTGAACGCCGCGGAGGGCATCAGGTGCTTCGCCTCCGGATTCAGCAGATTGCCGTACCGGTCATACTCCACGAAAATCGGGTACAGGTAAGCCATCAGGATAATGACAGCCAGCAGTCCCAGCATTATGATATTGATCTTTTTTCTGAAAAATACGCGAAATACAGAGTGCCAGTACGAGTATCTGGGCGCCGTGATCTTCTCCGACTCCAGATCACTGTGGTTGATCACCTGAAAAAGCTCCGCATCCGACATTCCTTTTGTCGGGTCAACCTCCTCCAGATTGTCCACCGTCACTGTCACATGTTTCCCCATCTTAAAATCTACATTCATATTCTCTTCCTCTCCTCTTGCCCGATGACCTATCTCGCCTTACTTGAGAAGGAGATCCGAGGGTCGACCATGGACATCAGCACATCACCCAATATAATCGCCACGACGCTGAGCACCGCATAGAATAAGGAAACGCCGACAATAACGCCGTTATCGTACTTATTGATCGCCTCAGTCAGCAGGTTACCGGCACCAGGCACCACATACACGCGCTCCGTGATGATCGCACCCGTCAGACATCCCAGCACACTTCCCGGAATACCGTGGATGATCGGGATCGCCGCATTCTTTAAAATATGCTTTGTAAAAATCTCATTCTCGGAAAGGCCGCCTGCCCTGGCAAACTTCACATAGTCCGAGTTCATCTGGTCGATCATATAGCGGCGCAGCCACTTCATCAGGTTGGCAACCTGCGGCAGCGCAAGCGAGATGATCGGCAGCACATACACCAGTCTGTTGGTCGTATCCATATCAAAGGTTGTCGGGAATCCCAGCTTGCTTCCCATCGCTTTGAACAGGAAGATATACGCCAGCGAAGGTACTGCAATGATAAACACAATATACAGCGTACCGATCTTATCGATCAGTTTATCCTTTCTGCGCGCCATGGCAATCCCGAGGGGCACCCCGAGCAGATATGCCAGGACGGTGGCAATGATACCGATCAGGAAAGAGTAGCCCATCTTGGAGAACCCGCCCTTCACCGTGTCCACCACGGTATAGTCATCGACGTAGCGCGTCTCATACACGAGACTCGAGTGCATGGAATCCGCCAGATACGTTGCCGAGTGCAGATCGTCCGCACTCTCCTCCACCAGTCCTGTCGGATAGGTGACTGTCGACGCAATGTAAGAACCCTGCGTCTTTGTCATGGTCGTGAACACATCAACCCCCGTGTTGACAGAATAGGAGGTTCCCAGCCGGATCGTCAGCATATTCTGGTGGATAAACGGAAATGTGGAATCACAATAGAACAGATACTTGTGTCTCGTCCCGTTTCCGATGATTGCCGGTGAAAATTTCTCCCCGCCGTAGACAGGGTCATATAAAGTAAAGGAAATACCGCGATCTCCCACATCATTTTCAATCTTATTAATATTATCAATCTCTATTATTCCCGTAAAATAATCCCACACGCGGTGGAACAGCGGAATATTCTTGTAGGCATACAACTGTTGCTGCCCGCCGCTGGCAATCTTCTTCTTGCCCATCAGAACGGCATCCAGGCGCTCCACTGTATAACCCTGTGATCTGTAATAATTCGTAAACTTATCTACATATTCTTTTACAAGCTCCGAATCTTTGTCCGGAGTCCTGCCAAACCCAACGGCCGCGGATCTGGTCTCCTCGTCGATCTCCCCGCTCGCTGTAAGGGCACTCAGATAATCGGAGTATGTCACATAGTCCAGATAGCCGTAATCTTCCCATTTCTGATACTTGTAAGTCGCTTTCTGGTTGTTCTGCTGCTTCGTGTACGTCGGATCTGATGCAAAGATCAGATTGCGATCCAGCAGGGAATAGATCATGATCATGATCAGTATAACGACTGCAACCACCGATAACAGTCCATACAATAAACGTTTCAATAAATACTTAGCCATAGAAATCTCCCATTCCTGCTGTGTGAACCTCTTTTCACTTTATTTATTTTTTATCTTATCCGGGAAACGGCGCAGGCCGCTCCCCGGATAACATTGTATCACATGATTAGAAAATACCAAGACTCTTTGTTACATAGCCTGAATAATCAGGTAAGAATGTGTCAAGATATGTTGCCGGATCGCCGTAGTCAGGACCCCAGCCGGATATATCCGTGATATTGTAGTTCGCTTCATATCCGTAATCTGTAAAATATCCTGTATAATGCCACTCATTGTTGTCCGCGCAATCTGCAAGGACGATCTCAACCTTATCGCCAAGGGCACCCTCGATCGACTGCTTCACAGCGTTTGCCTGATTGGTGACCCACTCGATGCTTGATGTGTACGGAAGCTCCAGACGAACCGGATGCTCCGCGTCGATCACAACACCCTGTGCCGCAAGCTCCTCGATCGCCTTATCCAGATAAGCCGCTGCATTTTCCGGATTGTACCATCCATCATAGCCGTCACTGCTTCCGACACCATCATCCGCATTCTTGTCAAACGCCTTGATCGGATATCCGTCCGCGTCAAGCTGTGCCTGCACGATCTCGCCGTAGTTTGTTCCTGCCGGGAATGTTGTCGCTGTACCATTGATATCGATCGTCGTCTCGCTCTCCAATGTCACAAAGTTGCCGGGCAGGTAAGCGTTTCTAAGTCTTCCCAGCTTGAGATCCTCGCCCACGCGCTGTGCCTGTCTTGCAGCCTTATCTGTCGCAAACGAAACTGCAAGACGGAAACTGGCATTTCCAAGCGCAGCATTCGCCAGATCCTTCTCCTCGTCTGTGAGGACAGATACAACCTTTGTCTCATCATTGCTGTTTGCATATGCTGTACGATAAAGATTGTAGTAGATCGGGAAGGTAGAACCGTTTGTAGAGCTTACATATACATACTCGTCAAACAGTCCGTCCGCCTTCGCAGTCTCAACCTCAGAAGTACTCAGGCCAGATCCGGTCAGCACGCCGCTCTTGACATCATTGTACATCTTTGTGGCATCGGACTGATCCTCATACGGCCATGTCATGGACTTGATGGTCACGTTGTCCTTATTCCAATATGATTCATTCTGCTTAAATGCGATCACATTCTTTGATGTAAAGTTTGTGATCAGGAACGGTCCGCAGTACGCGATATTGTCAGGCGACTTTCCATAAGAATAGTCTGCTGCGGAAGCGTCAAACTCCTCGCCGAACTTACCGCCCTGTGAAGTATAATAATCCCTGCTGAGCGGAGCGAACACATTGTATCCGAGCATGGACGGGAAGTACGGGATCGCCTCCTCCAGCGTGTACTCCAGTGTATAGTCGTCAACCGCCTTCACACCCACCTGTGAAAAGTCTGTGATCTCGCCTGAGATATAGCCGGAAGCGTTGAGGACAACTCCGTCGACCAGATCGCCCAGACCGCCATTCGTGTCGATCATGTGCTGGAAACCTGCAACCCAGTCATCCGCCTTGACATCCGCCACTTTTCGTCCCTGGGAGTCCACCCAGTCAACGCCCTCGCGGATATGGAATGTGTATGTCTTTCCGTCGTCAGAAACATCGTAGCTCGTCGCCAGTGCAGGCTGCTGTATGTTTTCATTATCATACTCGAGCAGACCATCGTATGTGTTCACCGGCGCATAACTGTCAACAGTCTGGCTGGTAGAAAGGATATCCCACGTTGTCGGATCAGAGTTAAAGGCATTGAACGCATAGGAATCCATAAGCTCGTAGCCCTTCTCCTCAAGGTATGTCTTCACCCAGTCAAGGTAAGTCCCTGTACCCTGAAGCTCCGCCCACTTCTGCTTCATCTCCGTCCTGTCCGCGGTCTTGATCAGCTCTGTCGTCACGAGCGCGTTGTGGAATCTGTACTCGTCATTGCCCCAAAGCACGGATGTCACTGTGCCGGGCACCACTCTTGACATCGCATAGGATCCGCCCTGCGCCGTCTGCGGATTCAGCACACCAGACTCCAGAAGCTTTGCCTCCGCTACCGCCATCATGGCGTGACGCTTCGAGAGATCGCTGACCTCAGCCTTCGCTTCCATATAAAGCTCATAGAACTCGCCGAGATTCTGCTCATACAGGTATGTAGAGCGCTCGTCATACTCCATGGCAGCCAGCTCCTCCATCGTCTTTGCCGATGACGCCGCCGGCTCTTCACCCTCTGCCACAGTCTCATCTGTTCCTGCCGCCTCTGTCCCAGCCGTCGTCTCCGTCTGGTTATTGTTCTCCACTGCAGGCGTATCTGTCGCCGGCGCATTTCCGCCGCCGCAGCCCGCCAGAGAACCAGCGACCATCGTTCCTGCCAGCAATACGGCAAGAACTTGTTTTCTGTTTTTCATAATACGTAAACCTCCTTACAAAATTTATGTTTTAACCTGTATTTAAGGTAAAAACCTGCCTAATTTTGCCATTTTTAAAAAGAAAAAGCAAAAAAGTGCCTGTGAACGCCATTGTCCAGAGCACTTACTTCCTATTCCCGACATAAGCTTTCGCTTTAGTACGCTAAAGTAAGTTTATGTCAAACGACTATTTAATTATACTTACAATGAAAAATTTTGTCAATAGCCTGCATTGCCACACTATCTTCCAGTTCTGCTATTTTTTATGCAATATCACCTACAAAAATGCAATAAAAGTCTGCTGCATTCATTCTTTTACTGCATTTTTGTACATTTTAACCAATTTTTCAAGGTTTGCTAATGTTCTCGATCTGCCAGTCAACCGGTTCCACCCCGTTTGCCGTCAGAAACGCATTTGCCTGACTGAAATGCCTGCACCCGAAAAAGCCGTTATTGGCAGACAGTGGACTGGGATGCGCCGCTTTCAGGATCAGATGCTTCGGATTGGTGAGCATCGGGATCTTTCGCTGTGCCGGCCTCCCCCACAGCATATACACGATCGGCCTGTCCTGCGCATTGACTGCCTGAATGATGGCATCCGTAAATTTCTCCCACCCTTTTCCCTGATGGGAATTTGCCTGATGCGCGCGCACGGTCAGAACTGTGTTGAGCAGCAACACGCCCTGATCCGCCCATTTCTTCAGATAACCGTTATTGGGAATATAGCATCCAAGGTCCGCGTTCAGTTCCTTGTAGATATTCTGCAGCGATGGCGGCAGCTTCGTCTGGCTAGGAAGCACCGAGAAGCTCAGCCCGTGCGCCTGATCCACATTGTGATATGGATCCTGCCCCAGCAGCAGCACCTTCACCTTGTCAAGCGGTGTGAAGTGCATCGCATTGAATATGTCATCCGCAGGCGGAAAAACCTGTACGGTACTGTACTCTTCCTTCACGAACTGATACAGCTCCCTGTAATAAGGCTGATGAAACTCCCCCTGCATCGCCTCTAACCATTCTCCTGTCAACATTGCCATAATCATTTCTCCTTTGCACTATATATAACCACACCTATAACCGCACCGGGACGCCCCGATCCCTCAGATACTTTTTGACTTCCCTGATCTCCAGCTCCTTGAAGTGGAACAGCGATGCCGCAAGCGCCGCGTCCGCTTTTCCCTCCACGAGCGAATCATAGAAATGCTCTGGCCGTCCAGCGCCGCCCGATGCAATGACCGGTATGGACACCCTTTCGGATATCGTTCTGGTAAGCTCGATATCATAACCGTTTTTCGTCCCGTCACGATCCATGCTCGTGAGCAGGATCTCCCCGGCACCAAGCTCGTTTGCCCGGACTGCCCACGCTACCGCATCGATGCCCATATCGATGCGTCCGCCATTCTTATAAATATTCCAGCCGCTTCCGTCCGGCCTGCGCTTCGCGTCGATCGCGACAACGACACACTGGCTCCCAAACTTGTCGGCTGCGTCGCTGATCAGTGACGGATTCATGATCGCCGCGCTGTTCACTGCCACCTTATCCGCCCCTTCGCGAAGGATCGCCCTGAAATCCTCCACAGTCCGTATACCGCCCCCGACCGTAAATGGGATAAATACCTTCTCTGCCACTCTGCGCACCATATCCACCGTTGTGGCGCGATCGTCTGACGAAGCTGTGATATCCAGAAAGACTACCTCGTCCGCGCCCGCCTTGTCATACGCCGCCGCGATCTCGACCGGATCGCCTGCATCGATCAGATTGACGAAATTGACACCCTTGACCACTCTGCCGTTATTGACATCCAAACATGGAATAATCCTCTTTGTTATCATTTATTTCCTCCATACGCGCTCCATCCGGGCACCGAATCTATATCGCCACAAAATTCTGCAGGATCCGCAGTCCCACATCAGAACTCTTCTCCGGATGGAACTGGCAGGCAAACACATTTCCCTTCTCGACAGAAGCGTGGATCTGTACCCCGTACACAGTCGTCGCTGTCACGATCTCTGGTTCTTCCGCCTGCAGATAATAGGAATGTACGAAATACACATAGGATTCCTCCCCGATCCCGCGAAAAAGCCTGCCGCTGTTTGGAAATCTCAAGGAATTCCACCCGATCTGCGGCACTTTCAGTCCCCCGTCGTCCGGTATCTTTATGATCCTTCCCCGTAAGATCCCAAGCCCCTGTACGCCCGGCGTCTCCTCGCTGGACTCAAACAGCAGTTGCAAGCCCAGACAGATCCCAAGAAAAGGCGTCTTTCTTGCGACCACTTCCTGAATGATCTCCTCCAGGCCATACCCCCTGATCTTTTCCATGGCATCTCCAAAGGCGCCGACCCCCGGCAGGATCACTTTCTCCGCCCCCAGTATCGTCTCCTTGTCCCTTGTGACTACTGCCGTTTCACCCAGTGCCATCAGCGCTTTTTCCACGCTCTTAATATTTCCGGCATCATAATCGATTATCGCTATCATCTGTCCCTGCCTTTCTGCGCATACCGTCTCACGCTCCTGCTATGACCTTCTTTAACGCGATCGTGTAGGACACGGCATCCTGATTGGCTATAATGGCTCTGGCATCCGCCTCGTCAAGCCCATACTTCTGGGACAGGATCTCCAGGATGTCCGCCTTGACTGCATCGACCTCCGCCATCACTTCATACCGCTCCGCATCCGCATTGACGCTGTCATACGCCGTGATCCCCCGCAACAGCGCGTCAAGCGCTTCCACTTCCCTTCCTGTCTTTATGTATGTCTGATAAGAATCGTACCTGCGCTGGACTGTAAAGATCACTTTGCTTCTCGCCTGGATCAGACCGTCATTCTTGCTGTCATCAAGCTCCATGCCGTAGGTCGCCGCATATACCGTCTTGTAATCTCCGTCGTAGTACGCATTTCGCGCCGTCTGCAGAAATCCCTGTGTCGAGAGCACGTTTGACGCCAGAACGATCGCACCGCCCACCGAAGCGCCAAAAGCAACGGCAACCGCAATCTTTTTGGGCGGTATCCGTTTCTTGGGACCCTCCGCTGCAAGTTTTGCCTTCTGTGCCGCTTTCTTTGCGAGCTTCTCCTTTTTCTTCTGCGCTGCCGCCTCCTGCTTTGCGCGATTGGCTGCCGCTTTCTCCTCCGCCTTTGCCTTTTTTTCCTCTTCCCTGGCGAGTTTTTCCTCTTCCTTCTTGGTCAGATTCTCCTGTTTCTTTGCCGCTTTTGCTTCCTTCTCGGCGGCAAGCTCCTCCTCCGTCGGTTCCGGCACGATCTCCTCTGTCAGCAGATTGAAAAACTTTCCCAGTTTACCGGGCTGCTTTGGCTTCTCCGTATCGGACTCCGCATCTTCCTTATCGCCCTTTTTCTTCTTTTTCCCTGCCTTTTTATCCTTTTTCTTCGGCTCGCTTTCCTCCGGCTCGGACTTAAGACGGGACAGGTCCGGAAGCGGCACTCCGTCATCGTCGTCATCCATGTGCTTTCCCGCGTTCACGGATGCTGCCTCGTCGTCCGCCATCTGATGCAGCAGATCCATCATATCATCCTGGATCGGCTCATTGTTGTCCGATTTTTTGAGCATGTCATTGATCTCTGCAAGCTCCGCGTCATCATCAAGCATATTCAGCACATCCTCGAGATTGTCATCCAGACTGATCGATGCGTCGTTCATATCCTCATTGTCATCCAGCATAGCCAGATCTCCGGTTCCGGCACTGATATTGTCAAACTCCAACTCGTCAATATTCAATTCGCCAGCCATCTGACACTCTGTCTCCGACTGGATCGCCTGATCAAGCCCGTCAATGCTCAGGTCATTCCCCAAAAAGGATTCATCAATATCTTCTAATTTAAGTTCGCTATCTGACTCCGGCATCTCTATATCCTCCAAATCTATTTCTTCCTCTGCCTCTGTCGCACCAGATCCCTCCCCTGGCATCACGATATCGGACAGCTCCAGATCAGAGAGATCCAGATCGGGTATCTCCAGATCAGGTATCTCCAGGTCGGGCGCCTCCGGTATCTCAAGTGAGTCAATATTCAGTTCTTCCATCAAAGCCGGCTCATCTACAGATATTGGCGCCGCTGTCCCTGTCGTATCTCCTGTTATCACTGGTTCTTCCATGATCGGTCCCTCCTCCAAGCTTTAGTCATGCCCATACTCCCGCAGATAATCAACTGCGTTCATACCTATACTGATCCCCTTATCGCTCAACTCCTCGGTCATCTGGAACAGGGAGGCATTCACCCTGAAAAAACTTGCTTTCTGATTATAAAACGCAACCTTTTCAAACGGCCACCTGATAATATTGGGCAGATTCAGTTCCACTCCCAGTTCAAGGATACAGAGCTTCCTGTTCAACGTTAGCTGCAGCCACTTCGTGTACCGCTCCCACTGCGCCTGATAACCTTCCTCTACATAATTCTGCTCACACAGGATATTGTTGTAAGCCAGCGGCTTCCCGCAGGCAGGGCACCGGGGGATCTCAAGAGAATCCAGTCCCACGCCGTCGAGGATCGCCTGCTTTACCAGATCCGAAAACTCCATAGAAGGATACAGCGCATTGCTGCACTTGCCGCTGCACTGAAGCATCTCATGATTTCCGCACGGTTCCACCACTCGCTCTGTGTCAAATGCAGCTTTCCTGATATTCTCATCAATGCAGGTTGTGATCACAAAATAATCTTTGTCCCTGATCATCTCATAAAGATTCCGGTACGCTTCCACAAGTCTGCCATCCTCGTGCTCGATCAGGAAACGATGCTCCAGAAACGGCACTGTCCACTCAAGCGTCTGGTCGATGTCCACCTCTTCGAGTGCGGACATGAGATGCGGAAACCTGCCGATATCACTAAAATCTTCGTTGAACTCCTCACCGATGCCCACAAGCACCCGGTCTGCATCGGCGATCTTTTGTAACAGTAATCTATGTTTCTCAACGATCTCCATCTTGTCCATGCTATCTCCTAACTTACGAGAGCCGGGCATCCCATCCCGGCTCTATAAGCAAAATCTTAATAAGAAAACATTATCTTGCGAGCAGCTCATCAATAACCTTGACAAGATTTCCGATTTCAGGTTTGGATAACTGTGCGTCCGCACCCAGATCTTCACCCTTCCTCCTCATTTCCTCATTGACGAGTGAGGAGAAGATGATCACTGGTATGTGCTTTGTCGCATCATCTGATTTCACAAGCTTTGTAAGACGATGTCCATCCATGAGCGGCATCTCGATATCCGTGATCAGCAGATGCACCTCTTTATCCAGCGTTCCCGCATCCCTGCACTTCACTATGTACTCCCAGGCTTCCTCTCCGTTTTCTGCCTTGATGATATTCTCATATCCCGCTTTCTTGAGGGAATCGATGATAAGCTTCCTCAGAAGGGATGAATCCTCCGCGATCAGGATCGGAACCTCTGTATTTTCCCGCGCGCCCAGCGCATCGATCTCTGTCACTTTCAGTCCTGTCTCCGGATTGATATCTGTAATGATCTTCTCAAAATCCAGAATGATGATGATCTTTCCATCGATCTTGATGATACCTGTAGAGATACCGTCTTCCGCTGACGTCACGGTTGCACCCGGTTTAATGATATCAACCCACGAAACTCTGTGGATACCGATTACTGCGTCAACATGAAAAGCAATGTCGAGTTTATTAAAACTTGTGATGATAAACAGACCGCCCGGCTGGGACTGTCCGCGCTGCAGGCAGTTGCGCAGGTCGATCGCCGTGATCATGGCATCGCGCGGCATGAAGATGCCCTCCACGCTGGGATGTGCATTGGGCACGGGCGTTACCGGGGAATAGGTGATGATCTCCCTGATCTTTGCCACATTAATGCCGTAAGAATTTCCATCCACCACAAATTCCAATACTTCCAACTCATTAGTTCCGTTCTCCAAGAGAATCTTAGTCTCCATATTAAACCTCCATTCTACCAGACGACCAAAATATACTTTTGTATAATCGATCTCTTTATCTCCACTGCTGCGCAGAGCGTTTATCTTTAACTAATTATAACATATGTATATGAATAATTACAAATATTTTCAGGAATTTTTTCATTTTTTTATTCACATCCACTATTTCAGCCGCACTGTACAGGACTGACTATCGGAAGATGCCCACAAGTCCAGTGTCTGGATCTCCTCCTCTGTCATGTCGTCGATCTGTGCGACAGCCACCACGTCAACAATGTCGCCAGCGTGTACCACATCCATATAGGAGGCAAGGTCATTGGGAAGCATCGTGCTCAGCACCGCCGCGGACGCCGTGCCGTTGATGTTCACCCGCATCTTAATGTCGTGGTCAAACAGGTTGCAGTCTACATCCTCCTCGGGCAGCCCTTCCATATCAAAATGAATCACCAGAAGCTTCTTACCCTGGGCTGCATCCACGCTAAAGCCCGAATTGTCCTTCGGGAACGAACTGCATATCTCAAACGACTGATACCTGATGATCAGATCGTCGATGCCCAGTTCTGCCGCAAAATCAAGATCTGCCACAAGCTGCACCGGATTCTGCTCCGTCTCTGATCCCGGCTCTGTCTCCGGCGAAACCGTTTCCTGACCTGTCCCGTCATCCGCCTGCCCGCTGTCTGTCTCTGCCGCCTGCTCCGTCTCCGGTTCTGATGCTTCCTGCCCAGCCGCCATGGCCGCTGCCACTTCCTCCTCGCTCGCAATCTTATAATTATAGTTGGAAGAATATTTCAGCAGCAGCCCGGCCGCATATTCCGAGATGATCTCCGACTGCTCCGCCGTGAGCTCCGGCATGTGATCCACGCAGCCGGTCATCAGCATTGCCGACATCGCCAGAAGCCCTAATACTTTCCCCTTTTTCAAACCGACACCTCCGTTTATTTGGTTTCAAGTTCAAACCAGAACTCGACACCATTGGTATAATTGATAACACCGTAACGCTGATTCATGGATTCCATGATTGCCTTTACGATAGATAATCCAACTCCGCTGCCCCCATATTCACGCGTTCTCGCCTTATCTACCTTGTAAAATTTCTCCCATATATGAGGAAGGGAATCCTCCGGTATCGGCTCGCCTGTATTAAATACACTAATCCGCACTCTGTTGGCATGTTCTTCTTCGATCAATCTATATTTCACTTCAATGATCCTGTCACCGTTTACATGGTTCATCGCATTGCTGAAAAAATTCCGCACGATCTCCTCCGTCTTGAACTCATCCGCCCACACATAAATCGGTGCCGACTCATCTATTCGCACATTCACATCATTCTGGCTGATCAGGATCTCCGCCGAAGCGATAAAATTTCTGACAAGCGCTGTAATATCAAACCGCTCCATGGTCACAATATCGTTGCCAAATTCCAACTGGTTCAGATCCAGCAGCTTTCTGACCATGGTGTTCATCTTCAAAGCTTCATCCATGATCACATCACAGTAAAAATCTCTGTTCTCGGCATCATCGTCATTGATGCCCTCCTTGAGTCCTTCCGCATATCCCTGTATCAGCGCGATCGGCGTCTTCAGCTCATGGGACACATTGGACAAAAACTCCTTGCGCATCTCATCGATCTGTTCTTTTTTCTCGATATCCCGCATCAGTTCGTTGTTTGCGGTCTTTAACTCCGAGATCGTCCTCTCCAGCGTGCTCGACAGCTCATTCATGTGTTCACCGAGCTGGTCGATCTCATTCTGCCCGCGGCTCTCGTATTTTGTCTCAAATCTGAGTTTTGTCATCTCCTCGGAAATGGTCTTTAGTTCCATGATCGGCCTCGTGATCCTTGTCGTCACAAACCAGATCAGCACTGCGCTGATCAGCGTCGCGATGATCCCGACATACGCCAGAAAACGGTTGGACAGATTCACACTGTCACGTATGCTCTCGATCGGAGACCGTATCAGAAACAGATTCCCATTGTTGAGCAGCCCCCACATCTCCAGGTACTCCGTATTGGTGGACTGGTCCATCGCCTTTGCGATGGAGTAGCTGCTGCTGCCCTCGTCGAGATAATCAATATCATTGCCCGGACTGAAAAAATTGTCATAGAGCCTGCTCAGCAGCTTATCCACATCCCTCGTGCTGGAAATCTTGGTATTGGATGCGGCATCGATGACAAGCAGTCCGATATTGTACATATCACAAGTCTTTCGCAGCTCGAGACGAAATGCGTCCGACGATATGTCACCGTACGTCATCACTTCATTGATCCTGTAATACGCATCTATGATGGCGCTTTTCTTATTCTGTATATAAAAATTTTCCAGAAAAATATTGTTGATGATCCAGCAAAGAACGATCGTCCCAGCCATCACAGCGATAAATACAAGGGCGATCTCCTGTTTGATGGAATATTTGTTCTTTAATAGCCTCATATCTCCAGTTTGTAGCCCATCCCCCAGACTGTTTTGATCAGTTTTCCCTTCTCACCCAGCTTGCTCCGCAGTTTCTTTACGTGGGTGTCGATCGTTCTGGCATCGCCAAAATAATCATAATTCCAGACACTGTTGAGGATCTTCTCCCTCGACAGCGCGATCCCCCTGTTCTCCATAAAATACGTCAGCAGTTCAAATTCCTTAAAGCTCAGATCGATCGTCTGTCCGTCGATCATCACGACATGGGCCGCCTGGTCGATCGATATCCCGCCGTAAGAGAGCACTTCATCCTCTGCCATCTGGTTCGTCCTGCGCAGGATCGCCTCCACCCGCGCAACCAGGATCTTGGGGCTGAACGGTTTGGCGATATACTCATCCACCCCCAGTTGGAAGCCCTGGAGTTCGTCGCGCTCGTCCGTGCGGGCTGTCAGCATGATGATCGGCACTTTCGAGTAATTCCTCACTTCCCTGCAGACCTGCCACCCGTCCATCTTAGGCATCATCACGTCCAATATGATCAGCGCGATATCCTGATCGCCAAAAAAAATATCAAGTGCCTCGCTTCCGTCGCCAGCTTCCAGCACTTCATAATTCTGTTTCACCAGGAAATCCTTCACAAGCTTACGCATCCTGCTCTCATCATCCACTACAAGTATCTTCAGCTTATTCATAGCAAAACCATATCCTCTTCTTACTCCGCGATCAGGAGTTCTCTCTCCTTCTCCCTGATCACCTGCTCCCGCTCAGACAATTGCTGCTCCCACTCCGCGTACCGGTTCTGAATCACTTTCTCATAATTTAGTACCGTCGGATTCGAGCTTGTCGTTGATATCACAAACATGACGACAACCAGCACCAGCAGTCCGATATTGAATAGTATTGAAGTTTTTCTGCTGAAAAATTCCTGTTTGGGCTTTTCTTTTTTGGCAGGCTTGCGGCTTGCCTGTATCCGCTCCACCGTCTGATTGGCGCTTTCCCTCATACTGTACACGCCATACACCGGTATATTGTCGATTTCCTCCTCCGGCAGAGGGTTGTCCTGCAATATCCGCTGGAGCCTTTTGAGAAAATCATAACCTACCGGCGTCTTGAACACCCGGTTGCCCAGTGCCTTTTTATATACCGCACTGACCATCTCATAATTCTGATAATCCAGTTTTTCTTCGAGCCGCTCTATGCGGAACTGCTCGTTCCGGGCAAGTTCCGCATCCTGCTGCGTTCCAAACTGGAAGCCGTCCACAACCCAATCTGCCTTATCTGCCATCTGGTATTCCCTGCCTTTCCCGGCATTGTCAGTCATCAAAGTTCCTCTATGATCTTGTAGGTTTCCTCGTACAGCACCGCTAGCTCCTTCATCTCGCTGTCAAGGTTCATATCCTGGACCCTGAGCTTTTCCACCATCGGTATCAGCAGGTGGTACATCTTGTTGATGCCCAGATTCGACACGAAGCCTTTCATCGTATGCGCTCCCTCAAACGCCTCCTTGCAGTTCCCTTTCTCGTACGCCTCCTTCAGCTTGTCATAGCTTGCGTCATCCAGAAATTTTCTGAGACATTTCAGATATAGATTCTCATTATTCAAAAAGCGCTTCATCGTGCCATCTACGTCAAATCCCTTTTCCTCTAAAAATTTCTTCCGGTCTGCATCCATGTAGTCTCCTCCATTCATCTTAATCCTGCATCAGTCCGCTCACATCCAGTATCAGTGCGATACTGCCGTCGCCAAGCTGCGTACAGCCTGATATCCCGTGCACTTTCTTCACGTATGGCGGTATCGGCTTTACAACGATCTCCTGCGTTCCGATCAGCTCATCGATCAACACGCACAGCGTGTTTCCCTCGTATTCGAGAAGGAGCATTACACCGTCCTCGACATCCGTCACCGCATCTTCCAGGTCATACTTCTGGCTCAGCCTGAGGATCGGATAGCATTCGCCCCGGATCATGACATACTCTTCACCGTTAGGCTCATGGATCAACTGGTCGTCCGTCACGCGGATGAACTGCTTGATCGCACCTGTCTCCATCACAAACTTCATGTTGCCGTTTCTCATGACGATACCGTCTATGATCGCCATCGTCAGCGGTATCTTCATCGTCATCGTGGTGCCTTCGCCCTCGACCGAATCGATATCGAGCACACCGCCGATCTTCTGGATATTTTTCACCACGACGTCCATACCGACACCGCGCCCAGAAAATTCAGTGACTTTTTCCTTTGTCGAAAATCCGGGAAATGTGATGAACTGGAATATTTCTTTGTCTGAATAATCGCTCTCCACACGGTTATCCGGGAGGATCCCGTTCTCCCATGCTTTCTTGTAGAGTTTATTCCTGCTGAGTCCCTTTCCGTTGTCCCTCACGGAGATCCATACCTTGCCGCCCTCGTTCTTCGCCTCGAGTGTGACCTTTGCAGGCTCCTTCTTCCCGGCTGCGGCTCTCTCCTCCGGCGTCTCAACACCGTGATCGACCGAATTTCTGACAAGGTGCATCAGAGGATCCGATATATTTTCGATGATATTCTTATCCACTTCCGTCGTGTCGCCTATCATCTCGAACTCAATATTCTTGCCAAGCTTTCTTGACATGTCAAACACAGTCCTGTTCATCTTCTGGAATGTGTTTGTCAGCGGCATCATACGCATCGACATGATGAGCTCCTGCATCTCTGTCGTGATCTTTGACAGTTGCGATGCCGCTTTCTGGAAGTTGGTCAGATCGAGGTTTGGCACCTGCAGGTCCGGATTCTGCAGTACAACGGACTCCGCAATGACCATCTCTCCCATCAGATCCATCAGCATGTTCATCTTATCGATATTGACGCTCATGAACGCCTGCTTTACTTCTTTTTTCTTCTTCTTGGTGATCTGCTTTGCCTTGCCGGCTTCCTTCTGAATGACATAGTCGCCTGGCTGCGGTTCTGCCTCCGGCTCCTTCTTCTGTTCCTGCGGAGCCGCCGCCGGAGCTGCGCTGACCTCCTCCTGAATAGGCTCGTTCGAAAATCCCCGCTCAAACTCCGCGTTGGAGCATTCCATGATATCGATACTGCTGATCTCCGACGTCGTGTCAAGCAGCTCATGGAGCTTATCCTCCGTGAAATCTCCCCTGACAAGCATCTTGAAACCGTCCGCCAGTATCGTGTCCGACGAACTCTCATCCGTCAGGATATCCTCCGGCGAATAGTGCACGTCCTCCGTAAATTCTTTCAGGGCATACGTGGCAGAATATGCGCGCAGATTGCTCATCTGCGTATCTTCATGATATGTAATCTTGATGCGGAAACACTTCGCATCACCCGATGCCTGCGGCGCAATGTAGAACTGGTTCGGACCCAGATCCATACTTGACGCAGCAGTCGCGGGCGCCGCGTCCGCCTTTGTCTCCGCCGCCCCTGTACTCTCACCGGAAGAGTCGATCACACCTTTTAATTTCACAAGGAATTTCTCCATCAGGTCGATCAGTTGGGTATTATCGCCATCCGGATCATTGCCGTCCTTGATCTTCTCCATCTCCCCATTGATGAAATCCAACACCTGGAACACGATATCCGTAAGCTCCATGTGCGGCTCCTCGATACCGATGTTCTCGCGCAGGTAGTAGAATATGTCCTCCAATTTGTGGGACACTTTCATAATATTGTCATACATCATGACACCTGATGAACCCTTGATCGTGTGCATGATCCGAAAGATCTCATTGATGCTGTTCTCATCAAACGCATCATCGTCCTTCGTTTCCAGTACGATCTCCTCAAGATTTTCCAAAAGCTGGCCATTCTCATAAATATATATGTCCACCATTCCGTCTAAATTGAATTCCTCAGCCATGCAGGGCACCCCTTCCATTTCAAACATTAATCTTACGTTTTTGCATTGTGTTTCCCGTTGACACAATACAGCTATTTACAATTTTATATCCATTTTGTACAATAGTCAATGTTTTCTGATAATTTTATTCCATTAGTTCTATCCATTTTTTTCTAACAGGCCGCTTTTGTTCAATAAAACCGACATTGCCGGACTCTGGATCCTGCTTCTGCCAAACATCAGAAATTCTATATCCGCCCCGTCGATCTCGGCACTTCCGCACTTCGGGCACCTTCCCTGCGCGTAGTCGAGCAAACCGCATTTTCTGCAAAAAAATATTTTCTGTCGATCCATACGTTCTTATTTTCGTCTCCTTACATATATTGTATAATGTTATTTTGGTATTGTTGTAACTTTTTTGTAATATTTTCGAAATTTTTCGACACTTTTTTATTACATTCTGAAATATTTTTTTAAAATTAGTATTGAATAAATTGCCATCTGCATTTATAATAATGGAAGAATTATTTACTGATGAAAAGGAGTATATGAAAGGAGCTTTCAAGCTATGAAAAAATACACCAACTCAGTGATCGCACTTTTTATCTGTATGCTGATTCTGACCCCATCAACAGTATATGCTGAGGAGATGGCATATATGCCTTCTTTCTCCGTCATACAGCCGATCACGGGCGCGGCGCTTCCGAACGAAGATCTCTCGGAAAGCCTCACGACGCGGTTAAATCTCTATCTTGTGGACAGCTTCACGAACGGCAGCATCGATGAACAGGAGTTCAACGAGATCGTCTCCAGCGGTATGATCTCCGAAAATGCGTTCTTTGCCGATTCTGTCTTTGTAGGGGATTCGATCACGGTCGGTTTTCGGGATTACTGCCGTACCCACAGCGATTCCATCGTCTCTGATTCCACTTACTTCCTCGCGAGGGTGAGCTGCTCTGCCAGGGCTGCCATTTCAGGGAATGCCCTCACTGCCCACGCCAACATCATGCCGATCTATAACGGTCAGGTTCAGTACATCGAGGACTCTGTGGCACAGCTTCCCAATGTATCAAAGATGTTCATATGTTATGGTATAAACGATCTGACCAACAGCACGCCGGAACAGTTTGTGGCTGATCTCCAGACGCTCATCGCAAGGATCACTGCCAAGACACCCGGTCTGCAGGTCTATGTGATCTCTATCCCATGCGTCATGGCTGACGTCAACAACGGCAGATTGAACAACGCAAACATCCAGTCCGCAAACATTCTCCTGCAGGATGCCTGCGCACAGAACGGCTGGGGCTTTATCAATATCACAGAGCATCTGATGGGTGCGGACAACGCGATCCGACCGGAATACAGTGCCGATCAGTACGTCCACGAGAACAGCCGCGCGTACAAGATCTGGAACAGTGTCCTGAAAGACTACGCTTTTATGGAGATCACGAAATAACTTCCAAATCAAAAAACAGCTCGAACTGAGCTGTTTTTTTGTTTCTGTATCATCTGTTACCTGACCATATTGGCAAAGTTCATAAAGCTGTCCTCTCCTCCTGCTTCGGAAGAAGATACGCTGACAGCGACAAATTTAGCCCCCCGTGCAACCGCCTCATCAAGCACGTCTTTTCCTGCCGTCAGTGTGAAGACGCCGCCTTTTTCAGAAACCTCCACCATGCCGGATCCCCTTCCTGCCACGTTATCATCCGTCCTGATCGACGAGGGATTCAGCTCCATCATCTTCTCAAAGCTGCCGTTCTGGTAATCTGCCATTTTATCCAGTATTTCCTGCGCGATGTCGTCCGGCGACGCATTCGTACTCTCGATGACGAGATTGTAATTGCACATATCATAGTAATCGATATCGTAAACCTCTTTGTACCGCACTGTCTCTAATTTCTGTCTGTTGACCAGCGCCTTTCTGCAGGTGTCCTGAGACTCATAGGACTCTGAGTCTGCGCGGAGACTGTCGCTGAACACACGGCGGCTTGCCTCATCAATATCCGTGATGATAAATACCTTGAAGCTCTTGGGTGCAAAGTGCCATGCAAGGCGCGAGTCAAACACGACGTTGTCCCGTTCCCTCCCGATCCTTGCCGTCGTATCATCGATCATCTTGTCCACGGAATGATCCCCGCGTTCTGCCGCCTCATTGACCTGCCTGTTAAACGCCTCGACCGAAAGCCCTTTTTCCATGGCAAGCTGCCGGAACACGTTCCCTGTGGAAGAATATTCATACCCTCGCTCTTTCAATATCTTCGCCACACTGGATTTGCCGCTTCCAAGATTTCCTGTGATCGTAATGTTCATCTGATGTTCCTCTCCTTTTCCACATTCTTCCGCAGTTCTACTCTGCCACGCTTCCATAGACTTCGATCTGTGTCAGTGCCGGAAACGGCGACTCCGTCTCCGCCTTGATCAGATCTTTCACCTCCACCCATGTGACAGTCCGCTTCTCAAAAGAAATCGTCTGGCCGGTCGCAAGCTTTTCCATTCTTCCCGTCACAGTGCTTCCATCAGAAAATGCGAATGTCATTTCCTTCCACCAGTTATCATGCGGAAAATCCGCCCGCAGATACACGACGATCTTATCCGTCTCGATCGCATGTCCGAAATCGACCCGCAGACATGCCGCCGGATCCCGGTTGATCCCCCATGAAGCGTAGGGCCATTCGCCGTGCGCGCTGTTTGCCTTCACGCCGTCGATCGCATTCCTTGCTGCAAAAACCGCCTCATTTCTCGTCTCCACATTCGCGGAAGCATGCGGATAAGAATTTACATTCTCATGACTGTCGTATACGTTCAGCGCCTGATTCCGGTACGCGCCGATCTCCTCCCTGGATGCAAATCTCGCATAAATATAATGGCAACTGCCCGCAAAAGCCTTTGGAGAATAACCGCGCCTCGCCTCCCCAAAGGGAACCTTCACCACGACGATCCCCTTCACAAAGACCAGCGCCGCCCCCATGGCATCATCCGCCTGAAATACAAAATACCTTGGCTCCCCACAGTACTCGAGCACCACCATGTCGCCTTCCTCATACTCGGACGTCGCTACCAGATATACTTCCTCCTCGCCCCGCCCGACAAATTTTGTCTCTCCGTTCGCCTTTAACACTTTGATTGAAAACATTTCGCTTCCGCCTTTCTATATAATATATGATCATAAAATGATTTTAAGGATTGCACCGCTTGCACGGCTCATACCCCTGTGCAATGATACTTTCCCTGCTATCCGACGAATCCTTCCGGTTTGTTGTCGGCAGACCGCTGCAGGATGGTTTGTGGAATTTCATGGTCTTTGTGTTCAGCACATAGGTGACCGCGTCCGGATCATTCCCCGTTTCCTGCTTCTGAACCGGCGCTGTCCAGACAGAACTGTTTCCATCCGGCTCTCCGGCCTTCCATGTCTCCGATGCCGGAACATTAAATGTGATCTTCTTCCCGTCTGACGCGGCTATGATCGTTCCGTCCTCGTCTGTCCTGTATACTTTGACACCATTCATGCGAAATGTGTTGAGTGTCTCGGCATGCGGATGACCGTAGGAATTGTCCTCCCCACAACTGATCACCGCGCAGGAAGGATTTACGGACTCAAAAAACTGCTGCGACGTGGAAGTCCTGCTTCCATGATGTCCCGCTTTGTAGACATCTGCGGAGAGGTCCACATCCGCCGCCAACATGTCCTGTTCTGCCTCCTCCCCCGCATCCCCCGTAAAAAGGAACCTGTTCTCGCCGTTCTGGATCATCAGGGCGATCGAGGCGTCATTTGGATTGTCATATGTACCGTTGGGCGCCAGTATGGTTATCTTTGCAGTTCCCAGGGCGTACTGTGCCCCGACCCTGGGCGTCGTGTATTTCAGCCGCTTATTGTCGAGCGCCTGGATCAGCTTCTGATAAGTCTTGTTATCCTTTTCATAATTGGACATAAAGACTTTATCGATCTCAAACTTTGTGATTATGACTGGCGCACCGCCGATATGGTCCGAATCAGGGTGCGTCAGGATCAGGTAATCAAGCTTTTTCACTTTCTGCTTCTGCAGATAATTCTGGATCGCCGTTCCCTTCGAATAATCCCCCGCATCGATCAGCATGGCATGCCCGTCGCACAGGATCAGGGTGGAATCCCCCTGCCCCACGTCGATGAAATGGACTTCCATATTTCCGGCTTTCGTGTTTTCCGCTTTCGAACCCGATGCGAGGGTCATCTGGGAATTTACCAGAATCCCTCCAGTCAGGATCACTGCCACCAGAAATATGTACCATAAATGCCTATGTATTTTCTTCATACCCGGCTGTGCCTCCTTCCATGTCCTGTTTCCTGTTCTCTATCTTATTTCTGTCCTGATTTTAATTATATCAGATTGCCCGTTATTTTCAAGCAATTCAAAATTTTTACTTGACTATTTTTACATTCTCTGTTATGATTAATTAACCTTGATTGATCAAGGGGTAGTAAAGGTTTCGACAGGGAATCTGAAGATGGAGAAGCAGGTCGCAGGCATGCGTCAAATCCAAAATTAAAATTAAACGCTGAAGACAATTTAGCATACGCAGCCTAATGGCTGCTGTCTGACCCAGTGCACCTACACATTGGGAGCCAGGCATCGATCATGTAGGAAACGACACATATCAAGCTTTGCGTATGTGGGCGTATCATGAAGCTACTGACTGTATAGGGGCGTTGGTTCGCCTGTACAGAAGGGAAATGAGCACCGCTCGAAACAATCAACTAAGCCTGTAGAAGTACATGGGATGGTTTTTTGGACACGGGTTCGACTCCCGTCTACTCCATTCATGGGAGCCCTTATGATTTATTAACAGAGGGTTTTCAGGAATTTCAACTATGGAAGCATAGCTCAGCTGGGATGAGCGCTCGCCTGACTAGCGGGAGGCCAAGGGTTCGAGCCCCTTTGCTTCCATTTTTTTTGCATTTCTTTGTATCTTTCCTCCGGAATATTTGTACCGCGCACATAGTTATCCCTCCAACGGAACACACTATTCATGAGGTAATCTTCATGAAACATTTAAAACGCTGTATGATCATCGGAATCATCTTTGTCCTGTCTGCCGGAACGCTCTCCCATTTTTTGTTTGAGTGGTCCGACTGTAATTTTGTCGTTGGTCTTTTTACACCAGTCAATGAGTCTGTGTGGGAACATATGAAGCTGTTGTTTTTTCCAATGCTGGCCTACACACCGATCCCGGTCTGCAGGTTCCGGCGCCAATACCCGTGTATCCTATCCGCAATGTGTTTCGGGCTCCTGTCAGGCGCGCTTCTGATACCGCTTTTGTACTATGCTTATACAGGTATCATTGGCAAAAATATCTTTGTCCTGGATATCGGTATATTCCTGCTGAGCATTGTCACTGCCTTTTGGCTTGCCTGCAGACTCACTTTGTCCCGCAGGCTGAAATCTTATACGGTGCTGCTGTGCATTTTAACTGGTCTGCTTGTTGTATGCTTTATTGCATTTACTTACCGCGCCCCAGAGCTTACCCTTTTTATCGATCCTTTAAAGAAGGGATAAGGCAAAAGAAGGTTGAAAAATATCGAAAATGGGTTAAAATATACTTTAGGAAAAGAGGGATCAGTAATATGAAAAACTATGATGAGATCAGAAATCACTTTTATGGGACACTGGGATTTATACAACTGCTGAATATGAAGATCACAGAACTCTCGGAAGGGTACTGCAAAGGCGAGATGCCCCTGCGGCCTGAGATCCTCAATCCGCTTGGCACCGTGCACGGCGGATGTACTTTTGCACTTGCCGATACGATCGGCGGCAGCGCCGCGCTCACACACGGCGACAGTATCGTGACAGTCGACAGCAACATCCATTACCTTGCGCCGGCGTGCGACACGGAAAAACTGATCGCGGAGGCAAAGGAGATCAAGTACGGCTCCACCATCGCAGTCTATGAGGTAAATGTCTACAAGGCGGACGGAACCATGGTCGCCACCTCCACCCAGTCCTATTTTATCATATCGAAACCGGGCAGGGAATGACCCCTGCCCGCGGCATTATTTATAAAGATCGCGTTTGTCGATGACGCGGACTGCCTTTCCTTCGCTCCTGGTGATCGTCTTGGGCTCAACCACCTTCACATCCACCTTGATGCCGAGCATGGACTTCAATCCTGCCACGATCACCCGCTCGCGTTCCGCCGTGTTGAATCCGGCGTCTGCCGCCATCTCCGGCGTCTTCTCCACCTGTACTTCGATCGTGTCATTGTTTCCGATGCGGTCAACCACGATCTGGTAATTCGCCTCGTAGCCCTTGTTCAGCAGAACGGTCTCGATCTGCGACGGCCACACATTGACGCCCTTTACAACCATCATATCGTCGCTTCTTCCCATCGGCTTGTGCATGCGGATATGCGTGCGCCCGCAGGAGCATTTCTTCCGCGTCAGGTAGCACAGATCCCGTGTGCGGTATCTTAGGAGCGGGAACGCTTTCTTGGTGATGCAGGTAAACACAAGTTCTCCAATCTCTCCCTCCGGAAGCACTTCACCCGTATCCGGATTGATGATCTCCGGGATAAAATGGTCTTCCTGGATGTGCATGCCCTGCTGCTCCTCGCACTCAAATGAAACGCCCGGCCCGGAGATCTCCGTAAGCCCGTAGATATCATACGCCTTGATGCCAAGTGATTTCTCGATATTTCTGCGCATCTCCTCCGTCCATGGCTCCGCTCCAAAGATCCCGGCTTTTAGCCTGAGCTGATCCTTAAGTCCCCGCTCATTGATCGTCTCCCCGAGGTTTGCCGCGTAGGACGGCGTACAGCAGAGGATCGTGGAACCCAGATCCGTCATAAATTGGAGCTGGCGCTCTGTATTTCCAGAAGACATCGGCAGCGTCAGGCAGCCTACCTTGTGCGAGCCGCCGTTCAGTCCCGGCCCTCCTGTAAAGAGTCCGTAGCCGTAGCACACATGGCACACGTCGTCCTTTGTGCCGCCTGCCGCGACGATCGCCCGCGCACAGCACTCCTCCCACACGTCGATATCCTCCTGCGTATAGAATGCCACCACGCGGCGTCCTGTCGTGCCGCTCGTGGACTGGATCCGCACGCAGTCTGACAGCGGCACGCCCAACAGACCATACGGATACTGGTCACGCAGATCGTCCTTCGTGATAAACGGAAGCTTATGTAGATCCTCTATTCCCTTCACATCATCGGGTTTCACGCCCAACTCGTCCATTTTATCATGATAAAATTTTACATTGTCATATACGAATCGTACCTGTTCTGCCAGCCGTCTGCTCTGCAGGGCCTGGATCTGCTCCACCGGCATCGTTTCAATTTCTGGTTGATAATAGTTTGCCATTCATAATTCTCCTTCACTTTCATTATTTAAAGTAGTACACTCTTAAAGTCTACCACATTTTCTCTAAAATGTTAACATATTTTTTGTAATTATGAGGGTATCTTTTTTGTACATTTCACTCTATACTGATGATGTATCGATTATCAAGCACAAAGGAGTGATCATTTCATGAAATACACAAATCCCATAATTTCAGGCTTCCACCCTGATCCGAGTATCTGCCGGGTTGGCGGCGACTTCTATCTGGTGACGAGCAGCTTCGAATATTTTCCGGGACTCCCGCTGTTTCACAGCACGGATCTCGTTCACTGGGAGCAGATCGGCCATATCCTCAGCCGGAACAGTCAGTTCACCCTGACAAAAGAGTCTCCAAACTGTCTGGGCATCTATGCCCCGACGATCCGCTATCACGAGGGTGTCTACTACTGCATCGTCACAAACGTGGGCGGTCCTGCGGGCGGCAATTTCTTTGTCTACACGACGGATCCCTACGGTGACTGGTCCGATCCGGTCATGCTCCCCTTTGGAGGGATCGATCCCTCCCTGTTCTTTGACGACGACGGAAAAGTCTACTACAGCGGTACGGACACAGGAGTCTTTATCGCGGAGCTGACGCTGACAAAGACCACCGGCGAAAACGGCATACAGATCCGCTGCGATCACGTCGGCCCACAGATATATGCATGGAACGGTTCCGGCGGCAACAACCCCGAGAGTCCGCATCTCTACAAGATCAACGGAATGTACTATCTCATGCTCGCGGAGGGCGGCACCGAATACTGCCACATGGTCACGATCGCAAGGAGCCAGTCTGTCTGCGGTCCATATGAAGCGTGTCCCTTCAATCCGATCCTCACCAACCGCAGCACCGATCTTCTGATCAAGGCAGTAGGCCATGCCGATCTGGTCGAGGATCAGAACGGAAACTGGTGGGCGGTATGCCTCGGAATCCGTCCGCTGGGCTATCCGTTCCGGCACAACCTGGGGCGCGAGACCCTGCTTGTGCCCGTCACATGGGAACAGGGCTGGCCTGTCATGGGCATGAACGGCGACGGTCGTGTCGACGCCGAGATCGAGACTTCGCTGCTGCCCTGCACTCCCTTTGAGAGTGACCGCTATATCCCTGGCAGCAATATGGTTGACAACTTTGATACCGGATCCATGCACCCGTCGTGGAACACGATCTACAACCCGGATCACGCTTTATATGAGTTTACGGAAAACGGGCTGATCCTGCACGGAAACGGGCATGATCTGTCCTGCCGCGACGTTAAGTCCCTCCTATGCCGTCGCCAGGAGCATTTTGACTTTACGGCACGGCTGACTCTTACCGTGGCAAATATCTCCGGCAGCGGCGAAGCCGGACTCTCGATCTACATGAATAACCGGCATCATTACGAGATCGCCCTGACTGTGACCGACCAAAAGCGCTGTCTGATCGTCCGGCGCCAGATCGGAAGCCTGCGTGCCGTGGAAAACGTCATTGAGTACGACAGCGACACCGTTGTCCTGCAGTTGACCGGTTCCCGGGAAACATACACTTTTGCTTACTGCGGTGACGGACAGGACACGCCCGTGACGATCGGTTCCGGCGAGGCGCAGTATCTCACCACAGAGGTTGGCGGTTGTTTCACAGGCAATTATATCGCCGTATACGCCACAAACACAGATGCCGTTTGCAGGCAGTTCAGCTATGAACAGGGACACCCGTGCGCATAACGTAAAAAAGAGCACCCAGAGTGCTCTTTTATTACTTTATATCGTATTATTGCTCAATATAGCTTTCCGCGTCGCTGACTACATTGTATACATCGATCCTCTGCAGGTCGATCTCGGGCATTCCGATGAAAAGACCGCCGTACTCATACGTATCCACGTCCTTCTCGATACGGACGATCTCAATGAACGCATGGATCACTTCCTTGGTCCAGATCGTCAGATACGCCTCGTACACTGCCCCTATATCCAGGATCTCATCACAGTAGAAACCGATCCCTGTCTTGGAGACATTCTTGATATCCACTCCGATCTCCTGCTGATCGCCCGAATCAATCCTTTTTGCCAGAATCCTTGACTGCAGATCCGTCCTCTTGCTCCTTCTTCTCTCTTCCATATCAACCATACTCCTTTGCAATATAACCATTTAAGGAACTATTCAAGTAAACCCAGACATGCAACTTCTTACAATACAAAAATAGCAAATAACACTGTAAAAGTCAACAAAGAATATCACTTGATAAAACATGCGTCCCCAAAAGAGAAGAATCTGTACCGCTCCTGCACCGCTGTACGATATGCATTCAGTACATTCTCGCGCCCTGCAAGCGCAGACACGAGCATGATGAGTGTGGACTCCGGCAGATGAAAATTCGTGATCAGATCGTCGGTCACTTTGAACTGATATCCCGGATAGATAAAGATCTCCGTGTCGCCGCTCCCGGCAATTACTTTTCCGTCCGCGTCAGCGGCGCTCTCCACGGTGCGGCAGCTTGTCGTCCCCACACAGATCACCCTGCCGCCCGCCTGCTTTGTACTGTTGATCAGATCCGCCGCCTCTTTCGTCACCTGATAGGATTCGGAATGCATATGGTGATTTAGGAGATTTTCCTCCTTGACAGGGCGAAAAGTCCCGAGACCGACATGCAGCGTGACATACGCAAGCTTCACCCCTTTATCCCGGATCGTTTCTAACAGTGCCTCTGTAAAGTGCAGTCCGGCTGTCGGCGCCGCAGCCGAGCCTTCATATCTTGCATACACTGTCTGATAACGGTTCTGATCCGCAAGCTTGTGCGTGATATATGGCGGCAGCGGCATCTCTCCAAGCCTGTCAAGAACCTCCTCGAAGATCCCCTCGTACTGAAACTGGATGAGCCTGTTCCCCTCGTCGACCACATCGATGACCTTTCCGGTGAGCAGTCCGCCGCCAAAGCTTATGACGGCGCCTTCCCTTGCCTTTTTCCCCGGTCTGACGAGCGTCTCCCACACATCATTCTCACGGCGTCTGAGCAGGAGCACCTCGACCGCCGCCCCTGTCTCCGCCTTTGTCCCCATCAGTCTCGCCGGAATGACTTTCGTATTGTTCAGTACCAGGCAGTCTCCCTCATGCAGATAATCCACGATATCCGTAAATTTTTTGTGTTCGATCCCGCCTGTCTTCCTGTCGAGCACCAGCAGCCTCGAACCCGATCTGTCCTCGAGCGGATCCTGGGCGATCAGCTCGGGCGGCAGGTCAAAATAAAAATCCTTCTTCAACAATTCTTTCATATTATATACTATGCCCTCAGCTCGATGCCAAGTCCCTCCAGACCGTTCAGGATCTTCTTCATAGCTCCCGACACATCACTGTCCTCGAGCGTTCTGTCCTTGGCGCGGAACGTGATGGAATACGCCACTGACTTGTAACCCGGCTTGATCTGGGTTCCCTCATAAATATCAAACAACTGGTACTCTTCCAGGATCTTGCCGCCGCGCTGCTCGATCACCTTCTCGATATCGCCCACGAGGATATTCTTGGGCACGACCATACTGATGTCGCGCGACACTGCAGGATATTTCGCAATGCCCTCGTATTTCCTGTCGAACGAAGCGAACGGAAGGATCTCCGGCAGATCCAGCACAGCGACATACACTTTCACATCGATATCATAATTGTCCCCCACTTCGGGATGGATCTCACCCAGATAACCGATCACCTTGTCCTCATACCGGATCAGCGCCTGACGGCCCGGATGAAGGAACGTCTTCTCCGCCTTTGGATCATAATCTGCCTTTTTCTTCATGCCAATGCTCTCGAGAAATTCCTCGACCACGCCTTTCATCGTAAAGAAATCGCCTTCCCCGTACATGCCCAGTGTGAACTGCATCCGCTCATCCGGATAATCGACTACCGGAACGCTCCTGGGAATATAGATATTGCCAAGCTCGTAGAGGCGCACATTCTTATTTCTGCGGTTGTAGTTCGATGCAAGCGATGTCAGGATACCGTTCAGGGAGATCGTTCTCATGACAGAGAAATCCTCGCCAAGCGGATTTGCGATCGTCACTGTCTGCCGAAGCGGACTGTCTGCCGGGATCAGAAGTTTGTCAAATACTTTGGGACTCTCGAACGAATAGCACATTCCCTGCGAGAATCCGCAGTATTCGGCGATATCCCTCGCCTTCTCCTCAACCCGCAGCTTGAACGACAGTTTGCCGGTCGTCGCCTCACCGGTCGGAAGTGTCGTCGGGATCTTATCATATCCGTAAAATCTCGCAACCTCCTCCGCGATATCCGCAAAGCACTCAATATCCTGGCGGAAAGAGGGCGCCGTGATCATGCCTGTGCCCTGATCGTACGCCAGTTCTAACCGTTCAAAGATCTGGAGCATTTCCTCCTCCGCGATCTCTGTGCCGAGGAATCTGTTGATCCGCTCCGGCTCAAACCGGATCTGCTTTAATTCCTCAAACGGCTCTCTGACATCGACGATCCCGCCGACAACTTCACCGCATCCAAGCTCCTCGATCAACTGGCATGCCCTGTTGATCGCCGCCTCTGCATTTCTCGGATCCAGCCCTTTCTCAAAGATGCCGGACGCGTCTGTTCTAAGTCCCACTCTCTTGGAAGACTTCCTGATATTGGCGCCGTTAAATGTAGCCGCCTCAAACAGTACCGTCTGCACCTCATCCGTGATCTTCGAATTCTCGCCGCCCATGATGCCCGCAAGCCCGATCTCTTTCTCCGCGTCACAGATCATCAGCATCTCCGAGTCGAGTTTCCGCACCTGTCCGTCCAGTGTCTGAAACGTATCGCCGTCTTTCGCGCGCCTCACGATGATCCTGTTTCCCGACACGTTATCCAGATCATACGCGTGCATCGGCTGACCGTACTCCATCATGACGTAGTTTGTGATATCGACGAGATTGTTGATCGGGCGGATCCCGCACGCTGCCAGACGCCGCTGCATCCATTCGGGCGACGGTGCGATCCTGATATTCTTGCAGACCCTTGCGCAGAAACGCGTGCAGAGATCCCTGTCCTGAATCTCGACCGCGATATAATCATTGACGTCCTCGTCATTTCCCCTGACTTCCACAACCGGCGGCACAAAGGGCTTCCTGAAAGTAGCCGCGGCTTCTCTTGCGATCCCCAGGATGCTGTAGCAGTCCACACGGTTCGAGGTCACCTCATACTCTACCACGGTGTCATGCAGCCCGAGGGCTTCGACCGCGTCCTCCCCGGGTGTCACTGGCTTCTGAAATACATAGACGCCGTCCTCCGGTGCCTCCGGATACATCTCACGGCTGGAGCCAAGCTCCTCGATCGCGCACATCATACCGCACGATTCGATCCCCCGCAGTTTGCCTGCCTTGATCCGGATCCCGTCCTCGGGAAGCGGCCCCCCGTCATGTCCGCCGGCAACCCTCCCGCCGTCAAGGACTGTCGGTACATAATCTCCTTCTTTCAGATTCTGCGCGCCTGTGACGATCTGCACGGTCTCTGTACCGACATTGACCTGACAAACGATCAGTTTATCCGCGTCAGGATGGCGCTCGATCTTCTCGATATGCCCCACAACGATCCGCTCCAGATTGTTGTCCAGCCGCTCATATCCTTCTACCTTAGTTCCCGACAATGTCATGGCATCACAGTACGCCCTGTCCTCACATTCCAGCCCGGGAACATATGCTTTTATCCACGATAATGGTGTATTCATGTTATCCTCCAATCTATGACATACGTGTCACATTTCAATCTATTTTACGGATCCATATCAGAACTGCTTTAGGAATCTGATATCATTCTCATACAGGAGCCGCATATCGTCGATCTCATACTTTAACAGCGCGATCCGCTCCAGACCAACGCCAAATGCAAAACCGGTGTATGTCTCCGGATCGATATCGCACATCTTTAACACCTTGGGATGCACCATACCGCAGCCAAGGATCTCGATCCAGCCCTCGCCTTTGCAGAAACGGCATCCGCTCCCGCCGCACTTAAAACACGACACGTCCATCTCGGCGGAAGGCTCCGTGAACGGGAAATGATGCGGTCTGAACTTGACTCTGGTATCCTCCCCGAAAAGCTCCTTTGCAAACTCCGCAAGCGTGCCCTTCAGATCGGCAAACGTGATATTCCTGTCGATCACAAGTCCCTCGATCTGGTGGAAGGAGGGAGAGTGTGTCGCATCCACTTCATCTGCGCGGAACACCCGCCCCGGAGCGATCATCCGGATCGGAAGCTTCCCCTTCTCCATCTCATGCACCTGCACGCCGGAAGTCTGCGTCCTGAGCAGGATATCATTGTTAATATAAAATGTGTCCTGCTCATCCTTTGCCGGATGGTCTGCCGGGATGTTCAGCGCCTCGAAATTATAATAATCCTTCTCAATCTCAGGTCCCTCCACGACCTCATAGCCCATCCCGATAAAGATGCGCTCCACTTCCTCCAGCGCGATGGTGTTCGGATGGCGGTGTCCGACCTTATTTCGCTGCGCGGGAAGTGTCACGTCGATCACTTCCGCCCGCATCTTCGCCTCGCGGAGCCTGCGCTCCATGCTTACTCTCGCCTCGTCAAGCACCCGCTCGATCTCCTCGCGCGCATCATTGACAAGCTGCCCGATCTTGGGTCTGTCCTCGGGTGCTACGTCTTTCATGCCCTTGAGCACCGCCGTGAGTTCGCCCTTTTTCCCCAGAAAATTGACACGGACGTCATTTAATCTGTCCAGCGCTTCGCTCTCGTTGATCTGCCGGATCGCCTCTGCCTTGATCTGTTCTAACTTCTCTTTCATCACCAATCTCCTTTTCTATATGATTCTATATGATCAAAATGAAAAATCCCCTGTAGAAATCATTCTACAAGGGACGATTAAAACCGCGGTACCACCCATGTTCCTATGATATCCATGCGGCACAGCCATACGCCGCCCGCATACCATAGACGCTCACAAGACGTAACGTGTCACTCCGTCTCTCCCTACAATGCTGACTGACAGCACTTCAGGAAAGCTGCTCCGGTGGGAACTTTGGTATCATATCTGAACTGAGGAGGCTTTCAGCCGGTGACCTCCGATCTCTGACAGAAAATATGACCCTACTTACACCTTCATTGCATTTTGATATTATTGAAAACTATAATATGTTATCCGACAGAAAATGTCAAGACCCAAAACAAAATTTATATCATCAGACACAAGATTTTCAAGCAGTGCACCCGCCGGTTTCCATCCATAAGATCCTCGACAAATCCGGCGCATACGGCGACATCAGGACTATAAAATCCCGGCACAGCCTTGCCGCATCGGAATTTTGCCTGACCTTCCCTCCCGCATGGCTCCCGCTCCCAGAAGTCAGTCCCCCGTGCGGTGCGGCTGACGCGATCGCCTGGTCATGCAGCGAAGTGACGATCCTGCCTGTTTTCAGTTCTTTCTGGTATGCGTTCACAAGCCCCATCATCGCCGCCACCATATTATGCCTGTTTGGCATGGTATTTCCGCGGTCAATGCACTTTCTGATCCTTGCCACGGCATCTTTCAGTGCGCAGTCGAGTGTGGCAGCGCATGATGCCGGAAGCATCTCCTCATCATATCCGCCGCGCCGGTTCCACTCATCCGCGGCAAGGATCATCCTTCTGTACCTGCCAAGGAATTTGTATATGCCTTCCAGCGCCCCCTCATTCCAGCTATCATAGTAAGGCGCATCGTTCTCCCTGGGTGTATTTTCAAATAACAGATAGAGCCGCAGGCAGTCTGTGCCGTAATCCATCACCAGATCCTCGTCAAACACCCGCTTTCCAGTTTCGTCCAGCCATTGCAGCAGGGACTTGTCATATATGGGACTGTCGGGGATCACGCACCCCGACAGCTTCTTGGCATGATATTCGATCTCCCGGTGGTTCATCGGCGTAAACATATCATGAACCATTATTTTGCCACAATGTTCAGGATCCTGCCCTTCACATAGATCTCCTTTACAATGTTCTTTCCCGCAGTGAGCTCTCCGATGACAGGGATCGCATGTGCCTTCTCTTTCACGGAAGCCTCATCCTCGTCAAGTCCGACCATCAGTGTCGCTTTCACTTTGCCGTTGATCTGCACTGCGATCTCCACTGTGGACTCCACCGTTTTCGCCTCATCGTACTCGGGCCATTTCTGCTGGTAAGCCCTGCCGTTTCCAAAGTACATCTCCCAGAGCTCTTCCGTCATATGTGGTGCAACCGGGTTGAGCAGCAGGATCAATGTCGCATACTCGTCTTTTGTGATGCTGTTTGCCTTGTAGAAATCATTGACAAGCGCCATCATCGCCGCGATCGCCGTGTTAAACTTTAATCCCTCAAAATCGCCTGATACTTTCTTGATCGTCTGATGAATCCTTGTCTCCATCTCCGGGCGGTAGCCCTCGCCGTCAACGAGCATGTCCTGCAGCTTCCACACGCGGTCAAGGAAACGCCTGCAGCCTTTTACGCCCTCCATGCTCCACGCGGCACTCAGGTCAAACGCCCCGATGAACATCTCATAAGTCCTGAGTGTATCCGCACCAAACTCATTGACCACATCGTCGGGATTGACGACATTTCCTCTCGACTTGGACATCTTCTCACCGTTCTCGCCAAGGATCATACCGTGCGAGGTGCGTTTCTTATAAGGCTCGCTGCACGGCACCAGCCCCTGGTCATAGAGGAACTTGTGCCAGAACCGCGAGTACAGCAGATGGAGTGTCGTGTGCTCCATGCCGCCGTTGTACCAGTCTACCGGCATCCAGTACTCGAGCGCTTCCTTTGACGCAAACTCCCTGTCATTGTCCGGATCGATATAGCGCAGGAAATACCACGAGGAACCTGCCCACTGCGGCATGGTGTCCGTCTCGCGCTCCGCCTTGCCGCCGCACTTTGGACACGTCGTCTCCACCCAGTCGCGCATCGCCGCAAGCGGTGACTCGCCTGTGTCTGTCGGCATGTAGCTCTCCACCTCCGGAAGCTTTAACGGGAGATCATGCTCATCAAGCGGAACATACCCGCAGCACGGACATTTTACGATCGGGATCGGCTCACCCCAGTAACGCTGGCGGGAAAATACCCAGTCTCGGAGCTTGAAGTTGACCTTCTTATGCCCGATCCCCTTCTCCTCGAGCCACTCTGTGATGGCTGCCTTGGCATCCTTCACTTCCATTCCGTCCAAAAAGTCCGAATTGCAGAGCTTTCCAGTGGCAACATCCGTGTACGCTTCCTTCTGTACGTCGCCGCCGGCTACCACCTCTATGATCGGAAGCCCGAACTTCTTTGCAAACTCCCAGTCCCTTGTGTCGTGCGCCGGAACTGCCATGATCGCGCCTGTACCATATGACATCAGTACATAGTCAGAAACCCATACCGGGATCTCTTTATTGTTGACAGGATTGACTGCCGAGATCCCCTTGATGCACACGCCTGTCTTATCCTTTGCAAGCTCCGTGCGCTCGAAATCCGATTTCCTGGACGCCTGCTCGCGGTAAGCCGCGATCTCCTCATAATTGCCGATCTCGTCCCTGTACTTCTCGATCAGAGGATGCTCCGGGGAGATAACCATGTATGTGGCGCCAAACAATGTATCCGGTCTGGTCGTATAGATCAGAAGCGTCTCATCCTTATCTTTGATCCGAAACGCTACCTCCGCTCCCTCGGAACGGCCGATCCAGTTCTTCTGGGAGACCTTGACTTTCTCGATATAGTCCACATGGTCAAGCCCTTCGATCAGCTTGTCCGCGTAGTCGGTGATCTTGAGCATCCACTGCGACTGCATCTTTCTGATGACCTCGGAACCGCAGCGCTCGCACACGCCGTTCACAACCTCCTCATTGGCAAGCCCTACCTTACATGAGGTACAGAAGTTGATCGGCATCTCGCTCTTGTATGCGAGTCCTTTCTTGAAGAGTTGTAAGAAGATCCACTGTGTCCACTTGTAATACTTCTCGTCTGTCGTGTTCACTTCCCTGGTCCAGTCAAACGAATAACCCAGCGCCTTTAACTGGTTCTTGAAATGCTCCACGTTATTTTTGGTGACGATCTTCGGATGGATCTTGTTCTTGATCGCATAGTTTTCTGTCGGCAGTCCGAACGCATCCCAGCCCATCGGGAACAGTACGTTGTAGCCCTGCATCCTGCGCTTCCTCGACACGATATCCATCGCCGTATACGGCCGCGGATGTCCCACATGAAGCCCCTGTCCTGACGGATACGGAAACTCTACCAGCGCGTAATACTTTGGTTTTGTCTTGTCCACACCGGCCTTGAACGCTTCCTCCTTATCCCAGATATCCTGCCATTTTTTCTCAATGTCCTTTGGAGAGTACTCTTTGTTCATCTCTTTCTTGCTCCTTTTCAACGCCCTGTTCTCGCCCTGGACGCTTATTTTTCTGATATTTTTATAATACGCTCATGAGTTATTTTATCGCAATCATTTTTATATTGCAAGTTTTTATTTCCAATGCCCTGATGATCAACTCCGCGCACTGTGTCTTGGTGAATGTGCTGGAATCAAGGGAGAGTGTGTAGTTTTCGACTCTTCCCCACTCCTGCTGCGAGAAATATCTGTAGTACGTTGCCCGGGAGCGGTCCTTCTGCTCAAGCTCTTTGCGGATGCGCTCCTCCTGGTCCGTCACTCCCTCGTGACGCTGCACCCGTCTCACGCGATGCTCCATACTCGCATGGATAAAGACGTGAAACGCATCTTCCCGCCCGCGCAGAATGTAGTCAGCCCCGCGCCCCACGATGATGCAGTCGCCCTTTTCGGCAATGCTCCTGATCACCCTGTCCTGTGCCTCCTTGATCTCCTCGTAGGGCACTTCCTGCTTCTTGTAATGCGGTATGAAACCGCTCTTCATGTCAATATAGTCCTGATCGGACATATTCTCCCCGTTTTCCAATATGAGCTTCTCGTTGATCCCCATCGCTTTTGCGGCGGATGCCACGATCTCCTTATCATAAAATGCGTATCCGAGCCTTTCCGCCAGCAGCTTCCCTATTGTATGTCCGCCGCTGCCCGTCTCACGGCTGATCGTTATGACCATACCTCTCCCTCCTTCTGCTATCTCCTATTTTTCCCCGCCTGCCTTAAAGTTATAGACTGGTCTGATGATTTTGTCCACCGTGACCGTCTCGCCGACCACCCGCAGCATATCATCCATTTTCCGGTATGCAAACGGTGACTCATCCAGCGTATCCTTGTTGACGCAGATCGAATGAATGCCCTCCATGGCTTTCTTAAACTCCGATACGGTATAGTGCTCCTTCACCTCGGAGCGCCTGTACACCCTGCCGGATCCATGCGGTGCGGAACAGTTCCAGTCCTCATTGCCAAGTCCGCTTCCCAGGATGATCCCGTCGCGCATATTGATCGGAATGACAACCTGCTCTCCCGCCTTTGCGCTGATCGCGCCCTTTCTCAGCAGCGGGACATCCTCCGAAAAATCAACGTAATTGTGAATGCAGGTATAACTGTCAAGCACTTTCCATTTCATGCCGCGCACGATCTCATCGACCATCGCCTCCCTGTTGAGCCTGGCAAACGCCTGCACAACGCCCAGATCGTGCAGATACCTGTCAAGCAGGTCACCCTCCAGACAGGTCAGATCATACGGGGCATACCCCTGCTTCTTCGCCTGCGACGCTTTCTGACCCTCTTTGAGATAATACTCCGTCACTTCCATGCCCAGGTGGCGGCTGCCGGAATGGATCACGAGATAGTAAGCGCCCGCTTCGTCGCGGTCCACTTCAATAAAGTGGTTGCCCCCGCCCAGCGTCCCGATACTGCGCTCCGCCTTTGCCGCATCGACCGCCTTGTAGCAGTACAGGCTGTGCAGCACCGCCTGATCACTGAGCCTGTGGCACGTCTTTCTCACCGCCCCGCCGACAGGAACATTGTCGCGGATGACGGTATCGAGCTTCTGGCACTCCATGCCCTTCGTCCTGATCTTTGCGATCGTCATGCCGCAGCCGATATCCACCCCGACAAGATTCGGCATCAGCGAGGCACCCACTGTCATGGTCAGACCGATCGTCCCCACCTTGCCCGGATGCACATCCGGCATCACACGGATCCTGCTGCCTGCGGCACTGGGATGGTCGCAGATCATCTGCAGTTGTTTTCTTGCATAGTCGTCGATGGCATACTGCTCATTGTCCGTCGTGTACACGATCGCATTTGTATATTTTCCGTATATTGTAATCATAAAAACTCCTTTGTTTGAAATTCCGGTGTTCTCCTGTCCCGCATTCCGGTAACAAAAAAACACCTCATACTAAGGTGTTTTTATCCGCACAAATTAAATACAATGCAATAAGAGATCCTTATTGCATCCTGAGGACAATCACACCTTCCCGGCAAGTTATCAGATTTTGTAGATCATTCATGATGTGCTGCATTTTGTCCTCCTTATCGAAAATAGGTTGATTGTTACTCGCAAAGCTCGTGCACTCTGCTTTGGATGTCTTACCAGCAGTGTCCTCCGTGATGTCCGCCTCTCCTGCCGTGGCATCCGCCATAGTATCCATATCCGCCATAGTACGGGCTGGCACTGTAGCCTGCTGACGCGTTGTAAGCCGCCTGTACCGGTCTGCCATGGTTGTGGCAGTGATCACAGATACCGTCGCCGTCCGCATCTGTATAGAAATCGCAGAGTCCGTCATAATTCGCATCCGTGTAGCAATGCAAATCACAGATACCGTCGCCGTTCTCGTCCACAAAATAGTGATTGCCGCAGATGCCGTCGCAATCCAGATCCCTAAAGCAGTCCCCAAGATTGCATCCGCCGATATGACAGGTTGCCGGCGGAAGCTCTGCCGCACTAACAGAAGCTGCAGGAGCCAGCACGATCATACACGCAAGTCCCATAGCCAATATCTTCTTCATGAAAATTACCTCCTAAAATGAATATAGAAAACCGTTGCTTTTCTTAACCATATCACACTCCACCGGCTTTTTCAACCTTTATTTGCAGTTTTCGCCCAATTCCCTGATTTCCCCTTTTGCAGCCGCGTCATCCATGATGATCTCGCCCACCGAGGGTACAGTGACCGTGCCCGAAAGCGGATTCTTGATACTGATCACCGGTGTTGTGATCTGCGCATCCACCTCGGATTTCTCAAAGCACAGATCGGTATCCACCATCTCGCAATCGATCAGTTTCAGATTTTTACAGTAGCACAGCGGCTGCGTGCCGATGATCCTGCAGTGCTCGAAGGTCAGTCCGTCCGCATACCATGCCAGATACTCCCCCTTGACGACGCTGTCCCTCACCACGACATTCTCGCCGTGCCAGAACGCGTCCTTCGTGTCAAAGGTACAGTGCTCAAACACCGCGTTTTTGATATACTGAAAGGAGTATTTTCCCTTGAATGTCACATTTTTAAAAGTGATATTCCCAGAACGCATCATGAAATATTCGCTCTCCGCAGCGGAGTCTTCCATCACGATATTGTCGACAGACCATCCAAACTCCGGCGATATGATGTCACAGCCGCGGATCACCACATCCCTGCACTCCCTGAGCGCCTTGATCCCGTGCATCCTGGTTCCCGTGATCTCTATATGATCCGAATACCACAGCGCGGCGCGGCACAGCGGTGTCATCTCGGAATCGTGAATGCCAAGATTATGTACATGCCAGAACGGATAGCGCAGGTTGAAAAAGCAGTTCTCTGCCTGTATGTCTGACGCCTCCTTCACTGCACTCTCCCCGTCCGCCGGTCCGTCAAAAGAACACTCGCGTATGATCACATCCCTGCTTCCGTACAACGCTCTCTCCTCATCAAACGTTTGTTTTTCAATTATCTTCATTTGCCCCATCTCCATCTACATAATATTTTGCAGCAGTATTCTGCGATATCATACATTAGTATATTAGTTTTGTCAGAAAATGGCAAATAAAATAATTATAATCTTTTGATCCGTATCTTTTATTTATCCTGCGGACGCACGCTCTCGCCCTGCTTTAGCTCCTTTGTCGCGTATGTGATCACCTTTGTATCCGCGCTTACCGTCCCGGGTTCCAGCGCGGCAAACCTGTCGTTCTTGTCTTTGATCTGCACTTTGATCTTTTCGGCATAGTACTCGCTTCCGAGGATGCCCTCCTTTTCATTTAAAGTATAGATGTAATATCCGCCTGTCTCCTCAAAGACCGCGTCGACAGGAAGTGTCAGATCGTGGTACTCTCCCTGCACGGATCTTTCTATGCTCCCGCTCAGCCCCGGCTTGCCCACGCCCTCCGGAAGCATACAGATCAGATCATAGCCGCCCTGCGCGTTTTCCGTGAAGTAATCGACCGTGGCTTCCATCGCGGACTGCCCGTTCAGTTTCAGGCTGACCGTGTCATTCAGATGTACGTACTTCCCCTGCTCCTTTGTGATCCCGAACTTGAACTGACACGGACGCTGTGTATCTGTCATCAGAACAGCCGCCAGATCTGATGTCCTGCCGCCGACTTCAACCTGGATATTTGAAATTACGCCTTCATTTTCCGCCTTGATCTCGCCCTTTTGCTTCTGTAATGAATAAAGACTTGCAAGCTGCGTCTGTATCCGCTGTATGTCCAGCTCATAGATCGCTGCCGTGGAATCCGCCCTTGTCGTCACCTGCGCATTGGCAATGTCCCGCTGCTTCTGCCGCAGGGTCACTTCGCGGTTGTAGCTCACATCATTATAGTTTTCTTTCGCTTTCTGTATGTCGGCCTCCAGTGCCAGCCGTGTGTTCTGCCATTCGTCAAATTTTAGCTCCTCCACAGAATAATCCGGCTGTTCCACCACACTTCTGCCATGTTTTGTCAGCGAGTCCTGCAGTGCGAGCAGCTCTGCGTTCGCTCTCCTGATCTGATCTTGCAAGGCTTTCCGCGCTGCGATCTCCTCGTCTGTCATCTCCTGATCCTTGTCCTCTTCCGGCGGATCTGCCGTGCTGTCATCTCCCTTTTGCGATCCGTCCGTCTGCGTATCGTCCGCAGGGCTATCGTCCGGTTCCGTTCCATGATCTGTATCTGTCTTGTCATCCGGTTCCGTTCCATGATCCGTATCTGCCTTGTCGTCCGGTTCCGTTCCATGATCCGTATCTGTCCTGTCGTCCGGTTCCGTTCCATGATCCGTATCTGTCCTGTCGTCCGTACCGCTCTCGTTGTTTGCTGGATCCTCTGTACTTATATCGTTATCCATGTCCTCATTATCACCATCACCGATATCGCCATCCGCATCACCGCTTCCATCTGCTCCATCGCTGCTTCCCGCATCGGCACTGTTGTCCGGATCTTCCGCGTTTTGTTCCCCGCTCCCTGTCTGGTCATCCGCGCTGATGCTGCCCGAAAGTACCTTTTTTTCCGTCTGTCCCAGCAGGGCAAGCTGTTCCTCCAGATCCCGGATCTCGCGCTCCTTTGCCGTGATCTGGTCGGATATGCTGTATCCCTGGTTTACCCAGTCATGATAATCCTCCCACGCCTCCCCACGCGCGCTGTCGGACGTGTATGGCACCGGCTCCGCCAGATGCTTTCCAAGCGCCGCCTCCGCCTGGTCGAGTGCCTCCTTCGCGCGCTCCTTCGCAGTCTGTGTCTCTTTGTCCGCCGTCTCGTAATCCTCCTGCGCCCAGAGGATCGCCACTTCCTTCTTCTGCGCGTCGATCACCGCATTGACCTGGATATCCGAGAGATTGTGCTGCAGCTTTGCCAGCTCCATCTCTTTTGTGCTGATGATATCCGCGATATCTTTCAGATCGATCGTAAACAGCACATCCCCCGCTTTGACTGGATCCCCCTGCATGACATAGATCCTGTCCACCCGAAGTCCTGACTGTGTATTGACCGCGATCTCTCCGCCTGTCGTCACGATGCCGTCCGCCTCCACGATGTGCTCCACATATTTTTTCGACGGCGTGTCCGCCTTGACGATCGTCAGACCTGATACATAGATGCTCTTTGAAATGATCGTGCACAGCCATACAAATGCCAGAAAGACCAGAAAGATCCTGATCCATTTCTCCATCCGCCTGCGGCTCATCAGCTTCTCCTCATCCTTTTCCATCGCGCAAATCCTCCATACTCCCATACAACACTGCAGCATCATGAAAAACGCTGTACTTTTCACGCTACCCCTTCAAGCCGGAATACACAATCCCCTGCTCCAGATAATCCTGCCCCATGACAAACACAAACACCGACGGCACCAGCATCACCACCGACGCCGCAAACGCGGATCCTGCCTGCGTCCAACTGATCTCCGGCAGATACAGTGACAGCGGCCACAGCGTCTTGTCCTCAAGAAATGCAAACGGCTGCTCGATCATATTCCAGTACTCCAGAAAGCCGAGCACGAGCGCCGAGAGGATCCCTCCTTTGCCAAGACCGATCCCCAAAAGCCAGAAGATGCGCAGCTCCCCCGCCCCGTCGATCCGTGCAGCCTCGATCAAGGCGATCGGCAGCGACCGGAACCCGCCGTAGATCACAAAGATCGGAAACGTGCCAAACACCGCCGGAAGAATGACTGCCCAGTGCGTATTGAGCAGCGACATGCTGTCAAGTGTCAGATAACTCGACAGCATCGTCACCTGAAACGGCAGGAGCATCAGCACGACATATATCGTAAAGATCACATTTTTCCCCCTGACCCGATATGTTGCAAACGCCCACGCCGCAGGCACTCCCACAAGCATCTGTCCCAATAATATCAGTGACACCAGCTTTGCCGAGTTCCAAAACAGCACGAAAAACTCCGGCGAATAGAACAGCAGATGAATGTAGTTCTCCACCGTGGGATACTGCGGGATCAGCTTCCACGACACAAACCCTGTCCCCTGCTGAAAAACCGGCGCCAGGCATTCATACAGATCCCCCTGTCCCATGACGGAGCCTGTCACCACGAGAAATACCGGCGCGCAGATCACGATGCCTGCCGCTATAAATATGAACTTCGTCACCGCCTCTGTCGCCATGCGCAGAAACCTTTTTATCCTCACTTCAAGTCTCCTTGTTTCAAGAACGCCCCTATTTTTCTACAGTTCCTTATCTCTGACTGTAATGCTGAAACAGCAGGATAAACACAAACAGCACTCCCGCCACCATCACGCTCGCCGCCGCCATCTTGTCAAACTCCAGATTGACATACCAGTTGTTGAACGTGTGCTGCAGCAGATAGATATCCTTTCCCGGATAGGAACCTCCTACAAGATACGCCTCCCTATAGATCTTCATGGAATTCAGAAACGATAAGATCACGATCGTGTAGACACTGCCCTTCAGACAGGGAAGCTTCACGAAGAGAAGACACTGCAATCCGTTTGCGCCGTCCACCCTCGCCGCCTCGACAAGCTCGTTTGGGATCCCCGCGATCCCGGCAAGCCACAGCACGATCGTGTACCCGGTGTTCTTCCACAGATAGCTGACGACAAGGCTGTCAAAATCCTGTTTATAAAAAAACATCCGCCACACGATAACGACGGTGGCTGTCGGCAGCGCCATCGGGAACAGATACAGGCTTTTGATGACTCGGATATCACGGATCCTGCTCAGCACGAGCGCTGCCGCCAGACTGATCACGACCAGCAGCGGGATCGCCACGCCCACGAAATGGAGCGTGTTTCCCACTGCCAGCCGGAACGCCTGGTTGCCGATCACCGTTCTATAATTGTCCAGCCCTGCAAACTCCCCTGACATGACTGTCATGAAGGAACGCCGCACCACATCCGCAAACGGGATCAGCACAAAGACCGACACCCCGGCAAGGCTCATGCCGATAAAAAGCAGGAAATAGCCAGGCTCTCTGAACTTTCTCATAATTGTACTCCTCTTTTCAATCTTCCTCTATATAAATCATTGTAACACAATTTTCTCTAATCAATCTCTAAAAAAGGTGTATGATAATCATTTCTCAATTATCATACACCCCTGACTGCCAGAAAACGCTTTTCGTCACCAAAACAGGTCCATATTATATTTTCTGATGTTGGAATCATGCGTGATCAATAGAAGTCCTTCCTCCAATGCCGTGGACATGATCAGTCTGTCAAATGGATCGCCGTGAATCAACGGCAACTGCTGGACTCTTTCGAGATACTGTATCTTGACGGGCAGAATCGTGATCCCATAATCCTCACAGATATCTGCAATTTCCGTGACCGTTTCCTCCAGTTCAAGCTTTCCAATTGTCTTTTTGATCGCAATCTCCCACAGTGAAACAATACTCACATACAGCGCATTACTTTTCCCGATAACATCTCTGGCTTTTAATGACAGACTGGGATTATCATCGAGAAACCACAGGAGTGCACACGTATCAACCAAATACATTACATATACTCCTTAAAACATTCCGGTGTCTCATCAAAATCTTCTGACATCACCATTTTTCTCCTGAATACTCCAGGCTGCCTAATATATCCATTTTCATTTTCTGATCCGTTTTTTACGGCTGTCTTAGATTTTGCAGCCAAATACTCTGCAAACTGGATCACCTGCGACAATTGATCATCCGGAAGACTTTCAATTACATGTAATGCCTGCTGTTGTAATGTCATATGACACACCCCCTATTCGTTACTCTATAAGAATTTTAACATGTATCATCCTTTTCGGCAATCCATTTCAATCTTTTTTTGCGCCTACTCATATAAGTAGATCTCCACACTGTCCGTGACCGCCTTCACTGCCGCGTCGATGTCCTGTTTGCCCTCGAGATACTTTGCCCCCTGCGTGTAGATGGCTTCCTCGAGCACAGTGTCAGACAGATACGGCGTGTCAAGCGCTGCGATCCACTTCTCCAACTGGGCGATCTCCTCCTGATCCACAGGATAGATGTTATAGCCAAACGCCAGTCCGTCGGCATCCGACATCACGACCGACGACTGGGAGCCGTCCTCGCAAAGTTCGCTCTCGTCATACGCATACTTTGCCGCCAGCGCCTTTTTGTTGATGGGAACGCCATACTCCATGGCACTCTGGACGGTCATGCTGAGCATGAGGCGCACGAACTGCTTCGCCACATCGGGATTTTTCGTCGCCGCGTTGATCCCCGCGATGGATAACGGCTGGTACACGTTGCTGCTCTGCCCGTTCAATGGCTTGAACACAGTGTCATCAAAGCCCTCTACCCGCGGCGCAGACACGAGACTCTGATAATTATATGCCGTCAGCATCTGTCCGTAAGCAAACGGGCACTCCTGCATCAGATAAAGCGCATCGTTCACCATCCGGAAATATTTGCCGTCCTCATACCGCTGTCCATTTTCATCTGCGCTCAGAAAATTCTGCTGGTACATCTCGACGGTCTCCGCCGATGCACCGTTCATCTGCGCGTCATAGATCCGCTTTGTCTGTTCAAGGAACTCCCTGATCTTCTGCGTGTCAAGCTGTCCTTTGTCATCCTTCCATGATGGCGCGCAGATCACTGCCGAACGCTTCATAATGCCCTCCGCCGAGAACACCGTCAACAGGTTTTTATCCGGGTACGCGTCCCGCGCACGCTCCACCATGTCTGCCATCGACTCGTAATCGCTGATATTGTCCACATAATCCTTCCTGCCCACCACAAACGGGATCGCAAAGACAGTGGGGATCACAAACGTTTTGTCATCAATCTTCAGATCGTCGACCAGATTCCTGTACAATCCCTCGCTCTGATCCGCCTCGTCAACGATGTCCGTCAGATCCATCAGAACGCCTTTCTCCGCGTACGTGTCGATATTCATACCATCCAGCATGATGACATCCGGTCCGCTGCCGCCCAGCAGTTGTGTGTTCAGCTTCTTGAGCGCATCCTCTCTGGTGACGCCGCCCTCATCCATACCGACCTGGTATTCGATATAAAAGTCCGGATACTGTGCCTGGTAAGCCGCGATCGTCTGCCTCACCACATCATCATCATTCAGACTGTAGACCACGATCTTGTCGTTCGGTACCGTCGACACGGTCGCATCGTACACCGATTTGACAAACTTGCCGTCACTGTATGCGGTCAGAAATTCATTCTGGTCATTTACCATCATCGCCATGACCAGATGTGACGGAACACTCAGGGACGAAAGACCGCCGTCGATCACCTGCTCCACCGCGCTGCCGCCGATGACATGGCGGTACAGTCCCTTCTCGCCCGCCAGATAGACCGTGTCCTCCTTGCCAAGAAATGGATACACTGTATATCCCGCGCCTGTCCATGCCATGTCACCATACGTTTCCTCGACGAAATTATCAAGCGTCTCGTCCTCGATAAAACTCTTTTTCTCCAGATCATACAGAAAAAGCCTGCCGCTGGTTCCGCACATCAGAACAGAACCTTCGCATTTCATCAGCCAGCATTGATCCTGCAGCTCCGTCAGTTTCTCCGCCGTACCCTCATCGATATTGACCTTGTAAATGTACTTACAGCCGGAAGCATAGACGTACAGACCGCCCTGATCGTCAAACACCGCCTCAGAAAGATACGAATCGGCATCTGGCAGCTCTACAGAAATCTGCTCTGTCGTGCCGTCCGTGTGATAAATATACAGGTTGTACTCATAATCCACGCTGTTCTCCGGTGCGCCTTCCGGCAGATCCATACAGACCAGGGCAAACGTCCCGTCCCCTGATATGGCTGTCGAGACCGTATAGTGCTCGTCTGTAAATGCCTTGAACGCGTCGCCTGGCTCAGTCTCCCATGTATCGCCGCCATCCCCTGACGCAAACATCTGACCGGTGGCGCTGTTCACGAACAGGATCCGCCCATCCTGCAATGTCTGTGCCTCCACCTTCTCCCAGTACTCGCACTCAAAGACAGTCTTCTCCACATAGCGCCCCATGCCATTGTTGTCCTCTGCCCCTTCCTGCCCTGTATCGGACGGGTTCTCCTCCGTGATACTTGCCTGTGTACCTGTCTCGCTTTCTGACTGCTCCTTCGCGCCGCAGCCCGCCGCAGTGATCCCGACTGCCGCCGCCGTCAAAAGGGCTGCCAGTCTCGTAAACATTGATCTCTTTCTCATGATCTACCTCCATATGCGTATCTGCATATCCGTATCATAGCATAACATTCTCTAATCTTTCTCTAACTTTATTCATACAAATAGATCTCCACGCTGTCCACAACCGCCTTCACCGCCGTGTCGATATCCTGCCTGCCCTCGAGATACGCCGCGCCCTCCTTATAGACAGCCTCCTCGAGCACCGCGTTGCTCAGATAAGGCGTATCCGACTCTGCGATCCAGCGCTCCAGTCTGTCGATGCCGTCCTGTTCCACCGGATAGATCGTCAGTTTATAGCCTCTGCCGTCCTTTGACGAAGAACTGGTATAAAACTGTCCCCCGTCCTCGCCAAGCTCGCTCTCCTCATACGCAAACTGCGCCGGCAGTGCCTTTTTGTTGACGGGCAGGCCGCACTCAAGCGTCTCCTGCACAGTGCTTCCCAGCATCACGCGCACAAATTCCGCCGCCGCGTCAGGATTTTTTGCCGCCGCGCTGATCCCCGCGAGTGACGCCGGGTGGTAAACATTGCTGCTCTGCCCGTTCAATGGCCTGAACACAGTCCCTTCCATACCCTGTGCTCTCGGTATGGACAACATGTCCCGATATGTGTATGCATCCATGACCTCCCCTTCAACAAACGGCGATTCCTGCATCATATAGTAATGTTTTCTCGGAAGCATGAAATATTTGCCCTCCTCAAAGTTTTCCCCGTCTTCCCCGACCAGCTGACGCTGGTAAGCGACGATCTCCTCCTGCGGTGTCCCGTTCATCTGCACGTCATAGATCCGCCTGCTCTGCTCCAGAAATTCCCTGATCTTTGCCTGATCCAACTGACCATTGCCATCCTTCCACGACGGCGCGCACACTGGCACAAAGCGCCTCATGATCCCCTCCGCCGAACAGATCACCAGCAGATTGGTGTCCGGGTACGCCCCTCTTGCCTGCTCCACCGCATCTGCCATGGACGGATAGTCGTTCACATTGTCCACATAGGCCGCGTTCCCTAACAAAACAGGAAGATAAAACTTTCCCGGAACAACGTACTGGGCGCCCTCCGACGCCAGCCCGTCGATCAGGTTCCTGTACAGCCCGTCCTGCCCGTCGATCTCATCGACGATATCAGACAGATCCCTCAGCACACCTTTCTCAGCATAAGTCTCTATATCGATGCCGTCCAGCATGATCACGTCAGGACCGCTGCCGCCAAGCAGCTGTGTATTGAGCTTTTTGAGCGCGTCCTCCCGCGTGATGCCGCCCTCATCCAATCCGATCTGGTACTCGACAAAGACCTCCGGATTCTGTGTCTGATAGACGGCGATCGTCTGTCTGACCAGATCGTCATCGCGCAGGCTGTAGACCGTGATCTTGTCATCCGGCACAGAAGACACCTCCCCGTCATAGTAAAACTTTGTGATCTTCCCATTGCCATATGCCGCCAGAAATTCATTTTTGTCGTTCACGTTCACCGCCATGATACTGTTTGACGGCGCCCCGAGCGAGGACAGCGCCCCATCGATCACCTGCTCCACCGCGCTTCCGCCGATGACATGGCGGTACAGTCCTTTGTCCCCCGCCACACAGATCGTATTATCCGCGCACAGAAAAGGATAGGCCGTGTATCCGCCTCCTGTCCATTCCAGATCCCCATAGTTTTCCCTGATGAAACTGTCAAACATCTCGTCCTCGATAAAACTCTTTGCGTCCAGATCATACAGGAAGATCTTCTCCGATGTCATACACATCAGAATGTTGTCCCTGCACTGCATCATCTGACAACTGTCCGCGAGCGTCACAAGCTTCTCCGATGTGCCCGCATCGATGTCCACTTTATAAATGTTTTTGCAGCCTGCCACATATAAATACAGCGTTTTTTCGTTGTCAAACGCCACATAGCTCGGAGTCGAATCCGCATCGGGCAGCTCGAACGGGATCTGTCTCGACGTGTTGTCCGTATCGTAGATATACAGGTTGAAATCATACTCGGCACCTTTCCCTTCCGGCGAGTCCTCCCTCCTGTCCATGCCGATCAGCGCGATCGTGCCATCCTCCGCGATGGCTGCGTGATACGGATAATGTACATCGATGAATTCATAAAAGGCGTCGTTCGCCTCAACCTCCCATGAATCGCCGCCGTCCTGCGACACGACCATCTGCTTCATCAGTCCATTCAGAAAAACGATCCTGCCGTCAGCCAGCACCTGCGTCTGCACCCTGTCTGAAAAGCCGCTGCCCTCATAGACCGTCGACTCCACATAACGCCCCTTTCCGCTGCCCTCCGCCATATCACTCTGCGTTTCAGCAGACGATGCCGTCCCAGCGGCGTCCGCCTGTGTCCCCGGCTCATTCTCCGGCTGTTCCTTCACACCGCAGCCAGGCGCGGCGATCCCGAGAGCCGCCGCCGTGAACACCGCAGCCGCTCTCGCAAATATTGACTTTTTTCGACCACTACATGTTCTTACGTGGCTTGATAAGCCATAATTTGCAGCGCAGTGCAAAGTCCCAGACTGAACTGTAACCTTATTTCCCATAATCTACCTCCATATGTACAATACTGATATATACTGGTATCGTAACACAATTGTCTCTAAACATTCTCTAATTTGGAAAACCAATCTGCTTTTTGCAGGACTGGGAATTCGAGTAGAGAAGAATAATTTTCCTCCGGGTGCCCGTGCGCATCAAAAAAATGTATGATAAAGATTATCTCTCTATCATACACCTGTCAAACCTGTCTTTTTAAATACCTCTCTAAGAAATCAATCTGGCTATTTATTTTTCGCCATCTCCTGAATTTTCCCAACAATCTTCTCGATACCATTTATGTAATTTTCTACCATGTCCTTTGTTACCTCTTCTCTCCGGGCATCTGAATGCCTCCTGCCTGACTGATGCGCAATGACATTTCGCCTATGATACAATCCTTTTAAAAAGCTTTCCATTTTATCTTTCGTTTTTACAGACGAATCCCTTTCATAAAATACCGCATCAGCAATTTCCTGCAGATTCAGCCCCAGAAGATTCATCTGATCCTTCACCGACTGATATGACACAAGAGTGATCTCCCTATAAAATTCATCCACAAATTCCAGAAACCACGCAGAATCCTCTCTCGCATTCAACGCCTTATCTACAATACTCATCTTTATAGAAAGATTGCTGTATTTTTCTGTCTTTTGCCAGTTTCCCGTAAACATTTCCGACAATCCAAATTTAGTCAGCTCATGCAAATAGAAGTCAAATGCACTCTCTAAAAATACAATCTGTGCACTCCAGATATTTTCCGCTTCATCTTCTTTCCCATTCTCCACGCGTTCATCCGCCATGCAGAACTGCTCCCGTATATACCCCAAATTCTCATCAAAATGTTCTTTGATCTCATTCAGGCAAAATTTTACAATGGCGGGAGAAACCTTTTCCCTTGTTCCCTCCCGCCTTGATGCCAAGTCAAGACTCCGTTCCCCCATACTGCTCCCCTCTATTGTCTGTCAAATACGCCATCAAAAGAAAAATTCCTATTGACGATCGGGATTGCACCATACTTGCCAGAAATATATCCCTTTTCCAGATTTTCTGTTTTCCTCACATTCTTAATCTCAACAAGTGAATATAAATCTGTCGATCTTTGTTGATCCAATTGCGTAAACCAGATCTGGTCCCGACGAAACAAACTGGAATCCAATAAACTTGTATCATGTGTGGAAAAAATGAGTTGCGCAAACTGGTCCTTTTGGGTCAGACTAAATAATTTTACAATCTGATACACAATTGATTCATGCAGGCTAGTTTCAATTTCATCGCACACCAGAACTCTTCCTTTGTTAATAATATCAATAATCGGGCAGATCACCTCAAACAATTTTTTTATGCCATTAGATTCCTCCGTCATTAAGTCCGTCTCAAACTCATCATATACCAGCCTAGCCTCGATCACATTCATATCCTGAGATGTCATCAGCATTTTTACCCCCTCTGGTATTTCCTGCGGCAAATCTTTTGCTGCCAGCCTTGTCTGCTCCAGCCTCACCTTTACATCCCTGATCCCTGTTCCCAACACCTGCAGTATCTCCACAAAAGCCTTTTTAAAATCTTCATTCTGCTGCATCAACTGAATAGAATACTCCGTCCAGTTGTTGACCTGCGGATTATACATTACAATATCTTCACTAAAGAAAAGAAACGCTTTTTCTATCTCTTTTATATTGGAATAATTTGCCGCACATGACAGAAACAGTCTGTTTTCTTTCAAGATACTTGTACTGACACCAAAAGTATTTTTATATCTGTCGCCGGGCTTTATGTCCATGGCTTCCCGCTCAAATATTTTTACCTGGCGTCCCTTTGGAAAATAATATAAATACTCCTCCTGCACTGCATTTCTCACAATTGAAAATCCGTATGCATACCTTATGTCATCCTTGACAAACTGTATATCATACACACTCGGGGTGTCTGCCGGATTCAGCTTGTGAGGTGCCTGAAAAATCCCCTGCCCGGGCTGATACCTGATGCTCTCACTGACTAAATTGCGCATAAATCCCAGAGCGCTGATAAAATTGCTTTTGCCAGAACCATTTGCCCCATAAATTACCGCCGAACTCAGCACCCTGATATTCGAAAAAAGCTTTAATGTCTCCTCATATGTGTTATCACTGCCTGCGATTGCAGAAAAAGTTATCCTGTCCTTAATTGATTTATGATTTGAACACGAAAATTGTAAGATCATTTGCGGTGCTCCTTCTTAATATATTAAGCACATAATACCTTTTATTATCGGTTCTGTCAATTGATTCTGCACCTTTTCTGCAAATTTCGACTTTAGATCGTATATTTTTCTGCTACGGCAACCGTACAACTACGCTGATGTTCTCATTCGTGAAAAGCTGTCGAAGTCGCAGGACAAACAAAAATCAGAGTTGTATCCCCGCCAGAAATAGATTATAATGACATCGGAAACTGCAGATACAACTATCAGAAAACTACAGGCACAACACAACTCCCAGCATCAACAGCAGATATGGAGGAATCAAAAGATGGCATTATTTGGAAAAAACAAAGGAAACCGGCCGGAAAACACATGGGAAAAAGAACTTTCATTTATGGTTGTGCTTCCCAAAAACGAAGCCGACATTGACGATCTGGAACGCCTCGCGCAGCGGCTCCAGAAAACAGACCTGGAACTTGTGGGACGGGAGGACATCCCGCCAGAGAACGGACTCATGCTGCGCGTCGCATCCGGCGAACTGCAGTATCGGGTGCACCTCGACACCATATCGGTCGAAATCCCGGAAATGTACCGCATACAGCACTTTTTCCGCGACATTGATATAGAAGAGATCCAGCGGCAGAAGAAAGGGCTGGTCGTGGAAATGCTGTTTGACGAGCACATCTTAGAATCGTTCCACACGCAGCTAAAGATCATCAGCGGACTGCTCCCGGACTGTCTCGCGGCGCTGGACCACAGCTCGGAGAAAGTCCTCTCCGGAAAATGGATCCAGCTCGCCGCAAAGTCGAATGTACCGCCCTCACCAAGATATATCTTTACCGTACAGGCCGTGTCCGGCGATACCGACGAGGTATGGCTCCACAGCCATGGAATGAACCGGTGCGGACTCCCGGAGCTTGAAATTCTAAATTCTACCAAGGATATGTTTAACGATCATTACAACATTATCGAGATCATGGCAAAGCGCCTGATCGAGAGCGGTGAACCGCCAAAGGAAAAAGAACCCATGTACCTCGCGATGGTCACAGACGGGATCCCGCTGATCGCAACCGTTGTCAACTGGAAGGAAGCCATACGCAAATATCCAGCCAGTATCCTTGGCGGCGCATCGGACAGAAAAGAGAACCACAATGCAAACACGGACGCGATCTTCTGCTATCCAAGCCCGAAGGCAGTCAGGAAAAAGCAGTACTGTGAAGTAAATGTGTACGATGAGTACCTAAGCCAAAACCCGATCTATATGCTGACAACCCAGGAGACAGAGCGCATGAGAAGGCTTGCGGCGGAACGGCTGGCGTACATGCTGAAAATGTTCGGCAGGAAAAATATCAAGGTTCTGGTCAAGGTCGGCCTCGAGACGGACGAGGCGTTTCAGGAGCAGGGAAATGGCGCCGAACATATCTGGTTTGACCTGAAAGAAAAACAGGAGGATACCTTTCTGGCAGAGCTGACACAGGAGCCCTATTATATAAAAGACCTGCACGAAGGAGCCCTTATGACCTTTCCGTACAGCCAGATCACGGACTGGATCATTTTTACGCCCGACGGCAGGGTGACGCCGGATGACGTGTATCTTCTCGCATACGACGGCTGGAATCTGCAGGAATGAGGACCTTTTTCAATATTTACAGTTTCTTAGAGACAAATTAGAGAAAAATAAAGTAAAATGTATTGCAAAAAGTCCATGGAGGAATCAAAAATGCGCATACTACTTGCTGAAGATGATAAGAAACTCAATGAATCTCTCACGATCCAGCTCATCGCGAAAGGATTTGACGTGGATTCCTGTTATGACGGCGAGGAAGCCCTATACTACGCCGAAGAGAATATCCATGATGTGATCCTGCTCGATCGAATGCTTCCCCACATGGACGGCACCTCCGTGCTGACAAAACTCCGCCAGCAGGGCATCAATATCCCCATCATCCTCATAACGGCGCTCGGCACACTGAACGACAAAGTGACCGGGCTGAACCTGGGTGCGGACGATTATCTGGTAAAGCCCTTTGCCTTCGAGGAGCTGCTCGCGCGGATCCAGTGCGTCACGAGGCGCTCTCCTGTCATCAACCAGACCGACCTGCCGGGCTACTGCGATATCCAGTTTAACGAGGCGACAAACACGCTCACCGGCCCTGGCGGAAGCTGTTCCTGCTCCAAGCGCGAGGGCGCGATGCTCGACGTCCTGATCAAGAATGGCGGCCAGACGCTCTCGCGAAACATGCTCCTTCTAAAGATCTGGGGACCTGACAGCGACGTCGAGGAAGGAAACCTGGACAACTATATCTATTTCGTCCGAAGACGGCTCAAAGCAGTCGGAAGCCGCCTGAACCTGAGAACCATCAGAGGTATCGGCTACTGCCTGATGGAGGAGTGACCCTGTATGAACACCATCAAAAAAGTACACATCCAGCTCACACTGCTGAATGGCTGCATCACCACGCTCATCCTGGTCATCATGACACTCGGTTACCTGTTCATATCCGAGAGCAATATGATGCAGGGCAGGATCTCCTCCTACCCGAGGGACATTTATTCGATCGCCTCCTATATCGAACAGCAGGATATCATCAGCAGCACCTGGCTGTCACAGCTCGAATCCAACGACCGCTATTATATATCGCTGATGGACAACGGGGCTGAATTTCTCTATAATGTGAACAAAGAACACGTTATCGACGACAGGCAGCAGATCCTCAGGACCGCATGGGAACTCTATCACGATGACAGCGTTCCCAAAACCATGCATACCCTGTCTCTCAAAAGCAGCTATGCCTCCTATGTCATGGACATTTCCTCAAAATACTATTGTTTTGTCATCACGATCGAAAAGAATCATGCGACGCTTGAAGTCCTGCTGGCGGCGCCTCTGAAAGACCTCCAGGAACAGATCACAAGACAGCGCGTTTTGTTTCTGGGGATCATCACACTCGCACTCATTGCCATCTGGAGCTTCGCATGGCTCTTCACCGGAAAACTGCTGGATCCCATAGAGGCAAACAGGCTTCGGCAGAACCAGTTCATCGCCGCCGCCTCCCATGAACTGCGCACACCGCTCGCAGTGATCCTGTCATGCGCAGAAGCCGGACTCACCAGAGGCGGCTCTCCGGAATTATCGACCATCAAGAATGAGTCCCTGCGCACGTCAAGACTTCTGGGCGACATGCTCACACTGCTCAGTTGTGATACAGGACACCTTGATATCAAACCGGCAGCCACCCAGCTTGACACCCTCGTCCTCAATGCATGCGAAACCTTCGAAAACATCGCTGCCGCCAAACAGATCCGTATTACGGCCTCGCTTCCCGAGGATATCCTTCCTGACTGTGTGTGCGACAGCGAACGGATCACGCAGGTGCTCGCCATCCTCCTGCACAACGCCATCAGCTATACACCGGAAGGCGGTTCGATCCGCCTTTCTGCTGCATATGCGCAGGGACGCCCAAAGGAGACATATCGGCGTGCGGGCAGGGAGAGGCTTCAGACCAACCGGCACTTTGAGATCCGCGTCGCTGACACAGGCGTCGGAATCAGCGACGCAGAAAAAGCAAAGATCTTTGACCGCTTTTACCGCAGTGAAAAAGCCCGAAGCGATAAAGATCACTTCGGGCTGGGTCTGTCTATAGCCTACGATATCATATCCGCGCACCACGGGTCGATCACAGTGACCGATACCCCCGGCGGCGGTACGACATTCATCATCACACTTTAATCCTCGCTGGACTCTGCAACCTTGCTTGCCCTTGCCTTCACCTGCGCCTCCTGGATATCGCTCGGTGTCTGCTCGTACCGGTTGATCTCATACTCGAAACTGCCGCGTCCTCCTGTCATGGAGCGGAGCACCGTACAATACCCCGTCAGCTCCATCATCGGGATATCCGCCTCGATCACCTGCTTGCCGTTTCCGATCGGATTCATGCCGAGCACCCTGCCGCGCCTCTTGTTGAGATCGCCCATGATATCGCCTGTATAGCGCTCAGGCGCCGTCACCTTCAATGAAACGATCGGCTCGAGCAGAACCGGACCTGCCTCCATAAAGCCTTTCTTGAACGCCTGGATCGCCGCTGTCTTGAACGCCATCTCAGAAGAGTCTACTGCATGGTAAGAACCGTCATACAGGATTCCCTTCACGCCCACGACCGGATAAGCCGCCAGAGGTCCCTTGATCACAGATTCCTGCATACCTTTCTCGACAGCCGGGAAATAGTTCTTCGGAACCGCACCGCCCACGACTTCCTGCTCAAATACATACGGCTTCTCCAGATCGCCAGACGGCTCGAAGCGCATCTTGACATGACCATACTGCCCATGTCCGCCGGACTGCTTTTTGTATTTGTATTCCACATCAGATTTCTTCCTGATCGTCTCGCGGAACGCGATCTTGGGATCGCTCAGCTCGATCACACATTTGTACTCATTCGCCAGACGGCTCTGAATGATCTCGAGCTGCTGATCGCCGATGCCGTACAGCAGGGTCTGCCTGTTTTCCACATCATTGACCACCTTTAAGGTCTGATCTTCGTGCGACATCTTCTGCAATGCCTGCGACACTTTGTCGATATCGCCCTTGTTTGGCACTTTATAGCGCTTTGCTGTATAAGGCTTGGAGAGTTCAAACTTGCCGTACTCGATCACGGTCGCCTTGGTCGAAAGCGTATTTCCTGTCCTTGCAGCCGTGAGCTTCGCGATCGCCCCGATATCCCCCGCGTGCAGCTCGCTGATCTCGATCGGCTTGCTGCCCTGCAGGATATATAATTTGTTCACCTTCTCCTCGACGTCCTTATCTTTATTGTATATCGTATCATCCGCCTTAAATACGCCGGAGCAGACTTTGATCAGGGAATACTTGCCGATAAACGGATCCACGATCGTCTTGAAGACATATGCTGACTTCGCCTTTGCAAAATCATAATTCGCCTCAAATACCTCGTTTGTCTTCATATTGAATCCGGCGATCTGCTTATTCTCAGGACTCGGCATATATTTCACGATATCGTCAAGCAACGTGTATGTACCCTGGCACAACAGGCTCGAACCCATACTGATCGGTACGATGGCACTGTCGATGACATTCGTCCGCAGCGCTGCACGGATCTCATTTTCCGTGAACGTCTCCCCGCCGAAATAGCGGTCCATAAATTCCTCGCTCGTCTCAGCTACCGCCTCCATCAGCGTATCCCTGTACAGGTTCAGATTGTCCATACTGTAATCCGGGATCTCGCACGCCTCCACGTCCTTGCCCTTCCAGCGGTTTCCTGTCTCACTCACGACATTGACATAGCCCACGAACTTCTCGTTCTCCCTGATCGGGAAATGAAAAGGCGCGATCTTCTTGCCATACATCTCCGTGAGCTTCTCCACAACATTCTTGAACGACGCGTTGTCCGCGTCCATCCCTGTCACATATATCATTCGCGGCAGCTTGTATTTCTCGCACAGCTCCCACGCCTTCTCCGTTCCTGCCTCGACACCGGACTTGCCCGATACCACGATGACTGCTGCATCTGCCGCACTGATAGCCTCCTCAACCTCACCTATAAAGTCAAAATATCCCGGCGTATCCAATACATTGATCTTCACGCCCTCCCACTCGATCGGTACGACTGATGTACTGATGGAAATCCTTCTCTTCTGCTCTTCCTTGCCAAAATCGCTGACCGTATTGCCGTCCTCCACTCTTCCCATACGTGAAGTGATCCCTGACAGATACGCCATTGATTCCACGAGACTCGTCTTTCCTGCCCCACCATGACCTAATAATACTATGTTTCGGATCTTATCAGTTGTGTAAACATTCATTGCAGCTACCTCCTAATTAATTGAGCGCGCTCATAAATCCAACGCACCTATTTCCGTGAGCGCACTCTTCGTTATATAATGATAGTTCACCATGCTGATCTGCATGGCGCTCTAATACAAGTTTACTATAATTTTTCAGACAATTCAATCATTTTTGTGCAAACTGCATACTTTATTTTGCATAAAATCCTTGTCAAAATTTCGTTACAATTGCTAAAACTTTATACTTGACAGTTTCTGCAACTAGTCTTTACAATACCAAAGGTCTTAACAATTCCTAAGCAGTTGACTTTAATGCTTTAAAGTGCGATAATTATCAATAGCATAACAGAGTCCACTGCAGCCGTGTCTGAATCTCTCAATGCAGATATATGCAAACATTGTATATAGGACATTGCCGCAGAACTCGGAAAGGATCTTGTACTTTATGAACATGAACAAATTCGGTTTTATCAGTCTCGGATTGATCGGCGGTTCCATCGCGCTCGCGATCAGACAGATCTGCCCTGACGCACAGATCATCGCCTGCGCGCGCAGACAGTCCACACTGGACGAAGCGCTTGCCGCCGGCGCGATCGATGCAGGCACCACGGAAATAAACGATCTTTTTGCTGACTGTGATATGATATTTCTATGCGCCCCGGTCGCCGTTAATAACAGATTTCTGGAGAAACTCAAACCCTTTCTGTCCGAAAAGACGATCATCACCGATGTCGGCAGCGTCAAGGGCTCCATCCATGAAGTCGTCTCGCGGCTTGGACTCGACAGCCGCTTTATCGGCGGACACCCCATGGCAGGCAGCGAGAAAACGGGGTTTGCGAACGCCAATCCGATCCTGCTTGAAAACGCTTACTACATTCTCACCCCCACTGAAACGGTGCGGCAGGAGGCCGTCGCGGAATACTATTCGCTCGTCAAAAAGATGGGCGCGATCCCAATGATCCTAAGCTGCCAGGAGCACGATTACGTGACTGCGGCGATCAGCCATGTGCCGCACCTTGTCGCCGCCGCGCTCGCCAATCTGGTGCATGACCACGATTCCGCAAACGAGACAATGAAGATGATCGCTGCCGGCGGGTTCAAGGACATCACGCGCATCGCCTCCTCCTCCCCCGAGATGTGGGAGTCGATCTGTATGTCCAACACCGAAAATATCGCCGACCTGTTAGACGATTACATTGAGTCCCTGCAGACGATCAGCAGAGCCGTGCGTTCCAAACAGACAGGATTTACCTACGATCTGTTTACCGCCTCCAAAGAGTACCGGGATTCCTTTGCCGATCTGCCAAAAGGACCGATCAAGAAGATCTTTGCCTGCTATGTGGACATTCCAGACGAGGCTGGAGCCATCGCCTCGCTCGCCACACTGCTTGCCAAGGCGGATATCTCCATCAGGAATATCGGTATCATCCACAACCGCGAATTCGAGGAAGGGGTGCTCAGAGTCGAATTTTACGACCAGGCCGCACTGGATGAAGCTGTCGCCCTGCTGCAGAGCCTGCACTACTGCGTGTATCCCAGAAAATGAAACACCACATAAAAGATACCTGTTCTGCATAATATACTATAGAATCTTTGACGATAGAAGAGGTTTCATTTCTTATGTGGGTTAAATTAAAACCGTATTTCATTTCGATCCTGATCGCCCTTGGCACCGGCGGTCTCTCGGCTTTTCTCATCCGCGATAACGTATATATCTATGCCCTGATACGCAAACCGCCGCTGGCGCCCCCCGCCATACTGTTTCCGATCGTGTGGACACCCCTCTACATCCTGATGGGCGTCAGTTGCGCGCGCATCTTTCTGCAGAGGAACTCCTGTCCCGACGATGTCTTTGACGCGCTGCTCAACTATGTGTTCCAGCTAATCCTCAACTTCCTGTGGCCTGTCATTTTCTTTAACATGCACACGTTTCTGTTCGCATTTATCTGGATCGTTGTCCTGTGGACCGGCATCCTGAAAATGATCTTCAAATTCAGCAGGCTTGACACCACTGCCGCGTACCTGCAGATCCCATACTTCCTGTGGGTGACTTATGCCGGATATCTCAATTTTATGATCTATCTGCTGAACTGATCCTAAATCGAGTAGGGGAAGAGCCTTCTTCCCCTACTCGTGCGCCAGACTTTTGCCCGTCATAAAAGCTGTGACAGATAATCATCCAGATAGCCGTCCACAAGCCACTTGTTAATCAGGGCGCCTCCAAAAAAGATGTACATGCAGAAATACAGCCAGATCATCACGATCACAATACTGGTCAGACTGCCGTACATGGAAAATCCGCCAAAATAATCGATGTAGACAGAGAAACCAAAGGAGTACAGCGTCCAGAAAACGGACGTGACCACCGCACCGGGATAGTGATCCTTCCACGATACCTGGTTGTTTGGCAGCAGACTGTACATCGTGCAGAACACGATGGAGATCATACCCGCGACAAAGATATGGCGCACCCAGCCAAAGATGCGCCACAGACTTGCGGCAGGACCATTGTCAGGGATCATCCATTTTGCCAGCGTATTCCCAAAGACAAGCACACCCGCCGAGAGCAGTATCGCCAGCAGCAAAAATACCGTATAAAACGAAGCTTTCAGCCGCAGAAGAATATACCCCCTCGTCTCCTCCACGTCATAGATATGGTTCAGCCCCCTGATCAGCGCCAGCACGCCCTTTGACGCCGACCACACGGCCACGGCCGCGGAAACCGACAACAGTGTCACCTGATTTCCGTGATAACTGTCCACGATACTGAGCAGAAACCGGTATATCTTATCCGGTATCACAGCCTGCGAAATACTGACGAACTCCTTATTGCCGATCAGGTCATGCGGCAGTATGCCGCTGACGATCATCACCATCGGTATCACCGACAGAAACAAAAAGAACGCAGCGCCGGAGGCATAGGTTCCTACCTCTGCCTCCCGAAAAGTCGCACGCATTTCTTTCTGTAATCCGTATAGCTTTGTGATCATTGTCATTTGCCGAGCTCCCCGATATCCATTATGCTTCCATTATAATAATATGCCAAAATCTGTGCAGCCGTTAATCCTCTTTCGGCAAGCCCCTTCGCCCCGTTCTGCGACATGCCGCAGCCGTGTCCGAATCCCGCCCCGTGTATCTTAACCTGTTTTAGATTATCCCCCTTTTCCCCGTTATTATCATATATTTTCTCTATGTAAAAGTACGCGCTCGGAAGCATATCTCCCATAATATAACTGCTGCCGTCGTTTTTCACCACGACATCCTGCGCGCAGCCAAGCGCCTGCCTGACCGCGTACTGGGACGTCACACTGACCCTGAAATGCTCCGTCTCGATCATGATCCCCGCAGCCAGGCCGCTCTTCTTGCGGTCCAGTACTCTGATATCGCTGATCGCATTCTCTCCCAGAAGCTGATCCGATGACAGATACTTCGAGCGGATGCGCACAGTTTCCGGCTGCGACTGCGAGAGCCGGTAGAGCTGATCCAGAAACTTTTTGACCTGATCCCCTTCCAGCATTTTGTCATAATCCCACCGATACCACGCGTCGTGATACTCCACATCCGCCTCATTTCCATTGTCGATATAGCGTCTGTATGCCTCCTCCCCCTCCGCGCTGTCTGACGCATAGATCTCCTCTCCCGTCTCGATCAGATAGTCGTCCGCTGCCGATGCCGCATCGCTCCACACGCGTGCGCCGCCGTTGTACCCTCCCGACGTCGAGTAATAAAAACTCTCCACAATCTCCCCGTCATATGTAAGCACCTGACCCTTCGTCTCATCTACCGCCTTCACCGCAGCGGGTGTCTCTTCACAATTCATATAAACCTGAAACGCAGTGCTGTCATCCATGTGTGCCCGCCACTCCGGATAGGCATAAGACTGTTTGTGAAAATAAGTGTACGTTCTTGCGCTGATCGCCTGCGCTTTCTGTGCCTCGTCGGGATAGGCGGAGGGCATCTCGCTTGGAACCACACCGTAGAGATATTCTTCCACCGACAGCTCATTGACCACAATGATCCCCTCTGCTGCAGCGTAACATTCCAGTTTTCCGCGATAGCGCGCAGGGCTGTTCCTGCCAAGGTTTAAGATCTCGATCCTGCCATCGTTTTTTCCGGTGATGCAGATCATCGGGTTATCCTTAAAGTCTCTGGGATATAAGACCAGTTCTGTATCCGGCGGATAGTCCGTCGTTTTCTGATCCTGATCATACGAAACGCTAAATCCCTCTTCACAGGAAATGTGAAGCTCTGCGTGGCAGATCCCCTGATACGCCTGGTTCATGAGCAGGATCCTCACATTCTCATCAAATGGTACTTCGCTTTTTGCTGCAGATTCCTCTTCCCCGTTGTGCTCCTCCGCCGGCTCCGCGACATCCTCATCCGTGTCAGGAAGCTGTATACTGCACCGGTACAGCCCCAGTGCGATCACCGTCCATACAACGACGATCAACAGCTTTTTGAAGAATCCTTTTACATAAAATATGTTGCGCTCCTCCCGTTATCCCTTATATTTTCTGTTATTCCTGCACCACAAAAGCAGCCCGCTAAGGCTGCTTTGTTTCTTGTGTATCCCCGAAACGCCGGCTCTTGTATTTTGACTCCTAGCCAATGCTAGGTGGGCGACCGCAATCTTTCTCGCTGTCTTCCCCTGGCCATTCTGGGGGGCATGACATTGATCAGACAATATAGGAATCCCGTTTAAAGTGATGTAGGTTCAAAATGACAAGAGTTATCGCACATTTCAGATTAACTATAGTATACCCTATCATTATGAAAATATCAACCTATAATCCTATTGCATCTTTACTAATATTTTACAGTAAATTTTTGTCAATTTACATATAGACAATTCAGGAACTGCGCGTATAAAACCGGTAGATACCCTTACCTGCATTCTTAACATCATAAAGCACCTGATCCGCCTCTTTCACCATCTTCTCAAGTTCATCCTCCGACATTAACGTCTTCCTGCCGCTGATCCCGATCGAGCAAGATATCCGGTGCGCTCTTGGAATATCGATATTTTTTCCAAGCTTACGCCGGATCGCCCCCGCAAAACCGTCTTTCTGTTCAATCTGACTGTAGATATTTTGGGCGATCTGTGCGACAAATGCCATGTCGTCCGTATATACCGTGATCAGAAATTCATCTCCGCCGTAGCGCGTCGCAAAACCGTAATTCCCCACTTCCTTCCGGAAGATCTCTGCCATTCCGGTAAGTATAATATCCCCGATGCCATGTCCGAACGTGTCATTATAATACTTAAAATTGTCCAGGTCAATGTACATGATGATGACTGCCTGACCCAGCCCCGTCTCCTCGTTTGACCGAAGCATTATGCTGATATTCTTATAAAAGCCTTCCCTGTTGTACAGACCCGTTAGTTTGTCCGTCACTGCCAACTGATTGAGCTCATCATTCATCCGTCTGATCTTATCGTTCGCCTCAAGCATATCGATGGAGCTAAGAAGCTGGCGCATCAGAAACTCAAAGACCGCATAGTCACTCTCATCCAGAAGATACCGGTTTGTCGGCGAATGCCAATTGTCCTTCATTTCGATATAGGCTACCATCACCGCCTTCAAAGTGTCATTGTAATAAAACGGCAGACCGATGACGGAGCAGACCTTATTCTGTGCAAAAAGCGAGACAATATCCCAATAATCCGTGTAATTATTATTGATCTTGGAGGTCGCAAAGCCATGCCTGTTCTGATGGAAAAACGCTTCAATGCGGCACTGCCGCTCACTGCTGTAAGTATAGCCTGTATTGTTATACAGTTCCTCCGGACCGTCGTCGCCATATTTCACAAAGATCAGCCTGTCTATATTAAAATTATGTATAAATGCCTTCAACGCCGGATCCACCAGCTCTCTTTTGCGCTTCCCGCCGATCTCTACCATCTTCTGCCATGCCGACAGGAAATTCATGCGCTTTTGCTGCTCCTGATTTTCCTTATATACAGAAGCGTGTCTGAGTACTTCGTCGATCTCATGCCTGAGTGCGGATGACAGCTCCAGCCCGCATCGCTTCGCCTCGTAATGCCCGCCTTCAAGCTGCGCCTTAAGCTCCTCCACCTTGCCCTTACACCCCTGTCTGTCATAGAACGCGGCAGCGTCACTCAGATACGCCCCCGCTTCCTCCGCCCTGTCCATGGACCGGTATAGTTTTGCAAGTTCCACAGCATACTGTCCGAAAATGTAAAACTGGTTTCCCGCGGAAGCATCAAGACACCCTGCCGCAAGTTCAAAGTTTTTCAAAGCCTCATCCTGTTTTCCGCGCCCGGCAAGCTCAAGACCATATGTGAAATAATAGATAAAGAGATCATCCCTGCATGTGGTATAATCGTGTACGACCACACATTCCGGTTCCTCCTCCTTCCTGCCGATCAAATGCTCCAGAAAGAGCCTCGTCTTTTCGATATAGATGGCACATTTCAGCTCATTTCCGTTGTAGTAGCTGCACAGCGCAAGAAGCCCCGCAAGCTTTGAGATATTGCACACCCTGAGGCTGTTCATCTTCATTTCTTTTACGATGCGGAACGACAGCTCCAGATCATCATACGCATTCCTGTAATCCTGCGCCATGATGCAGTTGATCGCCATATTATAGAGCGTCTCACCCACATAGTCGATCTTCTCCAGCTTCAGAAAGGTTCTCAGCGCCCGGTCATAGCAGGCAAATGCCTTGTCGTACTCCTCCATGGCAGACGATATGTATCCCACACCGTTGTAGATCATTGCCTCCTCATATTCATCCTTACCCCTGACAAGCTCATGACATTTGTCATAGTAGTACTTTGCCGTCCTAAAAAAACCGTTCGTGGATGCGATCATGATATTATTCCGATATGCTTCCATCATGAAATACTCGTTTCCAAGCTCTTTCATGATCTCGATCCCTCTGTTAAAATATACCAGCCGCTCATCCAGCCGCGTCTCATCCGCAAAGAGCACCGGCTGATTGTCATAGGCATATACATAGATATGTGCCAAATGATTCCAGAAATGATATTCCTCCGCCTTCTGCAGAACCTCCGCCTCCACTGGGATATCATTCGCACAGAAGAAGATATTGTGCCAGCCTGACATTTTCACCATCACACCCAGCAGCTTTGCGATAAAGATATCGTAATCCGACTGCTGCTGCACCGCGATCTCAAGGCATTTTCCAGCATACTGATCCGCCTCGTCAAGCCTGCCGTTATACATATACGCCATGCACATCAGATAATAATATGCATGATCCAGCTCCAGATCCACCGTCCGCCTGCGAAGCTCCTGCAATCTTCCGCACAGGAGCAGCGCCTGTGAAAAATCCTGCGTATAGATAGACACAAGCGCATATAATTTGACGATCTCACACTGGTATTCCCACGCAATATCGATCTCTTCCACTGTTATCATCTTATAGATGATCTCAAGATAATAATCCGCCTGCACAAAATCCAGACAGAACAGCAGATTATTGATCTTCACGATATAGCTGTCAAGCTGTTCTTCCGAAAATGCAAAATCGTTATAGCTTCCCTTCGGACTGTTCAGCATACCCGAACTCGTCTCGATCACCAGTTTCCTGTCACAGATGTACCTGTAAAATTTGTCCCAGATCGGCTCCATATGGGGCAGCGGCACCTTCGCTTCGTTGTATGTCGCGATGACAACGATATTGTGACACTTTTCTTCCTCGATGAGATTGTGGACCACATGCATCGACGACCCGTTTGCATACTGCATATCGTTCAGCAGGAAAATGACCTGTCTGTCGCCGGCAAGATGCGATACGATCTCCACAACCGCAGACGCGATCTTGTCCTGCTCAAATGCAACCTCGTCGATCAGCAGGTTTTCCTCCCGCACGCAGACACCGCTCTGGAGAAAACTCTTAAACACCGACCTGTGAAGACTGTAGATATCACATTTATCCAATAGTCTGTCGATCTCATCATCCGGAAGCTGCCCGCAGATGCTCCTCGCAAAATCAAGAAACGGTTCAAACACGCTGACCATGTCAGACAATCTAAAATCGTGCAGACAGACGATCGCCTCCGGATAATTCCGCATCGTCTGTTCCCGTCCCTCCTCAGTGAGCACAAATGTATTGTAATGCCGCAGAAGCAGAAATGCCCCGTTTCCTGTGTTCAAACCCAGATTAACCCTGTTATAGATACTCTTACCTGTGTCACTGTTCATTTCCACTACTCCAGCTACCATATTATTTCAGACCAGTCGCTGATCCCGATATAAGACTTTGCCCATTCCATATGCAGTTGGGCGTTTTCCCCATCCATCTCGTCATAGACACGCTGTGCGAATGCGTCAAGGCTCGAATCCATTCCCGGATCACTGTATGCCAGCAGGTACATCATCTCATCGATCAGCGGATTGTCCTTCACTGCCGCATAAGATGCACACATTGCCGCCGCCTGTACCTCACTCCCCTGCGCGTTCGTCAGACCGATCTCACTTAGAATGATGTGCCGTACATTTCCGTCCGCGTCAAGCATGGAAGGTGTCTGCATGAAATCCGTCAGCACGGAGAGATTCTGGAACGTGACAATCTGTCCGGACGCTACCTGTTCCGCGTAGGCGGCACCGTCCTCACAGCCTGACATATCCCAGAATTTCGCATATCCCATGGGATTTGTATAAGGATGCTGTGACACGCCCCAGTTGATATTGCCGCTCTGTCTGATCAGCGCACTGAACTTTTCCAGGAAATCCTTTCCGTCCATGCACTGATAATATTTCTCATCGTCCGGCGTCAGGTTCCTGTCCCAGATCTGATCCAGACAGACATAGACACGCGCATTGGCGTTCGTGCTCATGATCGCGTTGTACATTACCCGGAATGCCTGCGTATATTCCCTGATATAAGTATCCCAGTCCGTCCACGCCATATAATTCCATCTGCGGGTGTTGATCTCGTTTCCCAGGATCCAGTTCTCTCCTCCCAGAGAATTTGCCGCATAATACTCCATAAAGGATGCGAGCGCTTTGACACCCTCCTCGTCGGACGCGTTAAACATATAAAACATCGGTTGTTCGACCTTCACCGGATCCGCCTCCATCGCCTCTGCCCGCGACATCGGATGCGTCAGCGCCGCACTGTCCCCTGTATTCAGCACCTGCACCGTCCTGAATCCCTCGGCGAGCACCGGCCCGTAAGTGCCATCCAGATACAGATTGTTGAACTCCTCACCCTGCGTCGATTTCTTGGACCGCGGCTGCCGCGCAAGCGTCTTCCACGCAAGCGCCTCAGGATTGGTAATGTATGTCGGCTCCGTCACCATATATACAACACCGCCGCTTTTGATCCCGACCGCAAACTTAGCGTACAGCCGCGTATCCTCCTGCCTGAAATTGACAGGAAACGTAAAACACTGGACCGTCTGTGCCGGATCATACGCCATGGACTTTATGACATCCGTGTCGCTTGTGAGCACGTATTCATACGGATCCAGCGCAAACAGATAGAGCATTCCGTCGTCCGGGACAGGCAGCCGGCTGTCCAGCACTGCGGTGTATGTCACGGTGCCATCCCGTCCCACAGTGCAGCTCACATTTTGTGACACCGCTGTCATCAGATCATCCGCGCCAGTCTCTTCCACGCCCTGTGCACCAACGACTTCGGCGGCATAAGTGTCAACACCTATGCCGCCAGCAAACATGCCTGTCACCAGACACGCCAATATACCCTGTTTTATCTTATAAAATAACTGCATCGCAAACTTCCTCTTCAACCAATCGCCGTTAACAAAATCTATTACATTATATCAAATAGCGACTGTTGCTGTCAATGTTCGCATCCTCTTTTTTGTCATCCTCCGTAACAGTTCAGCCTTTGGCTTCCTGTTACGGGCATCAAGCCATGCAAAATCGCTTCGCGATGTCAAAGCCATGTACCATGGCTTGATGCTTCTCAACCGCTACGTGTTCTTACGGACTTTGCAGCGTAGTGCAAAGTCCTAGACTGAACTGTAACCTTCCTCCTGATCCAGAACCAGCTTTGGCACCTCTGTGTCCGGCGCACAGCGGTCAAAGACCAGCACCACCTTGAACAGATCGCCGTCAACAATGATATTCATGTCGCCGCCCGTCAGCTTCATCAGGCTCTGCGCTATGGAAAGTCCCAGTCCGTGCCCCTCCGTATTCCGCGACTGATCCCCGCGCACAAATCGTTCCATCAACTCTTCGCCGCTGATGTTCAGCGGGTATTTTGAGATATTCCGGAATGTGATGCTCACGCTCTGCGCCGTCGCTTCCAGATTTACATATACCCTGGATCCCTCCTGCGCATACTTGCAGATATTGTTCATCAGGTTATCGATGACACGCCAGACATGTCTGCCGTCCGCCATGATATAGGCTGGTTCTTCCAGCTTGCTGACGATCAGTTCCAGTCCCGCAGCCGACAGCTTTTCCTCGAATTCCCCCACCGTCTGTGTCACAAACACACCGACGTCCATCTTCTGACTGTCAACAGCCAGGTTGCCTGTAGATGCCTTGGAAGCTTCCACAAGGTCTTCGATCAGCTTCTTTAGTTTTGACGATTGTCTCTCCAGCACCTCAAGGTACTCTGCCGCCTTGTCATTGTGAAGCTCCTCCCTGGAAAGCAGATCCACGTAATTGATGATGGATGTGAGCGGCGTCTTGATGTCGTGAGACACGTTCGTGATCAGTTCTGTCTTGAGACGCTCGCTTTTCATGCGCTCATCGACCGCCTTGGACATTCCTTCACTGATCTTGTTCAGGTTTTCCCCGTGTTTTCTGCAATTCCAGAACATATTTTCCGTGTCGATCTTGTAGGTGAGATCTCCCTCTGCCAATCGTTCTCCTGCCTTCTGCAGCTTATTGATCTGAATGACGAGCACACACACAGCCGCACAGAGAACCAGCCGTTCGATCAGATAAAAAGCGACCAGACCATCGTCAAGCACAATCAGCGCAAACAGTTCTGCGACAGAGAACACCCCGATCAAAAAGATCACCTTCCACAACAGCCCGATATGTCTGAAAACAGACACGACCAGATCACGGATCCAGCTATAGATCCGATAGCAGATACTGTTTCTCCACCATTTGCCTGCCTTCACCCGCACACACAGGCTGAGCATATAAGCGACCGCGATCACCGTCATCATGACACCGAACAGACCAAGTACACCCATGCTGATATATGCAATCTTCCGGACATCATCTTCCGACTCAATACACCACACGATATATATCAGAAACAATTCCACTCCGCCAACAAACACACTCAACAGATCGATCGGGATGCGGTCAAACCAGTTAAGCACGATCCCGTCTACAGTCCTGCGGTGTCCCGCCGCATACACCAGAAATCCAAAGGACAGCAGCATTACCATGATACTGATCCCCAGCCCCTGAAACAGATCCCTATCTGCAATGTCATAAAAGAAATTGACAGGCCAGCTCTCCTGATTGTATATACAGTCCATGCGGTCTGGCGGCACATCGTCCGGAACGAGCGACACCACCCAGTACGCATCCGCCTGAATATCCTCCCGGACTACAAGCGTGTAATCCTCATTGAGATAATATCCTGCCTCCCTGACAAAGAAACCATCTGCGATATTATCAGAGTCGATCAGCATCAGCTCATCTCCGCGTATGTTCCGGATATTGTCCAGCAGGATCGTCCCCCAGTTGCTCTGACGAAACGTCGTCTTGTCCAGTTGCGCCAGATCCACGATACTCCCCTCGCCTTCGCCGCCAAGGATTTCCTCGATCATGGCAGTCTGATCCAGATGCTCCGCCTGCAGAACCTGTGTCTGGGCTTCTGCTCCTGCAGGTACATCTTCTATGTTTCCGTCAAAGATCGAAGTATCGAAGCTCCGGTAATTTAACTTATATCTATTGTGATTAAAATCGTAATTATAGTTGTAAACCATCCTTCCCTGACTGCCGTCATAGCACAGTGATACATTCTGTACCGGATAGTAATTTCCCTCCGCGCGATAATACAGGATCCCCTCTGCGACATCATAGCAGATCCTGTCCGCATACAGATACGACCATCCCGAACTCTCGATCAGATTGCTGCTCTCGACAGACAGCGATGCGATATCCTCATAATTACCGTAATAATCCAGTACTTCCCGCGTTGAATAGCCATTTGACGTCTCTACGAACAGATAGAGGAACAGCTCGTCAGGATTGAGCCCTGCAAGCTCCTGCTCCGTCATATTCGTGTCCGTATAAGTAAGCTTGTCATGAAAATCCACGCCCTCGAGCCCATTTGACCTGATGATCCCATACTTAAAAAACTCCCTGCGCAGCTTCTCTGCATAAGCACTGTTCCCCCGGTTGTCAAACGCCCCTACAGAATAACGCATATTGGCATACCGATAAGCGTCCTTAAGCGTCTCTTCACGCGTCTGCTCCCACAGGCCGGCATATACTCCTGCCACCAGACAGATTCCCAGCACCGCGGTTCCCATGACCGAGACAATACAGAGCAGCCATGCCGTAAGTTTTGCCACGATCGAATATCTTAACCTCTTCACCTTAAACATCACCCTTTTTCTACTTATTTTTCCAACTTGTAACCTCTTCCCCAGACGGATTTCAGGTATCTTGGCTCCGCAGGATTGTACTCGAGTTTTTCCCGCAGATGTCTGATGTGGACTGCCACTGTGTTCTCCGTGCCGTACGGACTGTCATTCCACACAGCCGCATAAATCTGCGCCGGAGAGTACACTTTTCCCGGATTTTCCATGAGAAGCTTCAATATATCGTACTCCGTCGGTGTCAGCGCTGCCTTCTCACCGTCAAGCGTCACTTCCTTGGTGCGGTCGTCAAGCTCAATGCCTCCGATCGTAAGCGTCTCGCTCGCCTTTGGCATCACTTTGCTGCCAAGCTGCATGTAGCGACGAAGCTGTGACTTCACCCGCGCCTGCACCTCCACCGGATTGAACGGCTTCGTCACGTAATCATCCGCACCAATGTTGAGCCCGAGTACTTTGTCCGTGTCCTCACTCTTGGCTGTTAACATGATGACCGGCACATTGCTCTGCTCCCGCAGCTTCACCATCGCCGTGATGCCGTCCATCACCGGCATCATGATGTCCATAAGCACCAGATGGATCTCCTCCCTCGAAAGCACCTCCAGAGCTTCCTTTCCATTGCAGGCTTCATACACCTGATACCCCTCCGCCGTCAGATAGATCTTAAGCGCCGACACAATATCCTTCTCATCATCACACACCAATACGTTGTACATCACTGACCTCCATCACTTCTCGCCCGGTTCGTTCTCACAGATAAAAGTATATCCTATATTTTTTTAAGTTCCAATTGGGTAAATGTTTAAGATTTTATTAATATAACAGCATCATACCACTCCACCGGCAGATGCATAACTATAAGAATATCATTGCGTTTCTGACATGTCAATATTGCCGTAAAAAATACATAACCGATAAACGAAACAAGGAGACACACTATTGTGTGTCTCCTCAAAATATTTCATTGCATGATCACAAGCAGTAACTATCACGCAAGTCAAGATGCCAGTTCCTTAATATTCATTGTACTAGCACTGCTCAACGAGCTTCTTCAATGCTGCAAGTGCCTCGTCAGGAAGCTTGTCATAGCCTTCCTTCTTGGTCGCAAAGCCTTCTACCGCATCTACACGGTTCTGCATAGCAGCCTTCAGCGCTGCAACATACTCTGCATTGTTCATATCCGGCTTGAACGCATCGCTTGTCTTGCCAGACCAGTCATACATGATCTCGATATCGTCGAAGTTGCCCCACTTCTCGAAGTTTGCCTTGCCTTCAACGATCGTCTCTAAGATTCCCAATGTATCGGCAGGTTTTACCTTTGTGCCCATGAAATCGCCTGTGTTAACGATGTAGCATGCCACATCCTTCTCCTCAACCAGCTTCTTGAACTTCTCATAGTCGTTAACCAGCGGATATGTTCTGAACGGATTTGCATAAGGAACGATCCTGAGTGCGTTCAGGTCTGTGCCCGCTGCAACACGCTCTGCTGTGGAAGTCTTTGTAGCAAGGGTTGCACCCATAACAGATGCGAGCGCTGCGCCCTTTAACTTCACTACTGGCGGGATCGTCGGATCCTTCATGATCCAGAAGATCGCGTTAACAGGAGCATCGATCTTATCCACACGGTTCGGAGACCACAGTTTGGACTTGATCGCACGTCCGTTACCATTTCTGATATCCTCTGTCACGAGCTGGATCTTTCCGTCCTCATCAATCGTAGCGGAGCAGTTCTGTGCGGACAACAGGTACTCGTTGTCAGGGCAGCCTGTAGGATAATCCGCTGTCTTGTCGAAGTAAGTAGGCTCAAGTGCGATGGACGCACATGTATCTGTATTGATGATGAACGCATCGTCGTGAAGAACCTTGATGCCGCCGAATGCATCGTACTTTCCAGCATGCTTAGCATGTGTCAGTGTAGACTTACCTGATCCGGACAGACCGTAAACAGATGCAACGAACTTCTTGCCGCCCTCGAGAGAGTATTCCTTCTGTCCGCCGTGGCAGGAAGCATAGCCGTTTCTGTTTGCAAGCGCCCATGCCATTGTCAGAGTACCCTTCTTGTGCTCGCCAAAGTACTTCATGCCAAGGATCGCTGCACAGTTCTGGTTTGTATCAAAATAGCAGAGTGTCAGAGGATCACTCAGGCAGCTATAGTCAACATCCGGCGCCTCATGCGGTGCCCACTGAGGATCAGAGAAGATATAGATATCCGGCTCATTGCCATCGCCGACAGGCTTGGAAGTCTTGTACATCTTAACATACTCGTCAGACATATACTGGAAGTTGATCATCCAGTTGTAGAGCAGGTTCTCCTCTCCTTCCGGAATCAGAAGATGCGCTTTCACCATGAACTCCGGATCAAGACCTACAAAGCACTCTGCATGGTACATTGTCTTCCAACGTGTCTCGTATACAGCGTCCATTACAACCTTGTCAAGCTTTGCCTCGTCTACGCCCGGCTCGCCCTTGATCCGGCGTGCTGCTGCATAACGGCCTGTAACAGCGCCATCGTTGAATAACAAAACTCTTGCGTCCTTCTCGAGACCAAATGTTTCGCCGTCCTTGATCTTCATATCGGTAACAATGGTTCCCGGTGAGTTCTTCGCTAACTCATAGGCTTCCTTCAAAGTGTTTACCTTGACTACATTGTTTCCGTAAAAAGCAGCCTCGATGATAGAACGTGTCTTAGAAAATCCTACCTTTCCAGCACCGATCTCGGAAATGGGATAATACGCTTTCGTTGACATATAAGATCCTCCTTAAGATAATAAATTTTATTTCAAACCGCCGTGACGAGTAACACTGTCTGAAACGGTTATGATCAAAAATGCACATGCCTGCCCTAATGAATCAATTATCTCAAAACCTCAGACAAAAGTCAATAAAATTCACATAAACTTTTTACACTGCCCGCGTCGCCTTTTTCAGCATCTCAAGCTCCGCGCCTTCAAAATACGGGGCAAGCTTCGCGCAGACACTCTCATGATATGCGTTCAGTTTCCTGATGTCAGACGGCTCCATATACTGCGGATCGATGACGTCCAAGTCGATCGGCACATAGGTCAGATGGCGGAAGCCCATGAACTGTCCGTATTCGTTCTTATCTTCCTTCACGACCTCGACGATGTTCTCTGTCCGTATGCCATGGCTGTCCTGCACATACATACCCGGCTCATCCGAGACGATCATGCCCTCCTCCAGCTTTGTCTCCGGCAGCTCCGACTTGTACTGCCATCTGAGGCTGTGCGGTCCTTCATGGACATTCAGGATATAGCCGATCCCATGTCCTGTCCCGTGCTTGTAGTCCAGCCCGCACGCCCACAGCGGTTCCCGCGCCACGATATCAAGATTCCTTCCCGTACAGCCATATAAAAACTTTGCGTCTGCCAGCCGGAGCATGGCACATGCAACCTTCGTAAAATGGAGCTTCATCTCGTCAGTGACGGCGCCAAGCGCGATCGTCCGCGTCACGTCCGTCGTGCCGCCCTCGTACTGACCGCCCGAATCGACCAGGTAGAGTCCCTCCGCATCGATACGGCTGAAATGTTCCTTTGTCGCACTGTAGTGCGCCATCGCCGCGTTGGACTTGTAAGCGCTGATCGTAGGAAAAGACAGATCCAGAAAGCCGGGGATCTCCGCCCGCATGCCGTCAAGCTTCGCGGCCACGCTCAGCTCATCCATCGCAGTCTTCCCCGCATGCTCCTTCATCCAGAAGAGAAACTTCGTCAATACCACACTGTCCCTGAGATAGCACTCCCGGATATGCTCCATCTCAACAGGATTCTTGACCGCTTTCATCAGCTCTGTCGGGTTCTTTCTGTCGACCAGTTCCGCGCGCTTCTGTACCAGCTTGTAAAGCATATAGCTGATATCGGCCCCCGAGCACCATACCTTTCCGTCAATGTCACATTTCTCTAAATACCCTGTAATGTGATCATACTCCTCATACGTCACACCGTTTTTTGCCAGATAATCCCTTGTCCCATCCGTCAGCGCCGCAGACTGGATAAACAGGACTGCCGCCTCTTTTGATACAAATGTATAGGAGAGCGCGACCGGATTGCACGCCACGTCATTTGCGCGGATATTGTATAACCACATGATGTCATCAAGCCTGGAGATCAGCAGATGCGCAGCGCCTTCCTCCGCCATCTTCTCCCTCACCCTATCAAGCTTTTGTGCGACACTCATGCCGCAGCTTTCCTCAGGAACCACCCACACCCTGCTTGCGGGCATCGCCGGCCTGTCCTGCCACAGTTGCGCCGCAATATCCCTGTCATAGCAAAACGTCACATTTTTTCCTTCAAAAACCTCTTCCAGCTCCTTTCCGAAAAAGGCATCCACTACCCTGCCGTCAAAGCCAATCGTCTGACCTTTTGCCACGTTCTTTTCCAGATATTCTTTGATGGTCGGAACATTTTCCTCCGCCATCTTGTACAGGACGATGCCGGATCCCGCCAGCTCGCTCTCCGCCTGCACAAAATATCTGCCGTCTGTCCACAGCCCTGCCTCCTTGCCGCTCACCACGAGCGTTCCGGCAGAGCCGGTAAATCCCGACAGAAATTCCCTCATCTTAAAGTGATCATTGACATACTCTGAATTGTGATAGTCTGCCGTCGGCACGATATAATAGTCGATTCCCGCAGCCTTTAGCAGCTTCTGCAACTCCGTGATCCTCTGTTTTTCCACAACGCCCATGTCCATATCCTCCAACCGTTCTCAGTCCGATGTTTTCTTAATACCCTTGTGTCTGCTCTCCCCGCAGCATGGCCACCGCCGACGATGTGCCGATCCGGTCACATCCTTCCTTAATAAACAAGATCAGATCCTTTCTGGTCTTTACACCGCCCGCAGCCTTGATCTTTACATTTGAACCGATGTATCTCTTAAACAGACGGATATCGTCGATCGTCGCACCGCCCGTCCCAAACCCCGTCGAGGTCTTTATGTAATCAGCGCCGGCGTTCGTGACTGCCTTGCACATCGCGATCTTCTCCTCTTCCGACAGATAGCAGGTCTCGATGATGACCTTTAAGATATGTTCCCCGCACACCCTTTTCAATGTGCGGATCTCCTCCTCCACCCTGACATAGTCTCCATTCTTCACATCACTGATGTTCACCACCATGTCGATCTCATTGCAGCCGTCCGCAAGCGCCTGCTCCACCTCTGCCACCTTGGCAGCCGTCGTGCTGTAACCCAGCGGAAAACCGACCACAGTGCAGATATTGACCTTGTCGCCATACGCATCATGCACCTGCTTCACATACACTGGCGGAATACACACCGAAGCCGTCTGATACTTGACCGCCTCGTCGCAGAGCCTGTCAATATCACTCCATGTGGCATACGGCTTCAATTGGGTGTGATCGATGTGCCGCAGGATCTGCCTGTCTGTAAGCTCATAATCTATATTCTCTCTATCTAAAGCACTCTCTGAATCACCCTGATTCAATATCTCTTGTTCTGTCACCATACGATCCTCCTAATCGATCCCTACCAGATACTTTTTCTGCGCCTTCATCAGTATTATACCATAGCCGACGATCACGACGACCAGCAGGATCCGCATCAGCGTCTCCGCCAGCGGAACCGTGATAAAAATGCCAAGTGCCCCCACAAGCCCCGCTGCAAAGAGCACAACGCCTGTCGCAAATGTGAACGGAAACGTAAATCTGATAAATCCCTCCGGATCTTTTGCCCTGTTAAGCGGAAATCCCTTACCTACGAGCATCGCCGGGATCTTGTTCGACGATCTCATCTGGACTGCCCAGTAAACCATATACACGCCGCACGCCATAACGAGCAGATCCAGTATCATCCCAAAGCTCATCTGCACTCCCTCTCTCTATCATAACCAAACCGTATTGTCCAGACCGGTCAATCCCCAGTCTTCAGATGCCAAGGAATCTCATGACAACCGACTTCATCTCTTCCTTGTCACAAACCGTATCATGCAGCACCGGAGCTGTACGGATCTCCTCGATCGCTCTTGGGACTTTGACATTTGCAAGCTTTGAAAGCTCGTCGACAAGCTCAAAATCTCCCATCGCGTCATATTTTTCATCGATCGCGTTCATCACGCTTCTGGTAAACTTGAACGGACTTGCCGTCGATGCCAGCACCACCTTCGTGTTGTCACCGGTATCTTTCTTATATTTGCCACACACTGCGGCAGCAACAGCCGTGTGCGTATCGATCACATATCCCGTCTTTTCATAGAGTGCCCTGATCGTGTCCGCAGTCTCCTGCCCGGACGCATAATTGCCATAAAAATCCTTCATCTGCGCCCGCATATCCGCAGTGATCTCATATCTTCCTTCCGTGGCCAGTGCGCTCATGAGCGCCGCGTTTTTGTCCGCATCCGCGCCCGCTGTCAGATAGACCAGCCGCTCAAGATTGCTGGAGATCAGAATATCCATGGACGGGGAACTGGTGAGCACAAAATCCCTGTTCCTATCATAGACGCCTGTCTCAAAGAAGTCATAGAGCACTTTATTTTCATTGGAGGCACAGATCAGCTTCGCGATGGGGATCCCCATATTCCTGGCAAAGTACGCAGCCAGGATATTCCCGAAATTGCCCGTGGGAACGACCACATTGATCTTCTCGTCCTTCTCAACCTTGCCTTCTTTTAGGAGCTGTGCATAAGCGTACACATAATAAACGATCTGCGGAACAAGCCTTCCTATATTAATAGAGTTTGCCGAGGAAAACTGAAATCCTGCCCTGTCCATGATGTCTGCCAGCTCTTTGTCCCCAAACAGTTGCTTCACACCTGTCTGTGCGTCGTCAAAATTCCCTGTGATGCCCACTACGAAAGTATTTTCTCCCTTCTGTGTGACCATCTGCTTTTCCTGGATCGGACTGACACCGTTTTTCGGATAAAATACAATGATGCGCGTACCCTTCACATCCGCAAAGCCCGCAAGCGCCGCCTTTCCGGTGTCGCCGCTCGTCGCCGTGAGGATCACGATCTCGTTCTTCACATCGTTTTTCTTTGCCGATGTGATCAAAAGATGCGGGAGAATGGAGAGCGCCATATCCTTGAACGCGATCGTCGCGCCGTGAAACAGTTCCAGATAATAGATTCCGTCCGCCTCCACGAGAGGCGCGATCACCTCCGTGTCAAACTTACTGTCATACGCTTTGCTGATACAGTCCCTAAGCTCTGCCTCCGTGAAATCCGTAAAGAACAGTTTCATGACCTCGTATGCGGTCTCCTGATATGTCATCTGCGATAATTCCTCAAGACTCTTATCCAGCTTTGGAACCGACTCCGGCACATACAGTCCCCCATCGTCCGCAAGCCCCTTTAAAATTGCCTGGGACGCCCTGACTGCCTCCCCCCTGCTTCTTGTGCTCCTGTACAATAAATCCATTTCACTATCTCCTCTTGCTTCTATTAATAATACATCTTAATTCTTTCCAAAGTATATCACAGGGCACTGATCTCATGCAAGCCCCAATTCCTGTATCCGTTCGTATACCTTTTCGAAGATGAATTTGTACTTTTTGTTCCGCCCGACCACCTTCATAAACTTATCTTCGTTGAAACGAATGCTGGCAAATTCTTTATACTGGTACGCCAGTTCCCTCAGCGTCTCCGCCGTGTTGAACATCTGGCTCAGCGTATCCCTTGCATCATGTGCAAAATAATCCGCCACAAGGGCACAGTTAAAATCAAACAAGGGCGCCAGGCGTTCGATCTTACCCGTGTCATTGTTCATCATAAATCCATAGTTCTGTGTGTGCCGGTCCGTATTCACAATGATATAATCCAGCACCGGTATGCCGGCAAACTCTGCCCCCCACTGGCTCATGCAATATTCCCTGTAATTTATGTCAAGGCGTCTGCAGTAATCCATAACCTCCCACGCCTCCACAAACGAATAGTTTTCGCCCACGAAATTTTTGCATATGGAAACCTGTCCTTCGCCATCCATCATATTTTTTATGTCACTGACATATGTGACACAGTCAATCTTATCTTCAAAGCATTCAAGGATTTCAGAAGCCAGCACCTCCATCTTGGTGTTTACACAGTCGCTTGTCTTATCTGACTTCAATAGATATAGAATGTCCCCCATACGCACCCAGCCTTTTCGAAACAACCCTTTTGTTGTCAGTTCCGGGCATATGACGCTCGTTGTGATCGTAGGGCTAAAGCCCCCCAAAGACAGGTCGATAATATCTTTTAATTTGTTCTGTCTGATATTGATCGCTTCCCATTTGTCAGGTTCATTCTCTTCCTGAACCCAATAACTGTCCTGAATAGATACGCCTTTGCATTTGATACAGATATTTACCCTGTTGTCGATCGAATCCACCTGCGGTATCTGAAAGGCGGCGTAGATCTTCTTGGCATGATCCCTCGACAGGGACAGCATCCTGCTGCTCAGATAGCTCTTCACTGTCTGCACATTGTACATGATATCTTTCATACTGGCTGATCGCCTGATATTAGCCCTGAGAAAATAGGGCAGCAGATCCTCCCTGAGCACCTCCACCGTAAAGTCCGGCAGGTTAAAATATAATACTTTCGTGTTTTTAAGCATCAGAAACATTGTCAACACCATCTATCTATAATTTAATAATTACTTAATATTTCCTACATTATATCACAATCAATTGAGAATAGCCACAATTATCTATCGCACCGGCGGCATATTTCCTCTGGCCCCCCATGTGCATAAAAATCTGATGCAGCGTATGATCATTTCATACTTTGCATCAGATCGTCTATATCATTATTTAACTGATTCCCATCTGGCTCAACGAAAGAATCTGCACGAACTCACTTCACAGACTGATAAATCTTCCGATCGTGCCATTTTCTACCCATTGAACTGCCGTTTCATAATCTTCATTGGTGTCAAACTCGATCCATCCATTCCTGAATCTGACCGCCCTGACAGAATCCCCCGACTCGATCACTGCCTGGAGCAGATCCGTCATATAAGCTTTCCGTATCGTTTTTCCGGACTGTTTCCACGGCCTGTCCTGATATGCTTCATAATCCCTGTCATGGATCTCCACAATTTTCTTAAGCGCATTTTTTGAAAACTTCAAAAGTCCGATATAACGGGCATCAATGTCCTCCTGCCGCGGTGCCTCCAGGCCAAGCTCGGTGATATTATCATGCTCGTCAAGTGACAGGCTTTCCGTGTCAAAATCAATCTTTCCATACCGCGCCTGCCAGTACTCCTGCCAGTTCGTATCCACCGCGACCGCAAAATCATCTTTGCGGTCCATCATTCCCCGAAGCATGCTTTCCTGAAAGAGAACGTCGGAATAGCTAACGATCATGTCATCGTCAAATTCCTGCTTTGCCGTCATCAGAGACTCTACCATATTGGAATTGGCATAATCCGCGTTCTCATAATATTTCACATCAGGATAGGTGATCTTATCTGCCGCAAACCCTCTGACGACAATAATATCTGTGATCCCACACCTGCGGTACACCTCGATCTGCCTCTCTATGATCGTCTTTCCGTCAAATCTCAACATACCCTTTGGAAGATTTTCGGTATACTTCTTCAGTCTCGTTCCCTGTCCCGCCGCTAAAATGATCGCTTTCATAATTTATCATCCCTCTTTTGCAAATATTTGTTGAATAAACTGAATATCCTGCACCTGAAACGGACTCTCACGCTCAGGATGCCACATTGTGCCATAGATTTCTCTGCCCTTGACTTTCAGCGCTTCGATCACGCCGTCTTCCGACACCGCCTCGATCATCAGATCATCGGTCGCAGCTTTCACTGCCATATTGTGAAAACTATTTACGATCCTTCCATTCCACAAAGCGTTTCCCTCCAGCCGGTGCCTCACAGCTACATGTTTTTCCACCCTCGCCAGCTCTGCGCCAAAGTGATCAGCGATCATCTGCATTCCCCTGCAGAAACCATAGACTGGTATATTGTTCTCCATGCCGTACTCGATGATCTTCTTCTCGGTCTCATCGCGTTCCGGCGCACTGCCTCCGTATTTTGACAGGTCATTTCCTCCTGTGAGTATCATCCCGTCTGGTCTGACTTGTTCCAAAAATGTCTGTACCCTCCCGGGAACATTATTGACCGGGATCGGCAGAAAACCGCACGACCATATCAGTCTTGCGATCTCCACATCCGCACAGTCCCTGCGCTCACCATAACTTTCTACAAGCTCTACCCGCTGGGTATATATGACTTTTTTCATCTGCATGTCCTCTTAGATTTCATAGGTTTCGATTATTTTGCCGACAAACTCTCTACTAAGCGTATCATTATTGGGACTGCATTGCAAGTCTTTCTGATCTCTTTTCTTCAACACTTCCATGGAAGTGCTATACAACCCTTTCTGATTCCTTTTCTTCAACACTTCCATGGATACCCGCACATAGATCTCTCTATAGTTTTTAATGTTTTCCCGATTCCAGCTACGAATACAGTCAAACATAGAGATCGTGCAGCAAATGACATTCATTCATATTTCTTCCTATTATCACACAACTGTGATCCATATATCAACCCATTACTCCTACCAGCCAGAAACTGGAATCTCCGCGGTTATCGCGTATAAAAATCATGCCCCCCATAAGAAAAGAGAAACGTCAGGTTCCTGTCAAACCACTCCGCATTCTCGGGCGCAACTATTTTTCTCGCCATAAAGAACAGCGCGCCGTTTGACACATCCTCCCCCCTTAGGGCGCTGTATACGACCTCTTTCGTCTCCTCCGATACCTTCACCTGATTGATCACTCCGTTTGATACCGGTGAGAACTGCGTCACGTTCTTTGCCTTCTGATACACGACATCCGTCACGTTATCCGGAAATCTTTTATTCCTGACGCGGTTGATCACGACATTTGCCACCAGAAGCTTTCCTTTTCGATCCTCGCCGCCTGCCTCCGCCTCCACGATCCGCATGAGCGTGTCCAGATCCTTCTCTGAGACATCTATGCAGAAGCGCTGCTTCATCGTCTCATAAGAGATGACTCGCTCCACGGATTCCAGCTTCGCAAGCTCCACACGCTCAGTCACCACAGTCACGATCTCCCGGCTGTCGGCGCTCCCCGCCTGCACGTCATACTGCTTGGAAAAGATCAGCAATCCTGTACAGACAGTGTATGCGATGAATAAAAGGATATTGCTTTTTGAATACATAATCTGTTATTCTTTCCTTTCTAAATCAGACCCCTGATCCATCTTCCTGTCATTTAGATCTACTCACGACAGGACTGGGCGGTCCGTCTTTTCGACCGCCAGTACAACACAAGTCTTCACATTTTAGTCTATTCGCTTGTCCTACAAAAAATACTTAAAACTTTCTAAATATTAAGAATTTATATGATATCGTCTGATTGCGGCTCTGATGGCCGTGTGCTATAATTAAGAACTGTAGAGGATCAAAAAGTCGGGAGGAATGCATATGATCCAGGCAGCAGTCTGTGACGATGAACAATTTTACAGAGAAAAGACAGCCTCCCTGCTCAGACAGTATTTTACAGAACAACATCTGGACTATACCATTGAGCTCTTCGGATCCGGAGAAGAATTCTTAGCCCGGCATGAGAACATTGTAAAATACGACATTGTTTTCATGGACATTAGCATGAAGGAGCTTGACGGGATTCAGACCGCTTCCCGGATCCGGGCTTTCCACAGTGACACGCAGCTCGTGTTCGTGACGGCATTTATCGATTATGCGCTGGAGGGCTACAAGGTGAACGCAGTCCGCTATATCATGAAAGATTCCCTTGACACGGCGATCCCGGAATGCATGGATGCGGTCTTGCAGAAAATGCGGCTGGCACAGGTTGCCTTTTCTTTTCTGGAAGGGGAGACAACACTCTATACGGACAATATCCTCTATATCGAAAGCCGCAAACACAAATCCTTTTTTTATTATATGCATCCGGGCACTGCGTATACAGACGCCGGCATTGTAACGTACCAGATCTATGAGAAACTGGACCAGATCGAGCAAAAGCTTTCCGGCCATGGATTCTTAAGGATCCACAAGAGCTATCTTGTCAACATGAAACATATCCGCCGGATCGGAAACTATACCGCTTTTCTCGACACTGGCGAGGAACTGCCGATCCCGCGCCTGCGATATCAGACCGTCAGGGAACTGTTTGTCGCGTACAAAGGAATCTTGTAAATGGAGATGATATATGGAAACGATATTGAGATGTCTGATCCTGTCCCTCATGTCAGCGACAAGCTGCCAGTTATTTTTTGAGACGGTTGTACCGCGCCGCAAAAATTGGGGCAAATGTCCCTGGCTCGCATATACGGCGATCCCGGGTTTCACTGCGGGCGGTATGTTCATCGCCCTCACCCCGATCCCGCCTTATATCCTGCAACCTGTCCGCCTGATCCTTGTCACGGCAGTTCTCGCTCAGATTTATTTTCAGATGCATTTTGCCAAAAATATATTCTTATCTGTTTTGTACTGTGTCATTTACTGGAGCATATCAACCGCTGTCATGACTGCATTTCATTTTTTTGCGGACTTTAAGGCGATGGACGAACCGCTCCGCCAGACGATCGAAAACCTAACAGAAGCCGTCGTCTTACTTTTGATGATGGTCTTTCACTACCGCTACAAAAACCGGATCCGCAGATTAGAGGCTCTTCACGGAAACACACTCCGCTTTCTCCCCTTCCTGTATCTGATCCTCCTCACTGCATTCAATATGCTCTCACCGGAGGAGACAACGGCAAACAAATATGCTGCCCTCGCCACGGTATCCAGTTTTGCCGCGCTGGGCATCTTCCTGTTCTATCTCACCATGCGCATGCTGGAGAAAGAGGCGGCACTGCACAGACTGCAGCTCAGTACAGAGCGCGCACGGAGCCAGATGGACATGTTCCACGCGATGCAGCAGCATTACGATCAGCAGAGACATTTTCTGCACGATTACAAAAACCAGCTAAACTGCATACAGGGGCTGATCGAATGCGGTCAGACCGCGGAGGCGTCGGCGTATATCGCCCGCATGACAGGTACGATACGGACAGCGTTTGGCGATATCAACACCAACCACACGACCGTCAATATCATTCTCAATCAGAAATATCAGACTGCACGCGACTGGGGAATCACAATGACATTTGTCATCAATGATCTGTCCGGACTGACGATGCCTGAGGAGGATCTTGTCACGCTGCTGACCAATCTGCTCGACAATGCGATCGAGGCATGTGAACAAATAAACCGTGAAAACCCAGCCGCAGGCACAGTGATCCAATTCAAAATGATCCTGGAGGAAAACCAGCTCATCCTATCCGTCCGAAACCCGGTGCTTCACCCTGTACCAATCCGGGACAACACGGTTCCTACCAGCAAAGCGGATCCCGCACACCACGGGATCGGGCTGTCCAATGTGGATCTTGTCGTCCGCAGGTACAATGGCACCCATGTCCTAAAGTGCGAGGACGGATGGTTTTCTTTTTCTGCCATCTTTCCGTCATAGCCGCTTTACAGCCCTTTTTTGTCATCCAGGTGCCGATTCGTGTCATGATGGTTGTCACATACCGTCCAGAAAAATATAATAGGAGCGTAACTGATACTTATTTTTCACGAAAAGGAGAATGACACAATGACAGCACTCAAAAACAAGATCATCACATTTCTGCTGGGCAGCGCCCTGATCCTGAACGGATGCGGCAGGACAGAGACTCCTGTACTCCCGTCTTCGCCGCAGCAGGCCGTGGAATACACCATGGAAAGCATCCGGGATCTGGACATGGCAGCACTCAACAATTGTACAGACAATTTCATCCAGACCTACCATAACTGGATCGGCGTGCCGATCGAAAACGAGTACCGCTCCTTCAATGAGCTCCTGCAGCCCCGCTCCAAGAACAGCAGCAGGTACAAAACCTCCTACAAGCTGGATCAGAAGATGATGGAAAAGCTTACCTGGGAGATCACAGCGGTGCGTGACAGCGGCAGCACGGCGGAAGTAGATCTCATGATCACCAACATTGATATGCAAAAAGTCATGGAGCAGTATGAACTCCAACTGATCGGAAATATGCTGGAAGATCCGGGAAGCGGCATCGTTCAGATGATCAAGGATACGGTCACCGTCAAGGACACACTGATCTCCCTCATAGATGCGCTCGGGGACAATGATATCGTCACGACCGCTGTCACTGTCTGCGCCTATCAGGAGCAGGGACATTGGAAAGTCCATATGGATACGGACTTTATCAATGCCTTTTCAGGAAATCTGTACGATGACAGCGGCTCCGAAGAAATCCTCAAGATGGAGGAACTGCTCGACAGCAGGATCGATGAATGGGCGGAGGACTTTGAGAACCGCGCGGAAAAATGGATGGAACAATGGGGATAGTGTAACTTTACTTGGGGAATTTTTCCAAAAAGTAATATGGAGCACCTTCTTTTTATGTTATAATGTAATTACCAATAAAACATACACATAAAAAGAGGAGGTGCCCCTA
>JAETQI010000063.1 GCA_021770755.1 Lachnospiraceae bacterium
AAAAATTAAAGATTTTATGCCATCAGGAACCTTATAGTCTGAAAAGCTTGTAGAAGTGTTTTCACTCGAACGATTAATTGATTTTAATAAATTGTAATCGTTTAAATTGCTATTTAGCCGATCATGTAATTTATTAACCAGCCCTTTAAGGGCATTTTAGAAAGGAGAAATTATGAAGTATAATGTAATCATAGTTTTTGATGAAACAAGGAACAAATCGTATTACTATTCTTATGTTACAGAAAACGGTAATATCGAATGTGCAGAATTGCCGCCGTATGCGGATCCTAACAAGGCGAGAGCATGCTATTGGGATGGAGAGAACTGGGTATATGATGCGGACAAGTATGCCGAGATCGATGCGATTCAGGCGGCGGAAAAGGAAGCTGCCGACAAAGCGGCTGCAGAAGCCGAAGCAACGCCAACAAATGCAGAACTGGCCTTAGCCGTTATGGACATTGGAGATAATCTAAGTATTGTCATGGATGCAGTTGCGGAACTTGGAGAAACAGTTGCGGCGTTGAAGGGAGGTGAATAGTATGGCAAAGATTTATTATAAGAGGATCAATGCAGGCCTCATGAAGATCACAGATGTGCCGACGCTGTGGCGTGCACAGGTGCAGAAACTCATGGACGTGGAAGCGGAATAAGCATATGGAAGGCAGCCCTTCGGTTTTTTTGACAAGGGGAGGAAAAAAATTGATCATTATAATTGGGACGTTGGTCGTTTTGGGTGCATTACTGTTGGTAGCGTTGGGCATGCATAAGCTTAACATAGGCTTGTCAGAATTGTACATGGATTTTTAAAAGGAGATGAGGCAGATGGATAATCCGGTAACACACAGGGAGCTTGAGCAATTTCGTGAGTTGATGGAATCAGAAAACGATAGGATCAAAGAGGAAAACAACAGACAGAATCATCGGATTGAAGTCCTGGAGGACAGCGTCCGGGAAATTTCCAACCTGGCGGCTTCCACGGAAAAACTGGCTGCGAACATGGAGAATATGTTGAAGGTACAGGAACAGCAGAGTAAACGTTTAGACCAGATTGAGGGCAGGGATGGCGAGAAGTGGCGGAAAGCAGTGGCATATATAGGTACAGCAATCCTGGGAGCTGTCATGGCTATTGTTTTTGCGAAGATTGGATTGTAAGAGGGAATTGGCATGGGACGAACAGATCAGTATGCGCAGGAAAAAAGAGTGCTTGAACTAAAAAGAAAAAGACAACAGTCAGTTCAGAAACAGGAGCGCAGACGTCAGAGAAAAAGAAAAAAAATGAAAGGTCTGGACAAGTATGTTGTTTTCTGCTTTGTAAGTATCATTATCTATACCATAGCGCAAACGGTAGTAACAATTATGACAGGAGTTGAGTCGAGTACACTCACGACCTGTTTTTTTAGTGTTTTTGGCGGAGAAGTGCTGCTTTGCGCACTGATCAAGAAATTTAAGCTAAAAAGTGAATCGAAAGAAAGTGGGGAAAACGAATTATGAGTGAAATTGTGTTTGAAATATTGAAATTAATCGTGTTGCTGACAGTGTTTGTGGTGACATGTTATCTTATCCCATGGATACGTGTCAAGATTGGGCAGGATAAGCTTGCTGAGATCACCAAATGGGCAAACGCCGCCGTGCTCATGGCACAGCAGGTGTATGCCGCAAAAACAGGGGCGGAAAGAAAAGCTATTGTTGTGGATCTGTTAAAAGATATCCTGATTGCAAAAAACATCAGTATATCGGACAGCCAGCTGGACATGCTGATCGAAGCAGCAGTCAAGGCGATGAAAATGCAGGAAAGGAGCTGAGTATATGTCTAATAGTTCGCTGGTAAGCTATATAAGGATATCGCCAAACAGAAACAGCCCTCGAAATCATGCCATAGACACAATCTCGATCCATTGCGTTGTTGGTCAGCTGTCGGTTGAAAAGATTGGTAATATATTTGCACCTTCATCGGCTGGGTGCAGTTCCAACTACGGTATCGGTTCAGACGGCAGGATCGGAATGTATGTAGAGGAAAAAGACCGCTCCTGGTGTACGTCCAGCAAGCCAAATGATAACCGGGCAGTCACGATCGAGTGTGCCAGTGACACGATGGCACCCTATGCCGTAAATGATAAGGTATATAGGTCGTTGATTAACCTGTTAGTCGATATCTGTCAGCGCAACGGTATCAAAGCGCTGAAATGGCAGGGAAATAAGGCCCTGATTGGCCATGTAGACAAACAGAACATGACAGTTCACAGGTGGTTTGCGAACAAGTCCTGCCCGGGTGATTATCTTTACAACCTGCATGGCCAGATCGCAGCAGAGGTAAACAGACGGCTGGGGGCATCGTCCGGATCCGCGGTAAAACCGCAGCAGGCAGGTGGGACTACAACAGAAAAAACAATCTGGAATTATCTCTCTGAAAAAGGGCTAAATGATTTCGCTGTTGCGGGTATTATGGGGAACCTGTTCGCGGAAAGCGGTCTGGATTCCCAAAACCTGCAGAATACGTTTGAAAAACGTCTGGGCATGACGGATGAACAGTACACGGCGGCGGTTGACAATGGATCTTACACGAACTTTGTGAGGGATTCAGCAGGCTATGGTCTTGCACAATGGACATACTGGAGCCGGAAACAGGCGCTCATGGATCATGCGAAGAAGAGGAATGTCTCGATCGGGGATCTGGACATGCAGCTTGAATTTTTCTGGACAGAGATCCAGGGATATCGTTCGGTAATGAATGTACTGGGAAATGCTGGATCTGTCATTGAGGCGTCAGATGCTGTCCTGACAGGTTATGAGAAGCCCAAGGATCAGGGTATGGCAATGAAAAAGAAACGCGCTGGTTATGGTCAGAAATACTATGAGAGGTATGCAAGGAAAACAACTCCGGGAAAAAATCCGGAGAAAGGCATTGACCAGATCGCACACGAAGTTGTTGCAGGCAAATGGGGCAACGGATCGAATCGGAAGAAAAGATTGGAAGCAGCCGGATATAACTATGCTCAGGTACAGGCAGCAGTCAATAAGATCTGTAAAAGCATGTAAGATTAGTCAATTAAACGCGGATTTATCTGAATTAGAAAAAGATATAAACAGGCTGTTGGAAAAAACAGATGCATATCCACATTTTTACAAAAACAGCCTGTTTAATGTTGTTGTTGCTCTTTTGGATTGTCACAATCCTACTCTCATACACTGTCACAAATTTTATTTGAGAAATGGGTATGGAAATACCAGAAATATATTTTCAATCGCTTAGCTGTGCTTTTATGCGTATTCAGGCTGGTTGTCAAGGCCGCCAACGGCGTTTATTTAGCCTTGACAACCAGTCTGAATACGCATACACTCTGGTCGCGATTGACAAATTAGAGAGCAAAAAATACTTTTTACCCATAATCTTGTCAAAGTGCAAAAAATTCACCCACTTTTGCCTGAAAAATGCGGCGAAAATGGGCACGGCACTCCACCATTGACATTGGATCAGAGAAATGGGCTTTTTTGACAAATTATGAGGTCAAACTTGTGACATCTCATGAAGTTATTAACATTAATGTTGACAAAAACATTTTTAAATTCAGCATTATGAACAATCAAGAACTAATTGGTTCACCTACCCGTGAAAAGTAACGACCTGTTTCATGAAATTTTGGGAATAGGTCTTTTGATATTGAAAGGGAGCAGAAGGTGTGTTAGAATAAAATGCATAGAGAAATTGTACTGATATCTGTACACTTTTTGAAAAGACAAAAAATTGGGCTGAAAAAGGTCATTTTCAGAATGTTCAGACAATTACCTGCAAAAATGAGTCTTGGAAGCCTTGATTTTAGCGGCTTGTGAGAGGATACCGTAGAAATGAGAGATACCCGTTAGAGGGAATTGACACTCTCTCCAATATTCAGAAGCATTTTTGGCAAAAGAGCGTAGAAATGGAGAGCACCCGTTAGAGGGAATTGACACCGATTATTGACTCGTCATTAGCAACAACTACTGCCTCGTAGAAATGAGAGATACCCGATTCAGTGAATTGACACAGTGTCTGCCCAACTTTTGCTGTTAACCCTTCAGGCGGTAGAAACGGAGAATACTCGATTAAGGGAATTACCAGAGAAATGAAGGAAATCCGCATGATTGTATTGCAAAGAAAAAGGCAGTCTATAGGCTGCCTTTTCTGGTTAGATTTTGTGTTGCATTTCATGTTGCATAGTTATATATTTCATTATATGACTGTATCAATAATCAGATATAAATATAATAAAATACATGCCGAAAGCCCAATATATTCAAGGCTTTCGGCATATTTCTCCATTTTACTGTATTTACAGGAATAATGCGTTCGACAGGTTCGAGCCCCGTCTATCGCTTCTTGAAACCCTTGATTTTCAAGGGTTTTTTGCTTTTATGCGCAGACCCGTGCAGATGAAATATGCCGCTAGTGCGGCGCACGGGTCGCGCGCGAGTAGGGGAAGAAGGCTCTTCCCTACTCGATTGCACACGGGCACTCAGAGAAAAATGCCAGCATACGCTGACGGGTGCCCGGCGCGCGAGTAGGGGGAAGATGGTTCTTCCCTACTCGATTGCACACGGGCGTCCAGGGGAAACGATAGGAAGGAGGTTCATATGCTGAATATTTATGTCGGAGAGCAAAATATTCCGGAAAATATGGTGATTGTCAGGGATAACGAGAGTGGTTTTCTGGATACAGTATTGGAGGACACGGAAATTGTAAGAAGCATTTTAAATAATGTAGAACATGCGGTGTACTGTGATGAAGCGTCATTTATTGATCGGTTTGGATATAAACTTTATTCTGAGTTTTTGAGTACGAGTACCAAGACGCTGCTCAATGTCAATTATCAGACTGATAAGATATTTTATGGCGGGGAAATGGGGACGAGCGCCTTGAGGGAATTGCTTCGGCTTGAACAGGGTAACGTATACTTTGATTCGGATTTTGAAGATTTTATACAGCCGGAAGAAGGGACAAAATGTGTTTCTGTCAATGGTATACTATGCAGAAATGTCCTTGAGATGGAGGAGGCTGCGTATGAATAAGGTGTTTGATATAAAGCCAAGGAGTTTATTGATCAATATCACACCGGGATGTTATTTTTTTGACAATGAAGCAGCCATTGGCAAAACAGATTACTGAAAAGTAAATTGATCGAAGCAGTCAGTAAGCGGATAGAGGATGAGCCGTGATACCAATCCCTTCAATTGAATATGCTTTTATTTGCAGTATTGGTTATATCTGTGCAGATCAGGATATTCTGCAGTTGATGATGAAAAGAGCACTCTACAGGCAGGAAAAGATCTTTGTGTGTAGTAAGTATAATAAAGAGGGCAGGAGATCCTTTGAAAAATTTACGAAGGTGATCCTTGAAAAAGGTTTTAGGGCTGATATTGCACATAAAAGAATAAAATTAAAAGAATATAATTTTTACAACTCCACAACGAATGAATTTGGTAGGGACATTTCGGTATGCGAGAAGTCATGGAGTGTATGGAAAGCTTTACGGGTGTTTGCAGATCCGGCAGATAATAGTGATTTTGGATCTGGGGATATCAATGCAGTAGATGTGATACAAAACGAAGTGGGATTGTGAGCTCGATAGAGAAAACCTGGAGTTTCCAGGTTTTTTTTGCGCAGACCCGTGCAGAGGAAATATGCCGCCAGTGCGGCGCACGGGGCGCGCGGAGAGTAGGGGAAGATGGCTCTTCACCACTCGATTGCACACGGGCGTCCAGAGAAAAATATTTCAAGGAGACTATTGCATACAATTGTGCAAAAAATATGAATTTTATAAATTTTTGGTGAAATTAATAATATACAAATAGCGGTACAGGGTGTAAAATGATATCGATGATAACAGTGGTCCGGGAGGGCTAAAAGGAGAAAACAAGTGAGACTTAGGAATGTGACTGGTTCGCGGGAAATGATTGCAGGGAGCCGTTTTGTGGTGCATGAACCTGCGGGATACAAGGGAAAATGGCGCGGGGTATTTGGAAATGACCATCCGATACATATTGAGATCGGTATGGGAAAGGGACGTTTTATGATGGATCTGGCGGCGGCAAATCCTCAGATCAATTATATCGGGATCGAGAAATATTCGACCGTGCTGCTGCGCGCAGTGCAGAAGATGGAGGCGCAGGAGCTTGCGAACCTGCGGCTGATCCGCATGGACGCCGAGGCGATCTGCGAGGTGTTTGACAAGGGCGAGGTGGCAAAGATCTATCTGAATTTCTCGGATCCGTGGCCGAAGGACAGGCATGCCAAGCGGCGGCTTCCGTCGCGGCAGTTTCTTGCACGGTATCACGAGATCCTGGCGGCGGACGGGCGGATCGAGTTCAAGACGGACAATGCGGATCTGTTTGACTTTGCGCTGGAGGAGCTTGAACCTGCGGGGTGGAAGCTTGAGGCGGTGACGAGGGATCTGCACCATGATGCGCAAATGCTTGCGGGAAACATCATGACGGAATACGAGGAGCGATTCTCGGCGATGGGGAATCCGATCTGCAAGTATGTCATATACCGATAAGGGCGTATGCCTGACGGGCAATGATGGAAGAATAGATGAAAAGGAGGTTTGGCGATGTATGTCGTATTTTTTCTGCTGTGGATCATCTTTAACGGGCGCGTCACGACAGAGATCGTGATCTTTGGACTGGTGATCGCCGCGGCACTGTACTGGTTTGTCTGCAGATTTATGGATTACAGTCCCAGACGGGAACTGGAATACCTGAAAAAGGGCGGTTATTTGCTGCAGTATCTGTACCATCTGATCCGGGAGATCATCACGGCAAATTTTGTGACCATGCGGCTGATCTGCTCTGCGGGTAAGATCGTGGAGCCGGCGGTCGTTGTGTTTGAGACGCATTTTAAGAATGACACTTCGCGGTTTCTGCTGGCAAACTCGATCACGCTCACACCCGGAACGATCACGGTTGCAGTGGAAGGGGACAGGTTTATCGTACACTGCCTTGACAGGACGCTGGCGGAGGGGATCGAGTCGTGTGTGTTCGTGAAGCTTTTGCAGAAGATCGAGGCGCTGGATTAAATAGATGATATGGAGGTACTGGCAGGTATGAACAGTGGAAATGTAGCGCTGGAGACAGCGTTTGGGATCGTGATGACGATCTTTCCGGTGATATTGGCGGTCATGGTCCTGATGTGTCTGATCCGCGCGGTCAAGGGACCCAGGATCGCGGACCGCATCGTGGCGATCAACATGATGGGTACGATGACGATGGTGATCATCGCCATTCTGGCAGTGAAGATGGATGAGGGGTATCTCGTGGATATCTGTCTCATCTATGCCATGATCTCATTTCTGGCGGTGACACTTCTGACGAAGGTGTATATGGGGGTGTATGCCGAGCGCAAGAAGAAGAAGGAGGAAAGCCATGACAGCACTACTGTGGATTAGGTTTGCTGCGGGGATCGCGCTGATCCTCTGCGGTATCATCGTATTTGGGATCGAACTTTTTGGCGTGTTCAAGTTTGGATATGTGCTCAATAGGATGCATGCGGCGGCGATGGGGGATACGCTTGGGATCGCGCTGTGTATGCTGGGGCTGATCATTATCTGCGGATTGAACTTTACATCGGTCAAGATGATCCTCGTCGTCGTGTTTTTGTGGTTTGCTTCGCCGGTGGCGTCCCATATGCTGGCGCGCTTCGAGGTGGCGACCAACGAGGAGCTGGACAGGGAGTGCGATGTGAGCGGACTATCTGCGCCGGCGGGGAACGCGGATCCGCAAAAGTGACGGAACATAGATTGGAGGTTTGCATATGGAAGTCTTTCAGGTTGTGTTGTTCGTATTTCTGATCGTGTGCGCGATCTCTGTGACTTTTTCCAGAAATCTGCTCAACTCGATCATCATCTTTATGTCCTACAGTTTGATCATGTCTATCATATGGATCCTGCTCGAGTCACCGGATCTTGCCATCACGGAGGCGGCAGTAGGGGCGGGGATCACGAGCATTCTGTTTTTTGTCACGCTCAAGAAGATCCATGCGATCGTGGCGATCGACGAGGACAAGGAGGATAAGAAGAAAAGGGGGGATGCGCAATGAGCCGTCTGCTGTCGGAAGAGGAATACCGGAAGACCAAGGCATTTAAGATCAAGCGCTGGTATCGCGGCGACAAGGACCCTTATATTGGCAAGGTGGAGCTAAAGCCCCAGAAACCGTTCGCCGAGGATTTCAGTTCGATGAAACAGCGGATCCACGATGAGGCGCTTTTGAAGAGAAAGATCTACGATATCGAGCACAACAGAAAACTTCGGGCATTCTCGAAGCTCTACAGCGCGATCTCTGTCGTCTTTGTATTCACGCTGATCGCGATCCTGCTCTATGTGGTATCCTATCTGCCGCCGGTCGGAAATCCGGCAAATCCTGACAACAATGAGGTCGCGCGGAAATATATCGAGGATGGGATGGCGGACACCGGGGCGGTCAATATCGTCACGGGCATGATCCTGGACTACCGTGCTTTCGATACGCTCGGCGAGTCGAATGTGCTGTTTATCGCTACCTGCACGGTGCTGATCCTGCTGCGCGTGGACAACAGGTCGAAGAAGAAAGAGGAGGAGGAGAACGACCGCCTCTATGAGCCGAAAAATGACATCATTCTGCAGAAGGTGGCTTTTTTTCTCGTGCCGATGATCATCATCTACGGGATCTATGTCATCCTGAACGGGCATCTGTCGCCGGGCGGCGGATTCTCCGGCGGTGCGATCATTGGCTCCGGTCTGATCCTGTATGTCAATGCTTTTGGTTTTAAGAAGATCGAGCGTTTCTTCACACAGAAGACTTACAAGTGGATCTGTTTTGTTTCGCTTTTGTTTTACTGTCTGGCAAAGACGTATTCATTTTACTGCGGCGCGCATCATCTCGAGACGGGGATCCCGCTCGGTACGCCGGGGAATATCTTAAGTTCGGGGCTGATCCTGCCGCTCAATATCTGCGTCGGCATGGTGGTCGCATGTACGATGTATGCGTTTTATGCAATGTTCCGCAAGGGCGGTTTTTAGAAAAAAGGGGGTTTTCGGCAGATGGGTGGAAATTTGCTTGCAAATTATGGGGAGGCTGTTGCCATGATCCTGTTTGGCATCGGGTTTTCAAACCTGCTTTTGCAGAAAAATCTGATCAAGAAGATCATCGGTCTGAATATCATGGATACGGCGACATATCTCTTTCTCGCGGAGAAGGGGTTTATCGCCGGAAGGATGGCGCCGATCGTCGTGGATGGCGTCACGAGCGTGGAGGCGTACATCAATCCGGTGCCAAGCGGGCTTGTGCTGACGGGGATCGTGGTGTCGGTGTCCGTGACGGCGCTGATGCTCTCGCTCACGATCCGGCTCTATAGAAGGTATCATACGCTGGACATGGATGAGATCTCCACCATGATGAAGAAGGAGGACCAGTGATGGATTTTATACAGAATTTTCCTTTTTTCAGCATCCTGCTGTCGCTGGGGTCGGGGGTGCTGACGTCCATCATGGACAAGCGGATGGCGCGTCTGTGGAATACGTTCATCCTCGTGGTGATCACTGTATTGTCGGCGGTGCTTTTTGTGTACATGCTGGGCACAAGGGAGCCGTATACGTTCATGATGGGACACTTCCCGGCGCCTTGGGGAAATGAGATCAGGGCGGGTGTCCTCGAGGCGGGTATGGCGCTCTTTTTCTGCCTGGTGATGCTGTTTTCCTTAAAGGGCGGGCAGGAGCACATCGACGCGGAGATCGAGGATACGAAGGTCAACCTTTATTATATCATGATCAATCTGCTGCTGAGCTCGCTGCTTGCGCTGATCTATACGAACGACCTCTTCACGGCGTATGTCTTCGTGGAGATCAACACGATCAGCGCGTGCGGCCTGATCATGATCACGCAGAGCGGCCGGACGATCGAGGCGGCGACGCGCTATATGATCATGGCTTCGCTGGGATCTGGTCTGCTGCTGATGGGACTGTGCATTCTGTATGATATCACGGGACATCTGCTGATGAGCAATATCAAGGACAGCATCGCGTATGTCTACGCACAGGGAACTTACAATATCCCGCTGATCGCATCGATCGGGATGGTGGTGGTCGGTCTTGCCATCAAGAGCGCGCTCTATCCGTTTCATACGTGGCTGCCGGACGCGTATGGATACTCGACGGCGTCGAGTGCGGCGATCCTGTCAAGTCTGGTGTCAAAGGGTTATATCTTTCTGCTGATCAAGATCTTTTTCCGGGTGGTGGGCTTTGACATCATCGTGGACTCGAAGATCGTCAATATTTTGTTTGTGTTCGGGCTATGCGGCATGATCATGGGTTCTGTCAACGCGATCCTGGAGGATGATATCCGCCGGATGATCGCTTTCTCGTCGGTCGCACAGATCGGATATATCTATATGGGACTTGGGCTTGGAACGACGATCGGGATCGTGGCAAGTATTTTTCATATCCTGTCGCATGCCTCCACGAAGTCGCTTCTGTTCATCGCGGGCGTGGGACTTACCGATGCGTCGGGCGGGAGCAAGCGGTTTGACGACCTGACGGGCAGCGGATACCGCAATCCGGCGGCGGGCATCGCGTTTACGATCGGTGCGTGCTCCATGGTCGGTATCCCGCTGTTTTCCGGGTTTATCAGCAAGGTGCAGTTTGCGGAGGCGGCGGTGCAGAACAGTCTGGCAAAGATGCTGCCGACACTGATCTGCCTGGCGATCAGCACGGTGCTCAACGCGATCTATTTTATGAAGACCGTGATCCGTCTGTATACGCCTGTGAGCAAGAAAACGAAGAAGACGCAGGCGGGCGAGGCGGCAAGGGCCAGTGTGAGGGAGCACCCGCTGTACAATATCTCGCTGGTGTGCATGATCATTCTGAATGTGATACTTGGATGCTGTTCCCAGCCGATCGTCGACTGGATCACGGATGGTCTGGCAATGTTCGGATAAAATGGGAGTGGAGGATTTGCATATGGATTATATGATTTTGGTTTCAGTCATCCTGCCCATTATCGCGGGTGCTGTCCTGCTCTTTCTGCCGGACAGCGTATTTGCGGACAGGTCTGGGCTCTTAAAAGTGACAGGGGCGTCGTTTGTGGTGAGTGCACTTCTGGCAGTGTATGTGATCAGCGGGGCGGCGGGAAGCAGGCTGGTGCTGTTCCGGCTGGTGGATGATATACCGGTGTATTTTATGATCGATGATCTTGGCAGGCTTTTTGCCGGGATCGTGGTGCTGGTATTTGTGCTGGCAGGATTTTTTTCGTTTGTCTACATGTCGCATGAGAAGAATGAGAAGCGGTATTACAGCTTTTACCTGATCACGTTCGGCGTGCTGATGGGGCTGTGCTTTGCCGGCAATCTCGTGACGCTGTATCTGTTTTATGAATTCATGACACTCGCGTCGATGCCGCTGGTGATCCATTCCGGATCGAGGGAGGCGGTCATGGCGGGGTTAAAATATCTGTTTTATTCGTTCTGCGGGGCGTACATGGCGCTCTTTGGGATCTATTTCCTGTACAGGTGTGCCTGCGCGGCGCCTGCAGGGGATGCGCATATCATGGATTTTGCGCCCGGAGGCAGGCTTGACGCGGATATGGTCTTCCGGTCGGGGAATACGGGCTTATGCCTGATCGCAGTGTTTCTGATGATCGTCGGATTTGGCGTGAAGGCGGGATGTTTTCCGCTCCATGCGTGGCTTCCGACGGCACACCCTGTGGCGCCGGCGCCGGCTTCGGCGTTCCTGTCCGGCATTATCGTGAAGGGGGGCGTCTTAGCGATCATACGGGTGGTGTATTATTATATTGGCGCGGCGTTCCTGCGCGGGACATGGGTGCAGACGGCGTGGGCAGTCCTTGCGGTCGTGACGCTCCTGATGGGTTCGTCGCTTGCCTTTAAGGAAAAAGTGTTGAAGAAGCGGCTTGCCTACTCGACGGTGTCAAATCTGTCCTATATATTATTAGGATTATCTATGCTGAATGCGACGGCTTTTACGGGAAGCCTGCTGCACGTGGTGTTTCACGCGGTGATCAAGAGCGCGCTGTTTCTGACGGCCGGTGCGCTGATCTTTACGACTGGCGGGACGAAGGTCGATGACTTTATGGGACTTGGGAAGAGGATGCCTGTCCTTTTCTGGTCTTATACGATCGCCTCCCTTGGGCTGATCGGGATCCCGCCGACGAGCGGCATCGTCAGCAAGTGGTATCTGGCGACAGGGTGTCTCGAGGCGGGGATAACGGGACTTTCATGGATCGGACCGGCGGCACTGCTGGTCTCGGCACTGCTGACGGCAGGGTACCTGCTCCCGCTCAGTATCCGCGGCCTTCTGATGGAACCGGATTACAACACGATGCGCGGCGATTATAAGGAGCCGGAGCCGCTGATGCTGGCGCCGGTTGTGATCCTGGCTGGCATCACGCTCGTGCTCGGACTGTATCCGGCGCCCCTGATCCGGCTGATACAAGACGGCATTGCTGCCATGTTATTTTAGGGGAAAGGAGTAGGTCATCATGATATTTGGTCTGATGCTTACAGTGATACTGCTCCCTTTTGCGGGCGGTGTGCTGTTACAGTTTTTGAGATTTGGAGAGAATAGACAGAAGCAGTGCTATATCTTTGCGTATGTGCTGCTCAACACCCTGTTGACGTATGTGCTGCTGTGGCAGGGACCGACGGAGCTGATCCGGGTGATCAATTTTGCGGGTGCGAAGCTTGATTTTTCCCTTAAATTAGACGGTATGGGTATCGTCTTTGCAGGGCTTGTGGCGACGCTCTGGCCGCTTGCGACGCTGTACTCTTTTCCTTATATGGAGCATGAGCACAACGGGCGTGTCCACGAGAATATCTTCTATATGTTCTACACGGCGACTTACGGGGTGACGCTCGGCATCGCCATGTCCGGCAATATGCTGACGATGTACTGTTTCTATGAGCTTCTGACGCTGGTGACAGTTCCGCTCGTGATGCACACGCTCACGAGGGAGGCGGTGCTTGCCAGCCGCAAATATTTTTATTACTCGCTTGGCGGCGCGGCGTTTGCGTTTATCGGTCTGATCTTTCTGGTGGTGTACGGGGACAGTCTCACGTTTGTGTACGGCGGTGTGCTGAACCTGTCTCAGATCGGCGGGAAGAAGGATCTGCTGCTGTTCATCTATGTGCTTGCATTTATGGGTTTTGGCGTCAAGGCTGCGGTCTGCCCGTTCAACTCGTGGCTGCCGCAGGCGGGTGTGGCGCCCACGCCGGTGACGGCGCTGCTGCACGCGGTCGCGGTCGTGAAGTCGGGGGCGTTTGCGATCATGCGTCTGACTTACTATGGTTTTGGCACGGATTTTCTGCGGGGGACATGGGCACAGTATCTGCTTCTGTGCATCGTCATCTTCACGATCGTGTACGGGTGCAGCATGGCGGTGCGGGAGACGCACATCAAGCGCAGGCTTGCGTTCTCGACGATATCGAACCTGTCGTATATCCTGTTCGGCGTTCTGATCATGACGCCGCTTGGGCTGGTGGGTGCGCTTTGCCATATGGTGTTTCACGGTGTGATGAAGATCTGTTCCTTCTTCTGTGCGGGTGCAATGATCACGCAGGCACATGCCAACTTTGTGCATGAGATCGACGGTATGGCAAAGCGCATGCCGAAGATCTTTGCGGTCTTTACGGTGTCTGCGCTGGCGCTGATGGGTGTGCCGGGGCTGTGCGGCTTTGTGTCGAAGTGGCATCTGGCAAAGGCGGCTTTTGCGAGCGGCAATCTCCTGGCTGTTGTGGGTGTGGGCGGTCTGCTGGTGTCTGCGCTGCTGACGGCGGTCTATATGCTGAGTATCGTGATCAGGGCGTATTTTCCGGGGAATGATTTTGACTACGGGAAGCTTGGCGACGATATTCACGATCCGGACTGGCGCATGCTCCTGCCGCTGTTCCTGTTCGTGATACTGATGGCTGTGTTCGGGGTGTACAATGCGCCGGTCGTGGACTTCTTTGGATCCGTGGCGCTGGGAATGATATAGAAAGGGGGAGATCGGATCGTGAGGGATAGTTTTTGGATGGTGCTCTATCCTTTTGTGATGTGCGCGTTCGTGTGGTTTGTATCGCGCGTGAGGGCGAAAGACAGGAAAAAGGTATGCGCATTGATCATGATCCTTGCCAGTGCAGTAGAGCTTGCGGCGGCAGTGAACCTGGTACTCTGTGATCTGAGGGGGGGCGCGGTCGGCGTCTGTGAGCTTCCCGCTGTGGGGGGGCTCGGACTGCATTTCATGTACTCGGGTTTCCGCGGGATCTTCGGCGTGCTGACAGCGTTCGCGTGGTTTGTGACGGCACTGTTCTCGTATGAATATATGAAAAATGACGCGAATGTCATAAAATACGATATCTTTAATCTGCTGACACTCGGCGCGACGATGGGAATCTTCTACGCGGCGGACTTGTTCACGCTGTTCTTCTTTTTTGAGATCATGTCCTTCACATCGTTTGTCTGGGTGGCGCACCGGAGGACAAGGGAGGCGCTGTACGCGGCGGGGACGTATCTGGGGATCGCCATCGCGGGCGGTATGGCGATCCTGATGGGGCTCTTTATCGTGCATGGGGTGCTTGGAACGCTCTCGTTTGAAACGATGTATGAAAACGCTGTGATGGTGATGAGCAACGGCAGCAAAGGCGGCGTCACATGGCTGTATGTGGCAGCGGGCTGCATGTTTGTGGGATTTGGCGCGAAGGCAGGCGCTTTTCCGGTGCATGTGTGGCTGCCGCTGTCCTACACGGAGGCGCCTGCACCCGCTGCGGCGCTCCTGTCCGCGATCCTGAGCAAGACGGGTGTCTTCGGCATTCTGCTGGTGACGCTCGATGTGCTCCCGATGCAGGGAAGCTGGGGCGCGTTTATCCTGATGACCGGCATTGTCACGATGGTGCTTGGCGGGATCCGGGGGGTGACGAGCGGAAACCTCAAGACGACGCTGGCGTACTCGTCCATGTCACAGATCGGTTTTATACTGACGGGCGTGGGCATGCAGTCACTGCTGGCGGAGTATCTGAGGCTGGCTGCGGGTGCTGCGCCTGCGGATGGAGGGACTTTCGGGGAGATCACGAAGGTGTTTGGCATGGCGGTCAACGGGACGTGCCTTCATATGCTCAACCACTCGCTGGTGAAGCTGGTTCTGTTTATGGCGGCTGGCGTGATCTTTGCGCAGGTGGGAAGCTATGAACTTAACCAGGTGCGCGGCTTCGGACGGAAAAAACCGTTTCTGATGGCGGTATTTGTGCTGGCGGCAGCAGGTGTCGGCGGGATCCCGTTTCTGAACGGTTATGTGAGCAAGACGCTGCTGCACGAGAGCATCGCGGAGTACGGGGCGCTGCTTGCGGTGTCGGCGGGGAGTCCGGTACAGCCCATGCTGTCGGCGACCGCCGCGATGATGCGGGTGGTCGAAGGACTGTTCCTGTTCTCGGGCGGGCTGACGGTCGCATATATGACGAAGCTCTTTGTCGTCCTCTTTGTGGAGAAAAATACGGATAAGAAAGTGCAGGAGGCGTATGAGGCGAAGAAGGATTATGCCTCGCTGGGGAGCAGGCTGGCGATCGGGGTCTGTGCGCTGCCGATCCCGCTGATCGGCGTGCTGCCGGATCTGGTGGCAAAGCCGGTTGCGGAGTACGGGCTTATGCGGTTCGGGCTGAGTTATCTGCTGGAAGAGCAGCATGAGCATATTCATTATTACTCGTTGAAAAATCTTTCGGGTGCGCTGATCTCCATAGCGGTCGGCGCGGCGGTATACTTTGTCGTGGTCCGGCTGCTGATGCTGAAAGGGATCTCCTCTGAGCGGAAGGAAGAGGGGTATCACGAGATCTTTCCGGCGTGGATCAACATGGAGAAATACGTGTACAGGGCGGTGCTCTACACAGCGGTGCCGTTCGTTCTGGGGATCATTTCCCGGATCCTGGACAGTATTGTGGATATCGCTGTTGTCCTTCTGAGAAAAACCGTTTACCGCGACAGGCCGCTGCCGTACGAGCTGCCGGAGGGGAACCGCGTGACGCACCGTGTCGGAACTGTCATGGAGCGCGCGCGGCTGTTGTACTATGCAGTCATGCGGAAGGAGGGCTATCAGCCGAAGAATTATGAGCACAGGTTCGCGATGAAAAAAACGGATTTCTTTGAGAATCTCCGCATCATCGAGTGCAGCCTGTCGTTTGGGCTGTTTATGTTCTGCGTGGGACTTGGGCTCACGATGATCTATCTGCTGGTAGTGAATTAGATTGGATTTATGTTTTCATGATCATATAGGAAGGAGGACGAGATATGCTGGAAAATTGGATCAGACCACAGAGACCGGAGGAGGCGGAGCTGGAGGAGCGCTTAAAGGCGGCGAACGAGAAGCTTTCCCGCCAGCAGATGATGATCAAGGAGCGCGGCCTGCCGGTGCTGGTGCTGTTTGAGGGCTGGGGGACAGCGGGAAAGGGGAGCGTGCTGGGAAAGGTGATCCGAAACATCGATCCGAGATTCTTCAAGGTCGCGGCGATGGAGGTGCCGACGCCGGAGGAGCGCAGGAAGCCCTTTCTCTACAGGTACTTTGTCAAGATCCCGGAGGCGGGGAAGTTCATGTTTCTGGACTCCGGCTGGATGGACGAGGTGACGGGCGCGTGTCTGGACGGAACGCTGAAGGAGAAGGAGTACAAGAAAAAGATCGAGAGCGTCAGGCGGTTTGAGCGCCAGCTCACGGACAACGGCTATCTGGTGATGAAGTTCTTTTTTCACATCAGCCGGAAAGAACAGAAAAAGAGGATCGATGCGCTGAGGTCAGACAAGAATACGAGCTGGCGCGTGGGAGAGCGGGACGGCTGGCAGAACAGGCATTACGACAAGTGCCTTGCCGTGTTTGATCGCTATCTCAACGACACGAATGCGCCCGCGGATCCGTGGTATGTCATCGACGCGAAGAGCAGGAAATGGGCACAGCTCCAGGTGTTGGAGACGCTGGTGTGCGGGATCGATACCGCGCTGGGGAACAGTGCGATGGCGGTGCCTCTGCTGCAGAATGTCTTTCCGCTGGAAAGGATGCCAAAGCTCGATGAGATCGATCTGGACAGGGCGGTCACGCAGGAGGAATACCGGGCGGAACTGGATCGGCTGCAGGAGAAGCTGGGGCATCTGCACAATAAGCTGTACCGCAAAAAAGTGCCGGTCATCATCGCGTATGAGGGCTGGGACGCGGCAGGGAAGGGCGGCAATATCAAGCGGATCACGGAGGCGCTTGACCCCAGGGGATTTGAGGTGCACCCGATCGCGAGCCCCGAGCCGCACGAGAAGGCGAGACATTATCTGTGGCGATTCTGGAACCGTCTGCCAAAGACCGGGCATATCGCGGTCTTTGACAGGACATGGTATGGAAGGGTCATGGTGGAGCGCCTGGAGGGGTTCTGCAGGGAAAACGACTGGCAGCGTGCATACAATGAGATCAATGAGTTTGAAAAGGAGCTTGCGGACTGGGGAGCGGTCATCATCAAATTCTGGGTCCAGATCGACAAGGACACACAACTGGCGCGCTTTAACGAGCGCCAGAACACGCCGGCGAAACAGTGGAAGATCACGGAGGAGGACTGGCGCAACCGCGAGAAGTGGGATCTGTATGAGGGCGCAGTGAACGAGATGCTGCAAAAGACCAACACCTCGTATGCGCCCTGGCACATACTGGAATCAAATGACAAGCGGTATGCGCGCCTGAAGGCGCTGCGGATCGTGATCGAGGCGGTCGAGAGGGCATTGGATTAATATGAAAGAAAGCGGTGGGATCATGCTCTCTGTACTCGTAATAGAAGACGACGAAACGATAAATAGCCTGCTATGCAGTATCATAATGAAAAGCGGTTACTCTGTGGATCGCGCCGAAAACGGGCTTGACGGACTGGAAAAGGCATTGTCGGGCGACTATAACATCATTCTTATGGATCTGATGCTGCCCTTGAAAACGGGAGAGGAAGTGCTCAAAGAGCTGCGCGCTGTCAAGGGCACACCCGTTATCATCATATCGGCAAAGCTGGAGGTGCATAACAGAATAGAGCTTTTCAGGATAGGTGCTGACGATTATATCACCAAACCTTTCGATATTGACGAAGTCATGCTCCGCATACAGGCTGTGCTTCGCCGGACTGAGGCGCAGACCTCCGCTCTGCTCACATTCAGGGATATAAAGCTCGACACCGGTTCAAAGCGTGTCTATGTCATGGGAAATGAGATCACCTGCACGGCAACGGAATATGCGATACTGGAGCTGATGTGGAAAAATCCCAGAACGATATTCTCAAAGCGCAGGCTTTATGAAAGCATTTCCGGCGATACCTATTTGGGTGATGACAACACGATGAATGTACACATCAGTAACCTGCGGAAGAAGATTGCAAAGTTCACCTCGGAGGAATATATTGAAACTGTTTATGGAATGGGGTATCGTCTGGTAAATTAAGATTTTCTTTAGGTTTGGTGAAGAATCTTTAAAGGACCGAAAGTTAATATAAGGGCAGGAACGAAAAGGAGGTTTGCAAAATGGAAGATATTATCCTGCAAACGCACGGAATCTCTGTAAGATACGGCAATTTTCCTGCTCTTGATGATGTGAGCATTCGTCTCAAAAAGAAGCATATCTACGGTTTTATCGGTGCGAATGGCGCAGGCAAGACCACACTGATGAAAGTACTGACGGGGCTGCTTTATCCGACAAGCGGCGCATTCTCACTGTTCGGAAAGAGCGAGCCGTCCGACATTCTGAAAATGCGCCGGCACATCGGCAGTACCATTGAAGCTCCAGCCCTTTATCCTGAATACTCCGCTTACCGCAATCTTGAATTGCAGCGTATCCTGATCGGCAATCCCGACAGGGAAATATGCGATAAGCTGCTCGGAATGGTGGGGCTGAGCGGAGATAGGGATAAGAAGGTAAGAAAGTTCTCTATGGGCATGAAGCAGAGGCTCAGTATAGCAATGGCGCTTGTCGGAAAGCCGGAACTGCTCATACTCGATGAGCCGGTCAACGGGCTTGATCCTAAAAACATATCCGAACTGCGCAGCCTGCTTAAAAGGCTGAATGAGGAAAACGATGTAACACTGTTCATATCAAGTCATATCCTTAACGAGCTTTATCTGCTTGCCACGGATTATTATATTATCCACAAGGGGAAGATCATTGAGTCGCTCACCCATGATGAGCTTGACGAAAAATGCCGGCAGTACATAAAGATAAAGACATCTGAACTGCCGAGATGTATAACCGTCATCGAGAATGCGTTTCATGATGCGCAGTATACTGTCATTGATGATGAGACACTGCATCTGTTCTCGCATACTGACAGGGCAGAGGGCATGGCAAAGTTTCTTATGGAGAATCATATTGTCACTAAGGAATTCTCCGTTACGGAGGAAAGCCTTGAAGAATACTTTCTTGACATAACGGGAGGTGACAGCAATGCATAACCAGCTAATGATCGAGAAATATAAAGCTGAAAGATTTGTGATCATGTATCTTGCGGCGGCTGTTCTTGCAGCGGCAGGATTTTTCCTCGGATTACTGAAACTTCCCGAAAATCTGGATACGGCAACGGTGTTTTCGTTTTCAATCTGCGATACGTCTTTTATGTTTATCGTTTCACTTGTTACAGCCTGGTTTGCAGGAAATGATTTTCTAAACCGGACGATACATAATGAGATCAAAGCAGGATACAGCCGTTTTTCAGTACTCATGGCAAGAACGATCACTACTGTCATCATGGCAGAGCTGCTTCACCTGACCTATGTTTTCGCGACAGTTCTCGGATTTGCTGTCAAATATCGGTTTGACAGCAGTATATTTTCTATTACAGATTTTGTCTGGCTGCTGGTAGTCATGTTGCAGATCTGCGCCAACATCTGTATTGTCATGCTGATTGTTTTTGCCCTCAAAAAAGTTACATCGGGAATAGCAGTAACAGTTGTTTTCAGCTTTGTGTCCTGCAATATTCTTAGAAACTTCATGAGAGAGAGCGTTTTCAGGCTTACCTGCTTTAGCCTTGCACAGACGAGTGATAACAGAACGCTCGCACTGTCAGCGGTGTTTGCAGCAGCGGTGATCGCATTTTCGCTGACAGCCGCACACTTTGTTTTCAGAAAAGCCGAGATCAGATAAGGAGGCGGTATAGCGGTGGAAATATTGGTTATGATTGTGCTTTCTGCCGCTGTATGTGTTCTTGCGGCGAGGCTGTTTTTCCTGAAAAGCAGGATCAGCTCGGTATCAAAGCAGCTCGATGATCAGGATATCACGCTTGTCACAACACAACTTGCCGGTGACGAACTTGAAGCTGTCGTAAAAAAGATAAACCTTATGATCGAGACCGAACGTAAGGCGAAAATCGAGACCGGGAGGGAGCAGACTGCGCTGAAACAGGCCATTGCCGATATTTCTCACGACATACGCACTCCGCTTACAGCAGTAGTGGGGTATCTCCAGCTCGCGCAAAATGAGGACAACCGGGCATACATAAGCATCGCCCTTGAACGCGCGATGTATTGCAGCAGTCTTGTAAATGATTTTTTTGAACTGTCGATCCTTGATTCAAAGGGCTGCGAGCCTGTTATGGAAAGCGTCGATGTGAACGATATGCTCTGCGAGCTGATACTTGCCAATTACCCGAACTTTGAAGCCAAAAGTATTACTCCTTATTTTGAGGAAAGCGGCAGACCTGTCTATGCCCGTGCAGACAGAAAAATGCTCACAAGAGTCATACAAAATCTGATCTCAAACGGTATCAGATACGGAAGCGGCTGGCTGGACTTCGCGCTTATTGCAGATGAAGCGGTACAGTTATCCATATCAAATCCCATATCGGATGATAAGATAGATACGGAGAAAATGTTCGATAAATTCTACCGCGCAAGCAGATCGAGAACAGCGGGCGGCGCGGGGATCGGGCTTTATATCTGTAAGCAGTTCGTTGAAGCAATGGATGGTACTGTCTCTGCTTCTGTCGTGGATGGGATGCTGACTCTGACGGTTACGCTTGGCAATCCTGGGAAATGACCATGATGTTATCCCATGACTTATGTTGAAGTGCTTTCGCTGCTGTTGTTTTACCACTTCCGGAATTTCTCTGTATGATTACGAATCTTGACATCTGTATGTTTCTTTGGGAATTATTAAGCCAGTTCCAAACAAATTGAATCTATATTTCTATTAGAATACCATGATCACATTCATATTTTTATAGATGCTAAATGGGCAAATGACCTAAATGCAAAGATATAGTTATAAAGAAAGACTGCTGAAATTTTTGTATAAAATGTAATTTTATATTGACATATATCGATCATCTATATATAATGAATATGACATATATCGATAATCTATATAAGAAAGGAATGGTCTGTTATGGCAATTGACAAGTCACTGATCTCGGGGAGTACCTCCATGCTGATCCTGCGTCTTCTGGAGGACAAGGACATGTACGGTTATGAGATGATCGAGACGCTCGAGGCGAGATCGAACAATGTATTTACCTTGAAGGCGGGGACGCTTTACCCGCTGCTGCACTCCCTCGAGGAGAAAGATTTTCTGACCTCGTATGAGAGTGAGGTCAACGGTAAAGTGCGCAAGTATTACAGCATCACCAAGGGCGGCAAAAAATATCTGCGATCCAAAAAGGAGGAGTGGCAGGAATACCAGACAGCCGTTGTGAATGTGCTCAGCATGGCATGAGAAACTGTTAATGGGGAGCGGATATCAATTTACAAGGCTGTATTACAATAGGAGAGATGAAAATGGAAGAATTTATAAGGATTTTGACGGAGCAGATGCGCTGCGCAAAGGCGCGTGACGGTGTGGCACGCGAGCTGTCCGCCCATATATCAGATCAGGCGGAGGCTTTTGAGCAGGCGGGAATGGAACACGACAAGGCAGTCGCGAAGGCAGTGCGCGAGATGGGGGATCCGGTGGAGATCGGCGTCTGGATGGACAGGATCCACCGCCCGCAGGTCAACTGGAGAATGCTGCTGGTCACGTTTGCGCTGAGTGTCATGGGAATTCTGTGCCTGATACCGGTCTATGGCGTTGAGCGCGGTGGATTCAGGCAGGGGATGTTCATGCTTGCAGGCTTTGCAGTCATGGTTGCTGTGTACTTTGTCGACTACAGTATCATCGGGCGGATCGGTGCGGCTGCCTATCTTGTCATGTCGATCGCACTGTTTATCGGTATGCATTATATGCGGACGATCAATGGCAGGATACCGGTAATGTCCATACTGGTCTATCTGTATGTGCCGGCCTTTGCGGGCATTTTGTATCAGCTTCGCATGGGCGGCTGCAGGGCAGTGGTCGAGGCGGTCATGGTGAGTGTTATCACATTTGTGGTGTGTACATTTTTGTCGTCATCGATCGTTGTATCGTTCAATATTTTACTGGTCATGATCGTCATGCTGTTTGCTGCGATCCGCAAAGGCGTAATGGGTACGGACAAAAAGCGTATGACGGCGATCACCGCGGCAGCCGTGATCCTGCCGGCAGTCGTATTTGTGTGGTATCTCGCCGCTGGCAGGGAAGGTTTCCGGATGATGCGCATAAAAGCGTTTTTTCAGCGGGATCAGTATCGGAATACGTATAATTACATATATACGGTCATCGATGATATCCTGCAAAATGCGAGGCTGGTGGGGGAGGGCGGAGCGAAAAACGGTAACAACTTACTGGATTTGCCCCTTTCGGCGGACAGCAGTTTCGTGCCGCTGGTGGCAATGCATGTATATGGCATCATAGCCGGGATCCTGCTGGTGCTCATGATGATCGTGCTTGTCCTGCAAGCGGTGAAGATCGTCCGAGGGCAGAAAAACCAGCTCGGTTTTCTGGTATCCATGGGGTGCATGATGGTCATACTGCTGAACTGTCTGGAAGGGATGCTGGTCAATGTCGGCCTGTTTCCCTCCACGACGGTCGTGATCCCGTTTCTGACCGTCGGAGGCGGCGCGGCAATCGTGTATGCAGTGCTGATCGGACTCCTGCTCAGTGTACACCGGTATGAGAAGGTCTATACGAGAGAAATATATGTTTGCAAACCGTAAGGCGGTCGTACAGTAGGTTCCGGCAGGGTTGTTACGATTATCCAGTGGCAGCAGCGGTACAGCATAAGCTGAAACGCGCGCGCGTGAAATCGGGCGTAAAGTCGATTAGGGTATATGATTTACGAAAAAGCGTCTGATTTGGGGTGATTGGAACGGCATTTAGGCAGGGAACAGTGCCGGGAGGATTTACAATGTTTCTATAATATTTGGAAATTTTGAAATGTTAGAATTATGCGTCTATATTTGAGTGTGTATTATACTAATAATTCTTTGTTTTTCTGAATATATTCTTTCCGGAGCATTTTTCAAACTCGTGCTAGTACTCCATCCAGTTAGAAATTGGAGTATGGGGCTGCATGGTTCGTGCCAGTGCTAGGCAAAATTTCGACGGCGATGCGGTGGCATCGTCTAGAAATTTTAACGACGCAATGG
>JAETQI010000011.1 GCA_021770755.1 Lachnospiraceae bacterium
GCAAAAAGGAAAGTATGAAGATACTCTCCTTTTTAAGACTGGAATTATTGTGGAAAAATAAAAAATAAATTTCGTCACATTTCACAATGGTTTATTGGGGGGTGTGAACTGTAACCCAGTCCTTTCTTTTTCGTCTATTCGTCCACAAGTTGCTTGCAAGACGGAGCCGAACAGTGCTATAATATTTGTGCGGCTCGCCTTGTTGCGGGTGGCATATTGTGAAGTGGTGCAAATACTTTTGCCGGTGGCACCACTTCCTCTATAAGTTTTCAAGGGCTTTAATCCCGTCACGCAATCCCTGTGGGCGTTTTACGTTTTTACGCTCGCAATAATCGTCAAGGATTTTTAGTTCCGCTTTTGTTACCCGAATATCCAAACGGATATTTTTAGGATTTTCTTCGACAGGTCGCCCCCGCTTTTTGGACGGCATATACACCCCCTTTCCTTGCCGGTAAACTTATTATAATTGATTACCGACAACAAATCAAGAGATTTTTACCGACAACAAATAAATATTGCACTGAAAAGACTAAGATTTGTCTACATAATGCCGATACTGTAATTTTTCCGTATAGTATTATGAATTTAGATTGCATGATGCCAAATGCAACAATTTCTCTACTTGAAGAAATTGTTTTTATTTTCTACTGTATTCCCGCAGGTTTTGTTACAAAATAGAAAAAAGACTATCACCGTCATTGTCATAGCCTTTTCTCACAAAATTTTTACATCACTTCTTGTTTTCCACTTAACAGAGCCACATTTGCCCTCGGTATATTCGGTACTCCCGCATGGAAGTATATGCCTTTCTCCCTGTCCTCGGCTCTTATCTGCTCTTTTTGGCTTTCAATCTGCTCCTTTTTCTTGGTTTTGATGCGTTCCTCATATTCTTTCTGTTTCCCGTTGGCTTTCCGTTTCAGATAATTCTGGTGCAGTCTGTCCTTTCTTGCTTCTTTCTTCCGCTTTTCCTCCAGTTCTTCGGGTGTGGGCTCTTTTTCCTCCATGGTTGGCGGTATGTATTCCCCGATAAAGTTAAAATGAATCTCTATCTTCTGTGTGGTGTCCATACTCCCTTTTCGGTCGCGTTCATGGACAATGATTTTCTCCACGAACTCATTCAGCATGAACGTTGTCATTTCCTCTGCGTTGCTGTATCTCTCTATCAGTTTTAGGAAACGTGTTGCAGACCTGCGGTCATTTTCATACTGTGCCTGTTCCATTTTGTAACCGTCCAACTCACCCTGTAGCTGTTCCTGCTCGCCCTCATACTGGTTGTAGAGCATGGTGTAGCGTTTGTCTGACAGTTTTCCCAATGCATTGTCCTCATAAATTTTCGCAATCAGAATTTCCAGTTCCCCGATGCGCTTTTCAAATACGGACATTCGCTTTCTCTGTTCGCTGAAATCTACGGTCTGCCTGTCCTCGATATGCGACTGTATCTCTTCCGCAAAACGCTCCTTGTCAAGACTGGCATACTGTATAACCTCCTTTATGGTCTTTGCCACCATCTCCATGACATGCTCCGCTTTGATACGGTGCGCCGACTTACACAATGTCCCGACTGGCTGTTTCGCATAATTTCCGCATACATACATGGGAACACGCTTACCGTTGTTTATCCTGTGGACATACATCTTGCCGCCGCAACCAGCGCAATACATTAAGCCTGTTAACGGGTGCGCCTCGCCCCAGCCGTCGGGATAGCGCCTCACCTGCCCCCTGATGCGCTGTACGTTGTCAAAGGTTTCCTTGTCAATAATCGGCGCATGGGTATCCTCAAAGATTAACCACTGGTCTTTATCTACATAATGGCTCTTTTTGTCCTTGAAATGCTTGCGTGTCTTGAAATTTACCGTATGTCCCAGATATTCATGTTTCTGTAACATATGTGCTATGGTGGAGCCCGTCCACTTATATGGATTTTTAATTTCCCTGTTCTGCCACAATCCCACGCCCAGCTGTGCCTGATGACAGGCAGGAATGGGAATATGTTCTGCTGTTAACTGTTTCGCAATCTGAAATGGACCATAACCCTCAATCGTCATTCGGAATATCCTCCTGACTATTGGTGCGGCTTCTTCATCGATAATCCATTTATTTTTATCTTCATAGTCTTTCAGATAACCGTATGGCGGACTGCTCGCAACATGCTTTCCGCTTTCGCCTTTTGCCTTGAAAGTGGACTTGATTTTTTTGCTGATGTCCTTTGCATAGTATTCGTTGATTACATCGCGGAACGGAAGGAAATCATCATCAAATCCCGAATCCGTGTCAACACCCTCGTTGACCGCGATCAGTCTTACATTCGCCCTGCGCAACTGTTCCCGCAACATTCCCATCTGCACATAATTTCTTCCCAGCCGGCTCATGTCCTTCACAATGATTGTTCCAATATTGCCTTTTTCTACTTCTGCAAGCATGGACTGCAATCCCTCACGCTCAAAGGTCGTGCCGGAGATTCCGTCATCGGTAAAGTGGCGTATGCCCTTAAAACCGTTCTTTTCTGCGTAATCCTCCAACATTGCCTTTTGGTTGGATATGCTGTTGCTCTCGCCCTGTAACTCGTCATCATGGCTCAACCTCTCGTATAATGCTGTTAAATCGTGACTCATAATCAATTCCCTCCTTTCCGCCAGTACCGCATAAATGCTATGCTGTGGCTGTTTTGTATTTATTTTGATTAAGAAGTCATTTATATATTATAACTCCAGATGGAACACCGTCTGCAGATCAACAGAGACCGGGCTGTTGTCCGGGTTGGTCTCCATGATATCCGCCATGTAGTCCCACCACTTGCGGTTGATGGCTGTGTCGGCACCCTGCGCCCACTTCTCCTCGTCCTCGATCTCAATATAACCAAACAGTGTCAGCGTCTCCCTGTCCAGAAAGATCGTATAATTCTTCCCGCCGTGCTCATGGATCATATCCTTCATTTCCGGCCACAGGAGGTTGTGGCGTCTCTCGTACTCCTCCTCCTGTCCCGCAAACAGCTTCATTTTAAATCCTTTTACCATATTTTTTGTCACTCCTGTTTCAATATATTTTCATTTTCTATCACACAACTGTGTGGCTTATCCCTGTTATCCCGGTCATAATTGATACCAACCAGCAGGATTTCACCTTTATAGCCCTCAAGCGCCTGCGTGTACTGTCGATCCCTAATCTGCCGGATCGCCGTGTCAGCTGACTTGTCATATTTCAACTCGACCACCAATGGCGGCTTTGCAGTATGCGGAAGCGGCAGAAATACCACATCAGCAAAACCTTTTCCCGCCGGAAATTCCCTGATAAGCCTGTAATCCCTCCGCGCGCTGTAATATGCCAGACCAATTGCACAAGCAAGTGAATTTTCATCGTTGTATGTCAGTATGGAAGCCACCTCCATGTGTGTCCTGTCAAGTCCCTTTGCAACACTGTCCGCATTTAAGTCCAACGTATCCTGCAGTAGCTGTTCGGAAGCTTTCAGAACATTCATTACATTGGACCATCCGCCGACACTCATGGCATTCTCAAACTCCTCGATAATCTCCTTGTTTGGAACAAATGCTTCCTGCATCGCAGCGTCATATGCGAGATACCCCAGATGAACCAGCAGCGTCAGGATATCATCTTTCGTCTTAAAAGTGCGCATATCATTCTGAAAGCTGCGGGTGTTGACCTTAACCCGCCCGCCCCCAAGCATCTGTACGATATCTGACCGCAATCCGTCAAAGTCCATGTCCATATAGATTTTCAGAGCCTCATATGTCTCCGTGGAAGTCCAGTAATTGGAAAATTTCTGACAGCGCATAGCCTCCACCACAGACCTTGGATTGTAAATGTGCTGAAAGTGTTGAAACATATACCCGTCATACCAACTGCCTATCTCGGCAAAATCCATTCCATACTGCCCGCACAGCGCCCTTACCTCGTCCTGTGTAAATCCTGTATATTCCTCCAAATCCTTCTGGTCTGTCATCGAGTACTCCCGAAACATATTCAGCGCGGAATGCTGTCCGTACTTCTTAACCGGCAAAATCCCTGTCACATACGCAAGCGCGACATAAGGCTGGTCTTTCAGAAGATCGCGCAGAAAATCCAGGTACTGCCGCTGCAGCTCCTCCGACTCCTGCCGCTCGCGCATCACACAGTCCCACTCGTCGATCAAAAAGATAAACTGCTTGTCCCCATTGTCATAGAGCTGTTCCAGAACGGATACAAGGCTCGTCTCCCGCTCTGGCAACAGATCGCCGTACACCTTATATAGCTCCGCCGTGACCACATTTTCCAGATAATCTGTCACATTCGTCTTTTTGGCACGGATCAGAAACCGCTGCATATTCAGATAGATGACATCATATTGGTTCAGATGCTCCTGAAACGTCTCGTGACTTTCTATTTTCCGCCCATGAAACAGCTCCGCCGAATCACAGCCGGCACTGTAATAGGCCGCAAGCATCGCCAGTGTCATGGACTTGCCAAAACGGCGCGGCCTGCTGACACATACATACTTTTCATCCGTATTGATCATCTGATTCGTACACGCGATCAGGTTTGTCTTGTCCACATAGATTCTCGAGCGGACTGCCTCCCAGAAACTCTTATTGCCCGGATTCAGATAAATACCCATAACTGCACCCCCATATATAGTAAACGGCAAATACTTTTATCGTTTACTATATTATATGGGAGATGCTCCAAATTAACAAGCCCCTATATCTGTCGGATCTCCGTATCAAACGCCTCAAGCCGCACATACTCCGTGCCGTATTCTGTATGGATCTTACATTCCTGCACTGTGTCGGCATTGTTGATGACGACCAGTGTCCGGCTCTCCGGGTAAAAAGCGCACTCCATCTCGGCGTTATCGGTCAGGTAAAGCCCGTTTGGCGCCTCGCCGCCCGCATCCAGGATCAGGTTCAGCAGCATCCTGGTATTGGCATTGTTCACCTCAAAGCCGGACAGATAGATCCCCTGTCCTTTGCCAAAAGCATTTCTGGTCAGCAGCGGATTACCGTCGTGCGCCGCCAGTACTGAAGCTTTACCGTCCGTCAGATGGCACTTTGACTTATCAGGAACCACAGCCCCCGCCGGCATCACCCTGCATGCAGAAGCCTCATCCACCTCGAACACCCATTTGCCATGGCACACCCTCTCCGCCGTGTCCTCGTCGACGCCGAGCACATGCGCCATTCTGAAATAGGTATCGTATCCTGCCACCGCAGAAGGCTCTCCCACGCCGATCAGCGTGCCGCCCTCGTACACCCACTTTGTCAGAGCTTCGATGACCGCAACGTCCTTCCACGCACTGCCGCCGCTCCACGCCGTTCCCGCGGCACCCGCATTGATCACGACATCCACATCTGCCAGCGCGCCGTTCTTCACATCCTCAAAACCGATAAACCGCACGTCCAGCGGAAGCCCGCTGAGCGCCTCGTTGATGTGGATCAGATCGTGCATGTACGTCTCATGAAAATGACCAGACAATGACCAGGAACGCATACTTCCCCAGAAATGCAGCACCGCCACCCTTGTCCCGCAGTTGTACGGTTTCCCTGCATGATGGAGCGCCTTGAGCGCCCGGAATTCATCCGCGATCTTGGCGATATACGCCACAAAGTCCGGAAAATCCTCGACTAGATGCAGATACCCGCCAAGGCCGATGCGGTCGATCGGGCAGCGGAGCAGCGCGCGCCGCACGCTGTTCCAGTACTTTTTCGCATCCAGCGTCGGATCGCCGCCCTCCGCAAAGGTGGGCGCGCCGCCAAGGCCCACCGGAAACAGATACGGGTGCAGCCGCAGCTCATGCGTGCCGACCTCGACGCCGGAACAGAGTCTTGCCTCATATCCGGAAAAGACACACTTGATCAGGCCGTCAAAGCCAAATTCCTGGAAGGTCGGCTTGTACGGCTCGATGCCAACCCAGCTATCGTCGTAGAATACATACGCTTTTTTGCCGTACTGATGTACTATGTCGATCAATTGTCTGCCGAAATCTACCACAAACCGGTTTACAAAGTCGATCCAGTCCATCTTCCTGCGGTCACACGGCATATGTGTCACATGCAGCTTTCCCTGGTTGACAAAATCCTCCGCCGTCATGCCATAACCGTATTTCACAGCAAAATCGTCCAGCATCTTCGGGCTGACTGTAAAGTCATACGAAGCCCAGTCCGAATAGAGCTGTCTGTTTCGCGCACTGCTCCCCCAGATCCAGACAAAGTTGTAAAACATGGAAGTAAAGCGCACCACCGTCGTATCCGGGTGCGTCTCGCACCAGTTTTTCATCCAGTCGAGCATGTACGCCTGCGTCTCAGGATAGACCGGGTCGATCTGCATCAGATGCTCTTTGTCCCAGTTGTTTGTCGTGTGGTTGTACATGGAGATCTCTTCCCAGATACGGTACGCCAGAAAGCTCACCGTGTAGTTGTGCCACGGCGTGACGCCCTCCACGGTCACAGTCTGTTCCTTCTTATTATAATGCCACTTCGACGCATCAACTTCCGTGTCCGTCGTCCTGTCATAGACCTGCCAGTATTTCATCGACTCCGCACTGTCATTCACCCGGAACTGCTCCTCGAAGAAATCCTCCATCAGCGCGACCGTCAGCCGGCCGTCAGCCGCCATCGCCGGGTGCGTCATCAGAAATGTCTGCTGGAGCTTATCCGGATTCTGTTTTGCCCACTCATTGTGATCCCTGATGATACAGATCGTCGAGTAGATACCATAGCCCGCCTTTGTGATCTCGTCGGAGAGCACTGTCCCGTCGCTGTCGCGTATCACGTCCGCTCCCCATTTCTCTGCCAGTTGTAATGTCAGCTTCTCATACCCTGCCTCGCCCGGCAGTGTAAAACTTCCCTTTTCCATTTTTTTCTCCTATTTAAAGTCCCGCACCCGCCCTTTCGATCGACAAATGGCTGATACGATTTTGATTATAATGCGCCGTCTTTTTCCAGCTCGTCTGACACCAGCACCTTGTCAAAGAAAGCAAGGGCAAGTCCCTGTCCCCAGCCCTGGATCCAGTCCCTCGAAATGTTGCGGTAGCCGTCCGCATCGTTCATCACGGCAGTTCCCCCTGACACATTGAGCACTCTGCCATCGGGGCTGACATTGGCAAGCATTCCCCTGATCGACCTGTTGATATATTTCGAGTGCAGGGGATTTGCCCTTGAGACCATCGCCGCCGCGATTCCCGCGGACGCCGAGATCTCCTCATAAGAACTCTCGTCATCCAGTATCGTCCGCCACAGACCGTTCTCTGTCTGGAGCAGCTTGATCGCGGACAACTGTTCATTCAGGGAGCCTGCCACATCCATGTACTTCGGATACAGATAGCATTTGGGAAGGATATCCCCCACCTGCGACATGGTAAACGCCGCCCACGCATTGGCGCGCCCCCAGTAAAATCCCGACATGTGGTCCTTCGCGATATTGTCATATCCATGATAGTACAGGCCGCTGTCCGGATCCTGCAGATATTTGATATGCCAATAGTACTGATTCAGCGCGTCCCCGATGATCTCCTCGTCGGCGAGCTCCACACCGACCCGCAGCAGGAAGAATGCCGCCATAAAGAGCGTGTCCGCCCAGCACTGCTCGGGAAAATCATTGTTGGCAGACACCGTGTGCTGCAGCACATTGTCCCCGAAGCGGAGCGCATCTTTTCTGATATAATTGATCTTGCTCATCACGATATCCCAGTACTTCTGCTCGCCGGTCGCCTTGTAGATCGTGATCAGACAGTGCCCCATCGCGCACGCGTTGACTGTCCACACTTTCGGAAGTCCCAGGTCGATCAGCTCATCCACCCTGTCCTTTAAAAGCTTCAGATACTCCTCATTTCCAGTCTTTTCATAGGCATCGGCAATGCCAAAGTACGCCACCCCGCACGGCCAGTCCCATGTCAGATCCATTTTCATCGTCCGTTTTACAATCTTGTCGATCACCTCCAGAATTTCCTGTTTGTCATACGCTAATCTCAACATCGCAAATTCCTCCTTGTATATACATTTTATCATTTTTTACCATACGCTGCAGATTTTTGCACGAAATGTTTGCCAGTGCCCATCAACTGTAATGCTCTGCCCATGCCTGTCTGATCCGGGCACATGATCCCCGCTCCATTGGAGAACAGGTGAACGATCCCGATGAAACACTTTCGAAAATGCTCCGATGAAAACACCGGAATGCTTTCGAAAGCGCTCAATCCAGCCTGTCTGTTTTCAAATACAGCCCCCAACATATGCTGGGGGCTATATTCTCTGTTTCTTATGCAGCCGTGTGCATCGTTACGGCCACTGTTTCCTTACTGAAGCTTTGTGGACTGTCCAGCCTCGTAAGCTTCCTTTCTCTCCTCAACGATCTCCTGGAAGCCTGCGTCCGCGTACTTCTGTGCCAGCTCGTCATACAGTGCGTCGAACTCCTCCGGTGCGCACATGGTCAGCTGGTCTCTGTATTCTGTATAGAGCTCAAGCAGGGAAGCCTGATACTCACCCACGGAATCCAGTACCACTGCAAAGTTACAATCGCTGACTGCGCGGCCGTTCTCCGCCAGCTTCACTTTCCTGTAGTAGTTGTCGATCAGCTGCTGTGTCAGGTCTACCGGCAGGTTCTTCGGTGAGCTTGCCTCGATGATCTCCTCGATCGTACCGGCATTTCTCGCCTCGATCGTCACGCACCAGTAATCCTTGGAGTTGTTGAAGCCCTGCTTGCAGTCGCCGCTGTAGTCTGCCACTGGGACAGGAAGTCCGTCGTCACCCATGTTGTAGTTCTCGCCCTCGATACCCCACTGCATCGTGAAGAGGTTCTCCTCCTGCGTCATCCACTCCATGTACATCCATGCGGCCTTGATCTCATCCTCTGTCGCCTGTGAAGAGAAGCCGATCATCATACCGAACGGATTGTCCGCGCGGTAAGCCGACACCGTACCGCCGTCCGGATCGTCGATCTCCGCCTGGAACTGAACTGCTACCTCTGCATTGGGTTCCTGCTCATAGAGCGCTGTCAGGAAATCCACATCCGCAGAGATATACCCTGCAAACTGGAAGATCTGCCCGCTTACGAACGATGCCTTCTCCGTCTCGAGATCTGTTACATAGTACTCCGGATTCAGGAATCCCAGCTGGTACTTCTCATTCTCTCTCCTGATAAACTCTTTGTTCGCCGCATCGCCGAGCGCAGGGATCGCATAGTCGCCGTAGCATGCCCAGTTCTCCTCGTCCAACGGATATGTCCTGAACGCATAGTTCTGGTCAACGCCCGCGCCTGTTACCATGTGGCCGCCGAGCGGGTGCTCGCTGAGTCCCTCGTCGATCAGCTTCTGGTACATCTCCTTCTGCTCCGCCCATGTCTCAGGATAAGCGTCATAACCGATCTGATCCAGCCAGTCCTTGCGGTAGAATGTCACATATGTATACCCGGTATCATAATACGGTCTCTCAGCCAGCACAAAGTATCTGTCGCCGTTCATCTCTGTGTAGCCAAGCTGATCCAGATCTACCATTCTCTGGTAGTATGTAGGTGCAACCTTCGCAAACTCATCGATATCATAGGTGGTCAGATATCCGTCCGCCGCCCACTGCGCCTGCTTCGGATAGTCGTACTCCATCAGGATCGTCGGGAGATCCTCCGCCGCTGCCAGCAGTGAGTAAGATGTCAGTACATCTGTACGCGTGATCGGCACAAACTCTACAGTGATATTGTACTTGTCGCCAAAGTTCTCCTGGATCCATTTTGTCCAGTAGTTGTCGCTCACGTTGGGAACGCCCTCCGCGCCCCTGTCATACACCGGGATCTTCAAGGTGACATTCTCCGCAAATGCCTCCCAGCCCTCAATACCGGCTACGCCGGAATCGTCCGCCGCGGGCGTCTCTGTCTTCGCCTCGTCTGTCGAAGCTGACGCGCTGTTGTCTGTCGAAGACGCGCTGCTGTTATCCGCAGGAGCTGTCGTATTGTCCGCAGATGTGCTGGCATCGTCGCCCGAACCGCCGCAGCCTGTCAGTGTGCCCATTGCCATAACGCCTGTCAGTGCCAGTGCTGTCATTCTCTTAAAAGCCTTCTTGTTCATAATGATTCCTCCTTTAAAAATCTATAGCATAACCCGCCTTGTGGGAATACTATCATTGATCGTTTTATCCTTTTTTATCCTTTTTATCCTTTTACCGCACCGACCATCGTTCCCTTTACAAAATACTTCTGCACAAAAGGATAGATACAGATGATCGGTATCGTCACGAACATGATACATGCCGCCTGCAATACCTCCGGGGTACTCGTCACTGCCGCGCCCTCCGAGAGTGTCGCTGTCTGCGCGTCGGAAGCGGACGAGACAAGCTGTGACAGTTTGTACTGGATCATTTTCAGCTCCTCAGACCGGATATAGTACTTGTTGTCCGCATATGCGTTCCAGCGCCCCACTGCGTAGAACAGGGAGAGCGTCGCGAGGATCGGCTTGGACAGCGGCAGCACGATCTTCCACAGGATCTGGAAATTGGTCGCACCGTCGAGAAACGCGGATTCCTCCAGGCTGTCCGGGATCGAGGACTGCAGGTTCGTCTTCATGATCAGCATGTTGTATGGCGAGTAGATCAGCGGCAGGATCAGCACCCACATCGTGTCGAGCACATGCAGATCCTTGAACAGCAGGTATGACGGGATCAGACCTGCGCTGAAATACATCGGGAACATCAGGATAAAGGTGAAAAACGTCCTGCCCTTCAACCGTTTCTTGGAGAGCGGATATGCCGCACAGGTACAGACAAGCATGCCGAGTATCGTGAAGATCAGTGTGACATAGATGCTGTATATCATGCTCGACACCATGCTCCCATCCTTGAAGATGGACACATACGCGTCAAAGTTGATCCCCTTTGGAATGAACGCGACCTGTTTTGCGATGACAAAGGAATTGCCTGAGATCGACTTTGCCAGCAGGTGGACAAAAGGCATCACACAGGTTGCGCACAAAAGCACCAGTATGACCATGATCACCGCATCGCTGACCCTGAACTTGTTGATCGCCCGGTTACCGTCGCTGTTTACCTCCGCACCGCGGACGACTTCTTCTTTTTTTGCCATGATATCACACCTCCTATAACAAACCTTCTTCGCCAAGTCTCTTCGCGAACCAGTCAGACAGCAGTACCAGCGCCAGGCCTACGACCGACTGGAAGAGACCGACCGCGGTCGACATGCTGAACTTGTTTCCCTGGAGACCCTTCTCATATATGTAGATCGCCAACTGATACTGGAAATCCTTTACCTGCGAGTTGCCAAACTGATCGAGACGCTCGAAGTTGCTCCCCATCACACGGCCAAGGTTCATGATCAGCAGTGTCACGATCGTGCTCTTGATGCCCGGCAGCGTGATGTGCAGCATCCGCTGCCAGCGGTTCGCGCCGTCGATCATCGCCGCCTCATACAGATCGCCGCTGATGCCCGTGATCGCCGCGAGATAGATGATCGTGCCCCAACCCATTCCCTGCCATACGCCGATCAGCAGATAGGTCACTGCCCAGTGCCACTTCTCCGTCAGAAACGGGATCCCCTCCTCGATCAGCCCCGCATTCATCAGGAAGATATTGACAAGACCTGTCGAGGGACGGAACATGGTGTACGCCACGCTGCCGATGATGACCCATGAGAGGAAATGCGGCAGATACAGGATCGTCTGTGTCACTTTCTTGAACTTTGGATACCGCAGTTCGTTCAGCATCAGCGCCAGTATGATCGGCATCGGGAACCCCACTGCCAGATCCAGCAGATTGAATACGATCGAACTCTTCAGAGAACGGTGAAAATCCGCATCCTTAAATACTTTGATGATCGTCTCCATGCCAACCCATTTGCTGCCCGCATAGCCCTTCGCAGGCTTGTAATCCATAAAGATCATCCGCATGCCGGGATACGATGCATAGTTGAAGAGCACCACCATCACGATCGGAAACAACAGCATCAGATAAAGCTGCCAGTCTCTCTTGAAGCTGTTCTTCCAGGTTGTATGCACGGCAAATTCTTTGCCGTTTTTTGTTTTACCCATACCAAAACCTCCATTCCTGTAATCCTTTCGTTATTTTGTCTAAACAATTATAACTTATAAATACATTTTCGTGCATTTTACCGTTTATTTCTAGCCAAAAGAAAGAAAATACTATGCATTTACGACCATTTATGTTATACTTTTCTTAACCGCCGGTCGACGAAATGCATAGTATTTTGTTTTTTTCTCTTTTTTCCTTATACAGAATGACTATGTTTTTCCAGTTTTTACCGGCAAGAGTGTCCCGAACCTGCGGCAAAATCTGGTTATTTTTGATTCGTATGGACATAAAGTCTATCCAAAAATTTCCAGGGATTATGCAAAAATGACCATAATCATCGAATTTTCAGGAAAAAGCGGGAAATATAGTGAAATATACATTAGAAACATAAAAAAAATACATTAAAAAAGAAAGAAAAATCAGACTGGAGGTAAATAACGATGCCGAAAACCAAGAACGATGTCGCCGAGTACCGCAGCTACTATCTGCCATCCGATTTTCCGGTACTCCTGCTGTCAGGAGAACACTGGAAGATCTCGAACATCCCCAGCAAGCACCTGCACTTTCACAATTGCCTGGAGATCGGCATGTGCCACTCGGAGAGCGGGTATATGGAATTTAACGGAAAGGAGAGGCTCTTTTTCAAGGAAGGGGACATCACCTGTATCCCGCGCAATATCCCCCACACGACATACAGCTCCCCGGACACCCAGAGCCATTGGTCATACCTGTTTTTGAACACACAGGAGCTGTTCAAGAATATGGCGCCCCAGATCCGCGGGTTTGACCTGTCGCTGAGCGCTTACAAGGAATACAGGCACATTCTGAGCCGCGAGGAGTATCCCTATATCTACGATCTCACGGCGATGATCATACGCGAGATCGAAGACCAGCAGCCCCAGTACCAGGAGAGCGCCATGGGACTTCTGTTGTCTCTGTGCATCCAGCTCGACCGGATCCAGAGCAAGGGCGGCCTCGAGGCCACACTCACGAGCCGTCCGCCGGAAAACGCCATGGTGCTCTCACCGGTTCTGGACTACATAGAAGACCATTATGCCGAACAGTTTGACATGAATTATCTGGCGGACATCTGCTGTCTGAGTCCGACGCATTTCAGGCGGCTGTTCCACTCGATCATAGGCACCAGCCCCCTTGATTTTCTGAACAGTACGCGCATCACAAAGGCGTGCAACCTGCTGCGCAGCACGGAACACTCGATCCTTGACATCTCCGAGATGGTCGGCTTCCGCTCCGTGTCCAGCTTCAACCGCCACTTCATGGAAGCCATGCAGACCACACCGAGAGATTACAGAAATGAAACGCTCCTGGAAAAAGCAAGCCAGGAAAAAATGGCGATCATGGACTACACCGGCTGGATGTATCCGGAAAAATAGGTACATGTATTTATCATGAATAGTACTGTGCCTGTGCATCCCACAGTTCCCTGTACAGACCTTCCTGCCGCTCCAGCTCCTCGTGCCTGCCGCGCTGAACCACCTTTCCCTTGTCAAACACCAGGATATCCTCACAGAAGCGGCACGAGGCAAGGCGGTGGGAGATATAGATCGACGTCTTGTTTCCGACCATCCTGTCAAAACCGGCGTACACCTCGCACTCGGACTCCGGGTCGAGCGCGGCGGTCGGCTCGTCCATGATGACAAACGGCGCATCTTTGTAGATGGCACGCGCGATCGCGATCTTCTGCTTCTCGCCGCCGGAGAACGTCACGCCGTTCTCCTCGAACTCTTTCCCGATACTGGTGTCCAGTCCATCCGGCAGTGCGCGGTACCGCTCTCCCACCCCGGCTCTGTCCAGCGCATCGACTGCACGCGCCTTGTCCACGTCAGATCCTGCCGCCACATTCTCTCCCAGCGGAAAGTCAAACACCTGAAAATCCTGAAACACCACCGCAAACAGATCACAGTACTCCGCATAATCATATTTGCGAATATCGATGCCGTTTACCCGGATACAACCCTCCGTCACATCGTACAGCCGGCAGAGCAGCTTGATGAACGTCGTCTTCCCCGAGCCGTTTTTGCCCACGATCGCCATCTTCTCCCCGATCACGAACTTAAGGCTCAGATCCCGGATCACATAGGCATCGCTGCCCGAATACTTAAAGGACACATGGTCAAACTCCACCAGGAAACGGTTGTCCCTGCGCTTTTCCATCGGTATACAGCCCTCGCGCTTGCGCTGCGGCAGCGCCATGTAATCCATATAGTCCCCCGCAAACGCCACATTCCCGCCAAGCCAGCTCAACACATACACGAGCCGTCCCATGCCCTCCGTGAATTTGAGGATACTCGCCGCATATGTGACGACACCGCCGACGCTGATCATGCCCGCACAGGCGAGCAGCCCCGCAAACGCATAGACAAGAAACCCCGTCAGCGCTGCGATCGTGCGCTGCGAAAAGATATTCAGGGTATTAAAATGCGCCATTTTGTCCACAACCGTCTTGATCCCCGCCGCCAACTCCTCAAACTCCCGCTCATACAATCTCTGCTGTCTGCAGCTCCTCAGATCTTTCTGTTTCTCACAGCCTGCCAGGATGTCCAGATAGTACTTATTCTTTGCCTCACAGCCCGCCATCTCCTTCCTGGCGTCAGCTTCCTTCTCATGAAGATAGATCCCCAGCCTGAACTCGACAAACACCAGCGCCAATATGACCGCGACCAGCAGCAGCGACAGCAGCCACGAGCCCACAAATCCCTCCGACAGCGGATGGCTGCTGCGGACGAACATCGGAACGACCACAAACACTGCCATGATCACCGTAACTGCAGCGTTCAGTATTTTATGCACCTGGCTCAACACACGCGCCGTGAGACTCCAGCCGCCCATCCGCTCGATCTTCTGGCGCATCTCATGGACATCAGAGTCCTCCAGATACTCGTAATCCATTTTCATACTCTTTTTATTGAGCGGCTGCGCCTGGATCTCCTGCATGTACTCGAGCTTTCTGTTAAAGAACATGGTCAGCACACCGTCAGCCGCCGCCAACAGAAAGATACCGCCCACACCAACTATTATATAGTGCAGCATCTCCGAAAATTCCACCCCCGCGTATGCCGCATCGACCAGCATTCCCATCAGGATGACAGATATAAATGGACGGATCCCCTTCACGATGGACAACCCGACCATGCTGAACAGCACATCCTTATGGTTTTCTGCCAGATTCCCAAGCAGGGAACCGATCTTTTTCCAGTCCTTATTCATCGAACACACCTCTTCTCTCCGCTCTCTCCTCATAAGCGTCATCCATCAGCGCACTTCTGCGCTTCCGCTCACGCTCTTCCTTATAATACTGGCTCTGCACCTCAAAAAGCTCCGCATAGCGCGTCCTGCCCGCAAGCAGACTCTCGTGTGTGCCCTCCTCGATGATCTCCCCGTGCTCGAGCAGCAGGATCCGGTCGCAGAAGCGGGTACTCGACAGACGGTGTGAAATATATATGCTCGTCCTGCCCTCCATCGACTTGCCGTAATTCAGATACAGCTCGTTTTCCGCGATCGGATCCAGTGCGGCTGTCGGCTCGTCGAGAATGACCAAAGGCGTATTCTGATATAATGTTCTTGCAAATAACAGGCGTTGTTTTTCTCCGCCCGAGAAATCCGTCGCCGTCTTGTTGATCTCCCTGACCAGCGGCGTCCTCCCCTTATCCGCCAGTCTTTCGTAGACCGACTCAAAATTCGAGAGCTTCAATGCCTGCTCCAGTTGCTTCCTGTCGATCTCATCCGGATCCTGTCCTGTCAGGTTTTCATCCAGCGACAGCGCCATCATCGTGGAATCCTGAAACAATACGGACACCAGACTGTAGTATTCGTCCCTGCTAAACTGTTCGATCGGAATATCATTCAGCAGGATCTCCCCCTCCGTCGGATGGTAAAATCCGCACATCAATTTGACCAGTGTCGTCTTTCCGGCACCGTTCAAACCGATCAGCGCGATCTTTTCGCCCGGCCGGATCACGACACTGATATTTTTCAAAACTGGCTGCTCACTGCCCGGATAAGTAAATGAGACATGCCGGAATTCCAGCTTCACCGGCCCCTTCCGGATCTGCTCCATCCGCTCTGCGCCGATGCCCTCACCGCGTTTCCAGCGATCCTCCACCTCCAGAAACTCCCTAAGGTAGCTGATGGACGCACTGGTGTTGTTAAAGCTCATCACCTGACGCAGCATCTCCTCAAAATACAGGGAAAACCCGCTCACCAGACCGATATAAAACACGAACTCCGCCGCCGTGATCTCACCGCCCGCAAGCATATATGCCAGCAGTCCGAACGCAGCGCCGTCCACAAGAAACTGCAGCAGCGCATGTGACAGGTTGCGGAACGTATACCAGTCGTGGATAATCCCGTAAACCCTGCCAATCTCCCGCAGCGCCTCGTCATATTTTCCCAGAAACCAGTCCATCAGGTGATAGATGCGGATATCCTTGCCTGCCGCACTATCCGTCGCCTGAGCCGTAATATAACCCGCCTTTTTCGCGGAGAGTGCCAGTTTCTCATAGTACTGCGCGTGTTTCTTCCGCGCAATGGAGAGCAGCCAGAGGCTCACACTGACGGAAAACATCGTGATCAGGAGCAGCAGCACACTTCTCTGGACTAACAAAAACCCATAGACCACGACGCCTGCCAGGAATGACAGAAATTGAGGAAACGCCACGACCGCGTTCGACACCCCCTGTCCAAAACGCGCCACACGCCACGCATTGCCCGAGACTTTCTGGAACGCCTCGTCCTCGAGATAGTCGTAATCCACGTCCATGATCTTTCGGACAAACTTCTTCGCATAATGGTTGCAGATGAAGCTTCCCTCCAGCTCACAGTATTCGAGCATCATCTCGAACGCCGCGTTGCCAAGCCACATGACCACGCAGATCACAACAAGCTCTGTCATCAGCCGCGGCATCCCGACCTGCGCCGTCAGATCGGACACTAACCTCGACGGGAGATACGTGCCCAGAAGCGACGCCGCCACATTGGGCACCACCATCAGAAGCTGCGCCCAGAAAAGCTTTTTGTCCCACTCCTTTGCAGATCTCATGCTGTAGACGAAATTGCTGACCAGCCCGTATTTGCGCCGTTTCCTGTCCTCAAAAATATGACCCATATAGAGCATTGTACCCAAACCTCCGTTCTTATCTCTTCTGTATCTGTAACAGTATAACACATCAGCGAAAATAGACAGTGTTTTTGCACGAATGGTGCCTCTGTCCGCACAAATGGAAAAGGACATGCGCAAAACGCATGCCCCTCAAACATATCATGTAAATCGCAATATTTAGTGCCTTACATCGGAACCAGCGGCAGCATCACCTCCGTCGCAAACACCCCGTCGTCCGCCTTACGGTTGAGATATCCGCCGTGGTGCGCCACGATCTCATCGATCCGCAGCAGCCCGAACCCGTGATTTCCCTGCTTGTCAGAGAGAAAAGAACTCCCCCTCCTCCGCGCCATACCATCCATGGAATTGGTGACGCAGATGTAGAGCTGTTTCTTGATGACATCGATATAGATGCGGATAAAGCGCTCCTCCTCGGGCAGCTTCATACAGGCTTCCATCGCATTGTCCAGGAGGTTTCCGATCAGAACGGACAATTCGATATCCGGAACCGCGATCTTATCCGGCACTGCGGCAGTGGCATCTACACGGATCTGCCTCTCCCGCATCAGCGTCAGCTTGCTGTTTAAGATCGCATCCACCATCACATTGCCCGTCCGCAGCAATGTGTCCACCTTCGCCAGATCTTCCGCCAGAAGTTCCAGATATCCGGACGCCTCCTCATACTGCCCCATGCTCATATACGCCGCCAGGGTCTGGATATGGTTGTGGTAATCGTGCCGCCAGCCCCGCATCGTGCGGTACATCGTCTCCACCTCGTCATAGTGCCTGTTGACCAGCTCATTCTGAAATCGCGAAATCCTGTGTTTCACATATCTGGGCATCGCAAAACGCCACAGCAAAAGATTGACGAGGATCAATGCCAACAATATGATCATGATTCCTGCCGTTTTCCACATCATACCATCATCCCTTATACAATTCGATAAACACTTTGCCAACCTCCTTCTCCGCGCTCCGGCTCACCGGGATCCTGCGCCCGTCGTCCAGAACCAGCTCCGGCTTCACGATCGCGGAGATGTGCTGCACATTCACCAGATAGGAACGATGGCAGCGCACAAACTCCCGCCTGCCGCACAACTGCCTGACCATCTCGCCGATCGAAGTACATAACACATGTGATGTATTTTCTGTGTACAGAATGCACTGATGCGCCATCGCCTCGATGTACCAGATCCTTGACACCGGCAGGGACAGCGGTCCCTCCTCCGCGCGAAACAGGATCTTTTCCTCCTGTGTCTTTCGCATCCGCATTTTTTTGAACTTATCAAGCACTGTAAAGAGCTTCTCTTTTCGCAGCGGCTTTAGCAGATAATGCAGCGCCGCCACCTCAAAGCCCTGCGCCATATAGCTGTCGTAGCCCGTCACGAACAGGATGGGAATGTCCTCGTCCTTCCTGCGGATCCCCGCGGCAAGCTCCATCCCATTCAACTGCCCCATCTCAATATCAAAGATCAACAGATCATAACTGCTGTCGTCCTCCCACGCAAACCAGAAACTCTCCCCACTGGCAAAAAGCTCCGTCTCCAGCACCACTTTATTGTCAAGCGCCCACTCCTCCACATATCTCTGGATCAGCAGACGCTGCGCCTCCTCGTCGTCACAGATCGCAATCCTCATTGCCTATCCCCCGCATCCCTTACAAGCCCATGTTTCCTCTTTTTTACCTTTTCCTTTTCAATTAGCTTGAAAAACCATGCATCCATCTCCCGCTCTGAAAACGCCAGCAAAAGATGACCGCCCTGACCGTCCAGTCCGCAAACATGCCGATCCACACCGCCATCGGTCCGAAGTGATATACCCTGACGAGAAAGATACACAGTGCCACCCTGCAGCACCACATCGTGATCGTGGATACGATCATAGAGAAACGCACGTCGCCCGCTGCGCGCAGTCCATAGGATATAACAAATGAACCTGTCCACACGAGCGGTTTCATGATCGTGATCGCCCCAACCATCTCAAAACACATCGCTGCAGCCTCTGGCTCCATGCCAGCAAGCCATGTGACTGGCTTTGTGATCGCAAACACGATCAGACAGGATGCGAGGATACCCGCCCACGCGATGCCTGTAAGCTTCACAATATAGTACTTCGCCTCCTCTTTCCTGCCCGCACCAATGCACTGTCCGACTACCGTCATCAATCCGATACCGACGCCGACGCCAAATACGCCGTTCAGACTCTCCATAATATTAGTCATCGCCTGCGCGGCGATCGCCACCGTTCCCATCGTGGAGACCGTCGACTGGATCGCCAGCTTACCGAACTGGAACATGCCGTTCTCGACACCCGATGGAATACCGATCGCCATGATCTTCCAGATCAATGGCATATCCGGCCTGATCCGGAGATAGTCCCTTATCACGATCACCTGCCTAGGCTTTCTGAGATAGTAAAATATGATCACCATAGAAAAAACACGTGATATCAATGTAGCAAGCGCCGCGCCCGCCACACTCCAGCGAAATACATAGATAAACAACGCATTGCCGGCAATGTTCAGAATATTCGAGATCACTGACACCTTCATCGGAAATCCAGAGTTTCCCCCAGCACGGAACAGTGCCGCACCCACGCTGAACAGCGCCAGAAACGGATATGAGATGACTGTGATGAGAAAATAGATCAGACACCCTGCCATCACCTCATCCTCCACCTCGCCAAAGATAAACCGCAGCAGGTGCTCCCTTCCGAGCAGGCAGACCAGCAGAACCGTCAGCGCGATCACTGCCACCGTGAGCACGACCTGCCTTGCCGCATTGTTGGCAGCCCGCTCATCGCCGCTTCCTAGATACTGTGAGCATATGATCGCGGCTCCCGCAGCCATCGCAGAGAACACCTGGATCACCAGATTGTTGAAAGAATCCACCAGCGAAACGGCAGAGATCGCCTCACTCCCGACCGTCGACACCATCATCGTATCGACCATTCCCATAAAGGAGTTGAGCAACTGCTCAACGATGATCGGGACTAACAGCACAAATAACGCTCGATTGTCAAATAAGATACTGCCCCAGTCTATTTTCTTTTTATCGTACAATTTCATCTGTTTTTCCTGCTATTCTCATCATTTCAAACTGCTCCATCCAGTCTGCACAGGAGATTTCTTATCTCCATAGGCTCCTCCACAAACACCGTCGCCCCGTGTTCCACTAAAAATTCCCTGTCCCGAAATCCCCACAATACACTGATACACGGAAGCCCCGCATTTTTTGCCGTCGCAAGATCCACGTCGGAGTCTCCGACATAGACGGCTTCCTCCCTCGTCCTGCCAAGCTCCTTCAGCGCGAGCAGTACACTGTCCGGCGCCGGCTTTCTCTCCAGATTCTCGCGGTCGCCGATCGCAATGTCCACCTGCGGAAAATATCTGTCGTTCAAGTCCTGTACCGCCGAATCGATCTTGTTGGATACGATCGCCATCGCATAACCAGCGTTTTTTAATTCCTGCAGCAGTTCTGGTATGCCGTCATATGCCTTTGTCGCATCATTGCAGTGCTCTCCATAGTACTGCTTAAAGGCTGCAAACGCACGCTCAAATTCCGGATTCTGCTCTCCCTGGGGCACAGCGCGGATCATCAGATTGCGCACACCGTTGCCCACAAACTGTCTGACCTCGCTCAATGTCCGCTCCGGCATGCCGCAGACCCTCAACGCATGATTTGTCGCATTCTTCAAATCTTCCAAAGTATCTAAAAGTGTTCCGTCCAAGTCAAAAATCACTGTTGTTATTTTTCTGTCTGACATTTCTATTCTCCTATTTTACAACTCCGTCCCATCCCGAAACAGACTATTGACTGCCTCTTAAATCACTTTCTGTTAAGCTCCGCAAATACTTGATTGTACGCTTCAAGATACGGGATTCCCTGTTCCTTGCAGACTGCCATCAACGACTCATACTCCGGATACGTCCTGTCTCCGCATACTTTCACTTCGATCGTTCCCAGACTGGTGTTATTGATACATTGTTCACGCTTTAACACTGTGCGTTCCATCTCCACTCTGCGGATACCGATCGTCGTCGTCTCGCGAAAGATGATCTGCTCCATCCCCGGGATATCCTCCGCCCTGCAGATGACATTGAGCTGATATGCCGGTCTGTTCTTTTTCATGTATATCGGCGTATAGTACACATCTCTCGCCCCAGCCTCAAACAGCCTGTCCATCACATAGCCAAAGGTCTCCCCCGGGCAGTCGTCAATATTGGACTCCAGCTTGTAGATGACATCGCGCTGCGCTTCTGACTGCTCCACGATCATCGCCCGCAGCAGGCTTGCCTTCTCATAATTCCGCTTGCCCGCGCCGACACCGCCTGCCACGACCTTAAATCTGCCTGGAAGATGTTCTGTTGTCCTGACTGCGGCGGCGATCGCCGCGCCGGTCGGCGTCACAAACTCTCCCTGCATCTCCATGAAGTGCACAGGCAGACCGTAAGCTTCCATGATATTTGCCGTCGCAGGCACCGGAACGGGCAGGATACCGTGCTGGCAGCGCACACTGCCGTGACCCTCGTACAATTCCGATATCGCAACATCTGTTATTTTATATTTTTCCTTCAGGGAATCCATGCACACGGCTGCGGACATGATATCCACGATCGAATCCACTGCCCCGACCTCATGGAAGTGCACCTCGTTTATCGGCTTATTATGCGCCTTTGACTCCGCCTCGGCAAGTATGCCAAAGACCTTTACTGCCAGGGCTCTTGCGCCGTCCGTGAGCTTTGCTTTATTCAGAACATCTGTTATCTCTGCGAGCCCTGTGTGCGCATGATGATGTCCATGTTCATGATGATGTCCCTCACCGTGTTCATGCCCTTCATGTTCATGATCATGTCCCTCACCATATTCATGTTCATGATGATGTCCCTCACCATGTCCATGCCCTTCATGTTCATGATCATATCCTTCACCATGTTCATGATGATGTCCCTCACCATGCAGATACTCCATATCATGATCATGATTCTCATGCTCCCTGTCAAGTATCACATTAAAATCACAGGCGTCAATGCCCGCCTTCTGCACTCTCGACACCGCAACATCAAATCCCGGCACGAACGGTCTGATACTGTCGAGCGCCTCGTCGAGCACCTTTTGGTCTGCGCCAAGATCCAGCAAGGCACCGACTGTCATATCTCCGCTGATCCCGGAATAACATTCCAGGTATAGTGTTCTCTTCATATTGTATTTCCTTTATCCCTTCTCATTTATCCACTTTATTATCCATTTTCTGCCAGCCGGTTGATCTGTGTCGCCATATATCCCGCGCCATACCCGTTGTCGATGTTCACCACCGCGATGCCGTTCGCGCAGGAATTGATCATCGTGAGCAGCGCGGAGAGCCCGTGCATACTCGCACCATATCCGACAGAAGTCGGCACCGCTATGACAGGGTTGCTGACCAGTCCCCCGATCACACTTGCCAGCGCGCCCTCCATGCCTGCCACTGCCACTACACAGTTTGCCTCCTGGATCGTCTCCGTATGCGCGAGCAGCCTGTGCAGACCGCTCACCCCCACGTCGTACACCCGGTCGACATAGCTGCCAAAATACTCCGCAGTCTGCGCTGCCTCCTCCGCCACGGGAATATCCGCCGTCCCCGCCGTGCAGACCGCGATCTTTCCGATACGTTTTGCCGCCTTCTTCTGCGGGTCGTCCTCTATCTTCAATATCCTTGAAACCCTGTCGTACTGAACCTGCGCAAGCGCCCCGCGCACCAGCTCATACTGCGTTTCAGTCGCCCTTGTCCCAAAGACCTCGCCGTTTTTCTCATACATCTTCTGAAAGATCGACACCAGATATTCATCCGGCTTCCCTGCACAATAGATCACCTCCGGAAAGCCCGTCCGCACCTCCCTATGCGTATCAAGCTTTGCAAATCCCATCTCCTCATAAGACCGCCGCGGCGTCTGCTGTCTCAGATACCTTTCCGCCTCATCCACCGTCATTTCATTGTTCTGTACCCTTGCAAGGATATCCTTTACTTCCATTCTTGTCCCACCTTTCCGCCAACGATCCTCACCGGCTCACTGCTGCTCTGTCTATTATAATACATCAGTCATACGGACGCAATGCACAAAATGATCAAAGCCTGTCTCCCCTCCCCCAAAAAAGCTACTGCTCACGCCCCGGCTGATTCCAGAACGTGTTTGATTGAACCGTAACCCAAAAAATATATTATTTTCATATTCTGTTACTTTTTGTATATCTTGTATAATTTTATTGTATAACTCTATTCTATTTTGTATAATAAAGAAAACGATTTAAAAAATAAAAATCAAAAATTAGAAAACAGAAAGGGTGCATCTGATGAACAAGAACAAAATACCCATCACCTTCCGAAAGCGCATGATTTTATACAATCTCCTGGTGATCGTCTGCATCGCGTTCCTCATCAGCATCTACACCTATTCTTTCTATAAGAAAGATGTCATTGACAGCGAGGCGTCAAACTCTGTCAACCGCCTGCATCTGGTCGCGTCCAGGATCGAGATCGCCTGCGACGAGATCATTAACATTGTCCAGAATTGCGCAGGACGCCAGTCCCTGTTCCTCGCTTCCATCCTGTCCGGTCGCGTCAGCCAGTCCGGAGAGAAATCCGGTATATATGCCGCCAATGTCCTGCGGGATCTCTGCGCCATCTCCGGATACAATGAATACATCCATAAGATAACTGTTTATGAGAAAGGTTCCCTTTTCATACAGGCTGGAACATCCTACGGAAGCTCCCACGACGCAGACTGTATCATGGAAGCACCCTGGTTTGATGAACTGCTCCATAAGAATATGCAGGAATACACCCTGACGCTCCGGGATAATCCGTTTCCCCTGAACGCCAAAACCATTCCGCAGCTACTCCCGCTGATACGGCCGCTCCAATATTCCAGGAAGGAATCTCCCCGGGATGCGTGGGTCTGTCTCACGCTCTCTCCCAGGCTGTTCCAGGATACGCTGGAACTCTTGTCCCCGGACAGATCCGTCCTTATCATGACCAGCGGCCACTCCCCGGTCAGCAGCATGAATATGGAAGCGTTTTCCATGGCGGACATCCAGACCTTTCTGAGCGGACATCCGGAACAGACCGGCTGCGTGAAGGTACAGTTGTCCGACACAGACTGCATCTTTACCTGGGAACGCCTGTCCGTCAGCGGACTGATCCTCTGTGAAGTACTGCCGTTAAAAAGTATCTCGCTGAATCCAAACGCCATCCGCGCAACGATCGGTCTGGTCTTTCTCTCCAGCATCGTTATCGGATTTTCCTTATCCCTTCTGTTTACCCGCTATCTGACGCGCCCTATCATGCGCCTGATCGGGCATATGGAGGTGATATCATCCGGTGATTTCAACAGAAATCCGGATATCGAATCCGACGACGAGCTGGGCATCATCGGACGGCAGATCAACGAGATGTCATCCCATGTCTCCGCGCTCATGGAAAACCGGATCCGGGATGAACAGGAAAAGATGAATCTGGAGATCAAGATGCTGCAGGCGCAGATCAATCCCCACTTTCTATATAACACCCTGGATTCCATCAAATGGATCGCGACGATGCAGCACAACGCAGGGATTGTGAAAGTAGTCTCCGCCCTGTCGTCCCTGCTGAAAAATATGGCAAAAGGATTTCATGAAAAAGTGACTGTCCGGCAGGAGCTGGATTTTCTCGACAATTATATCACGATCGAAAAAATACGCTATATCGAGCTCTTCGACGTTGAGATCACCGTGGATGATCCCGCGCTGTACGATGCCCGCATCATCAAACTGACACTGCAGCCGCTGGTGGAGAACAGTATCTTTTCCGGCATCGAGCCAAGCGGAAAACCCGGACTGATCCAGATCCACATTTTCTCCCGGGCAGAGGTTTTGTACATCAGCATCCGCGACAACGGCGTAGGCATATCAGAAGAAAACATTGCCCGGCTGCTGACCGATACCTCGCGGGTATCCAAACATTACATGAGCGGAATCGGTCTTCCAAATGTGGACCGCCGGATCAAACTGGTGTACGGTCAGGAGTACGGCCTCTCGATCGAGAGCGAAGTCGGTGCCTACACCTGCGTTACCGTCTCGCTTCCATTAGAAACATAGCATTACATATAAAGGAGTTTTTTATGTACCGAATCATTCTGATTGACGATGAACCCCTGATCCTTGCCGGCATCGCGTCACTGATCTGCTGGGAAGAGCATGACTGCTGTATCGTGGGAAAAGCCACGAACGGACATGATGCCATCGACATGATCCTGGAAACCCAGCCGGATATCATCATCACGGATATCCGCATGCCAGTCATGAACGGTCTGGAGCTGATCGAAGCCTGCCAGGAGAAACACTGTGAATTTGCATTTATCTTCCTTACCAACCTGGAGGATTTCCAGCTTGCAAAACAGGCTGTGCGCCTGGGTGCCATTGATTATCTGGTAAAGCTGGACCTGCAGCCGCAGACGCTGATCCAGGCGCTGGACAGAGCCAAGGAACACTGTTCCCGCATGGAGAGCCACCACAACAAGGAACTGTACTCCCTGCTGTTAAAAGACACACAGAAACAGCAGGAGCGCAATTACTTTTCCCAGCTCCTTCTGTCCACGGCAGAAGAAAACATGCCCGCCGCCCCGGAGATCTCAGCCTGTTATCCGGATTGTTATCTGATCCTGCTGCAGATGAAACCGGAACAGATCCTTTTTGGCCACGCGGAAACATACGATTTCCAGTTTATCTCCAGCCAGCTTCAGGATATCGTCAGCGGTATAGGGTCGCGCTATTTCTCCAGCCATACCATACTCGCACCGCACAAAGATACCCTGCTCCTTGTCGTCTGTCCCAAACCGGAAAGCAGTACGGAGAAATCCCTCTCGGAATTCTGCACGAAAGTCAACGTGGCTCTTAGCACTTATTTCGCCCTGACTGCCCTGTTCGGCATCAGTCTGAAAAAGACCGGCATATCCACGCTTTCCGAGGCTCTTTGCGAAGCGCAGTCCGCCCTGAACCGCTGCTACTATGATTCTTCGCTGCGCATCGCCTTTTACAAAGGTCAGGAATCCCGCCTCCGGCCGCCTGCACAGCGGGAATTTAATATCAATTTCCTAAAGAAATCCATGTCTGCCGCCGTGCTGGAAAACGAAAGTCAGGATCTGAGAGAAATATTTCGTGAACTCTCCGAACTGTTCACACAGTACAAACCGGACAAAACACAGGCAGTCAGCGCCTGCATCAATATCTATTCCTACCTGCACGACCTGCTGCCAAATGAAAGCTTTGAGGACGGCACCTTTCCGTACAGCATGGATATCGCCAAACAGTTGGCACAACTGGGCAGTCTGGACGATATCCTGCAGTGGCAGAACAGCTTCTGTGAGAAGATATGCTCCCTGCTGACCGAGCGGAAAGAAAGACGCTCCGACAAATTCGTCCACATGGCGAAGCGATACATCCATGAACACTACAGGGAAAAGCTGACACTGTCAGATATCGCGGAACACTTAAAGATCAGCTCCGGCTATCTGAGCACCTCCTTTAGCACCTGCACGAACCGGACTGTTTCGGACTATATTGCCGAGGTAAAGATCGAACACGCCAAGGAGCTGATCGATTCCGGCGAGTACCTGATCTATGAGATCGCAAACCAGTTGGGATTTGAGAACGCTTATTATTTCAGCAAGGTATTCAAAAAAATAACCGGCATGTCGCCCAAAAATTACGAATGCCGGCATAGATCGAATCAGGAATGAGGAACTATTAATCACACAATATTATCAACATACGCTCGTGAAAGGAGAACAAATTCTATGAGTAAAAAAGTGATACTGATCATGACCGACACAACCCGCACCGACATGCTGGGCTGCTACGGCAACCCCGGCATGATCACGCCCAATCTGGACCAGCTTGCCGCGGACGGGATCCGTTTTGAACAGGCGTACACCACACAGCCCGTCTGCCAGCCTGCGCGCTCCGCCATCTTCACCGGGACTTATCCCCATTCCTGCGCCGGCTGGTCAAACTGCATGGGACTGTCCGACAATGTCCAGAATATCGGACGCCGCCTGAGCGACCACGGCATCCACAGCGCTTATATCGGAAAATGGCATCTGGACGGAGGCGACTACTTCGGGCTTGGCAGATGCGCGGACGGCTGGGATCCCGATTACTGGTACGACATGCGCAATTACCTGGACGAACTCACACCCGAGGAGCGCTATCTTTCCCGCCAGACCCACAGCATGGAGACCCATGACATCAAGGAGGAGTTCACCTTCGGACACCGCTGTTCCGACAAGGCGATCGATTTCCTGAAAAAACACCATGATCTGGACGACGACTACTTTCTGGTGGTCTCCTATGACGAGCCCCACGGTCCCAGCCTCTGCCCCAGGGAATTCTGGCAGCAATATGAAGATTATGAATTTCCCCGCAAGGCCAACCTGCTCGATACCCTGGAGGACAAACCCGAGCACCACAGGATCTGGGCGGGCGACGACTACATGAAAGCGGCATCGCCTGATTTTTCCATGCGGTTCAAATACTTCCTGGGCTGCAACAGCTTTGCGGACTATGAGATCGGGCGCGTGTTGAAAGCCGTGGACGACTATGCCAGCGACGCAGTCGTCATCTATACCTCCGACCACGGCGATATGCTCTACTCCCACTCCCTGACTGCCAAGGGACCCGCCATGTACGAGGAGATCACCCACATTCCGTTCATCGTGCGCGGCTTTGGCAGGAACCAGGTTGACCCCAACCCAGTCTCCCACATCAACCTGGCACCCACCCTATGCGATATCTTCGGGGTGCCCAAGCCAAAGGTCTTCGAGGGAAAAAGCATCTATGAGGAGCTGAAAACGGGACAGCGGACAAACGATTACGTCTTTATGGAATTCGGGCGGTATGAGGTTGACCACGACGGTTTTGGCGGTTATCAGCCTGTCCGCTGTGTCTTTGACGGGCGGTATAAGCTGGTCATCAACCTGATGACCTCCGATGAGCTCTATGACCTGCAAAACGATCCGGATGAGATGAAGAACCGGATCCTCGACGCTTCGCTGGATGCTGAAAAGAAGCGCCTGCACAAAGCGCTGCTCGACAACATGTACGAAACCCGCGACCCGTTCCGCGGATACTACTGGGAAAACCGCCCCTGGAACAGCTATCCCGCGGACAAGACCTGGAACAGCCGCCTGATGACCCGGCAGAGAGAAAATGAAGAATATGAACCCCGCCAGTTAGATTATAATACCGGACTTGCCATGAAAGAGGCCACCCGGAAAAAAGGACAATGCATCTCGGAATAAAGGATACAGACAAGGAACATGCCCCCTGGATCACCCAGGGGGCATGTTCATCACACGAACCGTTTCATCGCATCCCATTTCCGTTCCATATCCGCCACCAGCGCAAACTGCGTTCTGGCGCGATCCAGATTGTGCTCCGGCCTGTGGATCCGGAAATATCTGTCGCCCTCCAGATAATCAGTCAGAAAGCGCATGCCGCACTCCAGCGTCATCAGCTTTGCGCCCCACGGCAACAGGCGGATCTCCGCATCTGTCAGACTGCCTGCACAGCCCTCGAGAAATCCGCTCACATATGCCTCATACAGCGGAAGCGAGAGCGATACTTTGCTTAAGTCCCTCTCATCCTCTTCCGCCGTGTTGGCGCCGAAGCGGATCGAATCGCCAAAGTCAAATACCGCAGTGCCCGGCATCACCGTATCCAGGTCGATAACGCACACCGCCTCCCCTGACCGGGTATCGATCAGAACATTGTTCAGCTTCGTGTCGTTGTGCGTGACACGGTAGGGGATCTCTCCGTTTTGCAGCCGGTCCATCACAACGGACAGTTCCGCTTTTCTGTCCATGACAAACGCGATCTCGCTGCCAACGTGTTTTGCCCTGCCGCACGCATCTGTCTCCACCGCCCTGCAGAACGCTTCAAAACGTTTCGGCGTGTTGTGAAAATCCGGAATCGTCTCTGTCAGCTCCGACACCGGATAGGCATCCAGAAGTCTCTGAAAATGTCCAAACGCCTTCGCACTCTGATAAAAATCTTCTTTACTCTCCGCCACGTCGTATCCGACGGCATCCGTGATAAACAGATACATCCTCCACCAGGATCCCAGACTGTCCACATAATAGTCCGCCCCGGCCTTTGTCCGGATCAGCGTCAGCGTCTCGCGCTGCGCATCGCCTCCCGCCCTGACGATCTGATCCCGCAGATATGCCGTGACGCCGGATATATTCTGCATCAGGCCGCCGGGATCCTGAAACACATGCGTGTTCATCCGCTGCAGGATATACTGGTGGCGCTGCTCCCCCTCCTCTGTGCAGAGCAAAAATGTGTCATTGATATGCCCGTTTCCATAGCGCGCGCACTCTGACGGTATTCCCTCCACACAGAACTGGCTGACAGCCTCCTCGATCTTCTCACATGCCCCTGTGGCAATCTTCTGATAATCCACTATGCTTCCTCCCATAAACGCTCCGGATACAGCCCCGCTTTCTTAAACGCGCGGACTGCCTCCACCACTCTCTCCTTGTCCTCCTTATACGTGACGCCATACCAGCTATCGGCAGAGTGAAGGACTTTGACATCCGCCCTGCCTTCCCGGATCAACTGATCCACGACAAACGGCAGGAAATACTCGGATTTCAGCGGATCGCTGTTCAGGCTGTTGTCCAGAAATGCCGGAAAACGCTTTTCCAGCTCCTTTAAGATACTGGGGGTAAATCCCCACAGATTCATGGACACGATCGTATCCTCCGGCAAGGCTGTCCAGACTGCCCCGCCATCCTCCGTATATTCCGCGCGGTTTCCGTGTTTCTCGATCCGCGTCCGCTCCACGATCTCCTGCAGCATACCGCTCTCACTCAGCGTGCACACGCCCCTGGCGACATGCCCATGATCCGTCAGCGTCTTGTACAGGTCATATCCTACCATGGTGTAATGACAGGTGTCGTCATCCTCCATATGGGAGAGCTGGTCAAAGATCGTCTGAAATGCGGACTTGCCATAGTAGTCATCCGCATTGATCACGGCAAAGGGCGCATCCCCAAGCTCCCCGGCACAGCAGAGCACCGCGTGGGCAGTACCCCACGGCTTCACCCTTCCCTCAGGACAGGCGTACCCCTCCGGCAACTGGTCCAGCTCCTGATATACATAGGCGGTCTCCACATGCGCCTCCATGCGCCTGCCGATCTGCTCCCGAAACTCTTGCTCAATGCTCTTTTTGATCAGGAAGATGATCTTCTCAAACCCTGCCGCCACCGCGTCATATATGGAAAAATCAATGATCAGATTTCCATGGTCGTCAATGGGATCGATCTGTTTCAATCCCCCATAGCGGCTTCCCATCCCTGCCGCCATGATCACAAGTACTGGTTTTTTCCTCATCGTTCTTACCTCTCTTCATATTATTCCATGCCGTCATCCCGCTGTTTCTCCCACAAAAAGGGATCTCCCAGCATGGCCAGATACGCTTTCAACCGTTTCCTGCATGCCAGGATCCTGGCGTCCTGGCAGTCTCTCCCGATCACGCGCGGGTGTAGCTGCCACGGGTCGCTCTGATCCTCATACAGATATTCCGCCTGTCTGTCCTCCGGCGTATAGCCGTTCGTTATCACGTATGTATACGCCCGTGTCCTGATCCCGCGCCAGCCGTGCGCCTTGTGCGTCTGCCCCGATCTGGCAAAGGCATCGACGCTCTCCGGCGATCCGGGGTAAGAACATATGAACAGATCCTCCGGTTCCGTCTGTTGTTCCCCGAAGACCGACGCCCTGTGGCTGATCCCCTGGCAGGTATCCGGCACTGGCACGTCCAGCAGCTCCAGCAGCGTAGGCATGTGATCCGGGCTGGCAAACAGAACATCGCTCTTTCCGGGCCTGATCCGGTCTTTCTGCCGCATCAGCAGCGGAATGTGGAGCGATTCCTCATACCAGACATTCTTGCTCATAAGCCCGTGGGAGCCGAGCATCTCCCCGTGATCCGCCGAAAGCACGACCAGCGTGTTCTCCTCCATGTCGTTCTCGCGCAGATATCGTGCGATCCGCCCGAACTGTTCGTCGATCCCGTACACTGCCGCAAAATACTGTCTGGCGATGACCGCCATCTCAGGCGTGCGCTTTTCCTCCGGCACATTGGGACGCCACGCGATGTCGAGGTCTCTGAATTTCTCGTAATAGCGCTCGGGAACCAGCTCATATGGCAGGTGCGGCGGATTATAGGACACAAACAGGGCAAACGGATCGTCCGCAGCGCGATGGGCGTCCAGATATTCCAGCGCCTTGTCTGTCTCATACTCCGCCGACCATTTCCCCGGTCGGATCTGCCTCGGGGAGTCCGTCCAGTAATGGGGATCGAGATGGTCATCGCAGGCTCCGTAGGACAGCCAGTAATCAAACCCCTGCCGCCTCTCTCCCGGCGGCGTGTAAGCGTCCCAGCCTGCCGCACCCGACTCCGGATGGCTTATAAAGTTCTGCTCCGACGCGTCCAGATGCCATTTTCCGATATATGCCGTGTCATATCCCGCACCCTGCAGTACATTTCCGATACAGGTTTCCTGCGGTTTCAGCATCAGCTTTTCCTCCAGGCCGGTCTTGCAGTTCGTCCACAGTCCGATCGAAAAAGGATATCTGCCCGTCATCAGGCTTCCCCGGTGCGGCGTGCAGAGCGGAAAAGTGCTGTACGCGTGCTCAAAGCACAGGCTCTCCTCCGCAAACGCATCCATATTGGGCGTGACCGCCTGATCCTGATGGACACAGCCCATCGCATGATATCTCCACTGATCCGCAAAGATATAGATCAAATTCGTCTTCATCCTGTCCTTGTCACATCTCCTTTCACAGCGCTACCAGTACATCTCCCAGTCCGCAATGCTCCTAGTCAGCGCCTCCATATAGAAATAATCCCCCCATGTATTGCACTCGTCCACGCCTCGGTTTTTGCAGGTATTTTCCGCGGAATCCCGCGCGTAGGTTCCGTGGAGCAGCAGACCGTTGGACTGTTTCGGATCAGCGTTGCCGCAGGTCCGGATCAGGGCATACAGCATGCGCTTCGCCGCACCTGTATATTTTTCCGCGCGCTCGCGATCCAGATATTTTGCCATTTCAAGCATCCCGCACACGGCGATCGCCGCCGCGGAGGAGTCCCTTGGCTCCGCGCTTCCGGTGTCAAAGTCAAAATCCCAGTATGGAATCAGATCCTCCGGAAGATGGCAGAGAAAGAAGTCCGTCACGCGCTCAAACAGTCTGATATAGGAATCATCCCTGAGATAATGATAACTCAGCGCGATCCCATATATCCCCCACGCCTGCCCTCTCGCCCATGCAGAATCGTTCCGGTTTCCCTGGTGCGTCACGCCGTACGACGGCTCCCCCGTCTCCATGTCGATAAAATATGTGTGATACGTGGAATCATCCTCCCGCAGAATGCAGTTCACTGCTGTTTTGATGTGGTTCTCCGCCATGCGGGCATATTTTTTGTCTCCAGTCACTTCACTTGCCCAGTACAGAAGCGGAAGGTTCAGCAGGCAGTCGATGATCAGCCGGTACTCCGACGCCTCTCCCACACTGCCCCACGCCTGCAGAAATTTTCCTTTTTCCCGATACCGCCCCGCCAGATGGTCAGCCGCCATCAGCGCAGCCTCCTTTGCCTTCTCATTTCCTGTCAGCTTATACGCCGCCACACAAGACAGGCTGAACAGGAATCCCATATCGTGATGATTCACATCGATCTTATCCGCGATCCTGTGAAAAAAGCTGTCTACCTGCACGGTTGCCGCCTGCCGGAACACCTCCTCATCCGTATGCTCATAGGCAAGCCAGAGCACCCCGGTCCAGAATCCCGTCGTCCATTCCACATTCTCCGTCGCTTCATAGAAACCCTGAAAACTGTTGGATGATGGAAAATGATCCGTAAATACCGACAGATCACTCCTGACGATCCCGATCGCGGTCTCCAGCGCTTTCTTTACCAGCGCTTCATCCGCGGCAGGATACTTCATGAGCGTCTCAAATGTTTGTGCCATAAATCTCAATCCCCCTAACTATATGAACGTATATATACTAGATCATGATCGTATACTCCGCGTAAAACTCCCCTGAAGGCGCAAGCTCGTTTCCATACCTGCGCTCAGACAGCTCCCCCGCAAAACCCTCACTGTCGCATATGCCGTACCATGGCTCGATGCAGATGAACGGCGCGTTTTTCTTCGCGGGCGACCATATGCCAAGGACCGGCGCGTCAGAACATACCGTCACATAGGGCTTCCCGCTGCTGTCACAGAGTGATATTGTATGCGCCTGATCATTCTCCAGGATCAGTGCATCCGTGTCGAACAAGTCTGCCGTGATCTCCATCGCGCCGTCCCGCAGGGCAAACTCTTTTGTGCCACCTGTGAGCAGACTGTTCTCCCCCACGAGACTCGACACAATCTTATCTTTTGCATCAAACATAAGTTTGTAATCTGTCCGTGTCCCTCTGCCGCCGATCGGGCACCAGAACGCCGGATGCCCGCCGATACTAAAATACATTCTTTGGCTGCCACAGTTTTTTACGTTCCACGAGACAACAAGCTTCTTTTCGTTCTCTTTGTCAAACCGGTATCCCTGTTCAAACTCGAATTCAAAGGGAAATACCGTCCTCGTCTCCTCATCTGACCGCAGCAGGAATATCAGCTCCTCCTCCGTCTGCCGCAGAAGTTCAAACTCCATATCCTTTGCAAATCCGTGCTTTGCCATCGGATACGCTTTGCCGCCATAGCGGAAGCTGCCGTTGTTCAGACAGCCCACAAGCGGAAAGAGCACAGGCGATGTCCGCCCCCAGTATGCAGGATCCGCATTCCACATATATTCCATGCCGCTGTCCAGTTTTTTAAGTGATCGCAGCTCCGCGCCATGTGAATCTACGCAGATGCCGATCTGAGTATTTTTTAGACTATATATTGCCATATTGCATTCCCTTTCCCGTCATCCTTTGATACCGCTGGCGGCAACCCCTTCCACAAAGAACCGCTGACAGCTCAGAAATACGATCACGATCGGAATGAGGGAGCACACGGAAGCAGCCATGATCCATGCATAGTCCGCTCCATACTGGGAGATGAACATGCGGATGCCTAACTGCACCGTCTTAAGCTCTTTTGTCTTTAGATAGATCAGCGGACCCATGAAGTCATTCCATACATTTGTGAAGGTAAAAATGATCAGGGTAGCCATAGCCGGTTTTCCAAGCGGGAACACGATCTTGGCAAAAATGCCGAATTCGCTCAGCCCGTCGATCCGCGCCGCCTCACACAGCTCATCCGGAATACTGATATAAAACTGCCGGATCAGAAACACGCCGAACGCGGAAAACGCCTGCATCAGTATCAGTCCGATATGTGTGTCATTCAACCCCATCTTGGAGACCAGGATGAACTGCGGCACCATGTACACCTGCCAGGGAACCGCTATGGTCGTGACATACATCAGAAAAATTAGATCCCTTCCCGCAAACCTGCATTTAGTAAATCCATACGCCGCAAAGCAGCTAGTGCAGAGCTGGACAGCCGTCGTGATCAACGTCAGCTTGGCAGTATTGATAAAGAAGGTGATCAGCGGCAGCTTCTCCCATATCACTTTATAATTTTCCGGGTGCAGGGTTTCCGGCCACCATCTCATGGGTATGGAGAACACGTCCTTATTCAGTTTTAGCGATGAGATCACCATCCAGTAAAATGGAACCAGCATAGTTATCGACAAACCAATCAAAATGACATACAGGATGACTTTTATTGCTTTTCTCTTTGTATTCATTCAATCCCCTCCTATAAGTCTTTGAACCATTTCTTCTCTCCACTGAACTGGATCAAAGTGATGACCAGGACAATGGCGAACAGTACGATCGCCCCGGCACTGGCAGGTCCAAACTCCCAGCTTGTAAATGCCTTTTCATATATATAGTTGACCAGTGTCTTGGTCGCATTGCCGGGACCGCCGCCTGTCATGACATACACCAGGTCAAACACTTTAAAGCACTGGATCGTCAGCATGATCATCACGAAAAATGTAGTCGGCGTCAGCATGGGTACCGTGATACTCCACAGCTTCTGCCACCCGTTCGCCCCGTCGATGCTTGCCGCCTCGTACAGCGAACTGGATATTCCCTGCAGCGCCGCCAGATATACGATCATGTAGTACCCCATATATTTCCACACGCTCACGATGGAGACTGCCACCATCGCCCAGTCTTTGTCCACGACCCATCTGGGCGGATCGCTGATACCGATAAATTTCAGGATCTGGTTGACCGGGCCAAAATCCGGCTGGAACAGCATATTCCACACAGCGCCTACCGCAACGATCGATGCGATATACGGAAAATAAAATGCGGTTCTAAAGATCGCCACGCCCTTGATCTTGTTATTTAAGAGCACTGCAAGCAGGAGCGCCAGTATCAGGGTCGGCACGACTGTCATTACCGCATAGCTGATCGTATGTACTAATGTTCCCCTAAAGACCTTATCGCCAAAGATCTCTGCAAAATTTGCAAGTCCCACAAATTCCATCGGCTTCTTCGACCCGTCCCAGCTCATGACACTCAGCACAAACGAAAAAATAACCGGTACAAACACAAAGATAGAATAACCGATCAGATTGGGAAGGATAAAGGCATATCCTGTAATATTACGCCGGATCTTTCTCTTCTGACCGGAAGTGAGTAAACCCTTTTTTTCATTGCTCATACGCACACCCTCCATAGAGAAGGGCTGGTTTACCAGCCCTTGATCTCCGCAACTCTCTCCGTCAGTTCCGCGATTCCCTCATCCACATCATACGCATGGATCAGGATCATCTCGTGCACTTCATTCAACACCGTACGTATCTCCTCGATCTGGGGATCCAGCGGACGGTCAAACGAATAATGCGTATAATTCAGCGCCTCAACGTTGCTCTCTCCCTCCGGAAAACGCTCAGCGGAAGCGATCGTCTGGAGTGCTGTCTCAGAGGGAATACCGGTAAACACTCCCTGCGCCGCCAGGATCTCCGCAGCTTCCTCAGAAGATGCAAACTTCACAAAATCCCATGCCAGATCCGGCTGATCTGTGTAGGCACTGATCGCGATCGGCGTCAGCGCGCCTACCGTGTAACCGGTCTCTGTATTCTCCGGATGCGGGATCGTGGCAATACCCCAGTTAAAATCAGTCTCTCCCTCCTCCTGGGACTGCATCATAGTAGCGATAAACCAGGTTCCCATAGGCATCATCGCACACTGCTGGTTCTTAAATACTGACGAATAATGGATATTTGCCGTCTTTAAGGTAGAATAGTCCTGTATGTAGCCGCCGTCCTGCAATGCCAGGCATTCCTCATACCAGGGCTTCATAAAGCTGTAATCCTTCTCCACAACCGTATGATCTCCATCCTGTACTGCCCAGTTTGTGACCAATGCCTGCCATGTATGATTGTGTGAACCATAAACCTTGCTGCTGCCTTCGCCGCTCGTCATCTTTTCAGCCAGCTCGTAGTACTCCGCCCAGGTCATGTCGTTGGAAGGATACTCCACTCCGGCAGCATCAAACAAATCTTTGTTGTAATAGAGCACATACCAGTCATTTCTGTAGGGAAGCGCGTACGACTTGTCATTGTACATCAACTGCTCCGCCGCTCCCTTGTAGATCGACAGATCCAGACTGTCCCTGGCAATAAAATCGTCGATCGGCAAAAGCTGCTCCTTATCCGCCATCTGCAGCATGGATCCCATATCCTTGACCCAGATCACATCCGGATCCGGCTGTGCCGCAGAAAGGCTGATCCCCAGAGAGTTGTTGTACTCATCTGCCGAGGTGTCAATGATCTTGATTTTGACATTTGGATTTTTTTCCTCATAGGCATCAACAATCGCCTGGAACTGCGGGCTGGACTCATTGTCCCACGTAGTCACGGACAGCTCCTGTGTTCCCTCCTGCGCCGTTCCGCCGCTGTCTGCCGCCTTGTCCTCTCCCGTCGTTGAAGGCTGGTCTGCCTTCTGCGCATCCGACGAGCCGGATGTACTCTGGCTGTCCTGATTTTGTGACGAGGAATCCCCGCAGGCTGTAAGCACGCTGCATGCCATAGCCCCTACCATCAATATTGCAACAAATTGTCTTTTTTTCATGACATTTTCCTCCTTTTTGATTTTCTCATCTATCTGTTGTAATTAATTTATCAAAAATCTCCCTTATTTTGAATCGACAATCTTCTGATCTGCATCTCCTATTTTCCGAATTTTCTTTTTCACAAATATCGGGATATACTTTTTTCACATTCTGTTACTTTTTTCATATTTTCTCCGGGTCGCACTGGCGGCATATTTCCTCTGCACGGGTCTGCGCATAAAATAATCCTGGCTGTACAGCCAGGACTTTAATCGGAATAGATCCGTCATCGATATTTTTGCAGACAGGCAGCGATCTGCCGCATACGCGGCAGGCAACTGTCAAAAAACATTTTGTAGGACTCGCAGAAATAGTTTTCTCCCGGCGCTGTTCCCGGCTGTTCCCTATGCCTCCGGCATCCGCCGCGGCACAGCGCAAAATACGGACAGGTTCTGCATTTTTCTGTATGATTCATCGAATCCCCGACAAACCTGCTCTCCTTTCGTCTCTGCTCGATCACCCGAAAACTGTCCGTCCGCAGATTTCCAAGGCAGTATCCGTCCATCACATAGAAATCGCACGGATACACACTTCCGTCTGCCTCCACGATATTCTGATAGCTGCACACCCCTCTCTGTTCACAGGATTCCGGCTGATGTCCCATCAGGATCCCGATATAATTCTCAAACTGACGGATATAAGGATGCTTTCCTTCTCTCAGATCCAGATCCCACAATTCAAACAGCTCGATCAAAAATTTGCCGTAGACCTGAGGTGTCAGCGAGTACTCCTGCTGTCCCGGAAGCTCCTGAACGGGATCCAGACAGGCGATATACTGCTGCCAGGAAAATCCCAGTTTCTTATATTTCTCATAGATCCTGCGTATCTTAGGCGCTGTCTTTCCATTGACCACTGTCAGGATATTAAAGTCAACCCCTGCCTGACCAAGCCCCCTGGCCGTCTCCAGTACGCGAAAGTAAGTATCCTTCCCACAGGTATCCTTCCGGTAAGCGTCATGCACCGCCTTTATGCCGTCAACAGACAGACCTATCAGAAAATGATTCTCCGCAAAAAAAGCGTACCACTGCGCGTCCAGCGCGTAACCATTCGTCTGAAGCGCATAGGAAACCACCACGTTTTCTGTATTATACTTTTTTACCAGACGGATGCACTGCCTGTAAAAATCAAGTCCCGCCAGCGTCGGCTCACCTCCCTGAAAAGCGATCGTACACTCCTTCTCCGCAAAGCGAAAGATCTCCTGTATGACATGCTCCAGTGTTTCGACACTCATGATGCCGTAGGATGGCTGACTGCGCTTTGCCATCTCATCCGCATAAAAGCAGTATTTACATCTCATATTACACAGTCCGGAAGCCGGCTTTATCATCACATGCAACTGTGGCATCGCGTGTTCCTCCTTCCCTATGCCTCCTGCGTATTTCTTACTCCGTTCTGTTCAAAAACTTATTTGTATTCACTGATCTCATAGAATGTTACCATCATGATCATGGTATCCGCCCGCTTACCGATCACCCTGACCGTCACGCGATACCAGATATCATCGGTCAGCTCGTACTCCATCGGTCCGCAGAAATCTCCCCGCACGATCCTGGCAAACGCCTCGCAAAGCATCTCCCGCTCCGCCTTCACCCGCCTGTCGTGCTCATGCTCACTGACACGCTTGTCAAACAGGATCTCGCTCTCGTACCGGGTGTTCGTTCTGAGCAGCTCGATCTTTTCATGCCTGTACTCATACACGGCGATCGGCGTTTCCAGCATATCAAACAGTCTGCTGGTGTTTGACCGCGTATTCCACAGTTCATTGACGATCGCAAGATTCTCGTCCGTGCTGCATTTTACCCCCATCGCCTCTTCTCCTGCGACAAATGCCTCATAGTCGGCAACCGTCATCGGTTTCGCGTAGTAGTACCCCTGCGCGTACTCGCAGCCGATGCACTTGAGGAAATCAACCTGCTCCAGCGTCTCCACGCCCTCCACGATCGATGGCAGATGCAGCCATTTTGCCATGCGGATCACGGAAGTCAGCACCTTCTCACCTTTCCCGTTAAACTCCTGATCCTGCAGGAACTTCATGTCCACTTTCAGATAATCGACTTCCATGTCCTTTAGGACATTCAGCGATGAATACCCGCTTCCAAAATCATCCATCATGATCTTAAAGCCCAACTGATGCAGGTTGCTCATCGTCTTCATGATCAGATCCTGATCTTCCATGAACGCGCTCTCTGTCAGTTCCAGATTCAGTAATTCCGCCGGGATCTGATACTCCGTGATCAGCTTCTTAAAGATCTGGATCAACTGCGGATTGTAGATATTTACCCTGGATACGTTGACCGAGATCGGATTGGGATTTCTGCCCTCGTCAAGCCACTTGCGCAGGAGTTTGCAGGCGTGGCGCCACATGTACTGGTCAAGCCTGCCGATGATACCGTTGCGCTCGTAGACTGGTATAAACTCCCCCGGAGAGATCATCCCCTTCTCGGGGTGATTCCAGCGCACCAGCGCCTCCGCGCCATAAGAACGGTCTGTCATCAGATTGATCTTTGGCTGCAGATATACCTCAAACTGCTCCTCCTCGATGGCGCGGTTCACCTCATTGATGATGAACTGCTCGTGGCGCATATCCTCGATCATACTCTCGTTATAGTATGCAATGCTCTGCACAAACCTGCCCTTGCAGCTCTTTGCCGCCAGAAGCGCCCTGTCATATATCTCTGACACATCCAGTGTACTATCATTGATGACATACACGCCGCACGACACCTTGATATTGTAGTCCTTGTTCACTTTCCGCAGATTGATCTCAAGCGCGTTGACCAGCAGCTCGATATTCTGCTCCTTAAAAGGCAGGCACACGCCAAACACATCGTTCTCGATCCGCCCATAGGCAAACCGGGCAAACACTGTCGCGATCTTCCTCAGTTCCGAGGCGACGCTCTGCAGTACCTTGTCCCCCTCCTTGATCCCGTAAAAATTGTTGATCATCTTAAAGCGGTCAATGTCAAAACGCACAAAGGCAAATGTCTCTCCTGTATCCTCCAAAAGCAGTGTCCGCACTGCCCTGTAAAATCTGTATTTCGTATAAAGTCCTGTGACTGCATCGCGCTCCGCCATGATCATGCGGCTCCTGTCGATCGCATTCCTGATGCGGAACTGCAGGAGCACCGGATTGTACGGTTTCATGACAAAATCCCAGACGCCCGCCTCCAGGCACTTCTGCTCCGAATGCCAGTCCTCATTGGCGGTGGCGACGATCACTGGAATGTTATCGTACTCCTGGTGCCTGCGGAACTCGTCCATAAACTGAAACCCGTCCATGATCGGCATGATGAGGTCCAGCACGATCACCGCCACCTTATTGATATTGGCGGCGAGAATGTCAAGCGCCTCCTGCCCGTCCGACGCATCGAGCACTTCAAAATCGTCGTTGATCACATCCCTGAGCCTTTGCTTGACCATCTCCTCATCATCTACCAATAATATCGCATTCTTACTGTACATATCTGTCAACTCCTTTATTCCAGACCGCCTCCATCACACTTTAATCTTACTTTTCTAATATGGTTTTGTCAATAAAAAGGTGCGCCGACCTGCGATCCGGTCAGTGCACCTTTTTTCTTTTTTCCTATAATGCCTTACTCTACTGAGATCACTTTGTAGTCCTGATCCTCCACTGTCTTTTTCAGGACCTCATCGCTGACTTCCCCGCTCAGCGTAAGTACTGCAGTCCCTGCCTCGTGGCTCACCGCAGCCTCCGTCACCTGTTCGAGCGCCTCGAGGCACTTCTTCACCCTCGCCTCACAGTGTCCGCACATCATTCCCTCGATCTTCATTGTCTTTGTCATGTTCTCTTCTCCTTCCTTTTCTATATCTGCAGCACTATCTTCTATAGTACTATTTTCTATAATACTGCTTCCCCCAGCCGCCATATGCCGTTTCCGGTCGCGCATTGCGCTGTAGATGTCGACCAGGTTCAGACGCAGCGCGTTTGTCACCACACAGAAGCTTGACAGGCTCATCGCCGCAGCGCCAAACATAGGGTTGAGCTGCCATCCGGTCAGCGGGATCCACACGCCTGCTGCCAGCGGGATTCCTATGATATTGTAGAAAAACGCCCAGAAGAGGTTTTCATGAATGTTTCTAAGCGTCCGGCGGCTCAGCCTGATCGCGGCTGGCACATCGCGCAGACGGCTTTTCATCAGCACGACATCCGCCGCGTCGATCGCGATGTCCGTCCCTGCGCCGATCGCGATGCCGATATCCGCCCTTGTCAATGCCGGCGCGTCGTTGATGCCGTCGCCCACCATGGCTGTCTTACCCTTTTCCATCAGTCCGCGCACGACGCTCTCCTTCCCGTCAGGAAGAACGCCTGCGATCACCTCGTCGACACCCGCCTGTTTTCCGATCGCCCTGGCTGTGCGCTCATTGTCACCCGTCAGCATGACGACGCGGATCCCCATGCCCTGCAGCTCCTCTACCGCCTGCCGGCTGTCCTCCTTGATGACATCCGCAACAGCGATCATTCCCAAAAGCACATCGGCACCTTTCATTTCCCCCGCGTGTCCCTGCGCAAAAAATAAGGGCGTCTTGCCTTCCTCCGCAAGCCTCTCGGACTTTTGCATCAAATCCCCGGGCATACCCGATCCCATGCCAGGCATCTCCCCGATGAACTTTGCGCTCCCGCCATACAAAACACTGCCGCCTGCCACGCCTGTCAGCCCGTTTCCGGGAAGCGCGCTAAAATCCGACACCTCCACCGCAGGAACGCCCTCGTCGCTGTGATCTGCAAAGTATGCCTCGGCATACGCATTGACAGCGCGGGCAAGCGGATGCTCACTCTTTTGTTCCAGTGCATACGCCATGGCGACCAGCTCGCCTTCCGATACCCCGTCTGCCGGCATGACATCCGTCACCTTTGGCTCCCCGCTCGTGATCGTCCCCGTCTTATCCAGCGCCACGATCGAAACTTTCCCTGCCTCCTCCAGCGACACTGCTGTTTTGAACATGATACCGTTCCTGGCTCCCACGCCGTTTCCGACCATGATCGCCACCGGTGTGGCAAGTCCCAGCGCACAGGGACAACTGATCACAAGCACGGAGATCCCCCTGGCAAGCGCAAAACCGACTGTCTGACCTGCCCCAAGCCACACGAAGATCGTGACGAGCGCAACCCCGATCACTGCCGGAACAAACACACCCGACACCCTGTCCGCCACCTTCGCGATCGGCGCTTTCGTCGCCGCGGCGTCACTCACCATCCTGATGATCTGGGAGAGTGTCGTGTCCTCTCCCACCCTCGACGCCCTGCATCTGATAAATCCCGACTGGTTTACCGTCGCGGCAGATACTTTGTCGCCCGCCTGCTTGTCGACAGGAATGCTCTCCCCGGTGAGCGCCGCCTCGTTCACAGCGCTCGTTCCCTCCAGCACAATGCCGTCGACAGGAATGCTCTCCCCCGGTCTCACCACGAAGATATCCCCGACCGCCACCTCATCGATCGAAACCTTGGTCTCACTGCCGTCACGCACCACCACCGCTGTCTTTGGCGATATTTTCATCAGCCCTTTCAGCGCGTCCGTCGTCCTTCCCTTGGAGCGCGCCTCCAGCATCTTTCCCACCGTGATCAGCGTCAGTATCATCGCTGCCGACTCAAAGTAAAACTCGTGCATGTATCCCATGACTGCCGCGTGATCGTTTTTCAACTGGGCGTCTGTCATGGCAAACAGCGCATAGGTACTGTAGACAAAGGCTGCCGTCGATCCGAGTGCGACGAGCGTATCCATGTTGGGCGCCCTGTGCCACAGGCTTTTGAAACCGCTGACAAAGAACTTCTGGTTGATGACCATGACCGCGGCCGTGAGCAGCAACTGGATCAGCCCCATCGCGACATGATTGTCCGCCAGAGCCGCCGGCACCGGGAACCCCCACATCATATGCCCCATCGAAAAATACATCAGGACGATCAGAAAGCCTACGGAATACCACAGCCTGCGTTTCAGCACAGGCGTTTCCTTGTCCCGCAGCATCTCCTCCTGTTCGCTGTAAGCAGAGGCGGAGGCAGCACTGCCGGCAGCACGGTGGCTCCCCTTGACGGAAGCGCCGTATCCGGCCTCCTCCACCGCCCGGATCACCTCGTCCGCGGACGCACTCCCCTCCACGCCCATGGAATTCGTGAGCAGGCTGACGGAGCAGGACTGCACCCCTGCCACCTTTGACACCGCCTTTTCCACCCGCGCACTGCAGGCGGCGCAGCTCATGCCTGTCACTGCGTATTGTTCCATCCTTATCCCCCTTTCTCAACATCCTGATCCACAGCGCCCTCGCGTTCTCATTTCATCAGCTTCTTGAGTGTCTGGATCAGCTCATCGACGGTCTCTTCCTTGCCGTCTTTGATATCCTGCGTCACACACGTCTTGATGTGGTTTGCCAGAAGCACCCGGTTAAAGCTGTTGAGCGCCGCGTTCACCGCCGCCACCTGCACCAGTATATCGGTGCAGTAGACATCCTTCTCGACCATATTCTTGATGCCGCGGACCTGCCCCTCGATGCGGCTTAGCCTGTTGATCATGTCCTTGTACTCTTTTCCAGTACGCTCCTTGGTCTTTTCGGAGCAGTGCCCGCATGCTGCCTCATCCTTTTCCGCAGTTTCACATACTTCTGCATTTTCTGTCTCTTCCAGTCTTTCCAGATTTTCGTTATTCATTCAATTTTCTCCTTCCATACCGCTCTGTGTATTTTATACTATACCCTTGTAGGGTAAATGTCAATATCTTTTATTTATTTTCAAGAGAAAGGATCTCATTTGTATTCAATACCTTTGCATTCGATGCGCACTTTTTCCCATATTTTTCCGCATGAAATCCCGTAACAACAATATCACTCTCATAACTATGGCTAAACGTACAGCATGATATAAAATCATCTCCGATCAAAGCCTTAGATCTGCTGCTGTCCAACACAAGATAATAATAAAATCGTTTGAGGATAATATCGCCTAATTTGATATTGTCACAATAACAAGGATAACCATAAAATATATGCCCTGTTGCGGATGTAAAACTCTGTCTGGTCAGTGCTTTCTGTTCAATTCTGCTGGCGACGGCTCTTACGCGCTCTTCACTCAGGCCAAAAACTTTGGCTGTAAATATCGTTGCAACAGCACCAGTATCAAACTTTACCGGTATTTTTATATCTTTAAATATGTCCGTATTTTCTAAGTACCCTATATAGTTCTTAGTTCTCTGACTGTATAAAAATCGAATCAATGCAGTTAACCTCCTCTTCAGGTATCCCCATCAATATCTCTACCCCCGTCAAACCTTTTTTCACGTCAAACAACGCATCATTATAGCATTTGTCTGTCGACACAGCGACAACACTGATGATCCTGTTTCCGAAATCCTCACTGTTTTTTAATATGATCGTATTCAGACCTAAATGCGTATCGCTCCACTCTACCAGATCAGATCGAAATGGCTCCCTAAAATAAAGAATCCCTTCCTTCTCATATGTCTCTGCCATATCCCTTCCTCCATTCTCTGCCCCAAAAAATCACACCTGCTCCACCCGCGATACATTTTCCATGATCTTTCTTGCATTCCGGAAGCAGTCCAGCAGTTTCGGTGAAAACGTACCGCATTCACCGTTCGTGATCATGTCAAACGCCTTCTCTTTCGTGAAGGCTTTCTTGTAACAGCGCTCGCTGATCAGCGCATCATACACGTCCGCAACCGACACGATCTGCGCCTCGATCGGAATGGCATCGCCCACAAGCCGGTCGGGATAGCCCCTGCCGTCAAAGCGCTCGTGATGGTGCCTGCATATCGTGTAAGCATATTTCCTGTAGCGTTCGTCCCACACGCCCTCGATATGGGAAAGCACCTCACAGCCGCGGATCGTGTGCGATTTCATGCACTCAAACTCCTCATCCGAAAGCCGCCCCGGCTTTAGCAGGATATTGTCCGGTATCGAGATCTTTCCGATATCATGGACCGCGCTCGCCGACTCGATGATGCGCACTTCCTCATCCGTCAGGCCGTATTCGGGATACCGCTTCATCAGCTCCCGCGCCAGGATCTTTGTGTAGGTCTTCACACGCTTTACATGCTCCCCGCTCTCGAGGTTCCTGCTCTCCACGACCTCCGCCAGAATATCCGTGATCTGCTCATTGCGCTGCTTTAACACTTCCGCCTGTTTGCAGATCATCTCATACTGGCGCTTGAGCGTCATCGTCTGGGACTCTACCCGCTCCTCCAGACAGTTTCTGTACGCAAACAGATCAGCCATATTCCGCACACGCCGAAGGACCATCTCATTGTCAAACGGCTTCTTGATAAAATCCGTCACACCATGATCAAAGCACTTGCGCTCGACATCCACCGCAGTCTCACCACTGATCACCAGCACCGGTATATGCTTGAGATACCCCCGCCGTTCCATGATCCGCATCACCTCAAAGCCGTCCATGACCGGCATGACCAGATCCAGCAGCACCACGCAGATCTCACCCTCATGCCGCTCGAGCAGGCCGATCCCCTTCTGTCCGTCTTCCGCCGTAAGGATCCCGTACTCTCCCTCCAGTATCTCTGTCAGCATCTCGCGGTTAAACTCCGCGTCATCAATGATCAGTACCTTATTTCTCATATTGTCTCCTCATGTTGTTCGTCAAACGAAAACCACTCGATCCGATAATAGTTCGCATTCAACATCTGTTTCGTTTCGACAATATCTTAACATGACTGGTCAGCTCTGCGCAACATAAAATTGCGAATCCCGGCATACCCGATTTTTACCGATTTTCATCATATTTGGGATTGATTTTCATAAAATAAAGTGCGATACTAAAAATATCGTGTTTGACAGCAAAATCATATCTTTACGAATACAAGGAGGATAACCAGCAATGGAAAATCTAAAGATTCCCAACCATTACCATTCGGCGCTCAACCTGCATGACACACAGATCGCCATCAAGACGGTAAAGGACTTTTTTCAAAACCAGATCGCACAGCGTCTGAACCTGGCGCGCGTATCGGCGCCGCTCTTTGTGGATCCCCTGTCGGGACTCAACGACAACCTCAACGGCGTGGAGCGCCCCGTAAGCTTTGATATCAGGGAACAGGGCGGACGCACCGCGGAAGTCGTGCAGTCGCTTGCCAAATGGAAACGCTACGCCCTGCAGAAATACGGTTTTACCGTCGGCGAGGGCATCTACACCGACATGAACGCCATCCGCCGCGACGAGGACACCGACAACATCCACTCCATCTTCGTCGACCAGTGGGACTGGGAAAAGATCATCAACCGCGAAGACAGAAACCTTGATACACTCCGGGCAGTCGTCCGAAAGGTGTACAGATGTCTCCAGAACACAGAGAAATACATGGCGATCCAGTACGACTATATCGACGAGATCCTGCCCGACGAGATCTATTTCGTGACGACAGAGGAGTTGGCGGAGATCTTCCCCGACAACACGCCAAAGGAGCGCGAATACTACATAGCAAAGGCAAAAGGCGCCGTGTGCATCATGAAGATCGGCGACAAGATGGAAAACGGCAAGCCCCACGACGGCCGCGCCCCGGACTACGACGACTGGTCCCTGAACGCCGACATCGTCGTCCACTATCCGGTGCTCGACATTGCCCTCGAGCTGTCCAGTATGGGCATCCGCGTTGACAGGGAAGCGCTGCTCTCGCAGCTTGAGAAAGCTGGCTGTCCCGAGCGCGCACAACTGCCCTATCAGAAAGCAGTCCTGAACGAAGAACTGCCATTTACCATCGGCGGCGGTATCGGACAGTCGCGCATCTGCATGTTTTTCCTCAGAAAAGCGCATATCGGCGAAGTCCAGTCCTCCCTGTGGCCCGATGACATCGTGAAAGCATGCACCGAAAACGGGATCAATCTCTTATAAATATCTTATAGAAATGTAAAAAAGACCGGATACCGGTCTTTTTTACATTTCCCTATCGTATTTTCTAAGCACAGAACACTCCAATGCCCCGACCGATATGTAATTGTGATCCACGGCATAAAAGTCCGTGTGCTCTCCGGTGATCTCGCACTCCGCGTCCTCCAGCGCGTACTCCCATTCGTTTTCCGACACGCATGACACTTTATATACATCCTTGTACCGCGGAAACGGCGCCGGGATCGTCTCCCTGATCCCCCTACATTCCTCCAGGCTGCACGACGGAAAATTGATATTCCAGATCTCATGTGGCAGCATCTTCCTGTCAATGGCATCTCTCAATATCGCTTCAAGATACCTGTCCGCAAGCGCATGCTCCTCCCGCCAGGCGGAGACCGCTATCCCCCTGATTCCCTGATACACCGCCTCTCTTGCCGCTGCCACCGTTCCCGAATACACAGAGTCGTATCCCATATTATGGCCGTTGTTGATCCCCGAGAGCACGACATCAGGCTTTCTGTCAAGGATCGCCTGCACCGCCACTTTCACGCAGTCCGCCGGCATGCCGCTGCAACTGTACGCCGCCTGCACCGCCACAGGAAACGGCACACGCCGGATCCGGAGCGCATCCGCGACAGTGATACTGTGCGATACAGCGCTCCGCTGCCCCGAAGGCGCCACAATGTAGACTTCATCCGATATTTTCACGGCGATCTGCGCAAGCTTTCTGATACCCGCAGCATCGATCCCGTCATCATTCGTTATCAGTATCCTCACTTTTCATCCTCCCAAAGATCATATATGAAAACGTCTCTTCAACTCCACGCGCGCCCTTCTGCCCCCTATGATCAGCGTGCCAAGCAGCAGGATCACGGACGCGTTCAGCGCCACGACTGAAACCATCGGATACGTGATGATCTGCACAAGGCTGAAAATGATCGCAACGACACTGCAGAGCACCATAAAGATCTGCACCATCAGATAACTCTGCCAGTTTTTGCGGTTGATGAACATGCACACCACGATGCCCACATCGATCAGCAGGATCCCGGACGGGAGCACATAGTTGACTGACCATCCGTTATACCCCACCGAGAAGTCGACCGCCACCAGCATGATCACCGCAATGATCGTAAGTACGACCGTCTTTGCGATATAACCGCTCGTTCCCAGGATCGCATAGCGGATCACGATATATCCGAACAGCAGCACCAGCCCGCCGATGATATACACCAGCGACTGCACCTCGGACAACATACATATGTTCACAAGTATGATCTCTGTCACCACTGCCAGAAACAGGTACATTCTGGAGATGAACACCAGCTTACGCGATCTGACCCTGATGTCAGGATACATATTCTCGACCTCGACCGTCGGCTCCAGCACCGTCCCGCACAGCGGGCAGCGCTCTGTCTCATCGAGCACTTCTATTTTACATTGTCTGCACTTACTCATAGTTCACCCCGTTACTCTCGATCTCTACACAGACGCCATCCTCGGCGATCTTCCGGAAAAAACCGCGCTGAACCGATGCATCGGCAAGATCATAGCTGAAACTGAACACCAGTGTACTCCCATAGGAACAGATATTTCCTTTGATATGCTGCCCCTTCGACATGGCAAGGCATGAATGGAACATTTCCACATACGGCCTGTATACATCGTCGACCGTTATATTGCCTATGTTTGTGATCGTCGTAGTATTCGCGAGCGCCGACTGCGTATACACAACTCTCATGGCGATATTCTTGATCATCAGCGGCGCCGCGCGCGCCGCCAGTATCTTTTCATTCGACACATTGTATGAAAAAAGCCGCTCCAGGTTCTCTTTATTGATCTGTTGCTTGAGACTGTCCTTCACGATAGCGAGTACCTCCTCAAAGGCGTACTCTTCCTTGACAGGGTGAAACTCCGCCGACACCATGGCAAAAAAATTCTTCGTCGTGATCGAGTTAAAATACGGCCGCAGATTGACGGGAACCGCCACCCGGACAGGTTTGTCGGAAGGCATCCCATGCATACACTCCCTGTAGACGCTCCACACAAATACCCCTACCAGATATTCGTTGATGCTCACGCCATACTGATGGCACACCTTCTTAAGCTCCGGCACCTGCATATAGCCGTGCATCATTCCAAACTCACCCGGACTGAGCCGTTCGCCCTTTATCAGATATGCCTTTTTGGTCTGATAGCCCTTCTCGGAGCTCTTCCTGTAATTTTTCAGGAAGCTGTCCTCCCTGTTCAGCGAAGTGGTGCTGGCAAGCAGATCACCCTTCTCCCCCTTGAGCTCAGGGTGGGCAAGCCTCAGATACTGATACGTCAGCTCTTTCAGGAAATTGATACCGCCCATCCCGTCTGTCAGCACATGAAACACCTCCAGATTGATGCGGTATTTGTAATATGTGACGCGGAACAGATAGCTGTTGTTCCGGTTCGGATAGATATATCTGCAGGGAAATGTCGTCTCCTCCCTGACCTTCGGCGCCGGCTTGCCGTTCTCCTCAAAATAATACCAGAACACGCCCTGACGGAGCCTGAGATTAAAACCGTCAAATTTGGGCAGCACAATGTCAAGCGCCTGCTGCAGCAATTCCGGATCGATCCGTTCCGTCAGCGTGACACTGATGCGGTACACATTGCTCATACTATCGCCGGCTATCACGGGAAAAAGATGGGCCGTGTTATCCAGCTTGTCCCATCTGATCTCCCGCGTCGTACTCGTCGCCTTCACGAGCTTCGCCTTTTTTTCCTCTTTTCCATGTTCCTGCACAGGATCCGTTGTTTTTCTCTTCATAGACAGCCCCATTTCACAATCGTGTTATCTATCATGCTATCTATAGTATACTCTTAAATGCAGGCTGTATCAAGAAAAAATATCCAACTAATCCAGCGCCGCCCTCCTCACGCGCACGCGAACCTGTGAACCCACGATCAGTGCGAGCGCCATCTTCGCAAGATCCCCTGCAATAAACGGGTAAACGCCTGCCACAAGTGCCGCACCAAGGCTTAAATCCGCCTGATACGCAAGCCATATCGTTCCAAAGGCATACGTCACTATAGTCCCCGCAACCATACCTGCAAAGCTGATCCCAATCTGCCCGTTCCATCTGTCAATGCAGTACCCGCAGATCAGCGCCATAAAGATAAATCCGATCAGGTATCCTCCCGTTGGGCCAAAGAGCTTCTCCGGGCCGCTCGTGAACGCCGAGAACACTGGCAGCCCCACAAGCCCCAGCAGCAGATACACGAGATAGCTGATCGTCCCGCGCCGCATTCCCAGAATATAGACCGAAAAATAGATCGCGAGATTTGTCAGCGAGATCGGCACCGGACTAAACGGCAGCGCCAGCGACAACGGTCCCGCGATGCATGTGACCGCCGCCATCAGACCGATCAGGGTGATTTCTTTTGTCTTTGTGTTCATAGTTTTCATCCTCCGTTCTTAATTGTTAACCATCGTTGTATTTATAGTTTACAATTATCCCGCACAAATGTCAATACCCAGCTTTCATCTGCCCGACCGTGTTCGCTCAATATTTTTAGACACAAAAAAATGGAAGCAAGGGGGCTCGAACCCCTGACCTCTCGCGTGTGAGGCGAACGCTCATCCCGGCTGAGCTATGCTTCCAAAAAAATGTCTCCTTATATAACTCTCCTTAGGAGAAATGGAGATAGCGAGACTCGAACTCGTGACCTATACGTTGCGAACGTATCGCTCTCCCATCTGAGCTATATCCCCATGCAATAAATTATACCACAATTCGCGCAGAATGCAAGCAAAAAAACAAAAAAATACTGTATTTTTCCCTGTATCTGTGATATACTCGTAAATAGAATAAAACGGCTGCACACAGGAGGTTTCCCCATGCACTCAATCATAAACATTCTGGAACTGATACTGACCTGCATTGTTGAGATCAGCACGATCCTCCTGGAGCTTTTCGGAGTTGCCATCCTGGTCTTTACAGCGGTAAAATGCTTCCTGTACTGGATCAAGCACGACTCCCGGATCCGTCTGGAGCTGGCACAGGGGATCGCACTGTCGCTCGAGTTCAAGATGGGCAGCGAGGTGCTCCGCACCGTCGTCGTGCGCGAGTGGGGCGAGCTTGGCATCCTCGGCGTCATCATCCTGCTGCGCAGCATCCTCACTTTCCTGATCCACTGGGAGATCAAGCACGAGGAAAAAGCGCTGTCACTGGACAAAAAGGAAAGCACAGAAGAAAATTAATAAAATAACAGATGTCATATAACGAAAAGGAGGTCTGCCATATGACAATCGGCAATATTTCGGGACTGTATCCCAACTATTCCCCATATTCAAATCCAATCACCGCGTCTGCCAGACCGGCAGACGGCACTGTCAGCACAAGTGCGGTCAACCCGTCCGAGGAGACCGACCAGCACAGCGCTGATCCCGACAAGGTCAAGAAACCTGGAAAACGCTCCTCACCCGAGGATTGTGAGACCTGTGCCAACCGCAAATATCAGGACGGCTCCGACGAGGGCAATGTCTCTTTTAAGTCAGCGTCCCACATCTCGCCCGAGTCAGCAGGCGCAAAGGTGCGCGCCCACGAGGGAGAGCATGTATCCAACGCGTACAAGAAAGCGGCACAGAAGGACGGCAAAGTACTCAATGCCTCCGTGTCCATCCACACATCGATCTGTCCCGAATGCGGACGTACATATGTTTCTGGCGGTGTGACACACACGCAGATCAAGTATTCCAACGAGGACAATCCATACACCAAAAATCAGAAAGAGCTCGACGCTGCAAAGTTCAAGGGCGCAAATATCGACTACGCAGCATGACAGCCGTCACCGATACAGAAACCACCAAAACGGATTGAATGTTCCCTGCCATTCAATCCGTTTTATTTTTCAATCACGCTCCAATGCTCTGTTAACGCCGGATTTCGTGATGATTTTCCGTCATCCTGTGAAACGCTGCCTTCTGAACCGTCTCCGCATCGATCAGCCAGTATGTATCGTCATTGCAGACGATCGTCCCCTCAATGTCACCGATCCTTTTCTCCCCAGAAAGACCAGCCATGATCTCCGTTGACAGGTCATCACCTGTAAGCGGGAGGATTCTGCCATCCGCACGGTTTCCGGAATAATAATTCAGTATTACATACACCGCATCATCAATTACGATCGATGACACCTGCGTATCCGTCATCGCGATATCCTGCATGACAGGCTGTACAACTCCATTCCGGACATCGACCCGCCACAGATTCCCTGTGATCACCTCTCCTGTTCTGTCTCCCGCCATGACATACGCCACCGCATCACTGCCCTGTTCCTCTTCGCCTGACTGTTTCGCTGCGGATGCATTTTCCGCATATGCGAATGTGCGGAAATCCGATACCTCGCCCGACATAATGTCCGACGCCAGCAGAATCCTTGTGTACGCGTTTTCTCCTTCCGTCCCTTCGATCGTGCCGGATTTCCAGTTGACCTGTTTTTTCGTGGCTGAACGATTCAGATCCTTGCTGACTCTGAAATCTGCAGCCTGTACATCTGAAATATCCAGTGTTGTCTGCTCCTGGTTCTTTGGATTCAGGCTCACATGCTGCGGTTTAAAAACCAGTCCCGCCATCACGACAAGCACGCCGCACAGCATCAATGTGGACACTATCGTATTTCTCTCCCTGTACTGCAGTACATTTGTGATCCTGTATTTCAGCGAGGGTTCGCCAAATGTGATCGGTGTCAGGGTATACCCGTTCTGCCGTGCCGCGTATTTCAACAGACTCTCCGCGTATTTTTTCCGGATGTCATCATCCGCATTGGCGATCACCGCCTCATCACAGGATATCTCCATATCCCTCACAAACAAAAAGTACGCCGCCCACACCAGCGGATTAAACCAGTGGATCACCGCGACCGCAAAAAAGAGCGGTTTAACAATATAGTCCCTCCTCCTTCTGTGATAACTCTCGTGGGCGATAACATAAGTGCACTCCCCTGCATCAATCGACCGCGGCAGATAGATCACAGGCGGGAACAATCCCCACAAAAAAGGTGACTCAATTCCGTCTACCGTCCGAATCGCAGCACCTGCATACTCCCCAGCGACGCAGTCTCCCAAAAACGGCTCCGCGTTCTTAAGCTTTCCCCGAAACTTCCAGACCGTCCACATATTCCCTGCCGCCAACAGGAACACTCCGGTTCCCCACACAAGCGCCATGACCGCCCTTCGCGCCCCACCGTCATCCGTGCGGTATTCATGGTACGTTGTCTCCTCATTCAAATCAATACCTGGAACACCCCCCATCCTATTGGATACATACTCGTGACTGCTGCCTTCTGTCTCCACGGCCTGTTCATTCGGAATATAGTCGGTCTTTCCCTCCGCTCCGTCCTGAATATATGTCGTCGCACTGTTCGAGTCCGTACCCGGAACACCACTCCCGCCAATCGGTTCATAGTGATGGGATACCTCAGAACCGATCACCGTCTGCACGATCTGCTCATTCGGCAGATAATCCGTTTTCCGCTCCGATCCGGCAATATCAAAGTCTGCGATCCATGCCGGCACAAGGCTGAACGGTCCCTCCAGCCGGAACGGAATGCAGAGATTGACAAAGACTACAAACCACAAAAAGTACACAAACTTCCTCTCCCATCGCATCAGGAAAGCCCGCAGAACCATCACTACCACGATCGTATAGCAGCTAACCATACTGATGTTCAATATCCTGACAAACACCTCACCCTGCATACTGCCCTCATCCCCTTCCGCATCTCAATCCTTGTACTCATCGATCAGCGTCACAAGCTCCTCGATATCATTTTTGCTGAGCTTCTTTCTCTTTAGAAAAGCGGCGACAAAGTTTGGCAGAGAGCCATTGTGGTTCTCCTGCAGATACTGCTCTCCCTTGCGGCCTGTGTACTCCTCCTTGCTGATCTTTGACGTGACGACAGCCGCCTGGTTCTGAAAAATGTCATTCTCGCAGATCTTGCGCAGCACCGTGTACGTCGTTGACTTCTTCCACCCAAACCGCTGTGCCGCCAGCTTCACCAGCTCCCCGCTCCGTATCGGCTCTTTCTCCCAGATCAGCTCCGCCAGGAGATTCTCCGCTTCCGTCATGATGTATGTAACCATATACATTATCCTCCTATCCGGTTTATATGATTTAAACCAATTTTAGTTTAAATCATTTAGACCTGTTTGTCAATAGATAATGTAAAAAAGGAGTTGTCCCGTGCGGAACAACCCCTTCCAGAATATTCTATCAAATTACATACCTGCCTGCGCAGCCACCTCAGCCGCAAAATCGTCAACCTTCTTCTCGATTCCCTCACCAGTCTCGAAACGGACAAACTTTCTGATCTTGATCTCTGTCCCATTCTCCTTGGATACAGTGTCGAGATACTGCTTAACAGTCTGCTTTCCGTCCTCAGCCTTTACATAAACCTGCTCGAGCAGACATACTTCTTTGAGTTCCTTGTTGAGACGGCCAATCACTGCTCCCTCGATCACCTTCTCCGGTTTTCCAGCCATCTTCGGATCGTTCTTGATCTGCTCGGCAATGATCTCCTTCTCATGAGCCTTGTACTCCTCGGAAACCTCCTCCGAAGACACATACTTCGGGTAGAGTGCCGCAACCTGCATCGCAAGGTTGTTGAGCGCTTCCTTCACTGCATCGTTTACCACTGCTGTCTCTGCATCCACGATCACACCGATCTTGCCGCCGCCATGTGTATAGGTCACGACACAGCCGTTCTCAGCTACAACCTTCTCAAACCTTCTGATGCTCAGCTTCTCGCCGATCACAGCGATCTTCTCAACCAAAGCATCCTTGACCGTCTTGGAAGCGTCCTCGTTCCACGCCTCTGCAAGAAATGCGTCGATATCTGCCGCCGATGTTGTGAGCGCCTGCTTAGCCACTGCCGTTACATAGCTCTGGAACTGCTCGTTCTTTGCGACAAAGTCTGTCTCGGAGTTTACTTCCACGACAGCCGCTACCTGATCGCCCTCTGTGAGCACCCTGCAGAGTCCCTCCGCCGCAATACGGTTCGCTTTGTTCTCTGCCTTAGCCTGTCCTTTTTTCCTCAAATATTCAACAGCTTCGTCCATGTTTCCGTCTGTCTCGTTCAGTGCTTTCTTGCAATCCATCATGCCAGCACCGGTCATCTCTCTCAACTCTTTTACCATTGCTGCTGTAATAGCCATCTTCTATATTCCTCCTGCTTCCTTTATCTTCTATCTGAAAAACTATTCTGCTGCTTCCTCTACAGCCTCTTCCGGCTCTGCGTCCGTCATGATCTCGCCCTGGTTCGCCTCGATCACTGCATCCGCCATGGCTGATACGATCAGCTTGACCGCCCTGATCGCGTCATCGTTACCCGGAATGACGTAATCGAGTTCCTCCGGATCACAGTTCGTATCCGCGATACCGATCAGAGGGATCCCAAGTGTATGAGCCTCCTGCACGCAGATCCTCTCCTTCTTCGGATCTACAACAAAGATCGCGTCAGGGATCTTCTTCATGTTCTTGATGCCGCCAAGGTTTCTCTCAAGCTTCTCCCACTCCTTCTTGAGTTTGATCACTTCCTTCTTCGGAAGAACGTCAAAAGTTCCGTCCTCAGACATAGTCTCGATCGCCTTGAGTCTGTCGATCCTGCTCCTGATCGTCTTGAAGTTTGTGAGCATACCGCCCAGCCATCTCTCATTTACATAGAACATGTTGCAGCGCTCCGCCTCTGTGCGGACTGCGTCCTGAGCCTGTTTCTTTGTTCCGACAAAAAGGATCGTACCGCCCTGTGCTGCGATGTCTGCCACAGCCTTGTAAGCCTCATCGACTTTTCCTACGGATTTCTGCAGGTCGATGATATAGATACCGTTTCTCTCTGTGAAGATATAGGGAGCCATCTTAGGGTTCCATCTTCTCGTCTGATGTCCAAAATGAACACCCGCCTCTAACAACTGCTTCATTGAAATAACACTCATGTCTTACCTCCATTTTCTGCGGGATCACCGCGCTTCCGTCCGCTTCATCCCTGCGGGCTACTATCCTGTACAGGTGCATGGACCGCAGATCTGCGAACGTGAATACTATATGAATCAAATAATGTTGCTGTCGTGGCTGCAATACCCGGATACAGCCACAACAGTAATAATATAACACAAAAAGACCTCCTGTGCAAGAGGTTTTTTTATCTCGTGATCTTATCCGCGATCTCCTGCCAGCTATCCGCCACGCCGATCGTCTTCGTCCCTGTGCTGAGCCGCTTGTCATAACCATGCTGCATCAGAAAGGCATCGTACTCAGCCGCATTTTCGATCAGGCCAGCATTGTACAGCTTCCTTGCGACAGTTCCCGAGTCATCGCCCGACGCGATCACGATCTGGGTAGTTTCCCCCGGCGCGCCTCCCTCATCCGAGGGCGTCACAATGATGGCAGACGATGATTCCGATGCGGCAGCACCGGAAGCTTCCACTTCTGCATCTCCATCCGAAAGCTGCGTTGACGGCTCTGTCCTGTCTGCCTGCTCCGATTCCTTTGCCGCATCCAGCACAGAACTGATCTGTGATTCCATCTCCTCATCGCGAACGAGCACCTGCTCTGTCGGTCCGGTTTCCGAAAGCGTCTCCGGTTCTTCGGTCTCTCCGACCAGCCTGCTCTCCTCACCAAGACCATATTCCCTCAGCACTGCAACCCTCGCATCCGCCACCGCGTTTCTGCTGTAAGCTCCCATGACTGCCGCAGTGATCACAACGCCGATTCCCATGCCTCTGATCATATATTTAAACTTCATCTACACGGCCCCCTTGAACAGATTGATGACCAGCTTTACCTCTCCGACTCCAAGACCAAGCTCCTTTGCGATATCCACATTGGAGTAGCCCTCCTTGTGAAGCCGCAGGATCCTGTCATTATTGTTTTCATTTAAATCTCCCGCAGGCGGCTGTGCAGCGTATTCTTCCGGCTGCTTCACCGCACTCACCACATTTTCCGGCACGAAAGCCTGCGCTTCCTTCCTCACAGGCCGCTCGATATGCGGCGCCTGCTCCGCAAAAGAATAAACCTCCACCGGTCTGATATCAGCAGGCTTTACATCAACAACTCTCATATCCTCGGGGCGCGAACCAAGTGTCTGCAGATCTGCCGCGCTGACCGGATTGACACTGGTACTGCTCTCCGGAACCGGCTGCATATCGTTGGAATTGACAATATCTGCCGATACGATCTCCACACTCTTTACCATGAGAGGACTCAGCTCTGCCGGTTTTTCCTCCTGTGCCCTGTTTCCGGCATTGAACGCCCACGACGTCATCTCCAGCGCACGGGCATCCAACTGACGGTGCATTGTCATCTCCTGCTGCATCGGAAGAATGAGCCTCGCCATCTGGCGGCGCGCATACTCTTTCTCCTGCGCGTCCCTGTCCAAAATGGCAGACCCCAAAAGTTTATTTTTCTCAGCTTCCTCCTGCTTCTCCCGTTCCTTTGCCTCGGCCTCCTCCTTCGCCTTTGCGGCAAGGGCGATCGCCGCCGCATTTGCCGCTTCCTCTGCCTCCTTCGCCGTCTTGTCCACATGCTTGACAGTCTCTTTCAGATTATTATGCTTATCGTTTAACATATCATAGAGAAACATCACTTCCTGGTGAGATTTGTTGATATCTGCAAGCACTGTCTCCGAATATTCATTGATCGCCATAATCTTTTCGTTGGAGATACGCTCAGACGCACGTTCCGTCTTTTCCACCGCGTACTCCAGTGTCTCATCCACAACCTCCGTCACGCGCTCCTTAGCATCCCGCATCTCTTTGTCTATCACGCTTCGGATCAGCTCCGGATCGATCTGCTGCCCTTCATCACGCTCTTTTGTCTTTTCCCTGATCAAAAAACTGCCTGCAAAAGCACCGACCCCAAACACTAACAGTGCTATCTCTAACCAATTCATCTGCTACCTAACCTCTCTATTTTTCATTATGTAAATCCCAGGAACTCCCTATATCTTCATGTCAAATCCACCCTCGGATTTCGCGACCACCCTGCCGTCACCCTTAAGTTTTTTCCTCCGTTTTCCGCCATCGCCGGAATACTCATTATGCCCCTTTTCTTTGGCATCGAAACGTTCCTCCTTGAACAGGGCTTCATCCGCATGAACCACCTGTTTCGCCTGAAGCTGCTGCTTCTTCTCCTCCTGCACCTGTATGTTGCCCTGGTCTACCATTCCCTTCTCAACCTGTTTCAGCTGATTGTGCAGAACATTGTCCGTCTGCTGGATACTGCCGTTCAATAAGATCGGACTGATCGCCATGTTAATCCCCCCTTCAGATCCGTTTACCTACTTCGCTATATTTTAATATATTTTTGTAAAAAAGGCAATAGCCCCTACAAAATTGCAGAAGCTACATCACCATCTTTTTTGATCAGACGACAATATGTGTACTCTTTCTTAACAGTCATCGTGGCACCTGATATGCTCACCACCACACCCTGATACATCGTGCCCCGCAGTACGATCTGCGCCGGTCCCTCTGTTTTCAACAGTTTGTCTAGCTTTTCGATCTCTTTTAGTTCCTCCTGTATCTTCGCCTGCGCTTCCGCCAGTGTGACCTGCAGCATTCTGGCATTTTTGATCTGTTCCTGCGTCAGCCTGACTCCCGTCTTTAACTTCCTGCTTGTTTCTTCCAGGACTTTCTTCATCTGCGGTATCGCCTTTGACTTTTCCCCAACGCTCTTCTGCAGCGCTGCCAGCCGCTTCTTTGACTCGACATCGGTTCCGATCTCCACGATCGTTGATGCTCCCATCGGCGATCCTATATTCCGGGCATTGATCGCGCCTTTTGCAACCACTTTTCCGCCTGTAATCAGCCCTTTTCCCGCATCGGCATTGACATTGGTTCCCGCAGTCACCCTGGCGTTTATGATCTGCTCTGCCTCCACAAAGCCGGCCGCCTCAACCTCTGCCGCGGAGATGAACTTCGCGACGATATTGCCTCCCGCTTTCAGTCTGCCCTTGTTCTGCCCGTGCATTCCCCTTGCGATGACGATATTGCCGCCTGCCTCTATGACCGCACCTTCCACAACACCGCTCACAAAGACATTGCCGTCTGTCTTGACACTGAAATTCTCACAGACATTTCCCTTGACTTCCACATCGCCATGATACTCGATATTTCCTGTGGATGTCCCTACATCCTCGACACTGTATACATCGGACACAAAGACCGCCTTGTCGACCAGTGACACATGTCCGTCAACCATACTGATCAGCTTTAGTCCGTCCTTTGATTTCTCGAGATTTCTGCCGTGGTCAAAGACCGCCCTTTTTACCTCGCGTGCCAGCAGGACCGAGCCGTATACATCAAACCCGTTCTCGCCCTTCTCCTCCGGAATGATCTCCGCAAGAACCTGCCCTTTCGTGCACTGATGCAGGTTATTCAGTTTGAAAAAGTCTACGGTCCCATCTTCTTTCAATTCAGGGCGTACCGTATTATCCGTATCAAAATGATATATGACCGAACCATCGCGCCCCGCCGTGGGAAGCTTTCCCCGCGCAACAATGATATCCGTGCAGTACGGCCGCTCCTCGAGCGCCATCAGGATCGCATCCTCATCGATCCCCGCCCGCACCCTCATATGTGCGAGCAATTCCAGTATACGCGCTTTGCTGGTTGGCTGTCCGCCGGCACTCGGCGGATACATCCTCAGTATCGCCGTCATCTTGTCAGCCTCAACATCGATCATGCATTTCTCATCCACGGGCGGCATCTTCTTCGAAGTCAAAAAAAGGACAACCTCCTCATCGCCCATATTCGCCAGAGCTGAGTTGATTGCCATGACATCATAGGGTACTCCTATTATATTGAGATACTCTTTTAATTCCGCAACACGTATCTTTTCGCCTTCCCCAATTGGAGGGGATAACAAAAGGCTTACCCCTTTTTCATTAATCTGTATCTGAAAATATCCATTCATCTAAGTCCTACCTCCAGGCAATCGATACAACTGTTAATCCAATATTCCGATATAATTACCCATCTTTGTCTTCATTTTCTGCAACGCCTTGGTATGCAGCTGTGATATCCTCGACTCCGACACCTCGAGCACACGGCTGATCTCCTTCAATGTGAGCTCCTCGTAATAATACAGCAGGATCACCTTCTTCTCTTTCTCCGTCAACAGTTCCAAAGATTCCTCGAGCATTTTCTTGAGCTCACTTCTCTCTATCACACTCTCCGGTGTATCAAAACCCGAGCTGATGCTCTTTTCCGACGAGATATCATTTCCCTGCTCCACATATTCATTCAGGGATATAATATTGTCCGCTTTGACCTGATTCTGCCAGTCCAGGAACTCATCTTCGCTGATCCCCATATATGCTGCCAGTTCCGCATCTGTCGCCGGCCGCCCGTTCCGCTGCTCCAGTTCTTTCATCGCCGTATCGATCTGTTTCTGGCGCTGCCTGATCGTGCGCGGTATCCAGTCCATCTTCCGGATCTGGTCCAGGATCGCTCCCCGTATCCGCAGGCTTGCATAGGTTTCAAACTTTACCTCTTTGCCCCTGTCAAACTTATCGATGGCATCTATGAGTCCAAAGACACCGTAACTTACCAGATCTTCATATTCCACATTGTAGCCAAGGTACATACTAAGCCGCCCTGCAACTACCTTTACAAGCGGAGCATATTCCAATATAAGTTTTTCCCTCAGATCCGGCGTTTTCAGTCTGGCATAATCCTCCCAAAGCCTTTTGCGTGCTGCATCGTTCATTCCAATCCCCCGTAACGCTTAATTATCCTCATAGCCTTCCATCGCTGCCGCAGTATCCTCAGCAGTATAGTCGTGAAGCTCCTCGTCAGAATACCCTTCCTCCAAATCGCCTTCCCCGTTCTCTGACATAAAACCAACTGCGTCCATACCTTCCATGTCCTTCTGCTCTTCGTTTGCAAAAGCAACGACACTTCCGGTGAGATCTCCGTTCTGCCTCGCCTTCTGAACCAATATCTCAAGATTATCTGTCGGTATAATGCGGGGTCTGATCGATGCGTACAGATATCTCGCCACATCGCCAATGATATAAAATATCACCAGCACGACCAGCAGTCCCCACAGCATCGTTGTCAAGTCAAATCCCCTCACATACATTATTATAGACGCAATCGCACCTGCCAGAAGCATGAAAAAAGGTGTGATAAGACCTGTCTTATTTCCCATTCTATTATCCCCTTATTTCTGATAAAAAAATCAAATCTTTTTTTCTGGTTTTCCCGCGGAACGGATGATCAGATCGCCCGTCTCAGGATAAAATATGATCGTACGACCGTAATTAAGACCTGTGTCCTGCGCTTTCAGCGGAATACCCAGCTCTCTTAGCTTCTTCTTGCTGGCTTCCACATTCCGCTCTCCGACGCGCACCATGTCCGATTTGTTCTGAAATGCAAACATCTGCGCCCCGCCTGCTATCTTTGCTTCCAGCCTTGTCTTTCTGCCACCCATTGCCAGTATCTTTTTTACAAGATCATCAATTCCCGTATCGGCAAATTTTGCCCTGTTTGAATTATTTTCTATCTGTTTACTGTCTGGCAGCATGGCGTGCGCCAATCCCCCGATCTTGGCAACCGGATCCCTGATACATATCCCCACACAAGAACCAAGTCCCAATGTCGTTATACCGTCAGGACTCTTACACACATTCAAGTCTGCCATTCCTACTTTAACTATATTCGCCATCGCTCACTATGCCCCTTCTCTATTTAGTGCTGCTAATTTATGAATGTATAGTTATATCGACAGCCCAAGTCCTGCCAGCATCTTCGAGTATGACTCAAGATCCGGCATAAGAATAAAATAACCATTCAGATCCACATCATCCGTAAATACGGTCTGTATCAGCAGGATCTGATCCCCTATGATTCCGAATTCTATAGCCGGTACGCTTAGTATCGCATTGAGCATATCAATATTTAAGTCTGGAACTGACGGAATCATCTTGAGATTCGTCATCTGCGCCAATGAATTGAGATAGGCCCCTGTGATGATATTGCCAATCTCCTTCATCGCCGATATCTCGATCTCAGTAAATCCGCCTTCTGCCGGTGGCATTCCCATGAGCTTTGACACGAGCGATTTCGCGGCGTTCTTTTCAAGTATAAACATGATACTGCCCGTGATATCTCCCTCTACAGCCAGATAAATACCTGCGACAAGCTGCTCTTCTCCGCCCATAACCACGCCAACATCCTTGAAATCCAGAAGTCTGACCTGTGGAACTTTCATATCCACCTTGGTCTGGAGCATCTGGGCAAGCGCCGTTGTCGCATTGCCCGCCCCGATGTTTCCCAGCTCCTTTAATACATCATAATATTCTGTCGTAACTCTCTCGAAACTCATATTTTCCGCCATGATATAAAAACCTAAGCCTTTCTCCATTCAAAAAGTCTCTATAACATATGTCATTTACACATCAACCACTTCTGCCAGCACTGATGTGATGTCCAGCAGCGAGATCAGCTTTCCGTCAGCCTTCCCGACACCAGAGAGAAATCTTTCCTTGTCATCCTTCTCATAGCCCATCCGCTCAATGTGATCCTCATCAAGCGTCACAACCTCTTTTACCTCGTCCACCAGCACGCCGATCGACTCATGCTGCTCCAAAGTAAGGATGATGATACGTGTCTTTTTCGTGACTTCATCCTCCGGCAGCCCCATCTTCAGCCTCAGACTGATTGTCGGAATGACAACACCGCGGACGTTGATCACACCCTTGATATAGTCAGGCACCTTCGGCACCCTTGTTATCTTTGACATTCTGATAATGTTTGATATATATTTAATATCTATGCCGTACTGCTCACCGCCGAGCTGTGTCACAATAAATTGTGTCGTATCACGCTTTGTAGGCCGGTTGAGACTCAAATCACGCTTTTGATCGTCTATTACTTTTACTTCATCCATATTCTATGCCCTGCCTTTCATTATCAATCGGATTAAATCAACGCATTGGTATCAAGAATCAGTGCCACTTCACCGTTTCCTAAGATCGTAGCGCCGCTGATCATCTTCGGTACTTTGATGTACTTGCCCATGGACTTGATAACCACTTCCTGTTGTCCGATCAGCTCGTCCACTACCAGACCCGCCTGCTTGTCGCCCTTCTTTACGATAATGACCGTGAGATTCTTGCTCTTTTTGTTTTCATCCCCTCTTGAAGGAATCTCGAGAACCTTATCCATCCGGATAATGGGAATGACTGTTCCACGAATATGGATTACTTCTTTCGCCTGTACCAGTTTAATGTCTTCCGGCAGGACATCCTCGATCGTCTGGATCGATCCCAGCGCGATCGCGTATTTCTCATCGCCGATAACGACCATAAGCGCCTGGATGATGGCAAGTGTCAGAGGCAGTCTGATGATCCATGAAGAACCCTCGCCAAAACGGTTCTTTACCTCGACCTCGCCGCTCAGCGATTCGATCTTTGACTTGACGACGTCAAGCCCAACGCCGCGTCCGGACACATCCGACACCTTCTTTGCGGTAGAGAAACTTGGCAGGAACAACAGATCGATGATCTCCTTCTCCGACATCGTCTCAGCCTGTTCCGGTGTCACCGTACCGCGCTCGATCGCTTTATTTCTGACTGCTTCCACATTGATTCCGCCGCCGTCGTCACGCACTTCGATCACGACGTTATTACCATCCTGGTAAGCATCCAGGAAGATCGATCCGACCTCCGGCTTTCCGTTCGCAACACGCACGTCATTCGGCTCCAGACCATGGTCTGCAGAGTTTCTAAGCATATGCATCAGGGGATCGCCGATCTCATCGACCACGGTACGGTCAAGCTCTGTATCCTCACCTGTCATGTACAGCTCCATCTTCTTGCCGAGCTTCTTTGACAGATCCCTGATCATACGCGGGAATTTTGCAACAACACTCTCGATCGGCACCATTCGGACTTTCATGACCGACTCATGAAGGTTTGTCGTCACGCTCTCGAGATACTCGATCTGCTCGTTGACAGAACCGTTGTCCCCCTTGCTCTCATCGGCTGCTGTCGCCGAGATCAGGGAATTCTTTGCGATGATGAGCTCACTGACTAAGTTCATCAGATTGTCAAGCTTCTCGATATCTACCCTGACAGTCCTGTTCACTACAGGCTTCGCTGCAGGCTTTGCCGATGAAGCAGATGATGATGCCGATGTCTTTGCCGCCGGCGCGGGCGCAGCCGCAGCTGGTGCCGGTACCACTGCCTTGGGCGCTGGTGTCGGTGCTGTCACAGCAGGCTTTGCCTCTTCGACAGGCTTCGTCTCCACCGGCTTAGCGGGCTTCGCCGTTGCCGATGCCGCGACCGTGTACTCTGCACAGAACGCCTCCTCGATCTCGGACACGCTCTTGACAGCTTCCTTGATCTCATCTGCGGTATTTCCCGATATAAAGATCAGGCTGAATGTCAGCTCGAACTTCTCATCCTCGATATCCTGCGCTGTCGGTGCTGACACGATGATCTCACCGAGCTTCTCCAGTGCCTTGAACACCAGAAATGCCCTTGCAGCCTTTAACACGCACGCCTCCTCGACATAAACCGTCACACCGTATACTTTCAGCCCTTCACTGTGCGCCTTGTCGATGAGCATCTTCTCCGTGTCCGTAACCTTGATCCCCTGCCATCTCTCTTTCTTGGCATTGCCGTCAGCGGATGCCGGCGGCGCTGCAGGTGCGGGTGCCGCCGCTGCAGCCGGCGCGCTGCCGCCTGCCACAACTTCGCCGTTATTCTTCAGGATACTGTTCAGGGCATCGATCAGATCCTGATTGTCATTCGTCCCTTCCTCCGTTGTCTGCTGGATATTGTTGACATACTCCTCCAGCGCGTCCAGACTCTTGAACAGGATATCGATCATCCCGGGCTGTACCTTAAACGTACCGTTCCGGACTTCCGAAAATACATTCTCCATGTCATGGGTGAGCGTCTGCATCCGCTTGTATCCCATTGTCCCTGCCATACCCTTTAAGGAATGTGCAGCCCTGAAAATTTCATTGATCGTATCCATATTCTCAGGATTCTGCTCCAGATCCATGATCTGATCGCTCAGATTCTGTAAATGCTCCTTTGATTCATCAAGGAAAATATCAAGATATTGACTTGTATCCATTCTACCTGACCCCCACATTCATTATAATTTCCTGGGCCACGTTATCAAGCGAGACCACTTGGTTGACCAGACCTGTCGCAGCGATTGCCTTGGGCATTCCATACACCGTCGATGACGCCTCATCCTGTGCGATAACGTGTATTTTTTTTGAAGTTTCCAAATTCACGATTCCCCTGGTACCATCCGCTCCCATACCAGTCAGTACAACACATACGATCTGCGCATAATTGCTAGTTTTTAAGGACTCAAACATATAGTTTGCACACGGCTTTACGCCTTCCCTTGGAGGTTCGTCTGTATATGTGATCGTCGGCCTTCCGCCCTTGTTTGCCACATTCATGTGCTTGCCGCCCATGGAGATATATACCACGCCGTTCTCAAGCACATCTCCCTCCGCGGCTTCCTTGACCCTGATCTTGCTCATGGAATCAAGCCGCTCCGCGAGGGACTGTGTAAACCCTTTCGGCATATGCTGAACGATCAGGACAGGCGCTGCAAGCTCTGCAGGAAGCCTCGGCACAACACTTTGAAGCGCCTTGGGTCCTCCTGTCGAGCAGGCAAGTGCCACAACCTTCTGTCCAGCCACGACCGGCTGGCTTTTCCGGACAATGCTCACCAGCTTCTGCGTCGTCTCTTCCTGCTTCTCCCTTGAAACTGTGGATACTGCCGCCACGGCGGAAATATTCGTCTGACGGCTGGTAACGACCGCCTGTAGTGTGTCCAGAAATTTGTCCTTGAATCCGCTGCTCTTCAGATATACAATATTCACCGGTTTCTCGATAAAGTCGATCGCACCAAGGTCGAGCGCCTCCATTGTTACCGCCGCGCCGTCCTTGGTATCCGTGCTCGCCATCATGATACGCGCCCGGATCTTATCCTTCTGCAGGGCGCGCAGAAACTGGATCCCGTTCATCTTAGGCATATTGACATCGAGAACGACGCCATCATACTGATTCTTTTTCAGCAGTTCATATGCTGCCTGACCATCAAAAGCCTGCTCCACTACCTGGAACCGTTCATCTGAATTGATTATATCACACATTACTCTTCTCATAAGTGCAGAATCATCAACTACGAGAATTTTTTTCTTATTTTTTGGAGCATTTGTGTTCATTATCATACTATTCAACGACCCTTCCCATTTTTTCTGTTTTTTCTTTCCTCATCAAAAATATACTTAATAATCTCTTCCCTTGTCGCAGTATCGATAAACTCGAACTTTACACGGTTCTCATACTCGTTCGTCCTGTTCTCGATGCCGCCTGAATAAATTACCTTCGCTGCCAGCAAAAACGGTCTGTCAATCTCCATGATCGGGAGACTGAAACGCATCAATATAATACTGTCCTCATTAAATTTTTCCCTCGATACAAACCGCGTCCCTCCGCCGCTTATATCCACGATCACGCCCCGGATCATATCGCTTTCCGGCACCAGATGGGTAAGCCCCCTGGCATACGCATCCGACTCCTGTCTGGTCATCTCCCGGGCTAACATCTCTACGACACAGTTAAATCTATAATATTCCCTCCGCTGATATTTGTGAAGGTTGCTGATCAGCTCAACGACAAGGACATAGATCCCGTTTACTTTCTGTCTGCCAGCAATCCTGACGCCCGCGCGGTACATCCCGCCATGGGAAAAAAAACATACATCATACTCCCCGTCGACCGGGAGCAGCACCAGCTTTGCCTTCTCCATAGGCATCACAAGCCGAAGCCGCCCGTCGCTTAGAATATCATATACCGAAGTCCTGTAAGTCTTTACGCCCTCCGTACCATCAGGAAGCACCACGCTGACTGTTGATTTTAGTTCCAGCTTATCCCCTGGTGATATAAATTTCTCTATCATAGACTCCCCCCGATTTATTTATCCCATTTTTTTGTTTCCCGCCACGATATGCGAGAAAAATGCCGCCATCCCGCGCTTCACCAGCGACTTGTCATATTCCCTGTCCATCAGGACATACGCCATCCGCTCATACGCGATGGAAGACTTTGCATTCGGGCTCTGCATACTCACAGGCGTCTGCTGCATCACGGCATCCTCAAGATGATAATCCTGCGGTATGGAGCCAAGATACGACACCGGAAGTTTCAGATAACGGCTCACCACCGTCTCGAGCTTGCTGTACATGGTCTCGCCCTCCGCCACGCCCGACACCTTGTTGGCGATCACCATGATCTTCGAATCCTCCCTGGCAAAACGGGGATGACGGTTCAACGCTTTCAGCAGGGAGTAGGAATCCGTGATCGATGTAGGCTCCGGTGTCGCCACGACCAGGATCTCGCCGCTTGCGACAAGAAAATCCAGCACCGCGTCGGAAATTCCCGCGCCGGTATCTATAATAATAATATCGGCGATCGCATCGAGTTTTGCAAGATTCTGTATGATATAATTTAGATAGCCCCTGCTCAGATTGGACAAACCGGCGATCCCGGAGCCTCCTGATATAAAGCCGATGTCCATGGGTCCCCATGTTATGATGTCTGTAATGTTCTTCCCCTGATATATCAGATCGCACAGGTTATGTTTTGGAACCGTTCCAAACATGATCTCTATATTGGCAAGCCCAAAGTCTGCATCCAATATAATAACTCTCTTTCCCATTTTTTTGAACTGGCAGGCAAGATTGATGGCGGTGTTGGACTTTCCCACGCCACCCTTTCCACTTGTCACCGTTATCACTCTGGAGAGCGGCCTTGGCATTGGATTCAATTTAATCACATTTCGTAACTGTTCAGCCTGATCCACCATATATTACCCTCCTATCAGCGCCTTCCTCCTAGCAACTGCTTTACCGTCGACTGCGGATTGAAGTACTCGATATCATCCGGTACATTCTGCCCGCACGTCACATAGGAAAGCGTCGCACCTGTATATAATTTCAGATTATAGATGTCTCCCAACGTAGTTGTCTCATCAAGCTTTGTGAAGATCAGCTTATAATCCGTGATCTCTTTGTAAATATCTGCAGTCCTCATCAGATCTCTGTATTTTGTCGAAGCGGACAGCACAAGAAATACTTCCTTGGAAGCATCGGCGTCCACCGAATGGATCAGATCGCTCATACTCTCACACTGCGCTTCATTGTTCGGCGAATGCCCTGTCGTATCCACCAGTATGTAATCGTATTCCTTGAAGTCCTCCACAGCGTCCGTGATCTCCTTTGCCGTGTACACAACCCTGAACGGCACTTCCAGAATGTTCGCATACGTCCTTAGCTGCTCCGCCGCAGCGATCCTGTATGTATCAGCCGTGAGCAGTGCGACCTTCTTCTTGTGTTCCACCCTGAAAGAAGAAGCGATCTTTGCGATCGTCGTCGTCTTTCCCACGCCGGTCGGCCCCACAAAGAAGACAACCTTTGGCGCCTTTTCATCCTCCTCCATCACATAGGGTTTTCCGAGCTTTAAGATCATTCTCTGGTAGATCTCCGAGAGCATAAAATCCATCGTGACATCTGCCTTGCAGTTCCTGTCGATCTCCTCGATGATCTCTTTTGCGTACTTCTCGTTGATCTCATTGTCCGTCATTTTGTTGTACAGGAGTTTTAAGAAATTGACGCGTTCCGTGCTCTCTTCCTTTTTCACGCTCTCCGTGCTCTTTGTCTCATCCGCCTGCGGCTTGTTCTCCTGCTGGGAAAGCTGCTTCTCGATCAGATTCTGGAGATTGTCCAGCTTCTCCTCCAGACCGTTTCCACGGAGATTCTCCTTGGTCGGCTCGTTTGTCTTTGACTCGACCTTGCCGCGGGCTTTCTCGCTCTCCGCCGTCTTTGCCGGATCCTGCTTCTGTGCCGGAAACGCGGCGAGCGCATCCGCAACCGCCTGCCCCACGGCAAATGCATCGCCGGATGCCTTGGTATCCTCCGCTGCAGCTTCCTTTTTCTCCGGCTGCTTCATCGGAATGATCTTTCCTGCTCCCTGGCTCAGACTGACAGCCACACCGTCCTTCTGGATCTCACTCGGCGCTGCTGCGCTGTATTTTTCGTTCTCCTCTTCCTTCGCAACGGTCACCTCAAATCTGGTGCCTTTAAACAGGCTCATGATGCCTTTTGCCTTGATCGCCTTGACGTTCATCTCAACGATGCCCTCGCCGAGCTCCTTTCTCGCACTCTCGAGCGCTTCTTCTTTTGTTTTTCCCTGAAATTTCTTTATTATCATGCTGTCACCATTCCTACTGATTGTAATTCTACATTTGAATCGATCTCATTGTAAGATACCACTACCAGATCCTTGTAATAATCCTCTGTCAGTCTCTTAAAATACATCCTGACGATCGGTGAGGTTATCACGATCGGATTCTTGCCAAGCTTCTCGAGCTTTCCTACCTCTGACTCCACAGAAGCCATGATCGTCTTTGTCTTCTCCGGATCCAGCGTCAGATATGCTCCCTGTTCTGTCTGCTTCACGCTTCCCATGATCTCCTGCTCCAGACCCGGATCCAGTGTAACCACGCTCGTCGTCTCATTGACCGGAAAATATTTGTTGGAGATAGCGCGCTTTAAGCTCTGCCGCACATACTCTGTCAGTATGTCTGTATCCCTTGTGGATGCCGCATGGTCGGCAAGCGTCTCAAAGATCGTGACAAGGTCACGCACCGAGATACCTTCCTTTAAGAGATTCTGCAATACTTTCTGGATATCGCCAAGCCCCAGAAGCTTCGGCACAAGCTCTTCCACCAGGGAAGGATTGGTCTCCTTGACATTGTTGACAAGATTCTGCACATCCTGTCTCGTGAGCAGGTCTGCAAGATATTGTCTGATGATCTCCGTCAGGTGGGTCGCGATGATCGATGGCGGATCCACTACCGTATAGCCGACACTCTCCGCGCGCTCCCTCTGATTCTCCGTGATCCATATCGCCGGCAGATGGAACGAAGGTTCAAAAGTCGGGATACCCGAGATCTCCTCCTCCACAAACCCCGGATTCATCGCCATATAGTGGTCGAACAGGATCTCGCCCTCGCTGACCTGGATCCCTTTGATCTTGATGATGTACTGGTTCGGATTGAGCTGGATATTGTCGCGCAGTCGGATGATCGGCACAACCGTACCAAGCTCGAGCGCGATCTGTCTGCGGATCATCACAACACGGTCGAGGAGATCTCCGCCCTGGTTGACATCCGCAAGCGGTATGATACCGTAACCAAACTCCAATTCGATCGGGTCTACCTGCAGCAGCGAGTTGACATTCTCCGGTCTGCGGATCTCATCTGCCGTATCCTCCTCCGTGTCTGTCTCCGCCTCGATGCTCGCCGTCTCGATCGTGGATGCGATCATGCGCCCGCACACGATAAAGATGACACCCAGGATCACGAAGATCAAGGGATTGAGCGGCGTCACCAGTCCCAGAAAAGCAAGCACCGCGCCTACCATATATAATACTTTGGGGATCCCGAAAAGCTGGTTTACGAGCACCGTACCAAAATCTGCCTCCTTGGAACCCTTTGTCACCAGAATACCTGTCGACAACGAAATAAGAAGTGAAGGAATCTGGCTTACCAGACCGTCACCTATCGTGAGGATCGTATATTTGTCCGCAGCGGCGCCGATATCCATGCCCTGCCGCAGCACACCCATGATGATACCGCCGATGATATTGACAAAGGTGATGATCAGACCTGCCGTCGCATCTCCCTTTACATACTTCACGGCACCGTCCATGGAACCGAAAAAGCTTGCTTCCTGCTGAAGCTTCTCCCGCTGTACTTTTGCTTCCGCATCCGTGATCGCGCCTGTATTTAAATCTGCGTCGATCGCCATCTGCTTACCTGGCATGGCGTCCAGCGTAAATCTCGCCGTAACCTCGGCAACACGCTCAGAACCTTTGTTGATGACAACGAACTGAACAATGATCAAAATGATAAAAACCACAATACCGATGACAAGATCGCCGCCGCCGACGAAATTACCGAAAGTCGCCACGACGTTTCCCGGATTTCCCGTTGACAGGATCAGACGGGTTGACGATACGTTCAGGGCGATCCGGAAGATCGTCGTGAACAGCAAAATGGTCGGATAAAAGGACAGATCCAACACCTCTTTTGCAAACATTGTCGTGAACAGGATCGTAAAAGCAAGCGAAATATTGATCGCAAGCAGTACATCCAGCATGGTACTACTGATCGGTACAATCAACATGATGATAGCGCCAAGTAAATAAAGAGCTACGCCTATGTCCGCTTTCCTCATCTTCATGTCTCTGACTCCCCCTTAACTCCTAAATAAATAATCCCCTACTGTTTTTTGTCATTTTTCTTCATTTCATATTATCGCACAATTAACATAATTTGTATATAATAATTTGTAAGTTTTTTGATTTTTTTAATTTTTTATATTACTTACACAAATTAAGACAAAAAACTCTGTGCTTTTTCACAAACGGTATCCGTTTTTCCGGATAACATTTTACACACAGAGTCTTTTGGGTTGACATAATGCATCTAATAAACGTCCTGTTTTTAGAATTTTATGTCAACTTGCTTTTTGATTGATCCCACTTGTTTTCGCTATATCCTGCCCTGCATCTTGTAAACCATCGCAAGCACCTCCGCCACTGCCTGATAAAGCTCGGGCGGTACTTCCTGGCCAATATCCACATTGGCATACAGCATACGGGCGAGCGGTTTGTTCTCCACGATCTCCACGTTGCTCTCACGCGCGATCTCCTTGATCTTCTGCGCGACATAGTCTGCACCTTTAGCCAGAACGACCGGCGCTGTTCCTGTCGCTGCATCGTAGCGGATCGCGACCGCGTAATGCGTCGGATTCGTGATGACCACATCCGCCTTTGGCACATCCTGCATCATACGCCGCTGGGACGCCTCACGCATCTTAGCCCGGATCTTTCCCTTGATCTGCGGATCTCCTTCTGCGTTCTTGTACTCGTCCTTGACTTCCTGCTTTGTCATCTTGATATCATTGTTGAACTTGCGGCGCTGATAAAACAAGTCCGCAAACGCCACGATCATGAACACAAGGGAGATCTTAAGCCCCATATTGATCACGACGCTGCCGATCAGCTCGATCGCCTGGTTGAGCGGCATGCCATAGAACTGGACCAGATACACCCAGTCATCCTTTATGGTCGAATACACGATCGCCATGATCAGGATGATCTTTGCGATTGACTTTAACAATTCGACGATCTTCTCCTTGGAGAACAGCCTCTTCGCGCCGGAGATCGGATTGAGTTTGCTGAACTTTGGTTTCAGCGGTTTCGTTGAAACCTGAAACTTAAACTGCAGCATATTGATACCGACCGCAATGACGATCCCGACGACAAAAAAAGGAAGTAGCTGCTTTAACAGCTCCAGATACACATTGTTGATCAGAGTCGTGTAATCTTCCCGCACGATACGCCCGTTCCAATACGTTGTGAACGCAGGCATCTTCTCATAGATCGTGCCAAAAAGCTTCATGAAGTTCTCACCCATACGGCCTACCCAGAACTTCAACAGCAAAAAGAGCGCGATCAGTTCCACACCGCTTGACAGCTCCTTGCTCTTAGGAACCTTACCATCCTTACGGGTATCCGCCTTTTTCTTGGCGGTCGGCTCCTCCGTCTTCTCACCGCCTGGTCCCTCCTGGGCAAAAAACTGCAGATCATATTCCAATATCACATCATGCCCTCCACCATTGAGACGATCATCTGCTGCATCTGTGTCGTGATAAAATTGCAGACATCCGGAAGCAGCGTGATCGTTACCATGATAACACTCAGCCCCGCCAGCAGTTTGAGCTGGATACCGACAGAAAACATGTTCATCTGCGGCGCCAGCTTCGCCAGCAGTCCCAGTACGATATTCATCAGCGTGATGCTGGCAAAAACCGGCAGACATACACGGAATCCGATGATGATATACTCGCTCAGAAACAGGATCAGGGACTCCAGCAGCCTGTCCGTATTGATATGGACACCGCTGACCGGTATCAATATGAAAGTTTCCATCAGCGCTTTGAGCAGGAACCTGTGAAGCCCTGTCGTATACAGGATCATCATCACGCCATACTGCATCAGGGCACCTGTGATGGAAGCCTGCTCATTTGTGGTAGGATCAAACACGTTCGCCATGGAAAGCCCCACCTCCATGTCGATGATCCTGCCCGCAAATAAAACAATGGAAGTACACATCTGGGCTGCCAATCCGATCAGCAGACCCACCGACACTTCCTTCAACACAACTGTGGCAAATCCAAGTATAGTATTGTATTCCGGATAAACATGTTCCGGTCCAAAGGTATACATAATGTAGGCAACGAACACACTCAGCGCGACCTTGGCATTGTTCGGCACACCTTTGGTACTAAAGAACGGCGCCACGAAGACAAAACTCGCGATCCGCACGAACACAAACAGAAAATATTCCAATTCAGACATGGAAAAAGTCAAATTCACCATACCGTGCAGCCATACTCCCTTCCGCTATCTGATATACTGCGAAAAACTCTGCCACAAGTCTGTCATGTATGTCGTCATATTATTCAGCATCCAGTCGCCCAAAAGCATCAGGCAGAGAAACATGCCCACGATCTTTGGTACAAAAGTGAGCGTCTGCTCCTGAATGGAAGTCACTGTCTGAAAGATACTGATGGCAAGACCGATCACCAGCGATACGATCAACGGGGGCGCCGCTGTCTTGAGCACTACAAACAATCCTTCCTTCATGATGTCTGTAACCAGTTCTGTCGTCATCCTGTCACTCTCCCCCTTTTCTCATATAAACATTCGCTCCATCAGTAAAAAGTCTGCACCAGATTCACGATCACGAGATTCCATCCGTCCGCCAGCACGAACAGCAGTATCTTAAACGGCATGGAGATCGTCGTTGGCGGCAGCATCATCATACCCATACTCATCAGCACCGATGCGACGACCATATCGATCACGATAAACGGCACATAGATCGTAAATCCGATGATAAAGGCTGTGCGCAGTTCGCTGACAATAAAAGACGGGATCAAAACGGTTGTCGGCACCTGTGCCAGCGTCTCCCCGTCCCACGCTGTGTTCGATATCTGCATAAAGACATTGATATCCTCCCGCTGCGTCTGTTCGAACATAAAATTTCTCATGGGATCCGCCGCGATCCCGATCGCTTCCTCAAATCCGATCTCTCCCGCATCATACGGCACGATCGCTTCTGTATAGACCTTACCAAACACCGGCTGCATGATATAAAATGTGAGAAACAAAGAAATAGCAATCAACACCTGATTGGGCGGTGCTGACTGTGTATTTAATGCCTGTCTCGTGAAATGCAGTACGATCAGTATCCTGGTAAACGACGTGAGCGTCACCAGCAGGATCGGCAATACGGCGATCGCTGTCAGAATCAGCAGTATTCTCAGATTCCCGTTGAGCTCTCCGTTTCCGCTGTCGTATGTAACCGTAAACGTGTTGGCAATATTCAGTTCCTTTAGATCCTCACCAGTCTGGGCAGTGCCAGGATCATTCTTGTTCGTCCGGTTCTCATTCTCCTCCTGACTGTTGTTCAGGATCTGTTCCGCAGCGGCGCCGTCATCCTCGCTCGTCGCATGGACCACAGCGATATCTGCCAGGAGTATCACCGCGACCATGCACAGCATGTACACGATCTTTCGAAGTTCCCTGCCGATCTTATATTCTTTGCTCTTATTCTTCATATCAGATTATCCTTATGCCTCACACACTTGTCTGTCAACCCGCACTTGTACAGGATGCATATCACTGCTGTTTTCTGAATCTGTCAAGGATATCCTTGAAACTGATATTGGCTGCCGAGCCTGTCTCTTCCCCGCCCAGCGCTGTAATATCGTCCTCTGTCATCTCTCCCAGCAGTGTGACAGTATCCTTGCAGACCACATAAGAAAAATATTTCTTACCGATCCTCACAACCTGTATATATTTGGTCGGCGCTATCTTAAATGTCTCCAATACCTCCACATTAGAACCTGCAAGTCTCCCTTTCTGAAGACCTGCAGTGAGCTTTGTGGCAAAATATGTAAGGGCCAGGACAAATATAAATATCAGTGTCACGGTCAACAACTGTCCAATGGAGTCAAACCTTCTTGATGTCGATGATAAAAGCATACTTTTTAGCCTACAACCTTCTTGACAGCCTCCAGAACACGCTCTGCCTGGAAAGGCTTTACGATAAAGTCCTTCGCTCCGGACTGAATCGCCTCAATAACCATCGCCTGCTGTCCCATAGCGGAGCACATGATCACATTTGCACCCGGGTCGATCGCCTTGATCGCCTTGAGCGCCTGAATCCCGTCCATCTCAGGCATTGTGATATCAAGAAGTGTCAGATCCGGCGATGCCTCCTTGTACTTATCAACCGCGATCTTGCCATTCTCAGCCTCCGCAGCAATCTCGTATCCGTTTTTCGTCAGTATATCCTTGATCATCATTCTCATGAAAGCAGCGTCGTCTACTATCAGTATTCTCTTCCCCATAATAATCTTGTCCTTTCTACATCATCATTCTAAAATTTCATGATCCTACAAACATTTTCTGAAATAATATATTATTATTTTATTATTTCCATGATCCTCACACCAAAGCTCTCCTCGATAACGACCACCTCGCCTTTTGCAACAAACTTGCCGTTCACAAGAACATCGATCGGCTCGCCGGCAATCTTATCAAGCTCTATAATAGTACCAGGGGCAAACTCCAGAATATCTGAAATGGATTTGCTGGTTCTTCCCAACTCCACTGTTACCTCCAACGGAACATCCCTGATCAGGCCAATGCTCTCCGCACTTACCATCTCGCCCTGTCCCTGTGCAAAGTTCTGGAACTGTGCAGGCTGTATGCTCACATTGGGCATTCCATATCCCATCGGCATTCCCATCTGCGGCATCCCATATCCACCCTGCGGCATTCCGTATCCGCCCTGTGGCTGCATGCCATATCCGCCCTGCGGCATTCCCATCTGTGGCTGCATGCCCATGCCCATATCCATACCGCCCTGCGGCTGCATTGTGGGAGCCGGCGCTGGCGCTGGTGCAGGACTTGGAGCAGGAGCCGGTGCTGGTGCAGGAGCTGGTTCCGATGATCCGCCCATCTGCTGTGCCATAAAGGTCTCGTAGACGGATTTTGCAAAATCAAGCGGATACAATTGCATCAATGTGGAATCCACCAGGTCATCGATCTGCAGTCTGAAGGATACCTTGACAAATCTGTCCTCGAGGAATGGCGAGAGCTCTCCCGGTGCCTTGGAATGAAGATCGACAAGGCTTGACTCTGGCGGACTGATATCGATCGTCTTGCCAAGCATCGACGAGAGTGATGTCGACGATGATCCCATCATCTGGTTCATCGCCTCGGAAATCGCACTCAGATGCAGTTCGCTGAGTTCTCCCTCGACATTGGTGCCGTCGCCGCCCATCATCAGATCGGTGATCACCTTCACATCGTGTTCCTTCAATACCAGAATATTCGTGCCGTTCAATCCGACTGTGTATTTGATCTGGATAAAGACACAAGGTCTTTCGTAAGCATCGAGCACATCCTGCCAGTTACACATCTCCACAACAGGTGTTGTGATATTTACCTTCTTATTAACAAGCGAAAAAAGTGTCGTGGCAGAGGTTCCCATACTGATATTGGCTACCTCTCCTATCGCATCTTTTTCTATATCGGTGAGTTCCTCTCCTGCCGGACTACCTGCTGTAGCTGTAGCCGTATCAGCCGCACCGGAATCCGCTGACAGATCCACACCGTTCAACAATGCATTGATTTCATCCTGAGATAACATACCATCCATTGTCTTATTCCTCCTCCCTCACTACTGATGTTACCCTTACTGCGTATGCCTCTTTGCTTGCGCCCGGCACAGCACTAAATTTCCTTATATCCCCCACATATACATCCAGTTCATCATCAACCTTGGAATCCAGCCGTATGATATCCCCCACCTGTATATTTACGAAATCATTGACTGTTATGACACTCTTTCCAAGAACTGCCTTAACAGGAACATCGACTCTGCGGATCATCGACTCTATGAACTGCTCATAATCTTCGTCATCCATCTTCTGCAGGCTGGAATACCAGAACTTTGTATTTAACCGGTCCATAACGTTTTCCAGTGTAAAAAATGGAAGACACACATTCATCAAACCTTCCACATCACCGATCTTGACATTCATGGTCACAAGCGCCACCATGTCGCTCGGTGATATGATCTGAGCAAACTGCGGATTCGTCTCGATCCTCTCAAGATATGGATTCACTTCCGCAACATTCTTCCATGGTTCTCTGAGAAGCTGCATACAGATGACCATGATCCGCTCTATGATGCTCATCTCGATCTCCGTGAAATCCCTTGCCTTGTCGAGCGCTTCTCCCCTGCCTCCAAGCATCCGGTCTATGATCGCATACCCCAGCCCGCTTGTCAGCTCCATGATGATCGAGCCAGGCATCGGTGAGAAATTGACGACTGTAAGCAGTACCGGGTTGGACAACGCATTGGAAAACTCTGCAAAAGTGACGGTCTCGGAACTCGCAACATTTACCTGTACATTTTTTCTAAGATAGACAGGGAGGTTTGTTGATAACAGTCTTCCATAATGATCAAAAATCATGTTTAAAGTTCTTAAGTGCTCTTTTGAGAATTTAGCAGGCCGGCTAAAGTCATAATTCTTGGCTTGTCGCTCGTCCTTCTCCTGCATATCCTCCACATCAAGTTCGCCGGAGCTTAAGGCCGCCAGCAAACTGTCTATTTCGCTTTGTGATAATACCTCTCCCATGTAGTTAATCACCCCCTACATACTAATAATATACTCCCCTTGTTTTGATCGCTCCGTTAATTATATAGGAAGTTATAAGACACTCCGTAAATAAATGTCGAATCAAAACGTTCCTGAAGCTTTGTGAGGATCTCTGCCTTGATCGCCTCAGAATTGCTTCTCGCCTCATCTACTGTATAATTGCCCATCGCCTCGAACACGATGTCCTTGATGATGCCGTCCATATCGGCCATCGTCTCGGAATAGCTCTTGTAATCCTTATTCTTGGTATCCAGCGACAAAGATACGCTTCCCACTGCATAATGGTCCGCTCCGTCATCACCCTTCTTCAAAGGGATCGTCAGCTCGCCTGCCACATTGTGAACATGTGTATCCGCCATGGAAACACTCTGCACATTCTCCGACTGCGGCAGTCCATTGATCTCGATTCCGACTATCGCTGAGATATCAGACACCAGCGCCGCTGTCTTCTTGGAAGCGCTGGACACGCTCACCATCATGATCGCCGACAATACAATATTGACAACGAGCAACGCCAGAATAATAATTGACAACAGATTTCGTTTCATTTTTCATTTTCCCCTTTCATTAACGTGCACTCAACGCGTTGTATATCTTTATCTCAACCCGTCTGTTTTTTGCCCTTCCCTCGGGTGTCGCATTGTCCGCGATCGGCATATACTCCCCTCTGCCGGAATGCTTCACGATCCCCGGGTCAAGCGACGCATTTTCTTTCAAATAGTCAAAGACTGCCAAAGCCCTGTAGCTGCTGAGCACATCATTGTTCTCGTACCTGCCGCCGTTCAGAGGAACAGAGTCTGTATGTCCCTCGATCTCGATCTCAGAATCCGCATACTTTGTGAGAAGCACACCGATCTTATTGAGCACCGGTACTGCATCCGGCTTAATGTCAGCTCTTCCCGAATCAAACAGAAACGCACCGTTTAATGTCAGCGTCACATAATCCGCATTGAAATCCACATCGACCTGGTCTGTCATCATATTCTCCGCGAGTGCTTCCTCGATCTTCTCCGCAAGCTCCTCCGAGAGCTTCATCTTCTCCTCCTCGAGTTCTGCGATCGCCCCCCGCAGGGACTCGATCTCCTCCTGCGTCATGTCCAGTTGCTCTGCGGCCTCCTGCAGCTTATCCTCCGCAGCGCCGCCCGGTTTTGTCGGATCCTCGATCGTAGAATCTGCCTCCGCGGTCTTACCGCTCGTATTTATGTACTCGTCAAGCATATTCAACTGACTCACGCCGTTGCTCACCAGGATGCCGTCGCCGACTGCCTTCGAACCGGCACGGAAGATACTGATGGTCGACTGGAACGATTTGGCGACCTCCTCGAATTTTGCCGCATCAACCTCTGACATCGAGAACAGGAGCACAAAGAAGCACATCAGCAAAGTCATCATGTCCGAGAACGTACTCATCCATGGCGCCGGGGTTCCAGGCGGCAGCTTGAACTCCTCTTTCTTCTTTGCCATTAAGCTTCACCTCCAGCCCCGTTTCCTTCCTGTGAAGGTCTCTCCTTAGGCGACAGGAACGATTTGAGTTTCTCCTCGATCACGCGCGGATTCTCACCTGCCTGTATGGAAAGAAGCCCTTCTATCATGATTTCTTTTGACTGCATCTCAATGGTATTGTTTGCCTGCAGTTTGCCCGATGTCGGGGTGCAGATCCAGTTTGCAAGCATCGAACCATAGAATGTCGTGATCAGCGCGACACCCATCTTCGGGCCGATCGATGTCGGGTCAGACATGTTATTTAACATACAAATGAGGCCAACCAGTGTACCGATCATACCCCACGCAGGTCCCATGGCACCCAGGTTGTCCCAAAATCCCGATCTCAATTTATGTCTGCCGTCAATACTGTTCATCTCCGTCTCGAGGATCCCTCTTACCAGCTCCGGATCCGTACCGTCGACGATCAGCATGATGCCCTTTTTCATAAATTCATCCTCAAGGTTTCCAGCCGCTTCCTCCAGAGAGAGAAGACCTTCCTTTCTCGCAACGTTGGACAGCTCGATGATCTTCGTGATCATCTCCGGCACATTGACGTTGACCGGTTTGAAGATCAGTGCGATACTCTTAAGACCGCCGACAAAGTTCTCCATACTCACCGACATCATCGTCGCGAAGACCGATCCGCCAAAGGTAATAAGCGCTGACGGCAGATTAAGAAAATATCCAAATCCGGCGACACCGCCTGCCGAGTCAATCATACCATACAAAACCAGGACAAAGCATACGATCATTCCCACTAAAGACGCTATATCCACTACTACACACCCCTTTTTCGTTAAGTTTCAATCTGTTAAAAAGCACAGTATTATCCTGTATGCCTTTTTCTCCATATTTATATAATACTGTAAGGTTACATAAATTGCAACAATTTTCTGAATATTTTCTCAAACTTTCTCAATTTGCATCGCTCCCCACACCAATTACCTAAGGGATCGCCCGCATCTTCACATCTATTATGAAGTTCCCACATTCAGAATTCCCTTAAAGTATTCCTGCCTAGTCAATCTTACTAAATTTCTGACCTCATGTCTACTCTCTTTGATGATAACTTTTTTGCCGTCAGTTAACGTAATGACTGTATCTGGTGTCTCCTCGACCGTCTCGATCAGGTTTGTGTTGACCAGAAGTTTTGTTCCGTTGATCTTTGTCACTTCTATCATACTGTGTACTACGCCTCCTTTCCCGCAAATGTGATCTGTTTCCCGTGCCGCTTTCCGTATTCTGCCAGCTTATTCTGATACACCTCGAACCTGTCCGCCCATCCCGCCTCACTGCAGATCGCAAAGACCCTTGCATAAGCGTCAAAAACATTCTCTCCGAGCCGTTCAAAATCCGCTGCATCTGTGATCTCCATCAAAAAAGCGGCTGCGGTCCCAGCATCCCCGCACATGTGTGCTGCTTTACCAAAAAGGTAGCGGAGCTTCGTCGTTTTGAGATAATCCCTGTTCATGTCCAGCAGCCTGTATGCCTCCTCTGGATGCCCGATCCTGATCAGACAGTCCGCATAGGATTCCAGACAATTGCTCATAAACGTTTTCTCCGGATTTCGGTTGATCTCCAGACACATGTCATACGCTTCGATCGCTTTCCCATAATCTCCCAGTATATTGTAGGACTGTCCGATCTGGAAATAGATATAATCGTCCATTCCCTTGATCTCCCCTACAGACTTTAATAACAGGTTCAGATTCCTCTCCTGTTTTCTGAACATCTCCTGCTGTGGGATATCGTAACCGTAGTGCCTGACCATGACAGGCATGTGAAAGCTCCCAAGAACCATATCGTCATAATCATCCGACTGTTTTGGCGTGATCTGTTCATGAATCCGGAAACGGTATTCATAGTAATTTTTATTGTAAAAACGGGGCACCTCATCAATCTGAACACTTTCACGCGAGACGCCGCCCTCCACTGTCGTGTAGACATTTCTGACCTCCACGACACCGACGTTCTTTGGATATTTCTGCATGCAGGTGCGCAGCTTTGCCGCGTCAAACTCCTCCACACACTCATCGCAGTCCAGTGTGAGGATCCAGTTGTTGGATGCTTTGGACACTGCAAAGTTCCTGGCCGCACTGAAATCATCGCACCACGCAAAATCAAACAGCTTATCCGTGTATTTTGCTGCGATCTCTCTCGTACTGTCCGTGGAGCCTGTATCGACCACGACGATCTCCATACCGTAACGCAACAACTTTCTAAGGCACTGCTCTATGTACTGTTCCTCGTTCTTTGCGATCAGGCACACGCTGACTGGTAATCTTGCCATAAATATTCGTTACTTCCTCTCTGTTCTATTCCCTAAGCGGTATCAGATTCCTGAATTCCAGCACCCTGACGATCGTCTCTCCATGATCCTCGAGCTTCCTGAGCTGATGCTTGATCTTGTAAAATCCGCTCGCTGTCTCGCCGGATAATACGCGCACATCCGCATCCAGCTTTTCATAATGATCCTGAAGTTTATCAAGCTTTAAGTCGATCATGCCCAGTCTGGCGTTCACCTTGTCAAGCTCAGCTTCCCTGATGATCGTCTCCACATCTGTCACCCTTGATTCAAGCCCTGTCATCCTTGTATCTAGCTTCTCCACTGCCGTCTCAAGTCCTGTTATCCTTGCATCTAGCTTCTCCACCGCCGTCTCAAGCCCTGTCACCCTTGTATCAATGCTATCAAGCTTCGTGTTAATCTTGGCAAACTCTGCCATGATCAGTTTCATATTTTCATCCATATGATCCTCCTTATCCCCTAACTTGTAATGTATTCAGAAAGCATGCCGTATACGCATCCTTCGATCTCCAATGCGGTCTCCCTCGCCTGCTTCTGCCTGATGCTGATCCTGGCAACACACCTCGCTGTGAGAAGCTGCAGCTCCTCCGGCGTTTTCGACAAAAAAGAAAAAATCATATCCATGTCTGATAGTATACCATATATTTTATGCCGTGAAAAGACAAACAGCACAAAAAACACATGAAGTTATAGCAAACTGATATTCGTCGAAATGTAAAAACTCGCACTTGTTTTGCCTGTTCGCAAATGCTAAAATCATATGCAGATTTGTAAATGTTGTATGAAACAAAACATTCTCTTACAAAATTCTACATTACATCCAGAAAGGAACTTCAATGAACAACAGGCAAAAGAAAACATTTAAAACCGCTACCGGAAAGATCGACTACACGCTCATGAACGACTGCATGTTCCACTCTGTCATGACCAAAAATGGTAATGTCCTAAAAGGTCTGGTCTGTGCACTGCTCCACCTAAAACCAAACAGGGTACAGTCCATCACGATCCTCAACCCTTACGAGCTGGGTGACGATATCCGCGACAAAAGCTTTATCCTCGACATCAAGATCCTGCTCAACGACAAGAAAGTCATCAACATCGAACTCCAGGTCCGATCTCAGAATTACTGGAATGACCGTTCCCTCATCTACCTCTGCAGGCTCTTCGACAACCTGGAGAAAGGATCTTTATACTCCGATGTCATGCCCGCATACCATATTAGTATCCTTAACTTTACGCCTTTTGCTGAACATCCTGAGTTTTATGCAACCAATAAGATAATGAATGTTAAAAAACATTACGTTTATAATGACAAATTCACGCTGAATGTGTTAGACTTAAATCAGATCGGACGTGCAACAAGTGAAGACAAACAATGGAAACTTGACTACTGGGCACGTCTGTTCAAAACTACGACATGGGAGGGGTTGCAGATGTTGGCACAACAGGACAACGATTTTCAGGAAACTTGTGAAACGATCTTCCGCCTCAATCAGGATAAAAGCGTCCGTTACTGGTGCCAGGCACGCGAAGAAGCCGACCGTATCGCACGATCGATCGAACATGATTACGAGGTTTATAAGAAGAATCTCGCAGAAAAAGACGCTATTATTGCCGATCAGAATAATGCTCTGGCGCAAAAGGACTCTGCTCTGGCGCAAAAGGACGCGCAGATTGCTATGTTGATGGCGCAGTTGGATCAGAAGTAAACGGAAATCTCCATCTACCAAGAGAACCCCGTACAGGCGTACCTGTCCGGGGTTCTCTTGGATTTAGATTAGGTTCGGTTATTATCTCTTCAGATTGATCAGCTCTTCAAGCAGTGTATCCGATACTGTGATGGTACGGCTGTTTGCCTGGAAGCCTCTCTGTGTGGTGATCATGTCCGTAAACTGCTGTGAGAGGTCTACGTTTGACATCTCGAGGATACCGCTGGTGATCGAACCGATTCCCTCTGCCTTGATGTCCACGAGGGAAGCATCGCCGGAGCTTGCCGTCGTCTGGTAGAGGTTGTCACCGGAGTTCTCAAGTCCCATAGCGTTTGCAAATTTTGCAACGCAGATCTGTCCGAGTCTTGTGATGTGGCCGTTGCTGTAGCTTGCTGTGACGATACCGTCTGTTCCAACAGATACACCCAGCAGCTTTCCGACCTTGCTTCCGTCAAGGCGCTTGCCCTCTACTGTCGATTTGTGGTCGTTGCTCACATTCTTTGTGCCTGACATATCAACCGTGAGATTCTCAAAGTTTCCTCTGTCGTTGATCGTGCTTAAATTGATCGTGAAAGAACTGTTTCCCATCGAATCCACATACTGGAACTCACCGTTTCCGGTGTCATACTGTACTGTGAACACGGAATCGTCAAGTATGCTGGATACATCTACAGCAACCTTGTTTGAATCCGTCATTCCTAGCAGCTTGATCGTATACTGTCCTGGGATTGCAGTTTTATCCTGCATCGTCTCCGTTGTCGTATACTGCTGTGTCTTTCCATCGCTCGCTTTGAGTTGCAACAGCCTGCGCATCGCATCGCTCTGCGCCTCTGTTAACTGCAGAGTATTTCTTGTTGTACCATCAACCGTCTCAAACTTCCACTTTGTCACCGTGTCGCCATTATCATCCACATACGTCTGCGACGTTGCTGCGACTGTTACCGCACCTGCCAGACCACATGACACGAATCCATTATTCTGAGTTGTACTGTTAGTATCATTATATAATAATGCAGCAACCTCATCATCAACTTTTGTAGCATCTGATATCGGGTATGGTACTGTATTGTTGGGCACATATCCCGTCTCTCCTGAAAATTTGACAGTAAGCGTTTTTATATTGAGCAGATCGCTTGCAGGATCAATATTTAAATCTGGATTATTTGCAAAAAACTTTGACAGATCTACCGTTATCTCGTCATCCTTGCCAAAAGTATGTGTACCTGTAATAATATCCTGATAACCAGCCGCTGTTGATTTCGTATTGTTAATCTCAGCCCAGATATCCTTAATCAGCTTTTCAGTCGCCTCTGGGGAGTCAATCGTTGCCAGATCCTTTGTTTCACCATTAACTGGATACGAGAATGACATCTTAGAAGTATCAACCTTATAGATATTAGGAGGCATATGATAGATACTCTCTGTATTCGTGACCTCCCTGGTCGAATTGCTGATCGATGTCGCCGGCAGTATGCCAAACTTCAGATTATAAGGATACCCTGCGCTGTCATATACGTCAAAGTTCACGATCTTGCCATCTTTTGTCTGCAGATCCGAATCATCCCTATCGATGATACCCGCGATCTGTGCGTTCTTAGTGGCATCTGCGTTAAACTCGTTGCTCGCCTTGGTGTTGATCGGTCCGATCGTACCACCTTTTACGATGTTCCCCTCAGCGTCGACGCCCCAGCCCTGCACGATGTAGCCAGTACTCGCCATACAGAGGTTGCCTGCGTCATCCACGTCAAACGATCCGTCTCTTGTGTAGTATGTACTCGTTCCGTCGCTCACCACGAAGAACGCCTCACCGGAGATCTTTAAGTCGAACGGATTACCTGTCGACTGGTTTGCACCCTCCTGCGTGATGGTCGTGTTGATCGCCGCCGCCTTCACGCCCAGACCGATCTGTCTGGGGTTCGTGCCGCCTGTGCCGTTTGCCGCGTTAGCGCCTGTCGCCGCCTGCGTCGTCTGATACAGCATATCGGAGAAGTTCATCTGCTTTGCCTTGAATGCTGTCGTGTTTACGTTTGCAATGTTGTTACCGATAACGTCCATTCTTGTCTGGTGTGTCCTAAGACCTGATACACCAGAGTAAAGTGATCTCATCATAATTAAGTGACCTCCTAAATCATATTTGCCGTAGATCTCTGCCCCCATCCGTCATTCCGGGGATTGTAAGCCTCCTTAAAAGGTCCGGCTCTGTCTCACATCCTGTATTAGATGATCACGGCTCCATCAATGTTTGTATAGATATTCTCATCTGCCTCTGTCTGATCCATCGCTGTGATGACTGTGTTGCTCTTGGTGTTCACGATAAATGCAAGCTGGTCTACGAGTACCAGCGAATCCCTGATCCCTTTTTCGCCTGCCTTTTTCGTGCCGTCGTTCAGCCTTTCCAGTTGTCTGTCTGTCAATTCGATGTTTCTGTCATTGAGCCTGTTTGCCGCATGCTTGGAAAACCTTACATGCTCCGCCGCCTGCTGCCCTGTCACCTGCTGTTTCTGGAGGATCTCCTCAAAGCTCATGCCCTGCGGCGCCTTGCTGCCCGAATTGGCTTTCTGCTGTCTCAGATACTGATCCTGCAGTTGTTCAATGGAAAGGAACTGACTGTTTTTCACATTCATTTGAATCCCTCCCTCTCATAAAACTTACGCGTTCTCTGTCTTGCTGCCCTCGCCTTCCTGCTCCTTGTCTGTCTCCTCTTCCTTGCCCTCATCCCCGCCGTCTGTCGACGGTGCCTTGTTCTCTGTCAGAAGATTCAGCTTGTCGAGTATCGCATTCATCTTGGTATTGAAGCTCTCTAAGATGTCGTCCAGAGACGTCTTCTTGTCATCGGTTGCTGTGTTATTCTCGAACTTCACACCGAGGAGCTCAAGCGCATGCTTCCATTCCACGAGTGTCTCCATCTGCTCTGATCCATATACGTCCATATAGTGCTTCTGATACTCATCCATCGTATTGTAGTAATCGAGCGCACCCTGTATAACATTCTTGTATGACTCATCTGCAAAGCTGATGCTGGGCAGTCCGTTGATCATTCCCTTCAACGTGTCGTACATCTCATATGCCTTGGAGTATTCCGGGCTGACGATCGTGTCAAGATCGCTGATCGAGAATTTCTGTCCGTCGATGATCAGAAGCGGTTTGCCCTCCTCCATCTCGACATACTCGACGGTTCCCTGCGTGTAGCTGACGTCGCCGGTGCTCTGGCTTGTCGTCTTCATGATCACTTCCTTGCCGATCAGGCTGTTTGCCCTCAGCACGTCGATCGACTGCGCCATCTCGCTCATCTGCTGCACCTGCGTGAATGTCGCGTACTGTGATACCCACTCGGTGTTGCTTGTCGGCTCCAGCGGATCCTGGTTCTGCATCTCCGCCACCAGAAGTGTCAGGAACATGTCGCTGTCCACCGCGTTCTTGTCTTTTCCCTTTTTCAGCGAGTCACCTGAACTTGTATTTGTGATCAGATTGCCATTCTCGTCGACGGGTGCTAATATACCTGCCATATGTCCACCTCTCTCCTTATACTAATAGATCCATCGTATTTCCGTTCGCTGCCATGATCTCCATGGCGATCCTTGTCGCGTCATCTGCTCCCTGCATCTCGCCTTCTAGTTCCTCCCCGTCAGCGAATGCCCTGAGATTGATGCTGCCCCTGCCTCTGCGCATTCCCTGCACGCGCATGGTCTCCTGCTCCTGGGACTGTCTCTGCTGCCTGTCGCCGTTCTTGTCAAGCTCATGCTCCATCTGGTGGCTTTCCACAGACACCTCGATCGCCTCGATCTTGACACCCTGCTCCTCGAGATTTGCCCTCAACTGTGTCGCCTGTGCCTCGATCGCCGCCTTTACCGCCTCATTCTGCGTGGTGAATTCTGCTGTCACCATGCCTCCCTTTGTCGTCAGCGATACATTGACCGTACCAAGACTCGCCGGGTGAAGCTGCAGTTCCATCTCCGTGAGACTCTCATTTTTGACGATCTTTACCATGTCCGCGAGCTGTCTCATGATGTTTTCCGTGCTCTCCGAGGTATACTTCTCAACACTCTCTGTTGCTGCCGCAGCGCCTGCCTCACCAAGATCATTCTGGAAGTTCTGTGCCGTACTGTGCTGTCCGAAGTTTCCGGAATCCTTGTCGTCACTGCCCTTTGTGTCCTTTCCGGTGTTCTGTGTCTGCGGTTTTGCGCCGATCTCTACCGGATTGTCCTGCTGGTTCTCCGGGAGCGTATCATACTGCTTTGCGGGCTGATCGTCCGCCTTGGTATTGTCCTCCCTGATGATCACCGGGCCACTGGTAACCGGCTGTTCATCGACTGCAGGCTCCTCAACTGTCTCTGGCACAATCTTTTCCATGTCCTCAATCTGCCCGTCAAGGTTCTGGCTTTCCATCTCCTGGAGCTTCTGCAGCACCGCTTCGAGCTCCTCACCGGTCAGTCCTGTATTTTCAAGCAGGATGCCCACCTGTGTGTCGACTGTCTCTGTGATGTCCTGCAACGCTGTATAGAGCTTCTCGTCCGCAACCAGGCTGATCACAGAGTCCTCGCCAGATATCGCTGTCACCAACTGCGCCATGTGATCGGTATCCAACAGGTCGTATGGCTGGAAGCCTGCTGCCTCCATACCGGATAAGAATTCCTCATCCGTGATCCCAAGGATCTCCTTGATCTGTTCGATGATCTGCTCCAGTACCTTGGTGATCTCGTCGATCGTCACCTCGTCGACAGGCTCTTCGATCTCCTGCAGTTTCCCGACAAGCTCTCCTGCATCTTCCACCGCCGGATCTTCTACCGTCCCGGCTGTTTCATATGCCCCTTCGGATACATTTTCCACATTTTCCGTCTGTTCTTCCACAACGGCTGTACCTGTATCCTCCGCCGCATTGTCGTTTTCCGCCTTAACGTTATCATTCCCTGTCTGCTGCTGCGTCTGCGTCTTTGTGCCACTGTCCGCTGCCGGCTGCGCAGGCTTCTCGGGTTTCTCAGTCTTTTGCTCATACTTCTGCGCTGTCTTGTCGAGCACTGCGCCAAAGTCCTGCGTCTTGCCTTCTGTGGGATCAGACGTCTTTTGTGCATTTGCCACTGCCTTCAATGCAGGGTTGACTGAATTGGCTGAATTGGCGCCGAAAAACGCATTTTTCATCGCCATATCTGTCATTGTCATTCCTCCTTTCTTTCTTTATATAAAATCTATTTTAACTTAACAAATTAACTGAATTGTCTGAAAATTCAGTTAATTTGGAAGTTACATAATATATATCGGTAATGTTTTCAGAAAACTTTAGCTTCCTGGATTCATTATCTTGGTGATTCTTGCCGCCACTGCCGGATCCATCTCTCCCATGATCGCGCCCCTTGTCGCTGCCGGAAGGTTGGACAGGATATCTGCCGCCAGATCCAGATTGTCTGTCATTGCCCCGAGGATACCTGCGGCTTTTGCTGCATCCATATTGCTGTATGTCGCCACATAGTCCTTCATCTTATTGTTGACTGCTTCCTCCTGGATCACCTGTTTGTACAGTGCCTCTGCCGTTGTGGGATCCATCTCCTCATAGTACTCACGGTAAGCCTCCGGCCCCGGACCGTTATCAGCGTAGACAACCTCCTCGTAAAACTGCTCCTTGACCTCCTGAAATCTTACCTGACTATCCTCAAATGTCCCCAGACGTTTTACCTCCGCCTTGAGTGTCTCGATCTGTTCAGAGTATGCTGTGTTGGTACTCTGCGCCTGATCCAGCTTCTTCTCCAGTTCCGTGATCTGGTCAACCGCCTCCCGGATGCTGCTGTATCCGCCATAAGACTTCTCTTTTGTCGATTCCGTGTTGGATTCCGTGGGAAGGATCTTGTTGATCACAGGTATATCTTTCAACATCGGCGTCAGTACATTGGAGCCAAACCCGCCGACATCCATCTTGACCAGCAGGCATAGGATCCCAAGCCATATTACAATGATGAATATCGTGACTACGACCACCGAAGCGTTCGTACCCTCGATCTGCTCATCCAGCTCACGCTCCTGGTTTTCCAGCTCCTTCGCGCGCTTCTTCGCTTCCTTTTTCTGATTCTTCTGCTCCTGTCTGAACGCCTTCTGGCTTTCTTTTAACTGCTTAAGCTGCGCCTCCGGTGCGTCGGGGTTCATTGCTTCGTCCTTACGTGCCATTTCGCTAACCATACCTTTCTATATATTATCTCCGGGCGTGCTGTTCCTGTCCCTCCATCAGCTTCTGCCCATACGTATATGAGGTAAGCTGGTCGATCTCCTTGCTCTCCGCAGCCAGCTCGTCTTTCATAAACTCTTCAAATGCGTTCTCTTTGAGCTTCTCATGCGCTTTCCGTTCCTGCATGAGTTCCTGCAGTGCTGCCCTCGCCTTCTCAACCGCTTTCGCGGCACGGGCGATCTCCTTCATCTGGTCCGCAATATATTCGTCCATCTTGAGCACTGCCATCTTATTTTCACGGATCTTGCGCACATCGATCAGCTCCATGCGCAGCTTCACGCCCTCCTGCATATAGTAAAACTTTCTTGCCTGAAGCTCATCAAGCTTCTTTTTTTCCGCATCGAGCCGCATGTTTGCCTCCGCAAACTCCTGTTTCGCCCTATCCTCGAGCTTCTCTTTGATATCAAGGATCCCCTGCATCTTGTACCGGAAAACTGCCATTCATCCACCCTCTTACCGCTATTTTTCACTTTTTATTCCTGAAACATCGCTTCGAGCTGCTCCACAGACTCCTCAAAAGTAAATTTGGCATCCGTGTCCTGCAGCAGATACTCATTCACCCGGTCGATCATATTGATCGCCCTGTCGATATTGGGGTTGCTTCCCCGCTTGTAGGCTCCGATATTGATCAGATCCTCCGCCTCATTGTAAGTCGCCATGATATTCTTTAGCTTGCCTGCCGCAGCCTTGTGCTCCCCGGACGCGATCATCGACATGCACCGCGAGATACTCTGCAGCACGTCGACTGCAGGATAGTGGTTTCTGTTGGCGAGCTTTCTCGTCAGCATGATATGCCCGTCGAGAATACTCCTCGCCGTATCCGTGATCGGTTCGTTAAAATCCTCGCCTTCCACCAGGACGGTGTACAGCCCTGTGATCGATCCGTTTTCCGAGCATCCGGCACGCTCGAGGAGTTTTGGCATCTCCGAGTAGACGCTTGGCGGATAACCCCTTGTCACAGGCGGTTCTCCTGTCGCAAGCCCGATCTCCCTCTGTGCCATCGAAAAACGTGTGAGGGAGTCCATCATCAGCAGGACATCTTTCCCCTGATCCCTAAAATACTCTGCGATCGCCGTCGCCGTCTTTGCCGCCTTATTGCGCTCGAGTGCCGGTCTGTCGGAAGTCGCCACCACCACGATAGAGCGGCGCATACCCTCCTCGCCGAGATCGCGTTCGATAAATTCCCTGACCTCACGCCCGCGCTCCCCGATCAGGGCGATCACGTTGATGTCCGCCTTGGTATTTCTCGCAAACATACCCATGAGTGTCGATTTGCCTACACCGGAGCCGGCAAAGATGCCGATACGCTGTCCCTTGCCAACGGTGATCAGTCCATCCACCGCTTTCACCCCGAGCGGAAGCACCTCGCTGATGATCGTTCTGCTCATCGGGTCGGGCGGTGCCGCCTCGAGCGGATAGCGCTTCACTGTCGTAGGTTCCGGCACAAATCCGTCGATGCACCTGCCCAGTCCGTCCAGCGTCTTGCCAAGCAGACACTCGCCGACTGACACGCTGAGCGGATAGTTCATGTTCTCAACGATACATCCAAGTCCGATGCCCTCCGTATCCTCATAGGGCATGAGCAGTGTCCTCTTGTCCTTGAATCCGACCACTTCGGCAAGGATCCCGTGCTCTTTCTCGGAATCCGTGTAGATCTTGCACATATCGCCGAGCTTTGCGTCCGGTCCTGACGACTCGATCGTAAGCCCTACCACATTCTCTACCTTGCCAAGCTTCTTGAAAAAGCTCTTATTCAATACTGTCTGATATTTCTGAAAGGAAATACAAGCTTCCATCTTACTATCTACAACCCCTCTTATGGTTCATATGACAGGAGTCTCAGCTCTTCATTCAGCGCTTCGAGCTGTGTCCCCAGACTGCAGTCAAAGACGCCGTTGCCCGTCTCTATCATACACTCGTTCTTTCCAAGTGTGACATCCTCGAGAAGCTCCACATTGTCGAGTGCTATGTTCGTCCCCTTGATCAGCTCCCGCTTCTGCATGCTCGCAAAAGGATAGTCCTCCTTCGACACATGGATCAGATAAGTGCTGCCAGTCTCGATATTCCGCATCGTGTTCTGTATCAGATAGACGATGAGCTCCCGCGAATTCTTGAGACTCACATGGAAAATGTGCTCGTATATCCCGGTCAGCGTATCGATGAATATCGGTTCGAGTTCCTTGATCCGGCGCTGGTATTCTTCCTCCATGGCTGCCATCATCTGCTCCGCCTCAGCCTGCGCCTGTTCTCTCTCCTGTGCCACGCTGTCGAGTCCATCCTGATGTCCCTGTGCAAACCCGTCATTCTGTCCCTGCTCAAAGCCTTCCTGATATCCCTGGCTCCTGGCTTCCTCGAGGATCTGGATCCTGGTCTGCTCGATCTCCGCAAGCGCCTCCTCGCGCATCTGCTCGATCTGCGACTGCGCCTCGGCGATCAGCTCCTCCTGCATCTGGGCAGACTGCTGTGGTGCGAAGCTTTCCTCCGTCTGCATCATCTCGCCGGGATCCTGATCTCCCCCGACAATATTCCCCTCGCCGTCGCGGATCAACTGCGATACCTCGACCGCACTGATCCCCTGTGTGAAACCATCCGCAAAATCCGGCTCCTCGCCGCACTGTACGGCAAGCTCCATCGCCAGTTCTTTGAGCCTTGCCTCCGCCCGCGCGTTGGAATCTATGATTCTTGTGTTGGCTGGATCTACCACGACCCAGCCTGATTTTAATATACCGCCATTAGACAACGATCTCGTCACCTCCGCCTCTAGAAATAACGATCTCTCCGGAATCCTCAAGCTTTCTTATGATATTGACGATCTTCTGCTGTGCCTCCTCAACATCCTTCATCCTGACAGGTCCCATGAATTCCATATCCTCCCGGATCATCTCAGCCAGACGCTTTGACATGTTGCTAAAGATCGCATTCTGCACTTCCTCCGTCGATCCCTTACATGCGATCGCAAGGTCATTGTTGTCAACATCCCTGAGCACACGCTGGATCGCACGGTCGTCGAGCAGCAGGATATCCTCGAACACGAACATCTTCTTTCTGATCTCGTCCGCAAGCTCTGGCTCTTCGACTTCGAGTGTCTCCATGATATGTTTCTCTGTACCTCTGTCTACCGTGTTCAGGATCTCTACCACTGCATCCACGCCGCCGATGATCGTGTAATCCTGATTGACGAGCGAAGAGAGCTTTGATTCGAGCACGCGCTCCACTTCCTTGATGACATCGGGACTTGTTCTGTCCATCGTCGCGATACGTCTTGCCACCTCTGCCTGTTTCTCCGGGATCAGTGCCCCGAGGATCGTAGCCGCCTGCCCGGCTGACAGGTATGACAGGATCAGGGCGATCGTCTGCGGATGCTCATCCTGTATGAAGTTGAGCAACTGCGACGCATCGGTCTTCTTGACAAACTCAAACGGCTTTACCTGCAGCGACGCTGTCAGTTTTCCGATGACATCCATCGCCTTGTCTGCGCCGAGCGCTTTTTCCAGAAGTTCTTTCGCATAGCCGATACCGCCCTCCGCGATATACTGCTGTGCCAGACATACTTCATAAAATTCGTTGATTACTTTTTCCTTTACCTGTGGTGTAACGCTCTTGGTATTCGCAATCTCAAGTGTCAGGTCCTCGATCTCCTCTTCCTTCAAATGTTTAAATATCAGGGAAGATTTCTCAGGTCCGAGGGCAATCAGTAAGATTGCCGCCTTCTGTATTCCCTTTAGCTCTTCATTACTAGCCATTACAAGTTACCCCCAGTCCTCATCAAGCCAATTTCGCAAGAGTGTAGCCACCGCTTCCGGATTTTCCTCGACAAAGTTTTCTATCAGTTTTCTAGCTTCAGACTTCTGCTCTGTCTCGATACCCTCAAGCTCATCGATATTTGACTGCAACAAGTCTTCCACTGCAAGTTCTTCCTCTTCCTCAACTTCCTTCTTGGTCCTCAGACTCATGATCACTACGAATGCAAGGAGTGTGAGAATGATGACGATCAGCACGATCTGTATGATATCCTTGAGCTCTACCGTAGACTGGATCTGATCGATGAACTGAACCTCTTCGTATGCCACAAGGCTTATATTTCTTGTCGGGATACCGGTCGCATTTGCCACCATGCCGATGAGATCCTCATCTACTTCAAGTTTCACGCGCTCGTTGTTGGCAAGCTTGTATTCCTCCCATGAGATCCCATCCAGCAGTCCCTGGAGCCTTACGTCTTCCTCTCTCTCCACACGGTATCTCACTGCCGCCACCGATACGGAGCTGTCGTTGTACACGACTGTTCCTGTGGCACCCTTTGTCGTGGTGATCGTCTCGTTCGGCAGATAGTCGCTCTTTCTCTCGTATGAGCTGCTGTTCGTGCCCGTCGACTCGTTGATCATGTAATCGGTCTCAGAATTGGAATCTGTTCCGGGAACTCCGCCCAGGCCGTCTGTAGCAGTTGACTGATATACCTCCTCGTGGGCAAGCAGTCCCTGATCATGCTCATCATCCGGTGTCGAGTATTCATGCGATACGATCTCTTTCTGTGAGAAATCCATCGAGATGTTCGCTGCCACTTCGATCTGGTTGAACTCGTTCGTTCCGAAGAGTACCTGTCTGACTTCGTTCTTGATCAGGCTCTCTGCTTCCTGCTTGAGCATCATCATGTTGTTTGCCTTCTCGATCGTGGAGTAGGTCTGCTCAACCGGGAACCAGATCGTTCCGTTCACGTCCGTGATCGTCACATTGTCTGTCGTGTCATTGCCGAGCGCTGTCGCGATATATCTCGCGATCGCCGCGGCGTTCTCCTCATTAAAATTTGCACCCTCGTTGAGTTCCAGGATAACACCTGCATAGGTCTCAAGGTTCTGCGCGATGAGTGTGCCGTTGTCATCGGGGATCGTCAACTGGCATGTCGCAGTCTTTACCGCTGTCATGCTCGTGATGTCCTCCTCGATCTTCCCCTCGATAAAAAGCTTATAGCGCTTCTGCTTATCAGCCTCTGTCGTGGAAAAGCTTCCGTTCAGCACATCATCGATCGTAAGCCCCGTTGTCGGTATATTGTTGGAGCCGAGCAAAAGGCGGGCATCTGACTCCTGATCATCGACCACTTCAAAGTTCAGACCGTCTGACGATACGTTGTACACGATCCCCTGCCCATCCAGCAGATCCCTCACGGCAGCAGCCTCCTTGGTGGACTCACAATTTGCGACAGTGACATACTGCTTCCTCGTGAGCACTGCCACCAGTATCGCGATGGCAAGCAGGATCACCACTGCGATTCCGATGATCAATGTCTTCTGCTTTGGCTGGAACTTGTTCCACCATTCCTTCATCCGCTCCAATAGCTTTTTCCCAAAATCCAATACCTTGTCAACCATTTCAGTGTCTCCTTCTCCCTAAATCCCCGTAATCCTTTACATGTAATCCTTTACATCCGGTTTCCTTAAATCTGTATCTGCATAATCTCCTTATATGCTTCAAGGAGCTTGTCTCTGAGTGCGATCGTGTAGTTGAGCGCTGTCTGCGATTTGCCCACCGCGATCGTAAGGTCGTGTGTATTTTCCGAGATACCCATCATCCACTTTAACTGCTCGTTCTCCTTAGATGAGAGCAGATCGTTCGTCGTACTGATATTGTTCACTGCCGCATCCAGGATCGAACCGAAGATATTGTTGTTCTTTTGTCCGTCACTGTCTGTAGTTCCACTGTAGAGACTGTTTCTCACGGCGTCCGAATTCACATTATATAAGCTGTTAATATCGTTTGATGCTGTTATTGTCATGGTCTTTCCCCCTATACTCTCCGCAATAATTCCTTATAATCCTCTTTAACCCTTATCCTCTTTTATATCCCTAGAAATTCATTTCCAATCCTTTGTTTGCCATCGCCTTTGTCGCCTCAAATGCCGCCTGGTTTGCCTCGTATCCCCGGCTGGCATCGATCATGTTGGTCATTTCCGTGATGACATTCACATTCGGATAATGTACATATCCGTTCTCGTCCGCATCCGGATGTTCCGGATCGTACGTCATGACCTCCTCCGTCCATGTATCCTCATACACTCCGCCGATCTTGACACCCGTCCCCGGACTCGACAGTCTCGCCGAGTTGGTGCAGCCAAGCGGCCTGCCGCTCAGATTGCTGAATGCCGTGTCGAGCATATGCGAGAACGATCTGTTCTTGACGTCAGTCTTCTCCTGAAAGGTGACAACCTTCCTGACATACGATTTGCCATCCTCAGTCCTTGTCGTGTGCGCATTTGCCATATTCTGCGAAATGATGTCCATGCGGTACTGCTCTGCCGACATTCCCGATGCGCTGATATCAAACGAATCAAATATTCCCATCTACCATTCCTCCTGTTTTCGTTCCGCTTCTTATTTCATCACTGACATTAGCTGCGAGAAATCCTGATTCAGCAGTGTCATCATACCATTGTATTTGGTCTGGTTCTTCGCAAGGATCGCCAGCTCGTTCTGGATACTCACATTGTTGCCGTCATACCGGTAAGAGAGCTCCTCATAATCTGTGTAGATCTCCGGCTCAAGCTCCTCCAGATCAAGATTCCTGACCCTCGCATCCACCGTGTCCTGACCCGCCCTTGCAAAAGCGTGTTTCAGCTCTGTCTCAAAGCGGATGTCTTTTCTCTTGTAATTGGGCGTGTTCACATTTGCGATGTTATTGTTGATAATGTCATTTCTCGTGGCTGCCGCATCCAGTGAAGCCCCTAAAGTATTAATGTAGTCAAATATGCCTGAGTTGCTTAACATTTATACTCCTCCTTCTCGTGTTTTCCTATTTTTCAGTGCTATGTAAACCAGCGCCGCCACAACGGATTTACATAATATATTGTCTTTCTTACTCTATTATAGATTATTTTCAGAATATTTCAAGTATTTTTTTCATTATTTTGCAATATTATGTGAATTTGTTTCTCCCAGTTATGTAAATTCGTTATTTTTGCCCGCAAAACAGACAAAAGGCTTATCTTTTCACAAGATAAGCCTTTTGTTGCTACTATTGCATTTATTCCATAAATTTAAATTGTTTCCCGATCCAAAACTATTTATTCAACTGGCGTTTCAGCGCATCCACTTCCTCAAACACGACATCGTTTAAGACCTTGATGTACGTCCCTTTCATGCCTGACGAGCGCGACTCGATGACGCCCGCGCTCTCAAACTTGCGCAACGCGTTGACGATCACACTCCTCGTGATCCCCACGCGGTCCGCGATCTTGCTGGCTACGAGGATCCCCTCCGTGCCGTTGAGTTCGTCGAAAATGTGTGTGATCGCTTCCATCTCGGAGAAAGACAATGTAGAGATCGCCGACTTCACAACCGCCACCTTCCGGCTCTCCTCCGCGTTCTCCTCGCTGACGGCGCGCAGCATCTCAAGCCCTACCACCGTCACGCCGTACTCGCACAGGATGATGTCATCGATATCGTACTGCTCATTGCACTTGTAGATAAACAGCGTCCCCAGACGCTCCCCTGCTGTCTCGATCGGTGTGATGATTGCCTGGTATTTGCGTATATCCGGACTCTCAAAGCCAAGGGTTGCGAGGTTGACGTTTTCCTTTGTGGAGAGCACGCCGAGAAGCCGCTCATTTAACATGGGATCGATAAACCCGCCAACGCTGTCCTCGACCAGCTCCTTTAGCTCGTCCACGCCTTCGCATGTACCTACGCCCAGAACCTTGCCTTTCTTGCTGATCACCAGCACATTTGAATTGACGATCTCCCGCATTACCTTACATATATCACTGAAAACTACCTTGCTGGAATTATTATTGTGTAAAAGTTTTCCGATCTTTCTTGTTTTGTCCAACAACTGTACACTTCCCATAATAAACCTCCAAGTCCTTCTATACTCCGCTGCTTCTGATAAAAATTCTTTTTTTATAGGGAAATTTTAACATACGGTCATTCATTTTTCAATAGTTCCAGTCAATAATTCAAGAATACTTTGCAATTTAATTTATTTTTTATAAATGTTTCAAAATTCAGGCTGTTGGTGGAATTTTCTTCACAAATCCGCACTGTTCGTCCGCACAGACGAGCTTGTTTCCCTTCACGAGCATAATGCCGCCGCACCGCTCGCACTTCTCCTGGGACGGCCGCTGCCACACCATAAAGTCACATTCCGGTATCGCCTCGCACCCATAATACCGTCTGCCCTTTTTCGTCTTGCGGACGACGACCTCCTTGCCGCATTTCGGGCAGGTCACGCCGATCTTCTCGAAATAGGGCTTTGTGCTCCTGCAGTCGGGAAATCCGGGGCAGGCGAGGAACTTGCCGTGCGGCCCGTACTTGATGACCATATTCCTGCCGCACACATCGCACACTTCATCCGACACTTCGTCTGCGATCTCCACCTCGTCCAGCTCTTTTTCCGCCTTCTTCACCGCCTCGTCGAGATCCGGGTAGAAATTCCCCACCACAGTCTTCCAGCCGACGGTGCCGGTCTCCACCTTGTCGAGCAGCGCCTCGAGATTTGCCGTGAAGTTCACATCAACAATGGTCGGAAACGCGTCCTTCATCATGCTGTTGACCACCTCGCCAAGCTCGGACACATAGAGATTCTTATCCTCCTTGACTACATAGCGTCTCGCCATAATCGTCGTGATCGTAGGCGCGTACGTGCTGGGGCGTCCGATCCCAAGCTCCTCGAGCGCCCGCACCAGCGATGCCTCCGTGTAGTGTGCCGGCGGCTGGGTAAAATGCTGCTTCGGATCAAGGTTTTCCAGCGAAAGCTGTGTATCCCTGGTGATGTCCTTCACCAAAGTGTTGGACTCCGTCTTCTCCTCGTCGGCTTCCTTGTACACACTCATAAACCCATCGAAGCTTAATTTCGATGCCGCCACGGTGAACCGGTGCCCCTTCGCGTCGATCTTCACCGAGGTCGTCTCGTACCTTGCCGGCGTCATGCGGCTTGCCGTAAACCGCTTCCAGATGAGCTGGTAGAGGCGGAACTGGTCACGGCTCAGGGACTCTTTCAGATCCGCAGGCGTATTGCTGATGTCTGTCGGGCGGATCGCCTCGTGCGCATCCTGTATCTTCTGCTCCTTCTTCTTCTCCGTCACGACCTCTGCCGCATACGGATCGCCGTAATTTTTGGCGATGTATTCCTTGGAGGCAGCCACTGCCTCGTCGGAGACTCTGGTGGAATCCGTTCTCAGATAAGTGATGAGACCGACTGTTCCCTGTCCTTTCAGTTCGACGCCCTCGTAGAGCTGCTGTGCCAGACGCATTGTCTTCTGCGTCGAGAAGTTCAGCGCCTTGCTCGCCTCCTGCTGCAGTGTCGATGTCGTGAACGGCAACGGCGCCTTCTTGATGCGCTCTCCTTTCTTGATATCGACCACTTCAAAGCTTGCGCACTCAAGTTCCTTTAAGATTTTGTCCATCTCCTCCCTGGACGCGATCTCTGCCTTTTTGTCCCCAAATCCGTAATATTTCGCGACAAGCGGCTTCTTCTCACCCTTGATCTTTAATTCCGCGTCGAGCGTCCAGTACTCCTCCGGGATAAACGCGTTGATCTCATCCTCCCTGTCGCAGATGATGCGCAGCGCCACCGACTGCACCCTGCCGGCACTTAAGCCCCTCTTGATCTTAGCCCACAGAAGCGGCGAGATGCGGTATCCCACCATTCTGTCAAGCATACGGCGCGCCTGCTGCGCATCCACAAGGCTCATGTCGATCTCTCTCGGGTTCTTGAGAGATTCCTTCACCGCATTCTTGGTGATCTCGTTGAATGTGATGCGGTACACCTTTTTATCCTCCAGTTTCAGGGCGATATACAGGTGCCATGAGATCGCCTCCCCCTCACGGTCAGGGTCCGTCGCGAGATAGATCTTGTCAGCCTTCCTGACTTCCTTGCGAAGCTTTGCCAGGATATCTCCCTTGCCGCGTATCGTTATATATTTCGGCTCGTAATCGTTGTCCGCGTCAAATCCCAACTGACTCTTTGGCATATCGCGCACATGACCGTTGCTAGCCATAACCTCATAATTTGTCCCCAGAAATTTCTTGATCGTCTTTACCTTCGCAGGTGACTCCACTATCACTAAATACTTTGCCATATCCACCCTCTACTTCTATTATTATATGTCATTTCGGATCATCTGACTTACGTTCACCACTATAACCCAATTTTCAAACCGTGGCAAGTAAAATTTTAGAAAAAATTTCATAAATCATCCTGCAGCCGTCCGTACTGCCTGTTCCTGCAGAGGATAAAGCCTTTCAATTCCAGCTCCACAAGTCCCTGACAGATCTGCGGTATCGTGCAGGCGCTCCCCCTCTCCCTAAGCCGCGCAACGATCACATCCTGTGCGGCCGGCAGCATTTCCAGAACCGCGTAAACCTCCCGCGCCGCCGCTGACAGTTTTTGGGACGGCTGTTTTGCCGGCTGTTCTTCTGGCTTTTTTAAGATCGTTTCCCAGAGCATGTCGTCTATGATCTCCTCCGGCGTGACAGCGACCGCGGCGCCCTGGCGGATCAGGCGGTTGCATCCCATGCTGAGGCTGTCCGTGCACCTTCCCGGCACCGCATACACTTCCCTGCCCTGTTCCAACGCCATATCCACGGTGATCAGCGTCCCGCTCTTCTCGCGCGCCTCCACCACGAGCACCACGTCCGCAAGCGCGCTGATGATCCGGTTCCTCGGCGGGAAAAGCGCCGGTCTTGGCTCCATCCGGGGCGGATACTCCGACAGCACGCCCCCGTTTTCGATCAACTGCCTGTAGAGCGGTTCATTGCTCCGCGGATATATGATATCGACGCCGCACCCGAGCACCGCATAAGAGCGCCCTCCTGCCTGGAGCGCCGCTGTCTGGCTGATGCCGTCCACCCCCATCGCCATGCCGCTTATGACCTCCACTCCGCGCTGTGCGAATCCTTTTGCAAACTTTTCCGCCATGGATCTGCCATACTCGCTGCATTTCCTTGCCCCGATCACCGCCACTGCCGGTGTCCCTTCGCTGGGAAGCCGCCCTTTATAAAAGATCCCGAAAGGCGGATCGGGGATCTCTGCAAGCTTTTTGGGAAAACCGGCTGCCTGACAGTATGTATAGCTGACGCCGGATTTTGCAAGATCACGCCAGATCTCCTCTGGTCTGTACCGCTTCCTGTGCTGCAGAAAATGCTCGCAGCCCTTCAGACCCATGATCGCCGCCAGGCGGCTCTCATCCATCTCATAGATCTTCTGCGCGCTCCCCGCTGCTTCCAGAAGCCTGTATTTTGTCCCGCCCGGGATCCAGTATATGGTATCGAGCCAGGCGGCATACATTTTCTGTTCCAATCCGATCATACGCTAGTTCCAATATCCTTTATCATTTATTCTATAGCAGGCTGCCTCACTGATATGTTCCGTGCCGATATCCTCTTTTCCATCCAGGTCGGCGATGGTTCTTGCCACCTTTATTATCTTATGATATGCACGCGCCGACAGATTCATCATGGTAAATATTTCCTCCATCATCCCCTGCTCTGTCGTCCCCAGCTTGCAATACGCCCTGATGTCACCCGCGCGCAGCTCGGCGTTGAACCGATAGCCTGTCCCCCTGTAGCGGCGTCTCTGGCGCTCTCTCGCCTCCACGACGCGGTTTCTGATATCGGCGCTGCCCTCATTCGCCATATCCGCGGAAAGCTGCCTGATATCCACTCTCGGCGCCTCCGTGACCACATCGATCCTGTCCAGGATCGGTCCCGATATCCTGGAGAGGTACTTTCTGACCTCCGCCTCCGAGCATGTACACCGGTTTCGATCCGGGAAAAAGCCGCACGGACAGGGATTCATCGCCGCTACCAGCATAAAATCCGCCGGATAAACGAAATTCCCGTACGTCCTCGCAATGTGGATCCGCTTGTCCTCGAGGGGCTGCCGCAGGATCTCAATGGCATTGCGGCGAAACTCCGGAAGCTCATCCATAAAAAGGACACCCCGGTGTGCCAGTGAGACGACGCCTGGCCTTGGGATCCTCCCGCCGCCTGCAAGCGCCTGTTCCGAGATCGTGTGATGGGGATCAAGAAACGGCCTCCTCGTGATCAGTGCCTTGTTGTCGTCGAGCTGTCCTGCCACGCTGTATATCGTGGAGACCTCCAGACTTTCATCCATGGACAGATCCGGCAGTATCGTCGGTATCCTTTTTGCGATCATGGTCTTGCCTGATCCCGGAGGACCGATCATCAAAATATGGTGAAATCCTGCCGCTGCCACTTCCACCGCGCGCTTTACCGTCTCCTGACCGTTGATCTCAGAAAAATCCACATCCGCATCCGGCAGATCCAGATCCCCGATCTGGGTCTGGGTGGCTGGCGCTATCCTCTGCGGCTTGCGCGCCTCGACTTCCTGCAGGTATCCTATGGTCTCTGACAAGCTGTTCACACCGATGATCTCCACACCGTCTATGACCGCGCCCTCACGCACGTTCGCTGTCGGTACGATGCATCTTCTGATGTGCTCCTGCTTTGCTTTTTGGACGATGGGCAGCACGCCTCTGACTGCACGCACTTCTCCGTCCAGCCCCAGCTCTCCCACGATCAATGTGCCCTGTATGCCCTCTTCGGGTATCAGTCCCAGCGACACGAGGATCCCCACCGCGATCGGAAGATCATAAGAAGCGCCTTCCTTGCGCATCTCCGCCGGCGAGATGCTGACTGTGAGCCGCATGGGAGGTATTGCCACGGAGGCATTTTTGAGAGCCACCCTGACGCGCTCTTTTGCCTCCCTTACCTCGCCACTTAGCTGTCCCACCATCTCGAAACCGGGCATCCCCTTGGACGCATCGACTTCCACTGCCGCAAGCATGCTCTCGATACCGCTGACGGCGCCTGTAATCACTCTGCTATACATCGATCATTGCTCCTTCGTTCTTATATATATCTGTCATATATAACACATGTCACTCCGGAAAACAACTGAAATGTAAAAATTAGCACCCGAAATGTAAAAAATAATACACTTTAACACAGTTTTTCCTCTTCCAGACCCGCTCTCAGCTTTCCGAGAGCCTTCTTCTCGATCCGGGATACATAGCTTCTGGAAATCCCCAGCAGCTTCCCGATATCCTTCTGTGTCATCTCCTCACCGGTAAAGGTTTTTCCCAGCATGCCATACCGCATTCTGATGATCTCGCGCTCCCTCTCATCGAGTTTCTCCTCGATCAGCCGGGACAGGCAGCCGAGTTTCGCCGTCATATCCATGTCATCCACGATATCGCGCTGTTCCTGCTCACAGACGTCGATCAGATTGATCTCATTTCCCTCTTTGTCCGTTCCGATCGGTTCATACAGCGATACCTCGCGCGTAACTTTCTTTCTCGCCCGAAACATCATCAGCAGCTCATTGTCGATGCATCTCGCCGCATAGGTGGCAAGTCTGCTGCCTTTCTCTGCCTTGAAGGTGTTCACTGCCTTGATCAGCCCAATGGTTCCTATGGATATCAGGTCTTCCATATCCTCGCCGCACCCCATGTACTTCTTTGACACATGTGCCACCAGCCGCAGATTTCTCTCGATCAATATCTGCCTTGCCCTATGGGCTGCTTCCAAATCCTCGCTGTTCATCGCTTCCAGGTACAAGGTCTCCTCCTTGGCAGATAATGGTTGCTCAAAGGTTTTCAAGAAATGCCCCCAGGACTTATTTATTCTATTGTATGAACACCCCCGCTTTTAAGTGCCTTTCCAAAAAAAACAAAATCAAAAAGCCTGTGATCGCTTGAAACCTCTGCAATCACAGGCTTTTATGAGAGCGATAGACGGGGCTCGAACCCGCGGTCTCGACCTTGGCAAGGTCGCGCGTTACCAACTACGCCACTATCGCATATGGATATCTTGTCCGTGTTCTGTCTGGAATGTGTCCTCTCACGAACAAGATATATTATACTACACTGTTCTGTATCTGTCAACTGTTTTTTGTCATTTGATAGTGTAACTTTACTTGGGGGATGCAGTGGATAGTCTCCCTTATTCTGTCAGCATAAGCTTGCAATCGTATTATAGAAGTTCAACCGCCCTGAAATCTGGCTGCTTATAT
>JAETQI010000064.1 GCA_021770755.1 Lachnospiraceae bacterium
GTAATCCTCTCTGTCTTAAAAGTATTATATGATAACGACATGCTGAATGCAATTGACGAACTTTCCAAATAATAGTGCTGAAATAGGCACTTTTTCATTCATGCGTTTATTCTGAATGGAATATGGGGTTATATTGACAGAAATGATTACATGGCGATCCCGCCTGTCTTTGATGACGCGGGACTTATGACTGAGGGAGGCGTTGCGCCTGTATGTCATGGCGGTACATGGACATTGATTCAACTGAAAATTATGGATTAAGCACAAAAATGGCAGAAAGGTATAAATAGATGGATTTGGAGTTTAGGCAACAGAGTGTAGGAGAGACAACTTATCTGGTGTTGGATCTTGATGATGATCTTGGCATTGACCTGTTTGCGATGCAGATGATGGCACACAATCGGTTTACCAATATCATTCAGACACAGATTGTTCAGATCAATGATAGAAAACAGATTCAGTTTAATATCACAGGATTCGTAAAGCTGAATAATAGAATATCGGTTCAAAGATCCAAGAAGGAGATTTTGGGAATCCTGAACAGCATATTAAATGCATTTGAGGAAGTGGATGAATATATGCTGGATATGGATCATCTGTTTTTAGACTGGGAGCATGTATACATAGATGGGCAGGAAAATTGTATGTTGATGTATCTGCCGTTTGATCATTCTTCCGATAAGGATAAGATTGTCTTCCTGCAGGAGATCGTGAGTAAGGTACAGCCGGATTATCAGGAAAGGGATCCCTATCTGTTTGACATTCTGAATGCTTTTAGCAGGGGGGCAATACAAAAACTTGCTGATTTCAGGGAGATCATCAAAAAGAGTGCCAGTGTGCAGACTGATGAAAAAAAGGAAGAAGTGAAAGTGGAAGCAGCCGCCCCAAAGCCACAGGAAAGGGAAGAGAAACCTGCCCCGGAGGTGATGAAGAAAGCAGAAAAAAGTACGGCAGCCAGTTCCAGGATCCCAGTGATCAATATCCCTGGAAGAGAGCCGGGAGCAAAGGAAATCCCCTCTGTGCCCGTCAAGGTGTCTGAAAAGAAAAAAAAGGGATTGTTTAAGAGACCAAAGGCAGAACAGACCGCAATTCCGAAAAGTGAGAACAAAGGCAACGAGATACAGAGCAGAAGTTCGGTAAAGACATCGGAATACGTTAATGGAAAACAGGATAATATGTATGAAAGCTATGAACATACAGTGATCATGCAGGAACCTGGTGAGAAGCCGGATCGAAGCGGAGTGACCGTCATATTGGATCAGCCCGACAGCTCTATGAGGGTATCGGCAAAACTGATCCGTAAGCAGAATGACGCAGTTTACAGGATCAATCAGGAAAAAACGTTGATTGGTTCCGGGTCATCAGCGAACATCTGTATTTTTGACAATAAAGCGATCAGCCGCAGTCATGCTGTGATCACATGTGTAGGCAAAGATTATTATATGGAAGACAATCACTCGAGCAATGGCAGCTTCGTAAATGGTAAAAGACTGCAGCCGGGAGTGAAGGAGCCAATTTATGACGGAATGACGCTGCGATTTGCCAATGAAGACTTTGATTTTGTAAAAAACTGATCTGATAAGAAATCTGTACTACAGATTTTTTATAAATGCACAGGAGTGCGTATTGAAACACAAATTAAACGACAAAGGAGGGAAAAACAATGCAGAAAATACTTAAATCAAAAATATTATTGAGCGCAGTATTCGCACTGGCAGCTATTGCGGCAGTTGTTGTGGTTATTGTAGTAAATGTAAATCAATCCGGCAATGATTTGCAGACTCAATTGGATTTAGGTAGAAAGTATGTCTCTGAGCTTGATTATGAAAATGCGATCATAGCATATGAGAAGGCTTTGGAGATCGATCCTTACTGTTTTGAGGCTTATTTTGGGTTGTCTGAAGGCTATCTGGCGTTAGGCCAGCAGGATAAGGCGATCGAGATTATGGAACAGGCTAAGAACATGCTGCCGGAGAACGTTGAGGTATATATAAATCTGACGGAATTATATGCATCTCAGAATCAATTGGATCTGGCGATATTGACGCTGGAAAATGGAATCCAGGCTACAGATTCGGATCGCCTGAAAGAAATGCTGAAAGGGTATCAGCCAGATGAGGCCCCGACGGAAAAAGCGCAGCCAGAACTGGCTAAGGGTAACAGTACGGCTGACAGGCCAAATGAACCAAAGGAGACATCCAAAGAACCATCCAGTGAAGAAAGAAGGGAGGAGAACCGTAGACCTTCTGTCGGGATCGGATTACGACAGGATGATCCGCAGCAGGATCCTGAACCAGTACTGATCGTTGATCGGGATGATGAGGAGCCGGTAACAGTTCCGCTGATCACGCCAATGCCAGTTCCGGCGCCGGCGCCGACTCCTGGACGAGAACTGCCCAGCAATCAAAGAGATCCGATCCAGAATTCGTCCAATAACGCAGGAAATCAACAGGACGATCAGGAAAATGATTCGGATCATGGATCAGGAAGTATCGGAGGAAGTCAGGGTGGCGGTTCGGATAATAACTCCGGATCAAATGTTGCACCTGTGTTGCCGCAAATGGGTGTTGCAGGAAATGTTTATGGAATTGACGGACAAGGTATCAATGGTGTGACGATCAAGATCTACGCTGAACAGTCTGACCAGGAGACTCCGATCGCAGCAAGCACAAATACGACAGGAGAATATACACAGGAACTGACAGAAGGCACTTACAGGATCGTATTATCAAAAGATGGCTATGTTGATCTGAGCACATTTGTTACGGTAACGAACAATGTGTTGACAAGCTATAGTTATGTTATGCTTACAACGAGCGAAAGTCAGCAGGCAGCATCTTTAAAGGGCGTGGTGATCAGTGCAACAGATTCGCAAAATGTCGAGGGAGCTACGGTAGCGCTTCTTCCGGGTTTTGATAAGACGTCAAATGGCGATCAGAATGTAATTGACTCAAGCAGCCATACCACAACAGGAAGCGATGGCACATTTGCGATTGAAAACGGAGTAAACGCGGGATATTACACAATAGAAGTTTCCAAGGATAATTATTCAACGTATCATCGAAATGAAACCGTTAAGCCAGGAGAGAATGAATTTACGATCAATATGTCTCCGGCGATCGAGGCACAAGGGACGTATCGGATCGTTCTTACATGGGGAAGTTCGCCAAGGGATCTGGATTCCCATTTGATCTGTACTGGAAATGAGAATTATCATGTTTACTATGGAGATAAGGATTCATATGATAATAAAGCGTCTTTGGACTGGGACGATACAACGTCGTATGGACCGGAAACGATCACGGTCGAAATAGGTCAGGGTAATTCTTATATTTATGCCGTTCATAACTTCACGGACCGAAATGCGGCAGCAGGAGAAGCACAGGCATCAAATCTGGCAAATTCCGGTGCCAAAGTAGCGGTTTATGATTCGAGCGGAATCATTTTTGATGGGAACGTACCCGTTGGCGTGCAGGGAACTACCTGGGAAGTATTCCGGATTGAGAATGGACGGCTGATCGTGACGAATAATGTGGGCTTTGATCATCCGAGTAATCTTGTAAATGATCCTGTATCGACAGCTTCTCTCGATGAAACTGCAAACTGCCCGGAGAAACCTGATTCCTCAGGAAATCAGGAGGCGGTGGCAAAATCTGCCATTGTGAATGAGGCAAACAATGCCGGATCATCAGAGACAGCGGAAATGGAAAGCGAAGAAACCTCAGAAACAGAAACATGGACAACAGAAATTGATGAAATAACATCAGAGGAGGCGCCATCGGAAACAGAGACAGAAGAGACAGTACCAGAGGAAGCGCCATCGGAAACAGAGACAGAAGAGACAGTACCAGAGGAAGCGCCATCGGAAACAGAGACAGAAGAGACAGTACCGGAGGAAGCGCCGTCGGAAACAGAGACAGAAGAGACAACACCAGAGGAAGCGCCATCGGAAACAGAGACAGCATCAGGCGAAGCGCCTTCATCGATACCTTCAGAGCCACAATCTGAGGACGTGCTCCAGCCAGAAGAGAATCAACAATCCGAAGAGTCAACAGCATCAGCAGAATCAAATGGAGCCGATGAGGAAGTAACGCCAACAGAGGAAACTGGTGAGTCAGCAGTGAGTGAATCGTAATGGAAAGATGAGTTGAATGGATATGGGAGATTTTACAGCAAATATTCAGGCACAATTAAAGGATACATATGACATTATAGGACAGATCGGAGAGGGCGGAGGCGGATCTATATATAAAGCGTATCATAAACGTCTTCAAAAGACAGTCGTCATCAAGAAGATGCATATGAAATCCGGAAATGAAATGAAGAACCGACAGGAGGCAAACATACTGAAAAATCTCCGCCATTCCTATCTGCCACAGGTGCTGGATTTTATCGAAACCGGCAATGAGGTTTATACGGTGATCGATTTTATCCCCGGAGAATCGTTCCAACAACTGCTTGACAGAAATGTCAGGTTTTCACAGGAAAAGATCATTAAGTATGCGAGGCAATTGTGCAAAGCGCTGGTGTATCTGCATGGACAGACAATACCGATCTTACATGGAGATATCAAGCCTGCAAATATCATGCTGACACCGTCAGATGATATCTGCCTGATCGATTTCAATATTTCAGGCTATTTTGAGCAAAATGAAGTTATGGCGATTGGCTATAGCAAAGGATATGCAGCGCCAGAGCAAAAAGCTCTGGTGCTGGAAATTCAAAACAGAATGCAGCAACTGAGAGAGAACTGCGAGACATCAGTAACAATTGGATTGGAAGACAATACAGTGCTTTTGGGGGATGATAACGATAAGACAAGGACGGAGACAGAAACACTGTTGTTAGATACAGATCACAAGACAGAGACATTGCTGCCTACTACAATGGACAGTTTTTTTGTAGATAATTTAGAACATCGGATCGATATCCGTTCTGATATATACAGTCTGGGAGCGACGCTATATCATCTGCTAACTGGTAAAAGGCCAGACGATGATCAGCCCGATCTGCCATATGAGCAATTAAGCGAGTTGTCGTCAGATGCGTTTGCTTATATATTGACGACCGCCATGAAACAGGAAAAGGAAGAACGATTCCAGTCTGCTGGGAAAATGCTGGAAGCGTTAGAACAGATCGCAAAACTTGACACCAGGTATAAAAGGCTGTTATTCAGGCAAAGAATGGAATTGCTGTTTTCATTTACAGCATTTCTGGCGGGAGTGGTATTGATCTTTGTGGGGATTCGGACAATTCGTACAGAGCAGCGGGATCTATATGAATCTCATATTGCTCAAATGGAATCTGCCATGGAACAGTATGATATAGATACGTTTGAAGAAAATTATACTGCATGTGTGGCATTGGATGAGAGGAATCCTCAGGCGTACTATGAAAAAGCTGTCTGGATGTATAAAAACAGAGAGTATAGTACATGTATAGAATACATATGCGGACTGTTCGATCAATATCAGTTTGAGGAACCAGTTATGGCTGCGAACCTGTATTTGCTGCTGGGAAACTGCTATTATGAAGAAGGGGACGATCAAAACGCAGTAAAAGTATTGGAAAAGGCGTTGGAATATGATGAACAGAACAAAGCGATCTACCGGGATCTGGCGATTGCTTATGCAGGGATTGGAAAAGGTGATGAGGCACAGGGAATTCTGGATGTAGCGATCGGAAATGGTCTTGAAGAGGATCAGATCTATCTCGTGCAGGGGGAGATCGCGAGAAGTCAGAAAGATATCGAGACGGCAAAGGAAAAACTAAAAACCTGCCTTTCGATCACACATGATGATGCGATTCGTATAAGGGCGTATGTGTTTTACTGTGACCTGGATAAAAATAGTACGGAAGCGTTGCTGGACAGCGCAGGGATGCTGGAGAAAGGGATCAGAGAAGTACCACTGGGAAGCAGGGGGATCTTGTATGAACGGCTGGCACAAATGTATATCAATTTGTCAGCAAATACAAATGACTTGCAATATAGTGAGAAGGCAATAGAAGTATTTAAGGACATTATTGATAATGGGGCAGCCTCTTATCAGACTTATGTAAATCTGATCATTTTATATGAACAGATCGGAAATTTTGAGAAGGCATATGAAACGGTAGACAAGGCGATCGACCTCTATGGGGATAATTACATCTCGTATAAGCGGTTGGCTTTTCTGCAGGCTGACGAACAGGCAGGCATGGAAATGGCAGAGAGGGACTATCATGCGTTCGAACAGAGTTATCAGACTGCTATGGAACTTTATCAGTCTGCGGAAGCGGAAGATTCGGAAATGGTACTTTTGGAAAAATTGTATAGGGAGCTGATCCAGGCCGATTGGTTAAAGGGAGAATAAGAAAGGCGGTTGAAGTGGTATGGGAAAGGTGATCATTGTGATCGGAAGTATCTTGTGTCTGACTGGTATTTTTGCGTTCGCGTTTGCGGTTGCTTTTTTTGAAAAGCAGAGAACGAAACTGATAGACCAGATCAATAATGAGTACAGGGAGGCATAGGAAGTGAGAAGAGTAATAGCGCTATTTTCCATATTTTTCATATTGGGTACATCAATTCAGGCAAATGCTGCCGCAGACTGCAGTCTCTTGCAGTTATTGGCAAATAAGGATGAAATTGTTGCTTACATAGAATACGATGGTGATATAGACTCTGTTAACGCTCAGGTTTCCCAATACCCTTGTGAGAATGTTACGATCGTTCCTGCTGAAGATATCTCCATACATACGGTCATCTTATTGGATAACTCGCTGTCGATCACGGAGACAAATCGTGAAAAAATAAAGAGTATCATAAAGCAGTATATCCAGGGGCTGCCAGAGAATGAAGTGATCAGCCTTGCAGTATTTGGCGAGGAGATCCAGTTTCTGGCGGAGAGATCAAATAATATTAATGAAATGATACAGTTGGTCGATGCGATAGAGTTTCATAATCAGGATACATATCTGACGGATCACCTGTTTCAGTTACTGGACAAAATAGAAAAGGATGTGGAGTATACTAGATTTGTTGTGATATCAGATGGTGTAGATAATAAGGCGATCGGTGTCACAAAGGAAGAATTGACAGCAAGATTACGTGAGATATCCAGACCGGTATATACGATCGGACATAAGTACAAGGAAAATGACAATGAATTAAAAAATATGTTTGCCCTGTCACGCGCGACAGGCGGAAAGGAATTGTTAATAGAAGATTTTGAGGACATTCACAAGATTGAGGAAGAGATCCATGATCTTTCCAAGATAGTTGGTGTTAGAATGACAGTTCCAACAAATGTGATGGATGGGGAACAAAGGAGTATCCTGTTAGAAATTCATACGAATGACGGCGATATAGAATTGACGGGAGCCGTGTCAATGCCGTTTGGTCTGGTGGAGGAAACAGAATCTACAATAGAACCGGAGACAGAGACAGAAACAGAGACAGAAACAGAAACGGAAACAGAACCGGAGTCCATACCTGCGCCGGAACCAGAGCCGGAAACTATACCAGAGCCAGAGAAGAGGACAGGACATATTGACGCGAATATGATCATAGGAGTGATCGTATTGATCGCAGCAGTCGTTGGTCTGATCGTCTATCAGGCAAAGAAGAAAAAAGAGAAGAAAAAAGGGAAGGAAAAACCTAAAGAAAAAGATATTGATAACAAGAATGAGGTGGAAGAAAATGGTACGATGATCTTGGCCGGGAGGTATCTTCTGATCCTCAGGGATATGTCCGATCCACAAAAAATATTCAGGTATCCTATGGATGAACATGTGGTGGTTGGACGAAATGTCGATATGGTTCAGATCGCAATTGATTACAATCTGACGATCTCTGGCCGCCATTGTGAGTTTTATATAAAGAATAACCGGTTTTATATTCGGGATATGAATTCTGCGAATCATACATATCTGGAGGGAAGAATGGTAAAGGGTGAGATGGAGATTGTTTCTGGAAATACCATCAGACTAGGCGAGGTAGAGTTTAGCGTTGAGATCATGCCGATTTAGGAAATGTCACTGGAGCAGAAAATGAGTGAAAAGACGATAAAGATAAAAAATGAGAATGCCGGGCCGGTTCTGGTATCAGGTTCTACGCTGCAATTTATTTCGGAAATGCACTCTGATATCGGTACTTGCAGACAAGTCAACCAGGATGCATGTTGTGTCAGAATGATGAAGATCGGCAGGCACTCCCTGATACTGGCAGCCGTATGTGACGGCGTAGGAGGTCTGCAGGAAGGCGATTATGCCAGCAAGAGTACGATTCAGGCATTAAACCATTGGTTTGATTATACGATAAGCAGAAATGTTCATGGCAAGGAACCAGAGCAGCTTATGGAGTATCTGCAAGGAGAGATCGAGCAGTGCATCCAGAAACAAAACCGTATGATCTGGGAATATGCACAGGAAAAGGGGATTAAAACAGGTACAACGCTAACAGTCCTTATCATATTGAATCAGAGATATATAACAGCTCAGATCGGCGACAGCAGAGCTTATCGTATTGGCAGGGAATTATGTCAATTGACGGAAGACCAGAGTGTGGTTGCCCGGGAAATAAAAGCAGGACGACTGTCAAGGAGCGAGGCAAAGCACGATAAACGTCGCAATATTATTTTGCAGTGTATTGGCATGTCAGAGGGTCTGCAGATCGTATATAAAGGCGGATATGTTGAGGGAGAGGATGTATTTTTCCTCTGCTCAGACGGTTTTGTACATGAACTGGAAGATCATGAGATAAAGGAGCTGTTGAAACCCGAATTGCTGGTGGATCAGTCTTCTATTAAAAAGTGTCTGATCAATGCAGTTTCGTTAGTTAAAGTACGCGGAGAGAGAGACAATATAACAGTTGTGTTGATCAAGGCATATGAGGAAGGATAAATATACAGGATAACAGCGTTATGAAGAAAAAATTGGGCAGGATCCTAATTGGTGGAATGATTGCGGCTGCCATTTTGTGGGGTGTGAATATTTATGCATATGGTAAAGTATCCGCAGATAAACATTCAGAGCAATTAGATCTGGGATATAAGTATCTCTCGGAGATGAACTATGAGCAGGCGGAAGTCGTGTTTGAAGAGGTTATCCGTCTGGATGACAGAAATTATGAGGCATATATAGGACTGGCAGAGGTTTATACTGCTATGGACGAAACGGATATGGCAGAAGAGATCATGCAGGAGGCGGTTGAAAAGTGTGGTTATGGAGAAATACAGATCAAGGTGATCGAAGCACAGGCAGGGCTTAGACAGTTCCGGAGTCAGGCAACCGGAAACAGTGGATTTGACGTAGTTTCAGGATTGACTGACTTTTGCGTTCAAGGTCTGGATCTGATATTGGGCTGGGTTGAAAAGGCATCAACGATCCTGGATGGGATATTAATGTTCGCTCCGTTCTAATACCCCATCCGGTTAGAAATCGGATCCATGAACCGCCTGTTTTGCAGCATTGTGTCGTAAAATTTGTAGATGATGCCTATTTGATGGTTTTGCGAAAAAACAGTTGACAAAAGGAAAAATATGCGATAGAATAACTTTTGTTCGCGGAAGTGCTGGAATTGGCAGACAGGCAAGACTAAGGATCTTGTGTCGGATACGACGTGTGGGTTCAAGTCCCATCTTCCGCACTTAACCCTGGTAAATTCAAAGTTTACCAGGGTTTTTCTTTCTAAACTTTTTATCTGTTCCTTTATTACACGCAAGACCGCTTTAGCGTTTTCTGAGCGTCTGATGATGGGGATCAGAACAGAAAAAGGAATTAAAATAATAGAAAGGGGAATCATATGAATAAGTACATACGCTTCATCAGCCTTCTCACCATCATCATGATGATGGCAGCAGGCTGCGGAGGGAATGCGGACAACAATAAGGAGCCGGTTGTGGAGGATTACGACGCGATCTTGCGCGGGGACCAGTCACAGGTGATCGTGCGCGATGAGCCTGGGGCAGCCGGTACAGAAACGGCGGAATCGGAGACAGCGGGCACGGTTGAGACGGAGATACAGGCAGAGACAGAGCAGGTCATTCCATATGCGGACCGCACCGCAGGAGAAAATGCTGTCGCCTATCAGATAGGATCGGCTGTGTACGAGGAGGGTGCGGTCAGGGTGGAATATCCGCAGTTGACCGGTATGTCCGACGAAGGAAAACAGCAGGCGCTCAATGAAAAGATCAGGGCAGCGGCTGTCGGAAATATTTCCACGGACAATGTGATCTCTTATGAACTGACATTCGAGACGGCGACGGAAGGGAGCGGCATTGTTTCCTTTATTTTCAGGGGGACATCGTTCTATGCAAACAGCGCGTACCCCAACAATATCGTCAGGACGCTGAACATAGATCTGAATACCGGAAAGAATGTCCGGCTAAAGGATTTTGCGGACATGGCTCTGGTCGTGAGCAGTCTGGAGCTTTCCGACGGATACACGATCATCAATGAAGGCGTGGACATGGGAGATTTCTCAGCGTACTTAAACAATGGCGCCATGACAGACTACGCCGTGATGCTGCTCGACTACGATATCGATCTGGAGAACCTGGAAATGATCCCGACGGGGTACTCGGCGATCAGGGACAATCATCTGATCCTTTTTATGGAGGCGGAACATGCCATGGGGGATTACGTTGAGCTGGAATTTCACAAAAATCTGTAGAAATATCAGTAAACGAAAAGAAAAAAAGGAATCTGGGAATCCGCGTGGAATATGTTAAATAGGGAAAGTATTCTTTTTAGCGGAGGATCAACATGACGATACGGGAAAACCTTGAACAGTGGGAGAGCGAGTATCTGAGTCCATATGCCACACTCAGTGCCAGATCAAGAGGCAGGGACAGGGAGGAAGAGCAGTGTGATATCAGACCTGTGTTTCAGAGGGACAGGGACAGGATACTCCATTCCAAGTCATTTCGGCGTCTCAAGGATAAGACACAGGTTTTTTTGTCGCCGGAGGGCGATCATTATAGAACAAGGCTGACGCACACGCTCGAAGTGTCGCAGAATGCGAGGACGATCGCGCGGGCGCTGCAGCTAAACGAGGAGCTGGTGGAGGCGATCGCGCTGGGGCATGATCTGGGGCACACGCCTTTTGGACATGCCGGGGAGCGAGCCCTGAATGAGATCTGCCCTTACGGATTCAAACACAATGAGCAGAGTGTGCGCACTGTAGAGCTGCTGGAGAAGGACGGAGAAGGACTGAACCTGACATGGGAAGTGCGGGACGGGATGCGCAACCATCAGACTTCAAGCATGCCGTCAACGCTGGAAGGCAAGGTGGTCCGCTTTTCAGACAAGATTGCGTATACATATCACGATATGGACGATGCCGTCAGGGCGGGCATATTGAGAGAGCGGGATATCCCGCGGGAGATCGGGGAGATCATCGGCTACAGCCCCAGGGAGCGTCTCAACAATTTCATACATGATATCGTCACGCAGAGCAAGGGAACAGATGATGTGCGCATGTCCGATGACGTGGAGCTTGGGATGCGCAATCTGCGCCGATTCATGTATGATAAGGTCTACAGCAATCCGGTGGCAAAGTGTGAGGAAAATAAAGCGGTCGCGCTGGTCAAGACGCTGTATGAGTATTATATGAAGCATACGGATGCGCTGCCGAAGTTTTTTGTGGAGCTGGGACTGCAGGGAGAACCGCGCGAGAAGGTCGTGTGCGACTACATCAGTACGATGACGGACAGATTTGCGATCTCTCTGTATGAAGAAATATATATACCGAAATTTTGGATGGGATATTAGAGCGTTTTAGGATAAAGAGAAAGCGGGTTGGATATCGATGTATTATCCGGAGGAACTGATCGAGGAAGTCAGACAGAAGAGTGACATTGTTGATGTGATATCCGGTTATGTGTCACTGCAGAAAAAGGGCAGCAACTATATGTGCTGCTGTCCCTTTCACGGCGAGAAGACACCGTCCTTCTCCGTGAACCGCGCCAGACAGATCTACAAGTGTTTTGGCTGTGGAGAGGGCGGGAATGTGATCACTTTTGTGATGAAATACGAGAACTGCACGTTTCCGGAGGCGCTTCGGATGCTCGCGGAGAAGGCGGGCGTGGAGCTTCCGAAAGCGGAGTACTCCGAGGAGGCAAGGCGGCGCGAGAGCAGGCGGATGAGACTGCTGGAGGTCAACAAGGAGGCAGCGAAGTTTTACTATGTCATGCTCCGGAACGAGCGCGGGGCAAAGGCGAAGGAATATCTGGACAAGCGTCGGCTCTCCGACGAGACGCGCAAGAATTTCGGGCTGGGATACGCGCCGGCGAGGGGAGAGGAGCTGCTGGCGTATCTGCGTCACAAGGGTTACACGGACGATTTGATCCGCGATGTGGGACTAGCCAGGACAGACGAGCGCAGGGGAACGACGACGCAGTTTTGGAACCGTGTGATGTTTCCGATCCAGGATATCAATCACCGCGTCATCGGCTTTGGCGGGCGTATCATGGGCGACGCGGACAGCGGTCCCAAGTATCTGAACTCGCCGGAGACGGAGATCTTTGACAAGAGCAGGAATCTGTACGGCATGAATTATGCGCGCGCTGCCAGAACAGGGAATATTATATTATGTGAGGGATACATGGATGTCATCAGCATGCATCAGGCAGGATTTGTGCAGGCGGTGGCGTCTCTCGGGACATCGTTTACGCCGGGTCAGGCGGGACTGATCAAAAAATATACAAAGGACGTCCTTCTGGCGTACGACAGTGACGGCGCGGGCGTGAAGGCGGCGCTGCGGGCGATCCGGATCCTGCGCGAAGCGGGAATGTCAGGCAGGATCATCAGCATGGCGCCCTACAAGGATCCCGATGAATTTATCAAGAATCTGGGACAGGAGGCTTTTCAGGACCGCATCGATCACGCGGAAAATTCCTTTATGTTTGAGATCCGGATGCTGGAGCGGGAGTTTGACCTGGGCGATCCGGAGGGAAAGACGAACTTTCACAACCAGATCGCGCGGAAGCTCTGCGACTTTGGCGAGGATGTGGAGCGCGAAAACTATCTCGAGGCGGTGGCGGAAAAATACCACATCGGGTTAGAAAATCTAAAGAAACTGGTCGTGAACATGGCGGCAAAGACGGGCGGATATGCGGTGCAGATCGAGCGCCCGAAGTCGGGGATACAGCGCAGAAATAAAAACACCCCCGAGGAGAATGCAAGGAAATCGCAGCGGCTGCTGCTCACATGGCTGACGGATGCACCGCATCTCTACGCGAAGATCAGGAACTATATCGCGCCGGAGGATTTTACCGTGGAGCTTTACAGCAGGGTTGCGAAGCGCATGTTTGAGGACATCGAGAAGAACCAGCTCAATCCGGCGGGCATCATCAATATGTTTGAGGATGAGAAGGATCAGAGCGAGGCGGCGTCGCTCTTTACGACGACACTCCCGGAGCTGGAGAGTGACCAGGCAAGGGAGAAAGCCTTCAACGATATCCTACGCAGCGTGAAGAAGAACAGTTACGAGTACTATAGCAGCCGGTCCGGCGGAGACATTCTGGCGATGAGCAGGATGATCGAGGGAAAAAAAGCGCTGGAAGAACTTGCCAAAACGAATATTTCTATAAAATAAGGATAAAAATAATATGGTATGGAGGATTGACCAGAATGGATGAAAACACACAAGCAAAATTTGAAGCGAAGTTAAAAGAACTCCTGGCGATGGCAAAGAAAAAGAAAAATGTGCTCGAATATCAGGAGATCAGCGATTTTTTCAAGGATATGCCGCTCGAGGAAGAACAGTTTGAGCGGATCCTGGAGACACTCGAACAGAATAACGTGGATGTGCTTCGCATTACAGATGACGACGACGATCTGCCTGACGATGATCTGCTCCTGGTGGATGACGAAGAGATGGATGTGGAGAATATCGATCTGTCCGTACCAGACGGCGTGGGTATCGAGGATCCGGTCAGGATGTACCTGAAAGAGATCGGCAAAGTGCCGCTTCTGAGCGCCGATGAGGAGATCGAACTGGCCAAGAAGATGGAGCTTGGGGATGAGGAAGCCAAGAAAAGGCTTGCCGAGGCAAATCTCCGTCTGGTGGTGAGCATCGCCAAGCGCTATGTCGGGCGCGGGATGCTCTTTCTCGATCTGATACAGGAGGGAAATCTCGGACTGATCAAGGCGGTGGAGAAGTTCGATTACAGAAAAGGCTACAAATTCTCCACATACGCGACGTGGTGGATCCGCCAGGCGATCACGAGGGCGATCGCGGATCAGGCGCGGACGATCCGCATCCCGGTCCACATGGTCGAGACGATCAACAAACTGATCCGCGTGAGCAGACAACTGCTCCAGGAGCTTGGGCGGGAACCGACTCCCGAGGAGATCGCAAAGGAGATGAACATGCCGGAAGAGCGCGTGCGCGAGATCCTCAAGATCTCACAGGAGCCTGTATCGCTCGAGACACCGATCGGCGAGGAGGAGGACAGTCATCTGGGAGATTTTATACAGGATGACAATGTTCCTGTGCCTGCCGATGCCGCGGCGTTTACCCTGTTGAAAGAACAGTTGGTAGAGGTGCTTGACACACTGACGGACAGGGAGCAGAAGGTTCTGCGGCTCCGTTTCGGTCTCGATGACGGCAGGGCGCGGACGCTCGAGGAAGTCGGCAAAGAGTTTAACGTCACGAGAGAGCGTATCCGGCAGATCGAGGCGAAGGCACTCAGAAAACTGCGCCACCCTTCAAGGAGCCGCAAACTGAAGGATTTTTTGGATTAGGAGAATGATCAGATGCTGTTATCGGATAGAATGAGGGCTGTTGCCGGACTGGTGCAGCCCTGCAAAAGTATAGCAGATATCGGCTGTGATCACGGTTATGTCGCGATGGAGCTTGTCAGGAGCAACGTGTGCCGGCATGTGATCGCGATGGACATCAACAGCGGGCCGCTGGAAAGGGCAAAGCACAATATAGCGGATTACTGCATGCAGGATTATATAGAGACCAGACTGTCGGACGGTGTCAGCGCCCTTGAAAAAGGGGAGGCGGAGGGGATCATCTGCGCCGGCATGGGCGGGAAGCTGGTCATATCGATCCTGGAGAGGGGAAAAGAACTGATCGGCGCGATGCGCCAGGTCGTACTGCAGCCCCAGTCAGAGCTTTCCGAGGTGCGCAGCTATCTGAGAAAAAAGGGGTATCTGATCGAGCAGGAAGACATCATATATGAAGATGGCAAGTACTATCCGATGATGCGCGCACTCCCCGGCGCTTTTGGAAAGCTGGAATGGCAGATCAGCGGGAACCTGGAACAGAAATGCAGAAAAAGCGGGGTGTACATAAACGGGATCCCTGCGTGCAGACAGCCGTTTAATATCTCGGAGATATCGATGGGAGAGGCACAGCGGCTCACGAGGGTTCATGATACATATGGTCCATGTCTTCTGACAATGGCGCATCCGGTCTTAAGGCGGTATCTGCTGTGGCAGAAGGCGAATCTTGAGGAAATCAGGAATCAGTTGCTTGGCCAGAGTCCGCTGACAGACAGACAGGAGCGGCGCGTGCAGGAGCTTGACGAGAAGCTCAGTGACGTCGTGTTCTGCCTGTACTGCTATTTTAAATAGGAGAATACTTATGAAATGCTATGAGATCATCGAGAAACTGGAGTCTTTATCCCCGCCGGCATATGCGGAGGAGTGGGATAATATCGGTCTGCTCGCGGGCAGACGCGAAAAGGAAGTCCGATCAGTATACATCGCGCTCGATGCGACGGACGATGTGATCGAGGAGGCGGTGCAGCGCGGGGCGGATCTGCTGCTCACCCACCACCCGCTGATCTTTAAGAAGATGAGCCGGGTGAACACGGATGACTTTATCGGGAGACGCGTCTGTGAACTGATCCGGAACGATATCAGTTATTACGCCATGCACACGAATTTTGACGTGATGGGAATGGCGGATGCGGCTGCTGACGAGCTGTCCCTGCAGGACCGGCAGGTACTGAACGTCACTTACGAGGAGAATATCGAGGGTGACCTGTTCAAAGAGGGCTGCGGAAGGGTCGGCAGACTGAAAAAATGCATGAGTGTGGCAGAGCTTGCCGGATTTGTGAAGGAAAAATTTCATGTGCCGAATGTCAGGGTGTTTGGCGACATGGGGGATATCGTTGAGACAGCGGCAGTGATGCCCGGTTCCGGCGGCAGTTACATACAGGATGCCCTGCGCGCAGGCGCAGATGTGATGATCACAGGAGATATCGGTCATCATGAAGGGATCGACGCAGTGGCGCAGGGAATGGCAGTGATCGATGCGGGGCATTATGGCATCGAGAAGCTTTTCATATCTTATATGGAAGAATTTATGAAAAGAGAGCTGCCAGGGTTGCAGATTGACAAGGCAGAGATCAGGGAGCCTTTTATAGTAGTGTAGAGAAAGGGGAATTTTGATGGATAGAAGCAGCGAGAAGAAGCAGAGCTTTGTGGTGACGGTAAACGGAAAGTCCAGGGAATATCCGGCGGGGATCACTTTCGGTGAGATCGCCGGTGTTTATCAGAAGGATTATCCCTATCAGATCGCGCTGGCGGTCAGAAACGGAAAGATCAAGGAGCTGTTCAAGAAGGTGGATCAGGACTGCACGGTGGAGTTTCTGACACTGGCGGACGACACAGGGCACAAGACATACAACCGCACTGCGACGATCATACTGATGAAAGCGATCAATGACGTGATCGGCATGGATAAGATCGAGAAGATCAAGATGGAATTTGCCATCGGAAGCGGTTACTACTGTGCCAAAAAAGGCGACTTTGAATTTACGGAAGAGATCGTAGCGAAGATCAAGGCAAAGATGCAGGAATACATAGACAAGGATTTTTGCGTGATCAAGAAGTCGATGCCGATCGACGAGGCAAACATTCTTTTTGAGCGGCAGAAGATGACGGATAAAGTGCGCCTGTTCCGCTACAGGGGAAGTTCTATGGTCAATGTCTATAACCTTGACGGGTACTATGATTATTATTACGGATTCATGCTCCCAAGTACCGGCTATGTGAAATATTTTGACCTGCAGAAATATGAGAATGGGCTGGTGCTGATCCTGCCAAACAAGAAAGACCCGACCGTTCTGGAGGAATTCCAGCCGCTGCCCAAGCTTTTTAGATCCATGGAGATCGCATCAGAGTGGGGAGAAAAGCTGGGGGTCGACACGGTGAGCGACTTAAACGACCAGATACGCAAAGGCGGATTTAACGAGCTCGTGCTTGTGCAGGAGGCGCTGCAGGAGCGCAGGATCAGCGAGATCGCGTCCGATATCGTGTCGCGCGGCGGTGTCAAATTCGTCATGATCGCGGGACCTTCCTCGTCGGGAAAGACGACCTTTTCCCACAGACTGTCGGTGCAGCTTCGGACGCACGGCCTGACGCCGCATCCGATCGCCGCGGATGATTACTTTGTCGACCGGGAGAAGACGCCAAAGCAGCCAAACGGCGATTATGATTTTGAGTGTCTCGAGGCGATCGACACGCAGAAGTTTAACGAGGATATGTGCGCGCTGCTGGCTGGCGAGCGGGTGGAGCTTCCGACCTTTAATTTTGTGACAGGAAAGCGCGAGTACAAAGGCAATTTCAAGCAGCTTGGACCGGATGACATCCTGGTCATCGAGGGGATCCACGGGTTAAATGACAAGATGTCCTACGCGCTTCCGGCTGAGAGCAAATACAAGATCTACATCAGCGCGCTCACGACCTTGAACGTCGATGAACATAACCGGATCCCGACCACGGACGGCAGGCTGCTTAGGCGTCTTGTGCGGGATGCGCGGACAAGGGGCGCGACGGCAAAGCGCACGATCCGGATGTGGCCCTCGGTGCGAAACGGCGAGACGGAGAATATCTTTCCGTTTCAGGAGAGCGCGGACGCCATGTTCAACTCGGCGCTGATCTATGAGCTTGCGGTGTTAAAGCCGTTTGCGGAGCCTTTGCTGTACAGCATCGAGAAGGGGGAGCCGGAGTACTTTGAGGCGGTGCGGCTTTTGAAATTCCTCAGCTATTTTCTGGGAGTGGGCACGGAGGAGCTTCCTAAAAATTCCATCGTGCGGGAGTTCGTGGGCGGAAGCTGCTTTAAGGTATAAAACCCAAAACAACACTTGAAAAAGCGAAAGTAATGTGTTACGATAGGGTGCGGCAACTGTAGTAAATGATCGCGGCTTACCGGTTCATCCGGTAAGGTGAGGAAAGTCCGGGCTTCGCAGGGCAGGATGCCGGATAACGTCCGGTGGAGGCGACTCCAAGGCCAGTGCAACAGAAATATACCGCCTCTGTCCGAAAGCACAGAGGTAAGGGTGGAAGGGCGGTGTAAGAGACCACCGCCTCCGCGGTAACGCGGAGGGCACATGTAAACCCCATCCGAAGCAAGACCAAACAGGGAACCACAGGCTTGCCCGGCCTGTTCCCAGGTAGGTCGCTTGAGGCTGACGGCGACGTCAGTCCTAGATAGATGATCATTCGTGCTGTCGTGAAAACGGCAGTGCTGACATAACCCGGCTTATCGCTGCGGTTGCCGGCAGATTTTAAAATATTGTATTTGGTTAGGGGTACGATATGCGCAAAACGAAGAGAAGGATACTGTATATTTTGATCACAGTGGTCACCGCAGCGGCAGTGGCTTATCTGGGGCTTGCATTGTTTTTTACAAAACATTTCTTTTTTAATACGATCATCAACGGTGAAAATTATTCTGTCAGCGCAGTCAACTCTGTAGAGAATGGTTTTCTGGACACTTCCAGCCAGTATGTGCTGCGGATCGACGGGCGGGATGGCGTTTCGGACACGATCACGGCGGCGGATATCGCGCTCCGGGTAGAGTTTGGCAGCGAGTTTGAGGATATTATGCAGGGACAGGAAGCGCTGCTGTGGCCCGCGTCAGTCTTTCGGGAAACGGAATATACGATCAATACGATGGTGACATACTCCAAGGAGGCACTCGACAAAAAGATCGACACATTAAGCTTTTTTGAGTCGGATAATATCAGACAGCCGCAGGATGCATATCTGAGCGATTACACGGAAAACGGATATCAGATCATTCCGGAGGAGCAAGGGACGGTTCCGATCCGGGAGAAGATCCAGAGCGTGGTGGAGGAGGCGATCAGTCTTCTGGACGAGTCGGTCGATCTGGATGCGAAAGAGTGCTATGCCAGTGCGCAAGTGACGTCGAACAGCCGCGCGCTGCAGAGGGAGTGTGAGGATCGCAACCGCTTTACAGGGGTTACGGTTACATATCTGTTTGGCGAGGAGACGGAGGTGCTTGACGGCAATACCATCAAGGACTGGATCACGGCGGACGGCGGCGCGGTCAGTCTGGATCCCGAACTTGTGCGGGAGTACGTGAACGGACTGGCGCGCAAATATGACACATGGGGAAAGAAGCGGGAATTCCGGACGACTGGCGGCGAAGTCATCACGATAAAGGAAGGCGCATATGGCTGGTGGATGAACCGGCCGGAGGAGACCCAGGCGCTGATCGAGCAGATCGAGAGCGGGAAGAGCGGCGAGCGGACGCCGGTCTATCACGCGGAGGCGGCACAGTTTGGCGAGGATGATATCGGAGATACGTACGTGGAGATCGATCTGACCAGTCAGCATCTGTGGGTTTATGAGGACGGCGAGATGGTGGAGGAGACGGATTTTGTATCCGGGAATGTCAGTAGGGGATATAGTACACCGATCGGCGTGTACGGTATCACATACAAGGAGCGCAATGCGACGCTGCGCGGTGCGACGTACACTTCCCATGTGGATTACTGGATGCCTTTCAATGGAAATGTGGGGATGCACGACGCCTCGTGGAGAAGTTCATTTGGCGAAGACATCTATCTCAGAAACGGTTCGCACGGCTGCGTGAACCTGCCGCCGAAAAAAGCGGAAGTGATCTATGAATATGTGGAAAAAGGGGAGCCGGTCATCGTGTATGGAGGACAGACGTCTGTTCCGAGACAGGAGGTGACGGATCAGAATCCGCCGGAACAGGATCCGGCAGATCCCGGGGAGGGCGCTGATCCTGTGCTGACGCCGGAACAGCAGATACAGCTCTGGATTGAGGCGGGACTGTTAAACCCGGATGGAACGCCTGTACAGCAGCCTGCCGTGCAGGTTCCGGCAGAATAGTGTTACTTTTATGCGCACGGGCGTCCAGATGAAAAATGTCAGCCAGAGCTGACGGACGCCCGGCGCACGAGCAGTGGAAGAAGGTTCTCCCCTGCTCGATTGTACACGGGCAGTGGAAGACGGTTCTTCCCTGCTCGATCAAATGATTCCAGCATGGTTCGCGGCTATGCTGGAATTTCGTTTTTGGGAAGATATATGATCAATAGAAAAATTTTAGCTCTTTTTTGGGGCATACTGATGTTGGGAAGTATTTTTTTAGTAATAGGTGCCATAAGACAGAGTACATGGCTGCAAGGATATGGTTTTGCGGTGGTATCCTGCGTATCGGAGCAGACTGTGGTCAGGATGGCACAGACCGCCGGAATGAGGGGGGCAGGAGAGAGAGAATTTGATTCGGAGGATATAGGCATGCAGATTGTATATCAACTGGCAAAGCGGAGTATCGTAAAGGTCAGCGCGAAAGACGCTGCGGGCAGCGGGATCATATGGAAGATCGACGACGGGATCGTGATCGCTTCTAACAGGCATATACTGATGAAAGATGTGGAAGCGGTTATTGTTTTTGGAAACGGAGCATCCGTAACTGCGGATGTGATCGGATATTCCCAACAGTATGATATCGGATTTGTCAGGATACAGGAGGCGGATGTGACAGACCACATGCTGCGTGAGATCTATGAGGCGGTGCCTGTCCTGTATGAGACAGACTCGGAGGAGGCGAGGGCGGCATTTCATTCAGAGTACGCTGACAGGCGCGTTCTGCAGGTAGGGGCTTTGATGGACGGGCATACCGCCAGCCTCTCGGCCGGAAATGTCACAGGACTTGCGTTTGTGCCCCTGTTCAACACGCATGTGCTGGTGACAGCGTGCTTTTCGAGAGCCGGGATGTCCGGCGGCGGTGTGTTCGATGAGGGCGGACACCTGATCGGCATGATCTCCGGCGGCGAGGTGCCGGATGAAGCACAGCGGCGGGAGGCGGAGGTCACATACAGTATTCCGCCGTCACTGATCGCGGCGGAATATGAGATGATCACGAATCGGGAGGACTGATTGGTGATCCGGGAACGTATGGAAAACAGAAGGAGGAAACATGGTTAAACCGGAAGGGAATAAAAGGATCTCAAAAATAGATGCATATCTGAACTGTGCGGAGAACTTCGCATACAGGAGCACCTGCATCAAGCGGAAATACGGGGCGGTCATCGTCAAGGACGACGCGGTCATATCGACGGGCTACAACGGCTCGCCCAGGGGTTTTGAGAACTGCTGCGATATCGGGGAGTGCCCGCGGATCAGGCTGGACATGCACCAGGGGGAAGGATACGCGATCTGCAGGGCGGTCCATGCGGAGGCGAACGCATTGCTGAACTGTTCGCGGGAACAGACACTGGGGGCGGATCTGTATCTAGCGGGTGTCAATCCTGACGATCTGTCCGTGCACAAGGCAAAACCGTGTCCGCTGTGTGCCCGCATGATCATACAGGCTGGGATCCGCAATGTATATCTCAGGAAAGGCGAAGGCGCCGACAATTTCGAGGAGATCCCGGCGGCAGAGCTGCAGTGGTATCTGACGTAGACAGGGACAGGAAAATTTATCAAAATTTAATATCTGTTTTATGGCAAGTCGGACAGTTTTGTGATAAACTAAAAAATTAGAGATTTGAAGTAATTAGAGACAACAAACTATCGAGGAGGTTGCTGAAAATGACAAAGATAGATATTTTTTCCGGATTTCTGGGAGCTGGGAAGACGACACTGATCAAGAAACTGCTGCAGGAAGCGCTCGACGCCTCCAAGGTCGTACTGATCGAGAATGAATTTGGCGAGATCGGTATTGACGGCGGATTTCTAAAGGAAGCCGGTGTGGAGATCAAGGAGATGAACTCGGGCTGTATCTGCTGCTCGCTGGTCGGGGACTTTGGCAGTTCCCTCAAGGAAGTCATCGAGACCTATCACCCGGAGCGGATCCTGATCGAGCCGTCCGGGGTGGGCAAGCTTTCCGATGTCATGAAGGCAGTGCAGAATGTCGATACCGATGCGGAGGTGGAGCTGAACAGCGCCGTTGTCGTTGTCGATGCGAACAAGTGCAAAATGTACGCGAAGAATTTCGGAGAGTTTTTCTTAAATCAGATCGAGCACGCGGGCACGGTCATCTTAAGCAGGACGGCGGATATCAGCGAGAGTAAACTGAACACGGCGCTCGACATTATCCGTGAACATAACGACAAGGCGACGGTCATCACGACACCGTGGGAAGAACTGGACGGGAAGAAGATCCTGGAGACGATAGAGAACGCGAAGGATCTGGAGGCGGAGCTTATGGCGGAGGTCGCGAAACTGCACGATGAGCACCATCATGATCATCATCACGATCATTGCGGACATGATCACGATCATGACGGACATGATCATAGCGATCACGATCATGACGGACACGATCATAGTGCGCATGACCACGATCATGACGGACATGATCATAGCGGGCATGACCACCACGATCACGAAGAGCACGATCACGATCATCATGATGGACACGATCACCATGAGCATGGCGAGGAGTGCACCTGCGGCTGCCATGACCATGATCACCATCATCATCATGCAGATGACATCTTTGCGAGCTGGGGATTTGAGACACCGGCAGCATACACCAAGGAGGAACTGGAGCATATCCTGGAGGCGCTTGAGGACGAGAAGCAGTACGGTTCGATCCTCCGCGCCAAAGGCATGGTTCCGGCTGGCGACGGCACATGGCTGAACTTTGACTATGTCCCGGGTGAGGGCAATGTTCGCACCGGTGCTGCCGAGGTCACAGGGAAGATCTGTGTGATCGGTGCACAGCTCAATGAGGAGAACCTTGGAACCTTGTTCCGCAGATGATCCTAGTACTTCATCCGGCTAGAAATTGAAGTCTGTGACTACCTGTTTCGCACCATTGCGTCGTTAAAATTTCTAGACGATGCCACCGCATCGCCGTCGAAATTTTGCCTAGCACTGG
>JAETQI010000065.1 GCA_021770755.1 Lachnospiraceae bacterium
AGTGGTTCCCTGCTCAGGCTGTATTCCGGATCATATACCAGACCATTCTCATTTTCCAGGAATTCCAGTTCCATGGTACTGCAGAATGCCGGGTGCCATTGTGTTCTGTTTTCAATTTCCGAAATCTGATTCCTTTCCGTATTGTATCAGCAGGTTATCTGATGTAGTTAGTTTTTAGGAGCAGTATCAATTATTTTTTCATAGATTCTCACTGATTTACATGTTGCCTTTGGTGTGAATCTATTATAACACATCGGAAGTTTCACCTGCAATTAGATATTGTTAATGAAATAGTGAAAAGATTGTGTATTCTTTTACAATGAACTGCTTATACGGTTGCAAGCATAAAATCATAAGCGATAAATATTTCTGTTATTTGTCAAATAAAATCATAAATAGGTATTGACAAATCATACCACATGTAATAATATTATTACACATGATACAATTAATTAAAAATGAAAGGAGAAAGACTATGTTTAATATTATGCCAGTGATCGGGGCAGTTGGGGCGATCGTTATCATTGCAGTGTATCTGATCGTGAAGGGGGCGGAGAAAAAAGCCCGGTACAGCAGTCTCGACCAGGAAAAGTTCAATCACTTTGTGGAGGAGATCCGGCGCGAGAACGCGGAGATCCGAAAGGATCTGCAGACTGTCAGGGCAAAGGTTGAGTCGATCGACAAAATGATGGAAGAGATCTAGCTATGGAAAATTTTGTTGGAGATTTAAACCTGAAAAGATACGAGGATTATGTCAATGTCTTTGATGCGCTGTCCCACCCCGCAAGGATCAAGATCATCGGTATCCTGGCGGAGGGACGGCAGTATGTGAGCGAGCTGGCAAGGCTGGTGAACATCAGCAGGCCGCTGCTTTACATGCATCTGAAGAAGCTGGAGACGGCGCGGCTTGTCACGAGCACGATGGAACTGTCTGACAGCGGAAAGGCAATGAAGTTTTACGCGCTGGAGGATTTTGACCTGCACATTACCAGGGAACTGCTAAAACAGCTTTCTGAAAATATCATTATCGAGAACCCGGGCGGGAAGGAGTGATGACCGGATATGGTAAAATATGAAAAAGAACCCATGGAGATCAGGATAGACGTTGCGAACGGAAATTACGAGGTGGCACTGGAGATCACTGCACATATGGATACCGTCTACACGGTATATTGTCAGAATAGACGTTTTGTGACTGTGGACCGAAAGATCCGCGCAGGTGAGACGCAGAAGCTCACTTTCGTCGTGAATGTGTGCGACTACATTCGCAGAGATGCCGCATACACCGTCGACAGCATTCAGATCTATATCGTGTGCGACAGTGAACTGGCTGTCGTTCCGTCGTATGTCCCGGTGAAGGTCCCGACGCTCTATATCATCGGAGACTCTACGGTCACAGACCAGCCCGCGGAGTATCCCTACGACCCTGAGAAGACCTACTGCGGCTGGGGGCAGGTGCTGCCGATGTTTTTGGACAACCAGATCGCGGTGTCGAACCATTCCGAGTCGGGGGCGACGACAAAGGAGGTATTCCGTCTGCATTTTGAGACGCTGCGGCGCAAGCTGAGGCCGAATGACTATCTGATGATCGAGTTTGGGCACAATGACCAGAAGGATCCGGAGCTTGATGCCTTTGGGGGCTATGAGCGGTATCTGCGCTGGTTTGTCGATTACGCAAGGGGGCGGGCGGTGAAGACCATTCTGAACGCGCCCATCAACCGGATCATATTTGACGACAATGGAAAAATACTGAATCTGCTGGGCGAGTACCGCGATGCAGTAAAACAGGTCTCGGAGTGGGGGCACGTTCCGTTCATCGACCTGTGGACGGCGACGACGGACCTTTTTGAGCCGCTCGGATTATATACTGCCAAAAAATATTTCAGGCACGATGAGGAGAGTCAGGATTACACACACACGAATGATCTCGGCGGCACGATCGTCGCGAAGCTTTGGGCGGCAATGGCGGCAGAGGCGGGGATCCGGGGATTGTCGGAGCACATTCTGACACAACAGCTTGCGATCGGGGAGATCAAGGCTGATCCCAATGCGCCGAAGGAGAGCAATGCATGGGAGTTTGAGAGGCTAAAGTCGATCGGCCTGGGGACAGTTCCGGCGGATCTTGATGCGGATATTTCTCATCTGTAAAAAAACGGGCGCTGTGCTGCGTATTCAAATGAGTTCAGAAGTTAGGAACTGTCAACGAAAAAGGAAAAATATCAAATGGAGTATCAAATGAAAAAATTGAATCAGGAAACAAAAAAGCTGATGGACGAGCGTTTCGGACACGACAGCGTGATCGCGCTCGCGACGCAGGACGGTGATATGCCCAGCGTGCGCTATGTCAACGGGTATTATGAAGATGGGGCATTTTATGTCATCACCTATGCGCTCTCAAACAAAATGCGTCAGCTCCGGAAAAATCCCAATATAGCGATCGCAGGCGACTGGTTTACAGCGCACGGCAAGGGTGTGAACCTCGGGTATTTTGGAAAAGATGAGAACAGTGCCATCGCGGCAAAGCTTCGGGAAGCTTTTGCCGCATGGATCGACAATGGGCACAACAACTTTGATGATGAGAATACCTGCATCCTGTGTATCCGTCTGACAGACGGGGTACTCTTCTCGCAGGGGACGCGTTATGACATTGAATTTTAAAAGGTTTCTGGGCAATACTGTGTCCGCGTCATTCAGATAAGGATTAATGATACTGCTCCCGCGATCTTTCCCTCCAGCCTGGTTTTATTCCAGGCAGTATGGTTACTGTTCGAACACGCTCTGGCATTTCAAGAGATCTGCAGGAATTTATTGCTTGATTTCGCGGCTAAATCAAGATACAATAGGGAAGTAATCTAAATAGACTTTCGGTGTCTTTTTGCACCTTGCAGTGTGAAAGGATACGGAGAGTTTATCCATAACTAAGGAGGGAGATAGGAAAATGATCGAAAAGTTATTTAAACTCAGGGAAAACAACACGGATGTGCGCACGGAGGTCATCGGCGGTATCACGACGTTTATGACGATGGCGTATATCCTCGCGGTCAATCCCTCGCTGCTTTCCGCGGCGGGAATGGATGCGACGGCGGTGCTGATGGCGACATGTCTGGCATCGTTCATCGGCACGGCGGCGATGGCGCTGATGGCAAACTATCCGTTTGCGCTTGCGCCGGGTATGGGACTGAATGCGTACTTTGCGTTTACCGTCTGCGGCGCTTACGGTTATGACTGGCGTGTGGCGCTTCTTGCAGTGTTTGCGGAGGGCATTATCTTTATCATATTGTCGCTCACAAATGTCAGGGAGGCGATCTTTAACGCGATCCCGAGCGGACTGAAAAAGGGCGTCAGCGCAGGGATCGGCCTCTTCATCGCATTTGTCGGCTTACAGGGCGCACATGTGATCGTGAACAGCGACTCGACGCTCACGACGTATGTGAGCTTTGCGTCAGAATTCCACACACTTGGGATCTGCGCGCTCCTTGCGATCATCGGAACACTGCTGATCGCAGTGCTCTACACGCGCAATGTAAAGGGTTCTATCCTGATCGGGATCATCGTGACATGGATCCTTGGCATGATCTGTCAGGCGTTAGGGATCTATAAAGTTGATATCGAGGGCGGATTTTATTCATTGTATCCGACCTTTGCGATCACGGACTTTACGGCACTGTCAAAGACGTTTGGCCAGTGCTTCGTGGGTGATTTCTCGAATGTGGGCATCGCGAATTTTGTCGTTGTGCTGCTGGCATTCCTGTTTGTGGACATGTTTGACACGATCGGAACGCTTGTGGGTGTCGCGACCAAGGCGGACATGCTCGACAAGGACGAGAAGCTTCCGAATATCAAGCAGGCGCTCCTGGCTGACGCGATCGCCACATCGGCAGGCGCGGTACTCGGCACTTCCACCACGACGACTTTCGTGGAGAGCTCTGCGGGCGTCGGTGCGGGCGCAAGGACAGGCCTTGCGTCTATGGTGACGGGATTCCTGTTTTTGATCGCGATCTTCTTCGCGCCGATCTTTACGGCGATCCCCGGATTTGCGACAGCTCCGGCGCTGATCTTTGTGGGATTTCTGATGGTGTCCTCTATCATAAAGGTTGATTTCGACGAACTGTCTGAGGCGATCCCGGCATATCTGTGCATGCTCGCTATGCCGCTGGCATACAGCATCTCAGAGGGTATCGCGATCGGTGTGATCTCCTATGTGGCAGTCAATGTGTGCTGCGGCAAGTCTAAGAAGGTGACGCCGCTCATGTATGTGCTGGCTGTGCTGTTTATCTGTAAGTACATATTCCTGTAAGAGACCCGGAAGCGGGATGGACTTTACCGCATCACAACAACGCGGTAAAACTAAAAAGAGGTTATAAAAAGCGAAAGTTGATAAACTGGCATTGGGGCAATGCCGCCCTTGACGCACTCGGCACGAGTGCTGAAAACCGGACATGGCTTGAAAAAGGCGCATTGGCCTGATCATAGGAATCTATCATAAAAAGGTGCAGAGTCTGTTTTATACAGACTCTGCACCTTTTTATGCACACGGGCACCCAGAGGAAGATTGTCAGCATGCGCTGACGGGTGCCCGGCGCACGAGTAGAGGAAGAAGGCTCTTCCCTACTCGATGGCATATGAGAAAATGTTCAAAGCATAATTAAACGTAAAAATATAGCTAAAAAAGAGAAAATAATCTATAATATGCGAAGAAAAAACAACATGCAGGTTTCCCGGAAGGATAAAGATTAAGCAAATGACAAAGATTGAGAGCCAGTGTCCGGCAAGGCGGATGAAGGAGCGCGTCAAATACATACTAAACCGCCTGTTTCGATCCAGTCAGCGTCTGCTGGAGTTCGTGCCGTATAAGGAGAACAGAGTATGCTGTATCACATGCACCAGAAAAGGATATGTGGACAACCTAAGGGCTGTCTCCCAGGAATTGCTCCGAAAGGGCGGTATGGAGATCATCTGGATCACAAAGTATCCCGAAACCTGCGTCACCGCATCCGATCGCGGGATCAAGGTGGTGCGGTACCATACGGCAAAGCACTTTTATCTGCAGTTTACAGCTAGGATCATTCTGTCCGACGATTCCCTGTACCACGGGCTGATCAAACGTAAAGAACAGATATATCTCAACGTATGGCACGGGGGGATCAATTATAAGCAGTTGGGCAAAGAAGGGATATCCTTCGAGGATCCGCTCATGGAAAAGATATTTGAGCGCAGGAATCCAAGCCCCGATTACATGATCGCAGGAAGCAGGTTCTTTGCGGAAAACATGAAGGCGGCGTTTGGATTTGACAGAACGGTCTTTCTGGAGAGCGGCCTGCCCAGAAATGATATTCTCTTTCATGACACCCGGTTTCGGGGAAAGGTGAAGCGTTTCTATGGTATCTGCGGCAAGAATGTGATCTTATATGCACCTACATTCCGGGAAGAGCATGACATGCTGGCTGCAGGCGGAGTGGATTTTGGGAAGCTGGCAGAGGCAGGGCACAGGCGGTACGGCGGCGAGTGGGTTGTACTGTACAGGGCGCACTATTTCGTACAGGAGGCGATCGTCTGCGGCAGGAATGTGATCGATGTATCCGGTTATGACAATATGCAGGAGATCCTGATCGACACAGACCTGCTGATCTCTGACTACTCGTCGTGTATGTGGGATTATTCCTTTTTGTACAGACCAATCATTGTCTATGCGCCGGACGAGGAGCGCTACTGCAGGAAGGAGAGGGGACTGACAGCGGCAGGAAGAAATATGCCGTACCCGAAGGCAGCATGCATGGAGGAGCTTCTTGCGATCATGGAAAACCACGACTTTACCGCGGATGTGGAGCGCATAAAGGCACATCACAGGGAGATGGGCGCATTTGACACAGGATGTGCGACAAAATATGTAACAGATTTTATCCTCTCGAAAATGAGGGTGGATGAGGAGGGTACAGATGAAGAGAGTGATCACATACGGAACTTTTGATCTGCTGCATTACGGGCACATCAATTTGCTGAGGCGTGCAAAGGCGCTTGGCGACTATCTGGTGGTTGTGCTTTCCAGTGATGAGTTCAACTGGAAAGAAAAGCATAAGAAATGCTACTTCACATACGAGGAGCGCAAACAACTGATCGAGGCGATACGCTATGTGGATCTGGTCATTCCCGAAAATAACTGGGAGCAGAAAGTCAGTGATGTAAAGGAATACCATATCGATACCTTTGTGATGGGTGATGACTGGGAGGGCAGATTTGATTTCCTCCAGTCGTACTGTGAGGTGGTCTACCTGAAAAGAACGCCCGAAATCTCCACGACACAGATCAAAAATGATCTGAACACGACAGGGAAGATGGACAAACAGGGCACCAGAGAGAAAGAGGGGCGCAGCAGACAATGAGCAGCAAAAAACAGATCAGCAGTGTGATCCGGAAAATAAAGGACGGACGCTGGCGGGCAAAATGTGATTATGTGAAGTATTATGAAGAGCTTCCCGTCGACGAGAACCTTATCTTATTGGAATCCCAGGGGGCAACGCGGTCGACTGGCAATATTTTTTATATGATCCGGTATATGGCGTCCTGTGACGAGTATCAGAAGTACAGGCTCTATATCTCGGCACAGCAAAAGTACATAGACGGCATGAAAGCGATGTTTGAGCAGTACCAGATCACGGGTGTCAGCATCGTAACCTACGAAACAGATGCGTATTTCAGGCTGCTCGCAAGCGCGAAGTATCTGATCAACGACAACACATTTGCGCCGTATTTTCTCAAAAAGGAAGGACAGGTATATCTCAATACATGGCACGGAACGCCGCTGAAAACGCTGGGCAGAAAAATACAAAATGACATATCTATCGGAAATACACAAAAGAATTTTGTTGTCTCTGACTACCTGCTCTACCCCAATCCGTTTACGCTGGAAGTGATGATAAGGGATTACATGCTTGAAAATATCGCGCATGGCGCATGTATCCTTGGCGGGTATCCGAGGAATGAGGTGTTCTTTGACAGGCAGGCTGGCGGGCGCATCAGGGAAGAGCTGGGCATCTGCGGCAAACGGATCTACGCGTTCATGCCGACATGGCGCGGAACACTCGCCAAAGTCGGCTCCAACAGAAACAACACATACCTGATGTATTATCTGTATGAGCTGGACCGCCAACTGACGGATGAGGAGATTATGTACATCAATATTCATCCGTTTGCCCTCCGCAAAGGCAACGATGTGGAGATCAAGGGATTGAAGCACATTAAAAAATTTCCCGCAAAATATGAGACATATGATTTCCTGAACATAGCGGATATACTGGTGACGGATTATTCCAGCGTATTTTTTGACTTTGCATGTACCCGCAGGAAGATCGTTCTCTTTCCATACGACAAGGAGGAGTACCTGAGAGAACGGGGAACCTATATGGACATGGACAGTCTGCCGTTTCCGCAGGTTTATGATGTGCCCTCGCTTGTGGCGCAGCTCCGCTCGGACAAGAATTACGATGACACGGATTTTGTAAGGCGGTTCGATCTGTTTGACGGGATCGATGCGTCAAAAAAGCTGTGCGACCGGGTGATCCTGGGAAAAGACACAGGGCTTCATACGGTGCGCATACCGGATAACGGAAAAGAAAATGTGCTGATGTATGCGGGAAATCTGGACAAGAACGGAATCACGACTTCGCTGCGTTCCCTGACAAACAGCATTGACCTTGGCAAGCGAAATTACTACCTCTCTTTTTATCACGGAAAGGCAGGAAGAAATGCATCGCAGCTTGCGACATTTCAAAGCGGGGTAAATTACTTTCCAGTTGCGGAGTATTCGGTCCTCACGGTCTGCGACCGGATCGTGAGGGAGCTGTACAGGGCAAAGCTGATACCTGCGAAGTGGTACATGAAGATCATGGGAAGGCGGATCGATCAGGATTTTCTGCGCTCGTACGGCAGCGCACGATTTGACACGGTGATCCAGTTCAACGGGTATGAGAGTGAAGTGATCCTGTTATACAGCCGTTTTGTCGGAAAAAAAGCGATCTTTGTGCACAATGACATGCCGCGGGAGATCCGCATGAGACAAAACCAGCGGATGGATGTGCTGCAGTATGCGTACCGGACATATGATAAGGTTGCTGTCGTCTCCGATGATATCATCGCGTCGACTGTACAGATATCCGGCAGGGCAGATAACATCACAACAGTCAGAAATACGATCGATCATGAGCGGATCCTTGCGCGCGCCAAAGAGGAGATCGAGTTTGACGCATCGACAAAGTGCTCTGTGAAAAAGGAACGTTTTCTCGAGATCATGCAGTCAGACTGCAGAAAGTTTATCAACATCGGGAGGTTTTCTCCCGAGAAAGGGCATGAGCGGCTTATCGATGCCTTCTGCAAAATGTGGACGGAATGTCCGGACAGCGTACTGCTCATCGTAGGGGGCAATAGCAGGGACAGGGGATACCTGAATCTGTACGATCAGATCTGTGCACGCAATATGGAGGAACATATCATACTGCTCCTCTCTGTGTCGAATCCGTATCCGATCCTAAAGGCGTGTGATTGTCTGATCTTAAGCTCCTATTATGAAGGCTTCGGGCTGGTACTGGCAGAGGCGGATATCCTTGGCAAACCGGTCGTGTCGACGGACATCACCGGACCAGGCAGTTTCATGAAAAGATACGGCGGAACGCTCGTGGCGGATTCCGTGGACGGCATTTATCAGGGATTGAAGCTTTTGTATGAAAATAAAATAAAGCCGATGAACGTCGACTATGCCGCCTACAACGCGGAGTGCGTGCGGGAGTTTGAGAGATTGTTTGAATGAGGCAGGAGGTGTAAGAATGGGCAGCAGGGCAAGACTGACGATCATTGCAAATTATCTCGAGGCGCTGGAGCGCCCGCTCAGGATGGCGGGGATCTGTTCAGACTGTATCATCAATAGCTGCAGTCCGCTGGCGATGGCAGGAACGTATGACGGGCGGTATCAGAAGTACGATCAGGATATCAATATGCCCATGCCTACGCTGCTGAATATCCGGAAAAACCTTTCGGCAATGCTCGCAAGGGACAGCAGGATATTTCAACAGAATTACAATCTTCAGCCGTATGCGAGAAATGTCCGCTATCAAAATGAGACAGACTACATAGTGGTCATGAACACGGCGCTTGGCTATACACATTTTGTGAAAGACAAATCGGTCTATTCCGACACTTATCCGCAGAACGCGTTCATTACAGACATAAAGGCGGATGGGACCTTTGCAGTACAGCATTTCCCGTTTGAGAACGGTTTTGACTGGAAGTATCATTATGATCGATTTATCGATGCCGTGCTGTCTGCCTATGACAGTGACCATATCATTCTGGTGCGGGTAAACGCCGCACAGTGGTATATGAAGGCACAGGAGATCAGTCCCTTTGAAGAGCGTTCCGCACAATTCCGGGACAGGATCGAAGAGATCGACGATCATTTTCTGGAAAGAACGCGCTGCCTGTGTATTGAGGAACAGTATAATTATATACCAGTCAAAAATGAAAACTGTGCGTTTCCGTATAGCTCAAAAAGTTCGGATTTCTACAAACAACTGGCGGCTGATATCGAAGCGGTCATCGATGGAAGGATAGCTGAATTCAAATGCTGCAGTCCCCGTCGCAGGCTGCCGGAACAGGATCATGCATTATCAGATTATGCCATAAAGATATTGAAGGAATCACGATCTAATGATGGTCAGATCGATTTTGAGATGATCGGGCGATATACAAAGGATAGGAAACTTGATATCAACGATGTGATCGCCGTTTATGTCATGTATCTCCGGTGTGAAGATAAGCACGCCTTTCGCGGGATAGTCAGAAATATGGTCGGCAACGAAGAATGCCTTCCGGTCAGGGCGGCGCGCAGGAGGCGTGCGCGGAATATAGAATTTTTAAATGAATATCCTTATATCTATCCGGGCTTAAAGAACGTAAAGGAAACGGATTCCATCTTTATCCGTATTGAGAATCATATTTATCTGCATATTGATCTTACGAAGAAAGATTTTATCAGGAAAGTGGATATGAAGATCGGAAGCGGATTTGATCCGGTGAAGATTATCGACAATGGATATGTCTGCCCGATCGAACAGGCTGACGCGCTGTGTTCAAGCTATGCATTTTATATCGAGAGGGCAAGGCGCGGTCAGTCGGATCACCCTGTGAAGATCAGATTTGACAGTGCAAAAGATTTTTCCGACTCTCTTGGCATCTACGATTATGCGGATCTTCTGACCAACGAAAACTTTGTGATCACGCTGGCGGACAACAAGGTCGGTCTGTCCGGATTTCATGCAGTTTGTGACCTTGGTTTTTTGCTGCGCAAAAACACGAAAGTCTGTGTGATCCGTTCCGGCCTGTCGGATCAGATCTGTTATTACATATTTGGGAGGAAGCTCGGGGAGGAGAAAGCGGCTGGGTTTCTGCGGTCAAAATACGATATTTATTATGATGACACATTTTATCTGTATACGGTCTGCTTTAACGGGCTTGAAGTCACAAAGCTTGAAAACCAGGGGGGGGGTATGGTAGAGCATCTGATATCCAATCTGTTGACGCCAAAGCTCAAAAGCCAGATAACCGGAAAATCAAAACTGCCCGATATCCTGTATCAGAATGGTCTCGAGGATACCGTGGTCGTGTCGCCGGAGGAGAAAAAACTGAGCGAGTACAGATTCTGCCACAAAGTGTGCAGCCATATGAAACCAGACGGAAATCCCTACACGGTTCTGAGGCGGAAGCTTGATTTTAATCCGTGCTTTTATTATACGCTCGTTCGTCCGGAATCGTTTTTGCTGGAAAAGCGGTGTGATTGGAGCGACTATATCGTTTTTCCGGAATTTGATGAGGTCAATGACAGGATCGCGCAGGAAATGCTGGGGTGCGACGCGGTTGTCATTCATATGAGACTGGGGGACTTCGTCAGCGCGGGGTATGATGTTGACAGCGGCTTTTATATCGAATCGATCAGAAAACTGTTGGAGATAACAGAATACCGGGACAAGAGATATTATATTTTTTCTGATAATATCCCGTATGTCAAGGAACACACAGGTGAGTTTGGCCTTGACCTTATAGAGCGCAGTAAAATAACCTATGTAGCGCACAACAAGGGTGAGGACAGTTTCAGGGATCTGCAGCTTATGACGTACGCGCGGGTTATGATCGCATCGGGAAGCGGTGTCGCCCGCATGGCATTTGTACTGAGCGGACGCTGTGAGCAGATCTATCTGTGGAAGACAGAGGTGCTTGCCCTGTTTGAGAAGATCGGCAGAAAGAACAAATACAACATCGGCGGGTATGAGAGAGATTACCGTCTGGATTACTCCCGGTGGAAACCGAAGGGGAGCACCTGAGAAATATCTGGTATTGAGAATCTTTCCATGTAAATGCGCAGATGAGGCTGCCGCACGATGATACTTATTCGTGCGGCAGCCTCACACGGACTGCTCTTAAGAAACTTTTATGATCCGCACTTCGCTGGCGTGAAAGACGTCGTTTTCAAAGCTGCCTTTCAGCTCTACGGACTGTGTCAGCGCCAGATCCTGGGAGGACGCTTCGGTGTCCTCGTGCGTCTCTCCGTTGTAGATTGTCCGCAGGTAGAAATGGGTAGTCTCGTCATAGACTACCGGAATGAGATCGGACTCGGGAACTGTCACGTTGGAAGCTGGAGAACTGCTCCCGATAGAGCCGTCCTCAAAAAGCATGACCTGTTCTTCCGCGATATAAAAAGTGTTTTCCCCGATCTTGCGGACATCGCCCGCAAAGTCCGCGTCGACTGCTGCCGCGACATCGGGAGGAAATACATGCCATCTCCCGTCAGTGTTATCAGTGCCTGTGTCAGCCTGCGTTGTCTCTGCATTGGGAGTATCACCGGAATTGTCAGCGGTGGTGCTGTCCGGTGTTGTCTCTGGCTGTGAGGGTGCTGTGCTGCCGGAATCAGCGGATGAGGGCAGATCCACCACCTGATCGTCTGCAGAGACAGGAGCAGTACCGCAGCCGGTTGCCAGTATGCCTGACAGACATGCCGTACAGAATAGTCTGATTACATTTTGTTTTCTCTTTTTCATCAATAAGATCCTCCTTTGTATGTGTTTGCTTTTTATGCGCAGGGAAGGTCTCCCTGCGCGATTCATTATAGTAGTTTTGTCTCTAATTTTGCTCTAAAAGGAGGAGGGAAGGGTTCAGAAATAAAAAAGTTCTTCGAATTTCTTGTCCAGCGCGATGCACAGAACCAGCGCCAGCTTGGCGGTCGGACAGAATTGTCCGGTCTCGATGGAACTGATCGTGTTCCGGGACACACCGACCATCTCGGCTAGCTGGCTCTGCGAGAGCTTTTGCTCTGCACGCGCTTCTTTCAGATGATTTTTGAGGATGAGTCTGTCGTTCAAGCTGCCACCGCCTTAATGGATCACGGATGCCGTGACCAGATCGTAGATGTGGCATACGCAGAGCGCTGTCACAAACAATGTCAGGAGGATCGCGTGGACAAGTTTAGCGCTTTGTCTGAAATGCAGATATTTAACCCACGCATACGTGGCATTTCCGGAAAAGGCAATGGCATAGATTCCGTAGTTGATACCGCCGCCGGTAAGGATCTGCGCGGTAAAAAGTATCGTAGCCAGAATGAGGAGCACGATAACGGCATATGTGGATGCCTGTCTCAGTATCTCCAGTTCGTAGATATCTTTATTTTGATTTTCTGCCCTGCTTTTGGATAAGATCTCTTCCCTGTTCATGATTCGTTTCCTTTCTGGTTGTCAGTTTACGATTCTTCGTTCCAGTCTGACCGATCTTGTCGGTGTCCCCGACTACAGATCGATCTTGTCATGTTATCTCGTTACAGTTTCTTATTATATGACTGCCAAGTTTTCTTGTCAATACATAATGCAAAGAAAACTTGGCGGCATAGGGCAAAAGGCATTGATAAATGCTATAGCGTGTGGGAAAATTCTGACTGGACATTTTTCAAATCTGCATCCCCTTTTCTTTCACTGATTTTCTTATTTTACAGGCATATAAGTATCAAGGTATTCCAGTACTTTCCGCATGTATTGTGCATACATCCTGCTGTCATTTTGTAAACCGTGTCCGGAATGTTTCATCTCGAAATATTGATGGTCTATCCCATTATTTTCCAGCGCCTGCTTTAGTTTAAGGGAGGCGCTGAATGGCTGTACCCGATCCCATGAACCGTACGCCACGACAGTAGGGACTGAATTTTCTTTGATCCACATTTCAGCGGAAATATTTTTCACTGACTCTTTATATTCACCAGTTTTAAACATATTGTTTGTAATCTCGTTTCCCGACATTACATAAAGTAAATCAGCAATACCCTGATAATCCCCGTTTGGGTCAAATGGGACAGGATTATCAGGATTTGTCCCCATGTTAATCCAATCTTCCACATAAAAACAGGAGGGTCCGACTGCCCCAAAAGTCATTTTGACTGGCACGGGAGAATCGTCTGCATCACGATAGGCATATATCATTGCCAGAGCATGACCTGCCGAGCCGCCGCCAATTGACATTTCATTGATATGGTAGCCAAGTTTTTCTGCTTCCGCAATCACATAGGACATACTCTCTTTGATTTCCACGGATTGCCTGTACACGTTTGCATCGGGGTTTTTCTCACTAAATAGGGTATAATTGATGCCTGCGGTCACATACCCCTTAGAGCAGAGCCATTCAAGGATCTCGACATCGCCCGACTTATCCCCGCCCGTAAAGCCGCCAGCATGAAGATACACAATCAAACCATAATTTTCCCTGGAATCGTCTGCTGGAACATAAAGGTCAAATTTGTTTGCCTCGCCGCTGCCATAAGAAAGATCCGTATGTACCGTACCAACCGAATCATTCCAGTCAACTGAAAATTCTTTGCCAAACGGGTTATATTTTATCTTAAATGCGACCGATCCGCTAAAAGCAATGATAAACGTAAAAACATAGATCAATCCCCACATAACGCTGCCTTTCTTTTTTGTTTTCTTTTTTATTTTATTTTCTTTGCTCATAGGAAATTGCCTCCAAACATGGTGCCGCCAAGCAGGAGGTTCATAACCGCTCTTACGGCGAACCGCCCTAAGATTGTTGCTATGACAATGATGATGAATAAAATAAGAATACGTTTTTGTGTAAGTGTCATGTTATCTTTCCTTTCTTCTTTTCTGATCGGTTGATTTTTTGAATATGGTGTGTTATGATTTTGCGAAACATTTGTATCGCCGATATAATTGTATCAGCATTTTTTCATGTGTCAACAGGAGGAGAAGAAATGAGACAAAACAAGGAAACTGTATCACCGATGAGCAATGAGGGAAGAAATAGTTATGTGACAGAGCATATAACGGGATCTCTCCTGACACTATTGGAAGATAAAGCGATTGAGGATATTTCCATCAGCGAATTATGTGACAATGCAGGCATTGGACGGGCTTCTTTTTATCGCAATTACAACAGCAAGGAAGATATTTTAAAGGCATATATCAATAAACTGTTTCATGGGTGGAAAAGCGATTGGGAGAAAAATAACAGCATTCCCCTCAGTTCGGCTATCGGAATGATATTTGAACATTTTGAACAGCATAGAGCCTTTTACCATCTCCTGAATGAACGGCATCTTATTTATTTGTTAAAAGACGTCATTTTGGAGATTATGGAATTAAAACCAGATTTGCCGAAAAGCGAAGCTTATGCGAAAGCATTTGCAGCATACAGTCTGTATGGATGGATTGAGGTATGGTTTCAAAGGGGAATGCAGGAATCCGCAGAAGAAATGAAGCAGTTATTCCAAAATCAAGGGATATAACCGGCAGATAAGACCTTTTCTTGACAGTGATACTTTTCGTATTAGAATTTCCATATTTTACGTCTTCATCGAGTAGGGAGTTGCGCAACAAAATATTTTTTTGTATTGACAAAATCATAAGACTGTAGTAGTCTAATAGCAGATACTACTACAGTCTTATGAAAGGAGCGGTCGATTATGAATGAAGATGCTACGAAACTGTTTGATTCCGAGTTGAAGGTGATGAACGTCCTGTGGAGGGACGGCGATGTGCCGGCAAAGCACATTGCGGACATACTGAACAGGGAGCTTGGCTGGAACAAGAACACGACCTACACGCTGATCAAGCGGTGCATGAAAAAGGGCGCGATCGAGCGCACGGAGCCGAATTTCATGTGCCATGCGCTGATCCCGAAGGAAAAGGTGCAGGAGGCGGAGACGGACGAACTGATCGACAAGGTCTATGACGGTTCTGCGGATAAGCTGTTTGCGGCACTGCTTGGCAGGAAGAAGCTCTCCGCCGGGCAGATCGAGAACCTAAGGCGGATCGTGGAGACATATGGAGAGGATTGACCTGGTGGGAGGAGGGAAAATATGAGTTTGCTGCAGATGAGCTTTTCGGGGGCAGTCATGATCCTGGCGGTGATCATCATACGCGCGCTGGCGATCAACCGTCTGCCGAAAAAGACATTTATGATCCTGTGGGGAATCGTGCTGCTGAGGCTGCTGGTGCCTTTTTCGATCCCGTCGGCGCTGAGTGTTTATTCGCTGGCAGAACGGGGGCAGGACCCGCTGGCGCAGGCTGCGTACACAGAGCAGGGTATAGATAACAATAGCGATCCGGACGGCATTCATATGAATCAGAAGGACAGGACGAACAGTACGCGTATGGCGATATCGCAGGGAGGGGGCAAAGAAGCGTCAGATGAGGGACAAACCAGCCGGCCAGTACTAAAAACTGACAGTGATATCATTTTTTGGGTGATCTGGATGATCGGTTTTGCAGCCTGTGCCCTGTATTTTGTGGTATCCTATCTGCGCTTCTGGTTTCGGTTTCAGACGTCATTTCCAGTCGAGAATGCATTTGTGCAGAGATGGCTGCAGGAGCAGTCGTGCCAGTATCCAAAGCCAATATTGTCTGACCAGAATAAAGCTGCATCTGTGCTAAAATGGCTGGGAGCACACCGCCGCCGTCCCTGCGTCAGGCAGTCGGACAGAATATCAACGCCCCTGACATATGGCGTCCTTCACCCCGTCATACTGATGCCCAAGGGCACGGACTGGGAGGATGTGCGGCATCTGCAGTATGTGCTGACACATGAGTATGTGCATATCTGCCGTTATGATGCGCTGACAAAACTGCTTGTCATATGCGCGCTCTGTGTTCACTGGTTCAATCCGATGGTGTGGATCATGTGGCTGCTTTTTAGCCGGGATGTGGAGATCTCCTGTGACGAGAGCGTTGTGCGCCGCATGGGAGAGTCGTCCAGATCGGCGTATGCCCTGATGCTGATCCGGATGGAGGCAGCCAGAAGTGGTGTAGCGCCGCTTTGCAGCGGTCTGTTATCGAAAATAGGAAAGAATGCAATGGAAGAGAGGATCACAGCGATCATGAAAACGAAAAAGAAGTCTGCGCTGGCAGTGGCTGCTGCCGCCATCTTGGTCATCAGTGTGACGACGGCGTTTGCCACCTCCGCGGCGGACAATAAAAACACGGATAAAAAGGAAAAAACAGTATCGATTCCAGATACCGATCTTACAGAGCAGGAATACGAAATGCTGCTCGCACTAAAGTTTGACGGCTATGAGGAAATGAGCATCTCGGCGTATCGGGACAAGGTATGGAAAGAAACGGACACGGAGCAGTATCATGATGTCATAAACCGCTTTTTCCAGGATGAGGCCATATATGCAAAGTATGGGACCATGAAGGGAACGGACAGCAATGAGACTTATGATTTCCTGTACAATGTGCTCGAACCGATCCTGTCAGGACGGCAGTCAGTCGGATTTAATGGAGGTGCAGTGACGGACTTTGCCAGCGCGTCTGACAATGCCACATTGGAGTACACCGGCACACTGACGATCCTGGATGCGGATGTTCTCACTGTGGGGGAGTACATTTCAGCGCGCCACATGATCGGGAAGGAGATGGGAAATGCCCTGCGGGATCTGTCTGTCAGTGAGCTGCGCGATGAGGAGCGGATGAAGATATACATCGACGAACTCATTCTGAATATCACGATGACAGTTTCGAGTGACCAGATGCACGTGGATATAGAGTATATATATGTGCCGCTGAATGGGGTGTCGGTTGATGAGATGGGGGATTCTGAGAAAGAGCGGCGCGACGAGTGGGAGAAGCTGATGGCGCCCTATGTGCCCTTTGGCCTGACATACGAGTACGACTGGGATACAGATGACTACAAGATGTTTTTTAATGGAAAGGAAGTGCGGGGGATCTACGACGAGGAGGAAAACGTCTGGATCTCGGAACATGCAGGAATCGGGGAGAATATCTACGCTGCAGATGCGGTCGAGCTTTTTGTGGTATATGAGAACCACAGGATCGCAGGACTGCGGGAAGCCACTGCGCAGGAGGCGGCGGAGATCACCAGCAGACGCCAGGCGGTGACAGATGAATATAAAAATAATGCGTTTCAGGAGATCAGGCGGACTACGCCTGCCACAGAGGAAGATTACAGGAGTCTGTTCACTCTGAAAACGCCGGATTACCGGCAAAGATCGATCGCGGATTTCAATATGGAATTTCTCGACTGGTGCAATGAGAATTATGAGCAGATGGACAGGATCGGTGATGACCGCGGCTGGGAAGATTACCGCGTTGCGCTGACGGACGAGGAGAGATCCTTCGTAGAGCTGACGACTTGGTTTTCAGGCATGGAAAACGGAGAGTATGTCAGAAGTCTGAAAAAGAGCGAACCGCAGCAGGATATCTGTATCAACATTCATCTGTCCGGCAAAGAGGAGTATGCGCAGGGCGGTTACGGTACGGCGTGGTGTTCGCTGGATTACGGTTTTTCCTATCATATAGCGGACAGGGAAAAAGTTACCATCGGGGAGCGCGACGGCCAGATCGGCAAAATGGTGCGCGAGATACAGGACTACTGGGAATCTTCGGACATTGACGAGATTCTGCAGATGACGGAGAGCGACATGCTGGAATGGCTGCATTCTATTGCAGCAAAGTACAGCAGCCGGAATGTAACGATCACCATACTTGATGACCAGACAGGCTTTGAGTGCATGGATGAGCGGGGGATCTGAAATCATCTGAAAGATGATTGACCAATGCAGGAGGCGTGGCGGGCTGGACGATCCCGCCAGCCTGCCATCTTTTGCATAATCCGTTATACAATGACTTTTTTTATTTGCTTGCTTTTGCTTTTGGACCGCTGGAAATGACAGAACGCTCTGCATAAGTATTTGGACAAATACTTATGCAGATGGTTCTCCTTTGTCTGCCTTTGAAGATTGCTGGTTTTTCCCCTTCTTTTTCCTATATTCCTTGACAACCTTGTTTCTAAGCGGTATTCCGATACCGATCAAAAGCCCCACGATCAAAACAGTAAAATCCATGTTCGCACCTCACACCTCTTTATTTTTCAGGATCTGGATAGATACCCGTATGGAAACAGCATACATTGCTATCACAAGAATGACAGTTGATAGCATGAGCAGGACAGGGGAATGGATCACTGTGAAAAGCAGCCTGCTCTCACCGACAGGAACTTTTGTAAGGAACAGCAGGGTGATCAGAAATCCTGCAACCGGGATATACATAAACACCCTGCCTTTAATGGAACCAAGTTTATAATATCCGGGCAGTTGAAAAACGGTATAAAGGGCAAAAAGGAATATCCCTATGACAGCAGCGCTTATGTGATCGAATGCGCTGATGCTTTCTCCCAAAATCGTTAATATGACAGGGTGTACAGCTAAAGAAAATATCAGTGCAGTTATGCCCATGATCATGATAAAAATATACCGCCCGATAACCATGTCGCTTTTTCGGATCGGCAAAATGCCGTAAAGCCGTTCCATAGAGTTTTTTTCTGTTACAGAAAAGGTGTATCCCGTTGTCATGGCAATAAAGCACATGGCAAATGAGATCCCTGTCAGTAAAGAACGGTTGACAGCGGCAAATACGACAGGCAGTACCATCGTGAAACATATCGATTTCACATAGGGCTTTACTAAAGAAAAATCCAGTTTTGCTGCTCTCCAGATATCATTCATACGGTTCTCCTCTCTTGCTGGTGAATACCACAATATCATCAATGGTTGCCGGTTCTGCATTTAAGTGTGCATACTGCTTCAGATCCTCGGTCTTAACAAGCGCTTCAAATCCCGTTGAAAAATTTCTGATACCAAGCATTTTTTTACTCAGATCCGCAGTCAGTTCTTCACGCCCGCCTTTGACGATCCTGAAAAGATCCAGAAATTCATCTTTGCCGCCGCTGAAAAATAATTCTCCATACCGAATATAGGTGATGTAGTCGGCAGCGCGTTCCAGATCCCTGGTAAGATGCGTAGAGAACAAAACACTATGCTCGCCATCTTCAATGTATTCCGACAAGATATGAAGAAGTTCATCTCGTGAAACAGGGTCCAGCCCGCTGGTGGGTTCATCTAATATCAATAATTTTGCGTCATACGAAAAAGCGCAGGCAAGCATAAGCTTCATCTGCATACCTTTGGAAAGCTCTTTTACCTTTTTAGAGGGCTGGATATGAAATTTTTTCAGTGTCTCTGAAAATTTTTGCGTATTCCAGTTTTCATAAAATGCTGATACAGACTTTTCCACCTGTGAGATCTTCCATTCATCGCTGAAATAATTGGAATCAAAAACAACACCTAAATTTCTTTTTGCTTCCTGTTCGTTGGCAATATTGTCAAATCCTAAAATTTTCACTTCTCCACTTGTGCGTTTTAACATATTCAGTATGAGTTTGATCGTGGTCGTTTTTCCGGAACCGTTCGGACCGATCAGTCCCATAATATAGCCTTTTGGCAATGTAAAGGTAATGTCATGTAACCGGAAACCCTCAAAAGACTTTGACAGATTTTTTACTTCTAAATAATCATTCATCTGTTTTTTCCTCCATTAAGATACTCAGAAGATGATGCAATTCTTCTTCGGAAAGATCAGCAACCCGCGCCGCGCTGATTGCTTCTGATAAGCTGTTTTCTATCTTGCAGAGCAGTTGTTCCCGCAAAAGCTCAGAGCCCTGTCCCAGGACAAAACAGCCCCGTCCCTGGACATTTTGTACAAATCCCTCCTGTTCTAATTCCGTATACGCCCTCGTTACAGTCAAAACACTGATTTTTAATTCTTTAGCAAGCGTCCGCAATGAGGGGAGTGTCTCGTCCTTTTGTAAATCGCCGGACATGATTGCTGATTTGATCTGCTGTTTGATCTGTTCATATATCGGTATGCCCGATATATTTGAAATGATGAGTTTCACGAGCCGCCTCCTGACTGTTTATACTGTTATAATGTTATGCATAACAGTATAGCATATAAAACAGTAAAAGACAAGAGGATAGAAAATCTTTCCGAAAAACGTTAAAGCGAAAATAAAAATAGGTAGATCCAAAGAGATTATGGTACAGTAAATATGTTATCGTAAGAAGTTGATTTTTGCATATACATTATCCTGCTGGACGGTGGGGAGAGGGATGTTACTGTTCATTCCGTTCCCGGCAATAGGTAAAAATCCATGCAAAATTTGCTTCGCAAATGGATTTTTACTTGATGCATGTACGTTTTCGTACGGACTTAGCAGCAAATGCTAAATCCTGTGTGAAAAGTAACGAGGGATTCTTATCAAATGAAAAAAATAATGATAATTCTTGCAATATTCTTCAATTGACAGCATAATAAAACAAAAAGGATGTGATGAGATGACAACTGTATGTCTTCGTTTTGATGATGAAACGAAAAGGAAATTGGATGAAATGTGTGATAAATAGGAATGAATCGTACATAGCGTCGTGCGCCCGGTGCTGTTCGGCAATGGCAAAAGATAACAGAATGGAGGAAAGTGTGTGAAAGAAACAAAGATCGATACTATTCAGATTAAGGAAATCGCGTATGCATTGGGAGCGGATCTGTGCGGGATCGCGGGAACGGACCGTTTTGACGGCGCACCGGAGGGATATCACCCCTGTGACGTGCTGCCGTCCTGCCGGTCTGTCATCTCATTTGCGTGTAGATTTCCGGCAGGAGTCCTGTCATGCAAAACGGCAGTCCCATATACCAGGGTGCGCAATTCCATCACAGCGAAAATGGATGCGATCGCGCTCGATATGTGTATCGAACTGGACAAAAGAGGCGTCGTGGCAGTGCCCGTACCGACGAACGAGAGTCAGTGGGACGAGCGGACAGGGCGATGGCGTTCGATCGTCTCCCAAAAGCACGCGGCACAGGCGGCAGGACTTGGCACGATCGGAAGGCATTCGCTGCTGATCACACCGGAGTTTGGCAGCATGGTCTGGCTCGGAATGGTGCTCACGGAGGCAGAGCTGGAGCCTGATGCGATGCTGGAGCGGATCTGCAATGACTGCAGGCTGTGTGTGGAAGCGTGCCCGGTGAACGCGCTGGAGAAGCCGGAGATCGACCAGCAGCGCTGCTGGGATCATGCTTTCGGGGACAACCAAAGCACAAAAAACTGGGAGATCTCCTGTCACAGATGCAGGGATATCTGCCCATATAATAAAGGGGTATGTTAAAAAGTAAATAGGGTTGTTTCACGAAGAAATATAAAAATGGACTAAAGTTTCTTAAAAGGCTAACTTAAGTAAGGTATGTACTCATACAACCTCAAGAGCTGGTTTTTTTCCTTTTGGCAGAGTATAATATATTCAGAAGTAGGAGTATAGCATATTCATACAGAAAGGAGCGGTATTATGTCAGAAAAAGTATATCCGGATTGGGTGCAGAAACTGAAAACAACAGGAACCACGGTAAAATATGATCCAGATGCTTATTATGCCATGATAGACAAACACTTCCAGACACAGTATCAGGATTGCGACTACAATATCTGTCCTTTTATGTCTGAGGAGGTTCGGAATAACCGCTTTTATGAAACATGCTGTTAACAATGCTGCTGCCGTTTGGCAATAAACTATTATCACATAAGGACAGGCAGTCTTGTATTCAATGTCCATAGTAGACAATACTCGAATACGATGCAAATAACCACATACAATAACCACGAAAGGAAGTGTTATATATGGCACAGGCACAAGCAAAATTCTACACTGAAGACGATTATTACAATCTTCCGGAAGATGTTCGGGCAGAACTGATTGATGGGCAGTTTTATAATATGTCCGCACCAAACCGGATTCATCAGACAATACTCATGGAGCTTTCCGGAACAATCCGGGAATACATCAAGTCGAAAAGCGGTTCCTGCCGTGTCTATCCTGCCCCGTTCGCTGTCAAGCTGTTTAAAAAGAAGGAAACCATAGTAGAGCCTGACATAAGTGTCGTATGTGATAAAGACAAACTCACAGACCGGGGATGTACAGGTGCCCCAGACTGGATTATAGAAATTGTTTCTCCATCAAACCCTGGGTATGATTATATACACAAGCTGAACCTATATGCTGATGCCGGCGTTAGGGAATACTGGATTGTAGATCCACGTACTGAAAGAATAATCGTTTATTATTTGGAGCAGTCTGATTTCCAGATGGAAACTTACACTTTTCAGGACAATATTAAAGTCAACATTTATGACGACCTATTTATTGATTTTTCTATACTGGATTTAGGTATCTGACAGCTGTTCTTATTGTGCACATCAAAAATGAGACCCTTCTGCCATCTGCATGTGCTGGAATATGTCTCATCTTTGCGCTATTTTTTGTAAATAGGGTTGTTTCACGAAGAAATATAAAAATGGACTAAAGCTTCTTAAAAGGCCAACTTAAGGTATGTACTCATACAACCTCAAAAGCTGGCTTTTTTCCTTTTGGTAGATATAATATATTCAGAAGTAGGAGTATAGCATATTCATAGGTAATTGCATAACTAAAAGGGAAAAGTTATCCACAATGGCAAAATAGAGTTATCTTATTGAAAATATTCTCTTTCTGAATATATAATTGTTAAATTGATACTTTAGATATGACACGAAAAGGGTATGAATGGGCTAAAAGATGAAAATGGACGCACTTATCCAGGAATACCATATATGTATTCCTGACTTTGAAATGT
>JAETQI010000066.1 GCA_021770755.1 Lachnospiraceae bacterium
GCAGTGCCGATTTTACCCCTGCTGGTACTCTTATAACGACTTTTGCGGTTGCTGCCGAAACACCCGCGTTAACCATATCAGACGCACTTATAACTTTTTGATATATATTGCTATTTTTCGTCCTAACCTTCGAGCTCGCACTATAGCATGCTTCCTCGGGCACGGTCAAATATGTATATTCGTCATCCTGTGTTACTGTGGAAGCTGTAACCGTAACTCCGCGCCTGTCCTTCATGGTTCCGTTGATAGCCTTACCTGCAACCCACGCCTTTAGCCCGGACAGTATCCCTCCTGCAGTAGCCGTTCCCGCTGTCTGGCTGGCAAGATCTGCCGCCGCAACCCGCCCTGCCCCATTATGGTATCCGCGCGGTATATTATATGTCCCGCCTGCCAACAGTGTGGCTTCCTTAGCTCCCTGATTCTCCATTATACCTGTCATCAATACTGTTCCGTTAAATGCAGTCTTGCCTTCCAGTATGTCCGCCGCTGATGCTGATGCTTCGCTGGAATTTTCAAATAAATTCTGGATCGAATCAATCTTCGTCACAAGCACATCCTGGTTCCTGTTAAGTTTCCTGTCGATCCACAGCATAAGTGCACCCAACTCATTCTTCATCCAGACCTAACCCCCTTATCTCAATTCTATTTTCATCCATATAGACACCTGTCCTCGATACCTTCCCGCCTTCCGCATCATATACAGTTTCTATCATACTCGTATCATCCATGACAATGACTGCGCTTGTTCCGTCCGAATAGGTTGTTATTATCGATTTATTATCATCATCGATAACAGATATGCTGTCCTGCGAATCAAATATACTATCAATCTGTTCCTGCAGGCTTCCCTTATTTTCGAGATCAACATTCCCAATTTGTTTCTGTAGATCCTGAATATTCCCAATCGTGGCAATCGCTGTCTGATCAATTTTTATAGATACATTTTCCGCATTTCCCACCGTACTCACAAGCTGTATGTAAGCACCTGAAACAGTCACACCATTATAGGCAGGCATGTAACAGTTCCCTGTTGTTTCGATTGTTACTGCATACAAGATTTCGCCTTCTTTCGGGTCAGTTGCATACAGCCCGATCGTACGCATATAATATCCTTCTGTCAGCTCTGTATTACTAAAAGCCGATTCAACTTTGACAGCGACATCATTCGTTCGCGTTATCCTGGAAATCTTGTTCGTCTGCCTTATATCGCTAAGATTTTCTAGCGATTCCAGCTGATCCACTTCATAACTCATACTTGATGTTGCAATTGTTGAAAATTCAATATCCCCCTGCCCAGCTAACATCTTTGCAATCAGTGCCTGCCCGTTTCTGGTAATAACTAATTTTGAAAATTCTGCCATTGACCCCATCCTTTCTACTATTCATTCTGCACCTCAAAGAATTCTGCCACAACAACGCCTGCTCCTCCACGGACTGCTCCATCTGCAACAAACCATTCCTTAAAATCATTTGTCACCAAAAATGTTTCAATAGAACAAACCCCTCCGCCAGTCCAGACAGAACCTTCTACCCTCATGTCAAATTTGTTCCGAATATCCATAATCATATTGCAGGGAAGCATAAATTCGATGATCCGTTCCAGTTCTTCCACCTGACCAAATAACTCAAGGCGCACATCCAGATCAATCCTGTAAAAATCAAATTGCTTTGTGATGGTAAAGTCATTTTCACCACACAGAACAATCAATTTCTGGATCAACATTCGCCATGTATAAGGCAACGCAGTAAACCATCTGGATTGAACCCTCGACCTTCTGCTTTCCAGCGTATCATTGCGGGACGGAAGAATGTGCAATATCTTTTCAAATCTCCCAATGCCGTATTCATCAGCCGTTGCAATAAACTCATTTTTCAAAACGCGGTCTGCGGCTCTCCATGCAAAAATGAATTCTGGATTTTCCGCCGCCAGAGTAATGTTGGTTTCCTTATACTCCGCCATGAACGGGGGGAGGTATGATACAAGGTCAACTTCTCTGATCATCCACTCACACCTCCAGGCACTGGGACTTCATATCTCCCGAGAGTCAGGTTCTTACTTGAACCGTTGATTGAAGTATCCTGAATATCAATGATCCCTTGGACATTCAGGATACGGTTATCAATTTGACTGAGCCTCACAATCAGGCCGGAGGTATCAGCCCATTGCTTTCTAAGTTCCAGAAGATAGGCGGAAACAGCGTCTTCAATGAGAAGCTGCAGATTGTCCCACCCATAACCCGGTTCAAATGTCAGTGTCGTTCTGATCGTGATCTCTTTCGCTTTTGCACTTTCCACCTTCACCACATGGCCAATCGGTGCAAGCCCGTAACCCTCCCCAGCATTCACTTCCGGATCGATCGCTGTTTGAACCGTCTGAACAAGCGTATCTGACGCAGGTCCGAACTCCGAATCAATGATTGTCAAAAGCACCGTCCCCCCAGTTGTTAGCTTCTTCTGCCTGCCGGCGTGGAAGACAGAATCCAGCCAGTAACGAACTTCTCCGGTCAGTGTCTCCTTGATATCGTCATACCACGTTTCTACGCTTTCTTTCGGAATCATGTCAGCGGGGGCAATGTCAGCGTTCCAGACCCGCGTTACCTTTGTCCTGCCAACTCCGGGTATGGCATTTGTTTTTTCCAGATAGTCAGCCCGGTTCCCGCCGAAAGCAATCTCTCCAAAAGAAGCAAAGTATCTCTGCCGCAGATCCTCTGTTTCTTCTTCATCTTCTCCGGGAATCAGAATTTCAGTCAGTTCTGCAGTCTGTAGTCCTCTTATATATTCCATGGGGATCATTGTACCCAAAAACTGGTTTCCGATCTTTCCGGCTGTTTCACACTCAACCTGGTATTCTCCATCGGCGATTTTCTGAGTCACGACATAATTGATATCGCCGATGTTGAATCTCTGCCCGGTCACGTCGATTGTATCCGGCGTGAATACTCCTTTCAATACTGCGTGTGTCGCTTCATATGGATATATCCCCCGTTCCCTGCAGCGCAGGATCAGAAATTCCCTGGAAGCCGAATCCCCATAGGCTTCTTTCAGGATCACGTCAAGTTCAATGTATAAGATCTGTAGTTCGATAGCAGTGGGGGAATGGGTGTCCCAAATAACGGATCCTTCCCTCTTGTCGAACTTGTCAGGGACACGGTCCAGCATCCGCTGCAGGATCACTTCATAAGTGGTATCCTCATACATTAAAAATTCACCCCTCTTTCCGCCTGTACATCCCCAAAAACGGTATGCACGGTAAATGCAACATGAACGACCCCTTTCTGCGGGAAATCAAATTCAAAATTATCAACACTCCGGATCCGGTCATCCCAGAGCAGCGCTTCCGAAATGCGCCGTTTCAGTTCCGGGCATACATAAGTTACGGGCTCTCCGAAAAGATCCAGGAGTTCGATCCCGTAGTTCCAGCTGTACATGACATACTGATAACGCTCCGTCATGATGATCTTGTAAATAGCCTGTCTTACTGCATCCAGCCCGTCCGTATGGCCGCGGATCCGCTTCTCTTCTGTCTGCATCCTGTATGTGAGGCCCGGCTGTTCCCCGATCTCAAAATCTTTATCCAAAAAACCAACTGTTGAAGGAATCATCTATCTGTTACCCCCTATCCGGTCGATCACAACGAATCTCTGTCCCTCCTGCTGCCGGATGAGGATCACCTGGTCCCCGACTTCAAGGGCATTGTGTATCAGGAAATTTTTCTGTCCAATGATTTCGTGAAAATGCGGCGGCTGGGCAGTTGTCACTTCGTCAGAAGAAAGAATGCCTGCTTTTGTGTCCCATCGCACCGTCACGGTCGTCATATAATCAGTAACATTCTGTGACAGTATCAGCTGTGACTCGTTAAGGATCATCTTCTGCTCCACATTTATTTTCAAAGGCGCTTTTGAGACGACTTCCCCGAAACATACACTGACAGGTTTTGATGCCTCCCGTTCGTCCCTTGCAGCCCTTTTCATGGCTTCCACAAGGGCATTTGCATCAGCCAATAAATTCACCCCCTCTCAGGGTGAGATCCATCCAGTGCTCACTCTCCCTGTATGTGTGCCTGCAGCTTTCCACCAGCATGAAATTCCGCAGTTGCATATCGCCCAGGTCAAGGTTCACCACGACCATGCTGCCCGCCCGTACCCGGTTGTCTCCCAGAATATTGGTCAGCTTCAGGCCGCGGGTCTTCTTGTTATAGAGCTTCAGGAGGGCGTCGACCTTCGCCTGCCCGTTCTCCCCTTTTTTCAGGGTGTCAAAATATTGCAGGATCCCCCATTTGTTGATATTTCCTGAATCCTGCGCAATATAGACTTCACGGAATCCCGTTTCCTCGTTGTCATAGGTCAGCTTGATCTTGTTGAAAGTGTTATCATCGATCGACGAAGTATATTCAAAATTTTCACCTGTTTCCTCATCGATCATCAGATAAGCTCCCGGACTTCCCACCGCCATGGAAGACAGGTGTTTCAGTGTCAGCTTTCCAAAATCGTCATACAGCACGAACAGCTCCCCGGTATTCTGCAATGTCAGGTCAAGGGCATTCTGCACCATCTCAAAAAGGGAAGTGTTCTCCTCGACCCTTGATTCAATGATATAGCCTGTATCTTCCAGCACCCCGACTTTCAGCCTGTAATCATCGGCAACCATGCGGAGGAACTGATCCGCCGTCTTGTTCTCATACACTATGGTGTCCTTGTTTTTCAGATACCGCAGCTGGTCGTAAGCGGTGACAGTGATGATCTGCTCCTTTGACCTCTGCTGTTTGAAAACAAAGCCAAAGAACACTTCATCGCCGTTTTCTTTCATCCGTACTGCGCTTCCTTCTGAAAAATCCAGCACATCATCCTTTAACACCCTGAAGGACAGTTTTCCAGGAGTGTTCTTCCTTTCCGTAGTCCATTCGATTCCCTCTTCCACCGCCGGAAGATATGCTTTTGTCCCAAGTTCGTTCCCGACCACTAGTTCAACACTCATCTGCCTCTCCCCTTTTTCTAAATCGCCGGGATCGTCAGCACCTGTCCCGGATAGATCAGGTTTGGATTCCCCCCGATCACGCTTCTGCTTGCATTATAAATTGTCGGATATTTACTGCCGTTCCCGTAAAATTTTTTGGCGATATTCCAGAGACAGTCCCCCTTTACCACCGTGTAGCTCTGCGTTGCCGTCGGAGCCGTAACCCCGACGTCCCGCTGCGGTTCGATGCTTGCCCTTGGTTTTTCCATGTTATTGGTGATGTTCACCGTCTTTGTCCCATAGTCTCGCCACTGTTTCAGCTTGACCTTCACCATGACATCAAATCCTTCCTTTGCATCCTCCGTAATCTTGTAATCTTCCATGGCTACCCTGATGTTGGTATCGAAAAGTCTTTTTCCTGTAGGACGCCTCCTGCACACGATGAACTGAAAGGGTGTCTTTCCTGTTTTCAGGTTTTCAAAATAGTCCAGAAAATAGTCAGCGCCTTTGAATCCCGACTTATAAACAGCAAAGGGATATTGTTCCTGTGGTATCCTGCACTCAAATTCGATATCCGTTAACCCTGCCATTTTCAGGATATTGATCTCACCTTCGTTTATCAGGGTAACCGTTTCATTTTCATTGTTGATCTTTACCGTAAGTTTTGGGGGCGCTACCGGCAGCAGGCATTTATTCAGGTAAAAATCATATCCGCTTTTTCCCATCAGACATGCACTCCTTCCGTTGAGATATCGATCGCTTCATTTACCATATCGGTCATTCCGGACATGATGCCGTCCAGATCCATTCCATTCTTAATGGTATTGTGGTTTGTCTGCTCAATGGTGATCTCTGCGGTCGTGTATCGGTTGATCGCTTCCTGTTCTGCGATATCCCGCAGGTACTTCAGTTCTTCCCCGGTAATATCCATGGCATCAGCCATGGCGCCGGTATTCCCGGCGATATCATCAATACCGCCTCCGATCGCCCCGTCCGCCAGTGCACCTGCATAATCGTCAGCAGATGGAATGTCTGTAGTGCCAAACAGTGAAGAGGGATCGAAATTCGCTATGCTCTCATCTATCCCTTCCCCGAAGGAATATCCGGCGTCCCAGGCTGCCCCATACTCGAACCGATCCAGGTGCATGCTGGAAGCATCCATTTTCGCCATGATCTCCTCACCCTGCCCAAAAGTTTCATCTACCCAGCTTCCAAGGGAATCACGCCAACCGGAAACCGCACCGGCAAGGTTGGAACCAAAAATCGTGTCAATAGCAGAAGCCAGGGACTCAAGCAATCCGAGAATGCTATCGACCAGATCAAAAAATAACCGGGCGATTGCTCCCACCGGATCATCAAACACGTTGCCGAAGAAATTTGCAAAGACAGCTATAAAATTCCAGAGTACCACAAAAATGTCGATCACAAAGTTTATCAGGGTAACAAACAGATTCCCGATAAAGGCAGCCGCGATCATGAACACCCCGCAAATTATCCCTGTCGCGGAAACGGAAGTCCCCGCAAACTTATTGACCGCTGCCACCGCCGCATAAAACAGCGCGATCAGACCGATAATCAATATGATGATCCAGACGATGGGGCATGCATATAAAGCACCATTGTAACCCATCTGTGCAGCGGTTGCAGCCATAGTTGAACCCGTAAGTGTAGCGGTAATTCCAATTTTAGCTGACATTGCAAGTGCGTGAATCATACTTGCTGCTGCGGATGCAATTTCAATAGCCTTTACAATACCAAGGTAAGCAGCATAAACCGCCAAAGCACCAACAACACCGTAAACAATAGGGCTGATGATTGACCAGTTATCGGTTATAAAACCGCCTACTGTTGCAGCTAAATCAAAAATGTTCAATAGGATATTCGCAAGGGTTGCCATTGCTTCAATCACACCGTTCACAAAAGTCTGAAAATCCTGACTGTTTGCAATGTCATTCAGCCTTTGAAGGACAGGCTGAAATGCAATCAAGGCTGTGTTCTGCATCGACTGCCAAATCTGTCCCCAAGTCATAGGCATTTGTTCAAACTTTGTGTTGATTTCATCGGCACTAGCAAAGATTGCTGCCTTTACAACATCCGCTGAAAGTTCCCCTTCTGATGCCATTTCACGAATCTGACCAATAGGAACATCCAAATAGTCAGCTATAGACTGAATCAGGTTAGGGGCTTGTTCAAAGATGCTGTTCAGTTCATCGCCCCGCAACATGCCTGAACCAAGTGCCTGTGACAACTGTAACATGGCATTGGATGCTTCTTGTGTACTTGCCCCGGCAATGGTCATCTGCTTTTGAACTAAATCAGCAAACGCAACAACTTCTTCTGAACTGCTGAACGCATCCTTTGCATTGTTTCCGAACCGGGCAACCACATCTGCCATTTCAGCAAATGAACCACGGGCATCCTGTGCTGCCGCATAGACCATGTTCACAAGTTCCTGTGTACTCTGAACACCATCGTTCATCATGTTCAGCCGGGAAATGATCATCATAAGTTCATCCGATATGTTCAGGGCGTTTCCGATACTCTGAACACTGACATATGCCAAGACAGCATTCTTTATCGTGTCAGTCAGTTCACTTGCCTGTTGTGTCCCTTCCTCAATCTCCCGGTTGAACCTTCCCTGTTCGTCAAAATTGTCACGGATATGCCTTTCCGTGCCCCCAATAGTCTGCTCCAGTCTCAGATAGGCTTCATTTGCCGCCTGGACATCCATATTGTCAACAGCGCGGTTCAGGTTCTGCTGTATCTGGACTGCCTGATCCAGCTGCCCCCGTAACAGTTCCAGCTCCGCATTTGCCACATCCGTCCCCATGTTCAGAGGATTGTTCTCTATCTGCTGGATCCGATCCCTCACAGAATCAATCCTTACCGCCATCCTGTTCAGATCATTAAAGGCTTCCTGTGAAAATATATCTGTATTGTATGCCCTCCTTGCGATGTCGTCCTGCGTGGCACCTAACTGTTGAAGCATATTATTCGTGCTTTGAACTTCCTGCTGGAATCTTTCCATTCCGTTTTCAGTAAATACTTCCATGGTGGGAGACTGCCAGTTAACAGGAGGGGGATCCAGACCAGGAGGGACCGTCCCCTGCATGGCATCCTCCAGCTCACGTGCTGCAAGAGCAGCCTGCTCTATGGCTGCCCTCGCTCCGTCTATGGAAGCCGTATCAACAGATGAATTCATGGCCTGGTGTAAATCTTCCATGGCAGAAATTCCAAGATTTACAGAATTTATCACCTGATTCAGGATATTGGTGAAATTATCCTGTAGCTCGATAGCCGTCATTACGCTCCCCATGGCATCACCTTCCCTTCTTCCCCGCTTTCGTCTTGCGTTTCATCTCTTTTTCTTTTTTCCTGTCATCTTCCATCTTCACTTTGATCGCAGCCACAACAAAGGCTTTTTCCAGTTCATCCATATTGAGAAAGACGGAAGGCAGAATATGTAATTTCAGAAGGGCATAGTAGGCGAAGTTCGCTTCCCAATCCCCTTCTTCAATCAGTTTTTTGCCTCGTCCACCTTCTCGTCAAAGGAAACATTGAATCCCTGGAACTTCTGGACAAATGCCGCCAGATCGTTGTATTCTCCGGGATCGTCGACCATGGCAAGCAGCAGCTCCTCCGGCGTCATGGCGCCATAGGAGTCCTGCAGTTCCTTATCATACAGATCAGGCGCAACCACGGAAGCGGCGATCATCTTCTGCATGTAAAGGCTGGACTTCACCTTCTGCCGGAACATATTGGGCTTCCCGGTAACCGGTACTTCGATCGTACAGGCCTCCCGCAAATCCTCGTTTTCCTTTGACGTGATATGCCGGAATTCCCATTCAAGGGGTTTTCCGTCTTCGTCACAGAGGGACTTTGTCGCCGCATACGTTTCATTCTTCTTCTCAATCTTGTTAGACTTCATAAATCTGCTGAATTTAGACATATTTACACACTCCTTATATTTTTATTGCCGACATGAAAGACCCCTCATACGGTCTTATACGGACGACGCACAAGGGGACATTCATGCCGTTTAGTTGGTAAGAAAACCTTCCAGATCCTTGAACGCTTCCGGCATCTTGAAATCCTCGAAAGTAAAGTCCATATCCTCATCAAGATATTCCCCGTCGGCATCAAACTTTGCAAGGATACCGCCGTCAATGTTGCAGTCCATCAGGATCATGGTCTGGCGTCCTGCCGCAGAAGTCTTATCCTCGTTGGAAATCTGGATCTCAAAGTAGATGTCTTCCCCAGTATCCTTGTACTGGATCATCATCTGCCGGAAAATGGATGTGTTGTAATGGAAGGTTGCGCTGCCCGTGCCCTTCCATCCGGACGCCTTGTTTCCTTTTCCTGTTTTCCCAAGAATGGGGACTTCCGTCTTGTTCTTTTCAAACTTTGCTTCCAGGTTGATTGCCTGCATAAAATTATAGCGCCTTGTCCCGATCGTGATGAAGCACTCTGCCAGAGCCGCAAATACGGTATCCCTGGCTTTCATAACTACATTACCATTCATCCGCTTTCACCCCTTTCTTATGCCACCGTGATGGTCATGTACAGCTTGCCCATGGCATTTACTACGGTTACAAGGTCGGACACCACCACGGATTTCTTCGTGTCGCCCTGATCCACCTTCACATCGGCGTCAGAGAAGTTCTCGATCGCCCTGATGTCCTGAAGCTGTTCATGGTGCTTGACAATATCAGACCAGAGTGAAATCCTCCCCGGTGCATCATTTGGAACAACACCAAGATACTTTGTATTGAAAAGCACCGCAATATCATTACCAATCTGGTCAATCACCCGGATTGTCTGATTATCCTTGAAAATATCCCCCATTGTATCAGAAGTTGTCACCATTGTGTTAATATCTTCCAGCACACGAACATCAGCCCCTACTTTATGGAACGTGAACTTGCCCGCCTTGATCGCCGCTTTAAGCTGGTTCTGCGTGTGCGGAGTTTCTATGATGAAATCCCCGTCATATTTCCGGTTCTGGTTGCTCTTGTTGACCGCACAGCCAGCGGAAGCACCAGTCACCCAGTAAACAAGACTCGCTTCACTCCAACCTTCATCAAGGGGCTTGTTGTTCACGCTTATAACGCCCATAAAATCAGCTTTTGCATAATCGTAAAGGACAAGCTGGAACTTTACGCCCATCTCATCACGCAGCCGTTTGCAATATGCGGCATACAGCGATTTTGTCGTGTCGTCCGTCACAACGACCCCCATGGTGTTGAACGTGAACGATTCAGCCCTGTCAAGATAAGCCTGGTGATCCGCGCCGCTTACTTCCCCGTTCTCGCCCCCGGTCATTGGGACCGCCGCCGCCGTTTCCAGTGTGATCCCGGACTTCCATTTCAGAAATTTGTTGTCTACCAGGCTGCCGCCATCAGCAACCGTCTGTTTATCAACAACATCCGTCCCCAGGATCGTTTTCACGTCAAACAGGGATTCATCATCAGCATTCACCTGGACCACGATTTTCAGATCATTCCCGCGCACCCCGCAATAGAGGGCTTCCGCAAGCTCATTGCATGCCTTTTTACCACTGCCGTTCAGCCGGTATCCGTAAAAGGTCTGCGTATTCAGGAACAGGTCCCGAAGCCCTTTCAGCTTATCGCTGGTGTACTCGTATCCGAAGATCTCCATACTGTTCTTCTGGAAATCCCCGTTCGTCACCTCAAAGATCTCCCCTTCCTTCCCCCAGTCCAGTTCAAGGGGCATGGTCGCGATCCCCCGCTCCGAAAGGGTCGCGGTTGCTGCAGACTTTGATACGAAGTTGATATAAGTCCCCGGCAGTTCCTTGTTCTGCACTAAAAAAGTTCCGCCACCTAAAGCCATTCTTATCTCACCTTACCTTTCATATAGTTTTCGATCTTTTCCTCCACAGCTTTCACCGTGTACAGTTCCCCGTCATCGAGAAGGGCTTCAAGGATATCCCTTCTTTCCCGAAAACGACTGGAAGCAGCCAGCTGCTCCTTTGAAAATGTGTTCTCAGCTTTCCCAGTGCCTGCCGCTTCCGGCACCCTCTTTTTTTCTGCCATTCCATCACCTATCCTTTCACGTGGAGTTCAGGAGAAACTCCCTCCATCGATGGGACAGATGCGCTGTCTTTCTTGTAAACAAACAGGTCATAGTTCACAAAAAAGTTCAGAACACCGTCCACCACTTTATGCTTCATCTTTGTCCCCTTGATGGGACTGGTATCACCATCAGGCGTTATATACTCCAGGCACTCATACAACCGTTCAGCCACGTCATTACATTCGCGCTGCTTTTCACTGGATTCCGGAAAATACTGGATACAGAACTGGTTCGTTCTGAAATACCGTTTCCCGAAAAACAGTGAAGCAGAGGGCTCCAGGCAGGAAATAAAGAAACACGGTTCCTCCAGCCCCTGCTCCAGCTCCTCCATATGGATTTCACAGCCGTCCCCAAATGTACCATTCAGGGCGACGCTGATCGATTCAATAATTGCATTTATCATTGAAAGCCTCCCCCCAGATAATCCTTGATCCGCTTTTCGAGCACCTTCGGGGCAATCCTTTGAAGTTCCCGCTCGGATATGGTCATCATGAACTGCCCCCTGACCCAGCCCTTATGGTTCGCCGTCCTGTGTCCGAACTCTACGTAAGACGCATACTCTACCGGGTTCACGATCTCAATGACATAGGTGCCGCCAAAATGATTGACCGCCAATGAATCAGCATAGTCTTTTGCCGATGCCTTTTCTCCCCCGGTCCACCCGCGCCGGAGTGTTCCCCCTACCTTTCCGTTGGGATTCACTTTCTTTTTGTATACCTCGCCCTTTTTGTGCTTCTTGGAATCCCGCTTTGCAGTGACTTCAATCTCACGGGAATAGTCCCCCACCGGGGTTCGCTTGACCACCATTCTCAAGAGCCTGGCAGCAAGTTCTTTTGCACATGATTCCACAAAGTCATCCGGGTCGGGCAGCCTGTTCAGCTCATCCCTGAGCTTTTCCAGCCCGGAAACGTCAAAATTCCCCATCCTTCCCATCATCCATACTCCTTAAACAGTTCAAGGACAATCTCCTGATGCGTCGGATATACTGCCGGGACGCCGCTGCGGGTGTAATCCGCGGTCACATTGTCCTGCGTCACCGTGATCCTTGACCCCGGCCTGATCACCACATCGGGAGAAACAAACAGCTTTGTGATCTGTGTGACGGCTGCTGCCGTATCCGTCTGGATGGCAGACCGCAGCGTTTCAAATGACAACCTGCATGGCTGATCCTCCAACACAACCACTGGCCCGGTCTTTGTCAGTTTCGACCCTGCATCCCTGTCCTTCTTCATTTCCGTGACTGTGAGAGTGCCGGAATAAGTTGACTCGACAGCCTTTCTTGCAGCCTCCTGTGCTGCCTGTACCGCGCTCACCACCGGATCCTCCGGAATGAATTAAATTCGGCTCTTCCATATGACAACAGGTAATTGATGAAGGAAGTCAGCCTTTGTTCAGGAGTCATGCTCCCTTCCCCGGTTGCAAATACCGTATTGGTGTCACCCGTCTGGATCTGCTTGACCGCATAATCCAGATCAAAACCCTCAAGATCCGCGGGGGCAAAGGTTTTCTTGGAAAGAAGGAACTCGCCTGCTGCCATATCAACGGCAATGCGTTCCAGCCCTTCCGGCACCTCCCGGCAGTTGACCTCATTCCTGATGGTACTGCGGACTTTTTCAATGCAAAAGGCCAGAGCCGGTCTGTCATCTTCCCTGACCTCATAACCAAAAAATCTCAGCCTTTCCTTCACTGCTTTTGTACCAAACATGGCATCCGCTCCTTTCAGGCCATCATCCCCTCGAAATGATGCGGGCGATCGGGACTGCCTTGTGTTCAATGGCCTTCGTTTCATCGTTTACCAGGGTCCAGTTCACGCCCTTTTTCAGCTCCTCATTGGTCGGGCTGTTCGTTGCCTGTGAAGCCCGCAGATATGAAATCCCCGCAACGCTTACCGCGTGGCGTTTTCTGGAGACAAGGGTATCCTCACCGCCCCGTGTCTTTGCATCGCGGATCATTTCATAGGGCACCTTTGCACCGACATCCTCAAATCCGATAGCGCCTTCTCCCAGAATATAAGTCGTGTACTCCGTGTAGGCTTCCTGCACCGGTTCCCCCTCTGTCGCCTCCACAGCCGGGACAACCCTTGTCGGCATGGAGTCGTCGATCACAACCAGCCTGCCGTTCCATGTCGCCATTCCCAGATCCCGCTCTATGCCTTCCGCATCCGTATACTTCAGATAGGCGATCAGTTTCAGGTTTTCCAGGTTGGTCGAAACCTCACTGTGGCAGAAAACGAGAGAAAATTTCTGCTTATTGTCCCCGCAGGCTCTCTGAATGGCACTATTCAGTGTTGTCGCACTCATGCACATCACTTCCGTGGTACCCCCGGCACCAGGTGCACTGATATCAAAGGTGTGCCTCTCGACAAATTCTGCGTTGGCTGCCTTGACGGCACCCTTACCGGTCGCCGCCATATTGAAGATCCCTTCCAGGATTGAAAGAAGCGTGTCCTGGTCATCCCCATTCCAGTAGGTATTGATCTGGTTCCTGACATTTGCCATGAAATCCACGCCGCCTGTCACATCATAGCTGAAATCCGCTTCCGTCCAGCCGTTCATCCTGCCGTAGGTGAACACGCCCTGCTCAAAAGTGGCAGTATTCTGTGTGGTCAGATTCTGGACACCGTCATAATTCTGTGATTTTCCGCCGATCAGCCCAAAATAAGGGATCGTCGCATACACGGTTCCTGTCTGCGCATTATTCTTGAATGTCTCCCTCAATCGTGCATCTCCGATGATCGCACGGGATTCCCGCAGTTTATTCAATTTCACATTCGGTACTGCGGACATGTACTTGCCAAATGCCCTTTCGTTAAAACTTTTTGAATCAAATTTTGCCATCTTTCACTCCATCCTTTCTGAATAAAACTCCATCACTGGGCGTCAGGGTTACTTTCCATATAGGCCGCCAGCTCCTCATAGGTCATCTTTGACATGTCAACATTTGCATCCGGTCTGACCTCCCCGGATGCCCCCGGCTGGAATCCCCGGAAATTGTTCTGCTGCTTTGCGTTGAACAGATAGGCATCCGACTTCTGAACCGCCTTGAGCTGATCGTCCCATCCGGTCAGCTTCCCGTCTTCCCCCAGCTTCACCTTTGATACATCGATCAGGGCTTTCACCGCTTTGCCGTTCTTTGCCCCGGCACTGATCAGGGCGGCATCGATCGCATTGTCAAGGCGGATCTGTGCCAGTTCCTCCTTATGCGCCTTCTCCTGATCCGCGTTCTGCTGTTTCATGGTCTCGATCTGTTTTTTCAGTTCCTCATTGTCTCCCACCGACACTTTCAGGGTTTCAAGCTGTTTGTCACGGTCTGTCACCTGCGTTTTCAGCGTCTTGTTTTCCTCCGCGATTTCATCATGCTTTGACTTCTCGACATAACCCTTTAATTCCTCCTGTGAAGCTTTTTCCGCTTTCGCCGCCAGCTCCTCACTGATGCCAAGGGCGATAAATTCTGCTTTTTTCATTCTTTTTTCATCCTTTCTCATCATTCTTCATGTTTCTTGTGCCGTTCCTCTGCATATGTTGTCAGGGAACAGCGGTTTGGCACCTGTTCCAGTTCCAGACCACACTTTGTACAGTAATTTTCGAGCTCCGTATACTCCCGCCTGCACTTCGGACACATCTTTTTCAGCGCCACCACCCCCTTTCAAAAAATGGCACGAAAAAAGTACCCTTTCAGGTACTCTTAATATCAAGGTCACAGCCTGCATTTTATAAGCCCGCAATGATTGACAGCTTGCGCATCTGCTCCCCTGTGATATTCAGTTCAAATTCCCATCCGCCGGACGAGTCGATCTCCAAAAGGGAAATGTTATGAAAATAAAACCTTTCTGCAATTCCGTCATTTCGCAGAATGTCAGCAGTAAGTTCATATCTCTCAGTTCCACCCTCAGGGTCATGTGTAAACTCCATATCACCACATAACGCAATTGTGAAACGCATTGATTTCTTTTTACAGCCGGACTCACCCAAAAGCGGAACCTGCGCAGTTTTCTCATAAATGCGGATTTCCGGCTTACATCGTGAAAACAGTACACGCCGTCCGTGCCCTATAACAAACAATTCACCCTTCTCGCTAAAAAGCGTATTCAACAATGTTGTCATGATCAGCCTCCTACGTTGCAAAAATTTCCTTTTTCCACTTTCTCACTGTCTGTCCACCACTATGTTCTTACTTTAAGACAACCGGCCGGTTTTACATTTTTTCCGCACACACCTTTCACATATTTGCGCATAATCACCGACATCCAGTGCAGTCCTAATTCTCTGTTTATACTCTTCTATTCCATCATAGCAATCATAATTCCATCCCGGAAACGGCTCGGTAAATTTTTCCTTCCACTCTTTTCGCAATTGCTGCATCCCGGTATCATTCCTCAAATATTCCATCATCTTTACCATTTAATTAACTCCTTATATGCTTTGTGCAATTCATATAAAATACCCTCAAACTCAGCCTTACTCTGGTTGCCAAGCAGATCAATGCTAACCACGTTTGCAAAAATCTCCCTGGATACATGCGATACGTCCGTTTTCCAATATGTCGGTTCATGAACAGCATATAAAATATCGTTCATTTCTCCGTTTGACAATGCACTAAAGATATCAGATAAAGCAGCATCATTTGCATATTTCCCATTATCTGAAAACCATTCTTTAATCATTTCCCTATCATTATAGACTTTTTCCCGAGTGTTTTCAATTGCCTGAAGGAATTTTTCATTTTCCCAGCTGTGATATTCCAAAGTATCCATTCTATGTGACAACTCGTGCGCCTGCACAAAATTCATATCATAAAACTCATAATCTGGTGCTGATGGATTGTATTGAATCACGTCCAGTTCTGGATCATACGCAAATGGCGCAGTCAGGCTTTCATTTAACTGATATTCTGTAGCTCCATTGTATAATATCATTTTATCACTAAGCGGTGTCGATTCACTGTTAAGCAAAACCTGACTGAATTCCTCATTTGCGCTTCTTATTTTCTCATCGTGGATCTGTGGTACTTGTATTGTATTATCTTTGTCTCCCCCGTCTACAAAGCTTTCCTGCCACTCCCTGTATGTCATATTATCAGGCACATAATAAGTCTTGCCCGTCTCCGCATTCCTCGCCGCCCTCTCCCCGATCTGACCGAAATCATCATCAAAATACGGGACTGTCGTGGATCGGCAGTATACATGAAACGGCGGTGCGGTGACGCCCGATTCGAAGTCCTTCATGGGGAACACCTTGCCGTCCATCTCCCGGCATATGTCGGAAGTGTGGGAATCCAGCGTTGCCACAATCTCATACTGCTCCACACCCAGATCTTTGAAACAATCCTTCTGCGCCGCAGAACTAAAATAAGCCTCCTCTGTCATGATGAGGCGGCCTGCATTATTTTTTGACGCATTCATTTTTCTGGCTATATTGTCAATGGCTTTCTGAGGGTCGCGGCCAAGGAGGATATCCTGTGTCAGTTCCCTGTGAACTTCCTTGATGAGCTTCTCCTTATTCCCCCATACTCTTTCAGAGAAATTCTTTCCGTCCACTGCCCAGGGTTTGCAGATCACTTTTTCGATCTGTCTCTGATCCAGACCCGCGATATCCCAGCCTATCCTGAACCCTTTCTGCAGCTCATAGGCTGTATGATAATAACCGTCCAGATAGATCCTCTTCATCGCGGCATCGATACTGTCCAGCTGGTTTCCAAACATTAATTCCAGACTCTGCTGTGTCTGGAGCTTGAGCGCCTCGAGCCGCGATATATGGAATCTGGCAGAAGCGTTCTCCAACTCCTTTACCCACTGTCCGGTAAAAGCATTCTCCTGCCCACGCTTGATGTATTCCCTCACGTCCCACTTTAGCTCTGCCAGCTCCCTGTCCCTGAGCATCCTGCGGGCTTCTGCCATCGACACACCGTTATTGGTGGCAAAGCGCTGATACCATGTATTGATCTTACCTTCAAGCTCCTTCTGCGCCTGTCTGTACTGTCTCTCAATCTCGAGATATGTATCAGCACCTTTCCGGTTCTGTGCCGCTTCAAGCTGTTTGAAACGGGACTGCCAGTAATCTTTATCCGGCATGCAAACGCCTCCCTTTACGCCTCACCCTCATCACGTCCGGTTTCCTCTTCCTGATGGCCATTAAACGGATCGTACTGCTGCCGCTCCATCTCCTCTGTTGCCTTCTGCTTTTCTTCCTCGATCTTCTGCAGCTCGGCATCTACGTCCCGGATCCACGGATGCTGTGCGACAAGTGTCTGGACGGAGAGAATACCCTCTGAATTTTTAATGTTCTCTATGACTGCCCCCTCGTCCATCAGCATGTCCCTGTTGAAGATGATGTCGACCTGTTCCCCTTCGAAATCTCCCTGCCCGGTGTTGGCAAGGTGGGCATTTACAAACCACAGGATCTCCTCAAAGGCAGCCTGCAGCTCCGTCTCCATATCATTGGCGTCCAGGTCAATATCCGAATACATTGACTGGATATTCATCTGGTTCGGATTCCCGGAAAGCCGGTCATCTTTTGCGTCATACCCCATTGCATTCTCAATCAACGCTTTTTTCAGCAACTCCAGAATCGCTTTGTAATTCTCTGCGTTTACCGTGATCTCAAGCGTCTCAATGCCGCCCTTGGTCTCCCCGTCATACCGGACCTTGACCGCACCGTAGGTTGCCAGGTTGTGCCGGAACTCCCCAAGGTCCGTTCCGTCATAGTTTTTTATCACCAGGATAGTGTTCCGCGAATCCTCCTGCATATTGTTTTCAAAATCTGACAGCATGACGTTAATGCTGTCCTGGAGTGTCTTTACCTTCTTGATCAGCGGAATTTCCTGATCGTTATATTTGATGGGGATCAGGGGGATCTTCTGCCAGTTGAGTCCCGCCGCTGTTTCTTTGTCATCTGTCGTGGTGACATACGGTAGTTCAGATATTCCGCTTTCCGTGCCCACATCGGGAACAAGTGTACCGCCGTCCAGCTCAAATCTGTGGACTCCCCGCAGATCGTAAACCTCCACTTTTTCAATGATCCTGGGACTTGTGCCCTCATACCCCTCAACCAGATACAGCCTGACCGCAAAATCCAGAATGGTATGCTCGCTGTCCTTCCAGAAGGGAAGCACCTCGTATCCGGGAAACAGGCGGAAAGCAAGTGCACCTGTTTCATCATAATACAGATACAGCCAGGCTATACCGCCGTTTAAAGCGGCTTTAAGACTGTTCTTCAGGATCTTCATGAACCGCCTGTTAAAGATATTTTTCAGCAGTTCAATGTACTGTGTGTTTTTCCCATCAATGACAAACGGCTTCCCAGCCAGATAGTTCGCTTTCTGGTTTACCATCTTTGCATACTGGTTGTCGATCAGGCGGTTGTTTGGGAGGTTGTTCACTGGCTCAAGTTTTCCGTCCGCCCCGATCATTGTCCGTTTCCGGAACCGGATATCGTGTTCATTTTCATAGTACATATGCCCCTTTATCTGTGTCACCCTCTGTGGGCTTCCTTTCCATCTCGCAATCTCTTTTTCCAGAAATTCCCTGTCTGACATCCTGCTCTTTGCTCCCTGCATGATAATGTGCTTAAACTGGCTTGTCAGCGTATTCACAAAATTCAACATACATATCCCTTCTTTAATCATGTTATGAAAAACTGAATGCAGAACCCCTGCTGAAATCTTCCATCGCATAACGCATCGCATCCATCAGATGGTTGAAGTCATCTATCGGTTTATTCAGCCGCTTTCCTGTCTTTGTGTCCGTGTCCCATGTGTAATTGCTTATCTCCGTGATAAAATTGACACAGCGCGGGTGGACAATCATGTGATAATCCTGCAGGTAATCAATTCCATTGTTGATACTGTCCTTCCCCTTCCTTGCCTTCTGTATCCTGGAAAGCCCCAGCTCGCACAGACGGTCAATGCTTTTGGGCTCCGCAGCCTCCGCCCGTATCCTCTCCTTCCGATATCCCATTTGGGACACCTTCTCAGCGATCCGCTCGTTGCTCATGCCGTACTCATACATCTCGTCAAAGACCCATAAGGTTTTCGCTGTTTCATCTACCAGACTGCAGAACAGGGCGGATGGGTCGTTCGTATACCCGAAGTCAAGCCCGAAAGCAGACCGGACGCTTGCCAGCCTGCGGATCTCGTCGACATCAAAAGCCTTTTCTTCCCAGTTCTCAAAGATAAGACCGTCCACGATGCCCCAGTCACCCAGTCCGGCCACACGGTAACGTCGCGGATTGTTCAGGCGCATTGTCTCAAATACCTTACGGTCTGCCGCATCCAGCCATTCATTGCACAGATAGTTTGTGGTCATGGCAAGAGTTTCATCATCCGGGTTGTCAAAGAAGCGCTTTTTTATCCAGTGGTGTTCATTCCATGGGTTGAAAGTAAGCGTTATCTGTTTAAATAATCCTGTCCCGGAAGGAATCGCCCCGCGGATGGACTCGTCAAGCATATTGAAATCATTTTCATTTCCGACCTCGTATGCCTCCTCGATCCACATCCAGCATAAATATCCGTGCTCCACAGTGATCGAAGTAACTTTCAGCGGATCGTCAAGTCCCCTGAAATAGATCCTCTGTCCCGTGGGTTTATACGTCATTTCCAGCGGGCTTTCTTTGATCTCCCAGAACGCCTCAACGCCCAGCCTGTGTATTGCCCATTTTAATTCTGTAAAGCAGCTGTCTTTCAGGGTGCGGAATACCTTTCTGACAACCAGCAGGTTAGACTCGGGATACTTCATCAGATTTACGATATACCAGAGGGCGGTAGTCTTTGACTTCTTGCTCGCCCTGCTGCCCTTGCATACCCTGTATCTGCCTTTCCATCTCCAGAACGTTCCGTAGCCCTTTCCCACTACTTCTGGAAGAGAGAGTTTTTTTCTTCCAGAAGTAGTGGGAGCATATTGTTCCGGAAGATATAACTGCTTCTGATAGTCAAAAACGTACTGGCTGCTAATCTTCAAGTTGTTCCTCCCCTGATATGACAACTGGAATATTCACATTCACATCCATCCTGTCATTCCACATGCCCAGATGCTTCCCCAGTAATTCCAGCGCTTTCAGTTTCGGAGAAATCTTCACTTCCCTTTCAACGCTTGACCCGTTTTCACTTTCGGATTCCTTATACTTCATGGATTCGATGCAGGCGAGATCATCTTCCGTTGCAGTACTTTTGATTTTCCCCTGATTGTCAACGATATCTGTCATCTTTACAAAAGCAATTTTTGCAAGTTCCAGAACCACCCTGTCCTGATTAACTCCGGTTCTCCTGCTGCGCTCTGCCATTTTCTCAGATATTACCTGCTGGAGGTTAAGTTTTGTTAAGTTCTGACTCCCCTGCTCTTTTGCCGTTTTTACGGAGTACCCCGCCCTGATCGCTGCCTGTGTTGCATTCAGGTCAATCAGATATTCATCTACAAAACGCTGCTGTTTTAGTGTCAATTTTGCCATTCTGCAACACCTTCCTTTCAATTATCGCGTAAAACCTGCTGTTGTCCGATAATCGAGTAGGAGGGGGATTTAACAATCCCCCGACCTCTCACACCACCGTGCGTACCGTTCGGTACACGGCGGTTCAATCAACTTAACATGTAACACTTCTTGCGGTGTAATAGTCCAGCATAGAGATTAGCCCATATTCGGCTAATCTCTTGTTGCTTATTGCTTTTTGTACCCAGCCGTTATGGCACATGTGGGCTATCCTGTTTCCTGTATTTGCTACTTTATGCGCCGCCCATCTGGGCACTCCTAGCTTTACAAGGTTCTTTTCTTTGTTCTTTGGCATTTTCCAGTGTTTCCAGATACACATACGGAGCCGATAGCGGATTTGACCGTCTAACCGTTCGCATAACCCTTTCATGCTCCCGATTTTGAAGTAGTTAATCCACCCCCGGATAAGCTGGTTGAGTTTCTGTACCTTGTAAGCGTTGCTTACTCCCCAGCTTCTACTTGTAAGCTTCTTCATCTGTGCCTTGAACTTCGCTACCGCTTTGGGGTGTGGTCTGGCTTTGTATCCTTTGGCGAATGGGTCAAAGTAAAATCCAAATCCCAGATACTTAATTCCTTTGGGCTTATCCACCTTGCTCTTCTCCGCATTTACTTTCAATCCGGGCTTTTCTTCAATAAACCGCGTGACGCTCTTCATTACCCGTTCTGACGCTTGTCTGCTTCCGACCATTATAATAAGGTCGTCTGCATACCGAACGAAATCCAGCCCCCTTGCTTCCAGTTCTTTGTCCAGTTCGTTCAGCATGATATTTGCTAAAAGTGGTGATATATTTCCTCCCTGCGGTGTGCCGACTACGCTATCTTCGTATTCTCCGTCAATCATTACGCCGCTGACCAGAAACTTTCTTACCACCGATATGACATCTCCGTCCTTTATTGTCCGTCCGAAGATTGTCATCAGCTTGTCATGGTCTACTGTGTCAAAGAATTTCGCAAGGTCGATGTCCACTATCCAGCTGTGTCCGTCATTCATCATCTCTAGTGCTTTCAGGACTGCCTGCTGTGCACACCGGTCTGGTCTGAATCCGTAGCTGTGGTCGTGAAACTGTTCCTCAAATATCGGAGTGAGCACCTGTGCTACCGCCTGTTGTACAAAACGGTCAACTACTGTTGGTACTCCAAGGTTTCTTACACCCCCGTCTGTCTTCGGTATCTCCACCCTGCGGACAGGCTGCGGTTTGTACTTCCTTGTTCGTATCTGCTCTCTGAGATTTTCGCCGTTTTCCGAAAGGTATGCGCCAAGTTCGTCTACGGTCATACCGTCTACGCCCGCCGCTCCTTTGTTCCTTACGACCTGCAGGTACGCCGCATTGAGGTTATCTTTGCTTAGTATCTGCTCCATAAGACTACTTGTGTCCATGCGCTGTTTCCTTTCTGCCCCTTTTGCCTTTGCCGCCTTTGAAGTCATCGACAGGCGTATGTTCCGGCTACGAAGTGGAACGTACTTCAACTGATTGATTGTTCAGCCCTTCGCTCCATCCCCATTACAGAGACTTCCTCACTACTATGGCTTCTGCTGACTTCTCACAGTTCGTTGTTACTACGGCTCATGATTCCGCCTGTGAGACCTCCACGCTTAAGGTGCACGCTCTTTTCCCTCATCTATCCGCCACATCTACTCGTACTTCCAGCAACTTTTGGACTTCATCTCTTTTGGCAGACTTATCCGTATTTCCGAGCCTTATATGTGATTTCTGTCCGTCGGACCAAGGGTTTGCCTACAGCTTCCTTCAGATTCCACCTCACGATGGACACCCTTGCTGTTCAGCTATACACTTCCTCGTTGCCTAGGCGTGTTCGGGACTTTCACCCG
>JAETQI010000067.1 GCA_021770755.1 Lachnospiraceae bacterium
CAAAAACATCTTGATTTCATACTTGAAGAGCTTCACAAAGCGGTGAATGGATTACAGGGAAATCCGGTCCATGACCAGATCTGCCTTATCCAGTCCCTGCGGGGTGTAGGTTTCCTGAGCGCCGTTGTGCTGATTGCAGAAATGGGTTCCTTTGACCTGTTTTCTTCCCCCAAAAAACTTTATGCCTACTTTGGATTAGATCCTGCCGTAAAACAGTCCGGCAAATTCAACGGAGACAAAGTACATATGTCCAAGAGGGGCTCCAGCCTTGCCAGACGCATCCTGCACATGGTATCACTCAATAACCTTAAAATTGATAAGGGAACCAAAATGCCCGTAAACCCGGTTATCCACAGCTACTATACCGATAAATGTAAAAGCAAGAAGAAAAATGTGGCTGTCGGGGCTGTGATGCATAAAATCTGCAACATCATTTTTGCCATGCTAAGGGATAATAAGCCGTTTGAAATGATCACGCCGCAGGAGCATTGTAAACTCTATAAAGAGGAACATTCTCCAAAATCTGACGATGTAGCCTAAATATCAGCCATAATTCCAAATTTCCACACAAGTGGGTTTATTAAAGTTACCCTTTTTTAGAAACTGGATATAATAAATATTTTTTATAAATTTCTCAAATTACCTATTGACATTTCTTAGCTGGACTTTCAGATCCCGATTGTGATTCGTCGATTTTGAAGGGAAACAAAATCATAATATGAAATGTCCACACTTTCATGGATAATAGACTCTGTCTGATCTGCCTGAAATGAATCATTGGAAGCGCTTTCAATATCCTTTTGCGAACACCCAGCCAATGCACTGGCAAACAGAAAGCTCATACATACCATTATTTTATTGCATCTTCTCATATAGATTTCCCTTTCCAAATCATAGTTCATCATTTTATCCTGTAAGGAAACAGTTCCTAAGGTTTACCCCGCAGTCGGATCATACTTCGTGATCGCCAGCACCTTGTCGTCCTTCATCATCAGGGCGAGATAGAGCGGAGGATTGTCAATTCCGTCCTCTATATTGGCGATCAGTATGCCGTCAAATGCGTCCGTCCAGTGATCCGGGTAAGCAGTCCCGTTCCATGCCGGATATCCTTCCGGGTCAAAACCGATCGCCCGCATGTTTGGGCAGATCCCCAGCACTTCCGCTCTTGTCATGCCGACCTGCAGACCGTTCGCAAGCCTGTGCGACTCGTCCCAGACCGCCCATGAGTAGAGCTCGTATCCTTTATGAGACATGTCTTCGTCAAGCTTACCATAAATATATTCCACACCGTCCACCATGACGCTGTACCACATGCCGGATCCCATTCCAGGCAGCATACCGCCCGTCTCATAGCCGTACTCTTCGACATTCCCCCGTCTCGCCGCCTCCTCAAAAGTAAAGAGCTCTATCATAGGCTCGACCGCGGCTTCCGTCGGCGTGATATCATGATCCGTGCCAGCCGCGGTGAATCCGGTCAGATCCGATCCTTTCACATACTGGCTGTCCACCACCTGCAGCGCTCCTTTTTCATAAGCTGCCGTCACCACGATCTCATCGGAAGACCACTTATTCAGCGCCTCAAAGTGAAATTCGATCCGATCCTTTTTTCCGTCGTTCACGACCACAGCCTCATAGCTTACGCTCCGGTGTTCCTGTGCTGTCTCTATATCGCCGAAATCCATCATCAGATCGCTATTTAATAATACAACCTCATCCACTACCATCTCTCCCGTCAGTTCCTTCACTGACAGATGAATATGAGGCGCGCTGACTTCCTGATCAATGTCCTGCGGCATGGACGCCCACTCCGGAAATTCCTTGCCGGGATTCCGGCAGACCACCGTAATTCCGGGCCTGTAGAGGTCGCTGCCCAGCTCCTCCGGCAGCATCAGCGGCTGATAACTGCCGTCTTTCTTTTCAAACAGCGCCGCCTCGCCGTAGGCGTTGGGATCCGTGCTGAATCCATAATATGCCTGGATCATGATCTCCTTCACACTGTCCCCGTTCAGGTCACAGGTCCGGACTGCGGGCATTCCCATACCAAACTCCCTCGTCTGGATCAGATCCCCGTTCCCGAATTCAATCCGGTATGTACACTGCTCATCCGCTGCAATGTATTCCCTGTAAACACTGTCTGACTTTCCATCGCCGTCATAATCCTTACCCACAAACTGCCCATAACCGTCCCATGCCGTGCACGCATCCAGATACCCTGTATAGTCAGCATAGCCAAAGATCCCTCCCGCCGGCGCAGCATGATCCATCTCCGCGCTGTCCGAAGCAGGATCCGTCTTCTCCTGCATATCCACTGCGGCACTGACATTCTCCGACACCCGTTCCAGTTCATCTGAAAAACCTTTTGAATTGAATACCGTCAGAATGATCGTTATCATGATCCAGATCACCGTGCTCATTCTGATCCTCCCCTCTTACACACATCCACCCATTCCGGGTATCCGGCGTATTTCTCCAATTCTGGTATCGTGAGCTCGATCGCGCTGTTGGAACTGCCGCACGCCGGGAAGACTGTCTCAAATCGTTTCAGCGATATATCGAGATACACTTCCACGCCATCGTTCACCGCAAACGGACATACACCGCCCACCGCGTGCCCCACCAGCGCTTCCGCCTCCGCCGGCGCGAGCATCTTTGCCTTTTTGCCAAACTGCGCCTTGTATCTCGGATTATCGATCTTCATATCCCCGGCAGTCACCACCAGCACCGCATGCTCATCCACCATAAAAGAGAGCGTCTTTGCGATCCGCTGCGGCTCACAGTGCAGCGCCGCCGCGGCCAGCTCCACTGTCGCGCTGGACACGTCAAATTCCCGGATCCGCTCCTCCATGTTGTACGATCTGAAATATGCCTTCACTTTCTCAATTCCCATTTCTCCCACAGCTCCTTTTATCTACAAAAGTTTCTTATGAAAAGTTTCTTTTGAAAAATTTTTTATGATCTGTTGATAGTATAGCATACTCGTACAAAAAAGGAAAGCTTATGCAACCTTAATACTCCTTCCTCTTAAAAATGCAAAGCGTCAGCCAATAGGACACGGCGATCGCCATGAAAGACACCGCGAAAATCACAGCCAGACGCAGCGGATAATCTACATTGGTCGTCACATTGACAAGCAGGGCGGCGATCCCGATCGCACAGAGCAGGGAAATGGTCAGAAGAGCGATCGTTCTATCCTCTCCTCCCAGATAAAACAGCGGAATAAATATCGCCCCGATCAAAAGCCCCGCGCTGATGCCCAAAGCAAATATAAGGAACACCTCCCTGTACTGCTCAAAAGAATAACCATGGAAAAGGGCAAACAGTCCCGTCCCAGTCCCTGTAAAAAGAACCCCGGCAAACAGCCAGAAAATATGGCTCAAAAACACACTTTTCACAATATCTCTGCGCCTGACCGGAAGCGTGAGTTTATATTTTCCCCATTTTGACGTGCTTTCTCCATGAAATACGGCGACCACACTGTTCACGGAAAACCCGACGATTCCGATCAGCACAAAATACATCTGATAATAGAGACTGGCGCACGCGACAGAAAAGATGCCGAACAACAGCATAAAAGCAGCATAACCTCCTCGATCGAGACATGGTCCACAACGACGTCCCTGTATTTGCGCTGTGCCGCCCTGCCGTCGGAGACCAGCACGTCGATCTGCAGATCCCTCTTCCGCCATGCAACGATATCCTCCGGATCCAATGCACAGAACTGACTCTCCCTGCAGCGCATGACAGCAAAATGGTAGGACAGATCGTTTTTCGACACGGTCATGATGATCTTACCATGGTGAATAAAGCTGATGTAATCCGCAATCTTTTCCAGATCACTTGTGATATGCGACGAGAGCAGAATGGAATGATCCTCCTCCTGCACAAAATCCAGGAAAACCTCCAGCATATCATCCCGCACGACCGGATCCAGTCCGCTTGTCGCCTCGTCCAGGATCAAAAGCTGTGGGTGATGGGACAATGCCGCAGCGATCGCAAGTTTCATCGTTCACGGTATTCAATATACAGCCGATCGTCGTCGTCTTTCCCGCTCCGTTTTCCCCGACAAATCCTAAGACAGCACCATACGGCAGCGCAAAGGACACATTGTCCAGTGCAAAATCCGATCCGGGAAATGTCTTGGAAACCCGCTGCAGCTCTAAAATATTTTCCATATCACTCATCCTCCCGATAAAATAATGCCAGCAGTTCCGTCAATTTTTCCAGTGAAATATTGCTGACCCGCCCAATCTCCGCGGCAGCCTGCAGATGTTCCTCTGCGATGCGCTGCTGTTCCTCCTGATAAAATTCCCTATCCCGCGCTGCCACAAAGCTTCCCCTGCCGACTGTCGTCTCGATGAAACCGTCCCGCTGCAGATCCTCGTAAGCCTTTTGAACCGTGATGACACTCACATGGATCGATTTCGCCAACGCCCGCATAGAGGGGATCGCCTCGCCAGTCTGCAGCTCGCCGCTCATGATCATTGCCTTGATCTGAGATGTGATCTGTTCATAAATGGGCTTGTTGGCATTGTTACTGATAATGATCTCCACACTTTACCTCCGCCTTCCGCAATGTACATATTGTATATGTACATTATAACACCTTTGACAGGATCGTCAAGAGACTTTCTTTATGTATGCATAAAAAGAGGTGTTAGAAAATAACCCTATTTCCCAACACCTCAATATTCCTGTTGCAAAATGATAGATCCAGTACTCCCTGTCATCTGGTCGCCACATTCACGGCAAGGATCGCCGCACCCAGCACGGCGAGCACCACGCCTGTCGCCCGGTTCAGCGTTACGGCGCTTGCCTTGTTCGCAAACTTCGCGGCGACACGCGCCCACAACAGCGTCGACGCCACACAGAATGCCAGACACCAGATGTCCGGCATGCCGCCGATCGCAAAGTGGCTTGCCGAACCTGTCAGCGCCGTGAAGGTCATGATAAAGACGCTTGTCCCGACCGCCGTTTTGAGCTCATAACCAAGGACGCTCGTCAGGATCAACAGCATCATCATCCCGCCGCCCGCACCGACGAAGCCGCAGATAAACCCGACCGCCGTTCCGCATATGACGGACTGTACGATCCGCTTCTTCGCACTGACCGCCGCCATCGATTCCTTCGTCGTCATGACTGGTCTCACGATGAATTTGATGCCGAGCAGCAGCGTCATGAACACCGAGAAGCTTCCCATCGTGGTGTTCGGCACCATGCTCGCGATCCAGCTTCCAAACAGTGTAAAGAGCAGGACCGTGACCATCATGACCATACCGTTGCGGATATCGAGATTTTTATTTTTTCCATATGTATACGCGCTCACCGCGCTCGCCAGGACATCGCTTGCCAGCGCGATCCCGACCGCCTCGTACGCCGGAAGATCCAGAAAGGTGATCAGCATCGGGCTGATGACAGCCGCCGCACTCATCCCTGCAAATCCCGTGCCAAGCCCCGCACCGATCCCCGCGATAAAACAGATGACAAATTTAAACATGATCATTCCCCTTCCCCAGAAGCTGTCAGTCTTCTCCCGGATACGCTCCGTAAACCGTTCACACGATCCATATATAATTAGCACTATTTTACTATGATATTCCCAAAAGTCAATACCCTGGTTACGGTTTCGGTCAGGACTTATAACAAGCCGCACCGTTTAGCGGAAATGAAATCTATTCTGGGACGCCGCGATGATCCGTGTGTGACGGAATGACTTTGAAATAGATCTGATACGGCTCATATCCGATCTCATTGAGCTTTACAAAATCGATCCCCGGATCCTGATTCTCCGTCCGGTATTTTGTCAGAAAACTTCCCCACTGCCGTCCGCAGGAGACGGACAGTTCTTCCACCGGATCGCTGTGCGGGATCGTCAGCACCCGCTCCTTTTCGCAGATGCCGGCAAGCACTTCCGGTCCATAGCGGAATGCCCCCATGGTCTTATCGTCGGGCAGGGTTATAAACTGAAGCCCGATCGGCAGCAGTACTGTCACAGTATCTCCCGTCTGCCACACTCTGTCGATCGTGATAAACGTGCTGCTGTCGCCACTGCTCTGACAGAGCTTCCCGTTTACGTAGACAGATGCCTCCCCCGTGATCCATTCCGGTATCCTGAACAGGAGGGAAACCTTAATGTTACTTGCAGGCTCATGTCCGATCTCAACCGTAAAAATATGTTTCCTGAAATCCGGTCTGGACGGACTTGCGGCATCCGCGTCAACGACGGACTGAAATCCGTCATTGACAGAGGATTTCTGGAGCATCCCATTCATATAATCCTGTCTCTGCCTGATGCGGATCATTGTTCCGTCCATGTCAAACTCCGCGGACGAGTCAATATACTGTGCAATATATATCTGCGCGTTTTCCTGAAAATAGATGCCGCGGTTCCAGGCGGCATTTGCCTGCACCATCGTCCCGTGACAGCAGAAGAAGCTGTCGCGCTCCCCTGCCCACTGTTTCCGGCTGGCCGCCTTCATCGGCAGGAAATAGGTGAGCAGCCCTTTTTTCGGATTTCCTTCCACATCCTCCCCGGTCCAGTACGTCTGCGCCATGAGTCCGTTATACTGATTGTATTCCATATACTGCAGATATTCCGGCTCCCGGGTGTGGCGGAACAAAAATTCCGCCAGGCGCATCATGTTGTACACCGTGCAGTGCTCCTGATTCTTATCGCCCAGACGTTCCTTGAGGCGCATCTTTGGTGTCCACACTTCGCCCTGTGTCTGTCCGCCAGTGACATAGTATCCGCGGTCAGTGACAGCACATTTCCAGTATGCCCTGACGATCGCAAGCCACCGTTCCCCGCCGAACACTTCGTAGGCTCTCGCACAGCCAAGCACCTCCGGTATCGTGGTATTGGCGTGCATGTTTGTCAGGACATCCCTGCCCTCCAGCAGCGGATCAAAGAGGCGTCTCCTGTAATAGCGCTGTGCAAGCTCTCTGTATTTTTCACTCTGTGTTATGGCATACAGCTCACACCAGATCTCGAGCATACCGCCGGTTTCCATATCCAGGATGTCATCAAACTTGTCCTGCGTATATCTGCCGCTCCACTCGTAGAACCAGTCTGCAAGACGCTCTGCGATATCTAACGCCTGACGGTTTCCTGCGAGCTGATACATGTCGAGCAGTCCCATGAACAGTTTGTGGAGATTGTACTGGGGCGCCCAGATCTGTTTGCCCTCCGCGATCCAGTACAAGTATTTTTCCGGGATGGCTGCCACCCACTTTCCGCCGTTTTCCTGTTGGCAGACAGCAAGCTCCGCTACGATAGCGTCCGCCTTTGCTTTCAGTTCCATGTCTTTGCGGGCGTGATAACACCTTGCCGCCGCCGACAGCCAATGACCGAGAAAATGCCCCCTGATCTGACAGGTGGACGCTTCCCATCCCCCCAGCACCTGCGTCTGGATCCCTCTCCCGGAGTAACGCCCCGCCTCGACATTGTACGTAAAGAGCAGATCTTCATTTGACAGGGACATCAGATAATCCCTGTTGCCCTTCTCCCGCCTCAACAGCTCTCCTTCTTCCAAAATAACCTGTTTACCCGAAACTGCCCTCATAGAAACACTCATAAAAATCTCCTCCGTATCAAACACTATTCACGCCTGCTCCTTATCCCCCCGCTGCACCTGACGGATCCTGCATCCGTAATCTGCCGTCACACCGTCGCTGTTCGTTATCCGCACGACCTCGCACTGCATCTTCAGCTCACCGATGTTCGTCTTTAGCAGCAGCGCATATCTCCCACCTTTTTGAAAACAGCCGTCATCCGCACGGATCAAAATGCCTGTGGAACTCATATTGACTGTCTTGACCGGCAGCGGGCTGGGGAACATGATCTCCTTCCCATCTATGTAACCGCCCTCGACGATGCCCTCTAAAACGAGCGAATACCTGACTGCATGGCGATCCTCCATCGTCTCATATTTTCCCAGAAAAACCTCGATCTCATCGCCTCTTTTCATTTCCCGGATCGTCCCGTTGCACTTGTACAGGTAACTCTCCGCGAAGATAAAGGCATAGATCCGATAAGATCTTTTCGCCGGTACGCTCTTCGCCGAAATGATCACTGAATTGACGGAACTGTTGTACCGGATCACCGCCGTGTCTGCGATCGTCTGATTGCTGTCTGCATCTTTGATGATGATTCTGTGATTTTTGATCTCTTTTTCCAACATTGCTGCGAACCTCCATGAACTTTACTCGTTTCTGATCTTCTCACTTATCATACCATACTGTTCCCTGCCGCGAACCCCTTTTTTTACGCATACTCGCATTTATTTTTCACAGGTATCAGAAACTGTTCACTCCGTTCCGGTTCTTATCTGCGATCCAGCAGCACGACACGGATCGAAACGACCTTGTCCGCCCGCGTATCCATTGAGACGAAATAATATTTTGTCGCCCTGCTGTCCGCGCCGATCATCTCTCCGCGCTCCCATGGATTTGCCGATATCAGACATACGTATTCTCCTTCTCCATTCTCACCCCAGAATTCCACACACGTATTTCTTTTATTTTTGATCACTTTTTGTTCTATCAGGAAATCCGTGAGCGAATTGGCGATCTTTTCCGGCGACAGATCGATCGTATCCAGCTCTGTACTTCTATTTTCAAGATGCAATACCTCCCTTAGCCCTTTCAGTTCATACTGCTCTGCACCGGCAATGCAGTCCTCTTCCGCTTCCTCCGGCTCCTGATCCCAGCCATAGAAAACATACCAATATGTATCCGTATCCCACAATACATATCCAAACCCGGCAGGTTTTGCCCCCTCATACAGCCAAAAGATCTGGATCAACGGCTGTGCCCCGCGCTCACGGTAATTGCCAAAATAATATGATATCTCTGCCGTAATATCCCTGTCTGTATATTGCTGTAACCGATCGGTTGTGTATTCCCCAAGCGGCACGTTTTTCCCTTCACTCGACCCATCAATGAAATCTTTTATTTCCAGCTCCTGCAATCCCAGCATCCATAGTATGCCATTCATTTCTGACTGCCGCGCTGTCTCCATCTCCCTGCTTTTTATCCTGTCGCTCTTTTGTTCCAGTTCCGGCGGAAGTATATAATATTCACGACATTTATCATTGACCACTGCCAGCGATGATCTTTCAAAAGTGCGATTCAGTATTACGAAGCTGCCGTCTCTTAATTCATAATACGGGTGCGCGATCCCGGACCCTATCGTTCCGTTTTCCGCTCCGATGCGATCAACAATGTCCTCGTAGGTACTGTCATGATCAAACTGCTCAAAATCGCTGACGGACAGTTTTCTGTCGTAATATGTATAGTCGGCTATGCGGCCATATACTTCCATGTCCCGCGGTATTCCTGTCAGATACGTCCTGATCCCCACTGCCAGAAAGATCCCCAGTATGGCAAGAACCGGAAGTCTGTATTTTAACATTTTCATGCAAGCTCCATCTCCCTTCAACACTTTTCGGCAAAAAGCCGTGCACATAATTCGATCACACCATACTCCCAACCATTGTCTGTCTCCCAGGATGCAAGGACATAATCGTCAAATATCCCATATACATAATCAAATACCGGTTCAAGCCGCTGTATACCATTCAGCCCAACCAAACCATATTTTTTATTGTCATTGCATCATCCACATAAACATACCCGGGAACCGCCGTCAAAGATGCGTCTAAGCCGTATACGTGTGCCGTGGCGTCCAGCTTTTCAACAAGCAGCCACGAATCACGCCCCTCTGGATCATATGAGAGATAAACATATCTGTATGATTCATCAAAATATTCTAAATAATACACATTTATTTCTTCATTATACATATATCCTTTTTGTACTTCTCCCGGGTACGCATTATCCTGAATTTCGCCAAAATCCATTCCTGCCCTCGCCCCCATAAATCCCAATTCTGTATTATCACTTTCAATGATTATTCCGCAAGGCAGGTTATTTTCTATTATGCTGTCCGTGTTACTGTACTGTACGCATACGCCCTCCCCAACATTAATGGTAATCCCTCCGAAATGACTGTTTAAAAAACCCTCTTTCCCCAGTTCGTCAGTACTTTTTATATTCATACTTCTCACCAGATCACCTTGTTTCAATCCGAAATATTTCTCATAAATCGCATAAGAACAATCCCTTTCCTTTACTCCGGTTAACAGCCTGTCCTCCACGGCGAACAGAAGAAACGCCCTGTTGCCAAGTGCACCATATAATTCTTCCAGTTCTCTTTTCTTCTCATCTGCACTCAACATGAAAATGTCTCTGGGAAATGATTTCTCTAAGTGTCTGTAACAAATTTCCTGCTTTTCATAGCCATCCATATATTGCGAAATCCTATCATGTAATGCCTCAGCCGATGCCACTTCATCTCCCTTAAAGTAGATTTCCCATTGATCTGTTTCACTATAATAAGTGATCCTGGCAAGCTCTGCCTGTCTGAAATCATCTTCTAACACTGTTTCATATAAAGATATCTGTTCCACACCACCGATACCAGAGCAGTCTATTGAAAGATATCTGTATTCATTTTGCTGGTTGACATATGCATCAGCCAACTCGATATCCATGTAAGGTGATATGTTCTTGTAATCTATTAATGTAATGACATCTTTATCCGGTGTTGCAATCATATCCAAATAAGAGGACACACTGTTATTCTCATATTGATACACATACAGTGAATTTTGCCCGCAATGGTTTGCCAAAAAAGTAATAAGCATTTCCTGAATTCCATCAAAATCAATATCAGCCAGCCAAAATTCCCAGCCTTTACCGCTGTCATTCGGCATTATATCATGTTCCCACAATACTTCTCTTGATGTCCAGTCAACGGTAAGGTAAGTCTTAATAGCTGCCTCCTTCTCTTTCTGGGGTTCTGATTGTATCTGATCTGCGGGTAATACGATACCGTTCAGTATAATGCATATTAGAATCAATACGATTTTTTTAGTTGTATTCATACCATATGATCCTCCCATCTGTCAATTCCCCAGTTCATAATAAATACAATCTTTTTCCGAATCCGATATACCTTTTAAAAAACAGTATTCTTACTGTCCTGCACCGGAGATAATACTTTCATCCAAAACAGCGTAAGCCGCATTGCTTACATCGATCAGCATACTGATTCTCCTGCTGCCAGACGTAAAACTGACATCCGCGATAAATCCGCTGCCGATATAGGCACTGTTCCGGTCTATTTCCCACCGACGGCTCTTTTCCCCTATACTGTCAAGATAAGCATACATGGCATATGTACCGGCAGATTCGTATATATTGTCAAACATCCCGCCGCCGGACATACCCGAACCGCCATCAATCTTATAGTCCATTTCCGTTTTTCTGATTCCATCATAATATTCTTTATAGGAATGCCATATCAGTCCTGAATTATATGCATATTCGTTCCCCAGTTCAATCTCTGCATCTTCGCCCTTTCTAATATCTGCCATAACAATGTAACGTTCATTGGCATCCCAGTCCCCGTCGATCAGAAAATATATGTGGTCACCAGACTTCGATCTCACAAATGCATGGTAATGGCCATCCCGGTAAATAATTCTTTTCAGTGTCCATTTCTCCTCACCCATCCCCACTTTTTCAGCGTAATCTGCCAGCGCATATGCCACTATATTTTCCAGCGTAATGTGATACCCTCCCTCGCCTGCATTTTCAAAAAACAGATAATCCGGTCCAGTTCCCATGGCCAGATCACAGTGTTCCCATACACTCTTCTCTGCCGGTGTCGCAGGTACCGCAACACCTATATTGATCTCCTCCTGTACCTCTAAAAAATCATTTCCTTTGTAATACTGTAAAAGTATCGTCTCATGATCAGGCATTTCAATACGGATCACAGGATCGACCGCCGGAGAAAAATCCCTTTTGATCTTTTGATAGATTTCTTCCTGAAACAGATCCGTAAATACCAGCTCTCCGTTCTCCATATAGGCAACATATTTTTCTTTTATCAACCTGGCATTCATATAGCCTGCAGATAACTTGCCGGAATCTTTGTCAAAATAGAAAACATTGCGTGCCGGAGAACCTGTGCTATATCCGATCTCTAAAACGTTTTCTGTCACGTCCACGATCCATGGTTCCTTGGGATAAGTCATCGAGAAGACTTCATTATATGCCTTGTCGTATAGCTTTACTTCATATCCCTCTGCTGTTCTTTTTACCGCAACCTGAGAATTTGATCTTTTCCCTTCTGTAACCAGTTCGTAATTTTTTTCTGCATCATTCCACAAAAAAGCCTCATGTTGATATTCTCCCAGTCTCGCAGAATATGCACCCACAATGATGATGTCCTGATATCCGTCTGAATTAATGTCCTCGAGCCTTATCCGTTCCCTTTCGATATACGACAGCTCCTGAAGGCTTTCCGCGGGAATATCTACGATATCAAAATATTTGCCGCCATTGCTTTCCTGATCTTTTATACAAATAAATGCCTCTGAAACCGCCCCTGTGTCCAAATCATTAAATTCATACTCCGTATAACTGTAACCGCCACTGGCCAGCTTCCAAAGGCCCCCTAACACCTGTTGTTCCTCCATCATCGCAGATCGAAGTCTGTCTCCTTCCGCTAAATGATCACACAGTATCTCCTGCTCACCCACACACCATTGTACTGCAATATTGTGGCAGTCCATGTCTGTCCACAGTTTTACGGCAGGTATGCTTTCTTCACCCTGATCACTGATCCGAATCCGGACAATAACCTCATCTGGCACACAGCCTGTCAGTCTTTCGTCAATGCTGTGTACCTGGTCTAATGTGATTTTCTCCAGCAAGTGAACGTTTATAGCAGCGCTGTCCCTTACCGACACCGTTCCTCCATTTTCTATCGTTACATATCTGAAGTTGTCATACGCCAATATTTCGTCCAGATATACCGTGACATCCGACTCCAGAAGATCTACATGCAGTCCGATACAGCCTGTATAATTTTCCATCTGGCCGATCCACGCCGCATACTGCGCCTGACTATCCATTTCTACAGAAACACTGCCATCGGGATACGATTCAATCGCGGGCATGCTGAGATATGTTTCCTGTTGTTCCAGCCTGCCCTCCACTATTGTTTTATTTTCACACAATTCTCCCTGATCGCATCCTGTCAGGAAAAATACATTCAAAAGCCAAATGATCCCATTCCACAGAACCACTCTCCACACATATTTACGATCTGCACGCATCTGGAGCATTTCCCACCTCACATTTCTCTTTTTGTCCGCGTCGTTTCCCATATCCATGTCCAGTTTCCGCCCGGAAATGAGAATCCGAAATAGCGCTAAGCTGACGCCCGGCGGGCTGTTTTTAAACTTACTCACTGCTTTTTACCTTTATTATTAAGCTGCCTGCAATCATGCCAGCACTGACGCTCTCTTTTCAATGGATCCATACGCAGATAATCTGATATGACTTACATTATACCATCCGTATGATCGTTGCCAGCACCCGTTTTTTCGGCAGCAGCATCAGCTTTATTTCGATCCGTTTGATTTGAACCGACAGTCGGCTGGCTGATCTCCATCCTGTCTTTTTCTACTGTTTTTTTCTGATCTCCCCTGACATCATTGCTTTCGAGAATCTCTGCTTTCTTTTCTATTCCCCCATCCTTCCTCCTTATTTTCAGGGATTTAATGCGGTTCAACATTTAATAAACTTTGATACCACTCCACTTCTCCCACTTTCTGTGTTTTAAAATACACTCCTCCTTTTTCAATCACCAGACTATCATCTGTCATAATCATTTTAAAAGGTTCTTGCTGCCGATGTCCCGAACCATACTTCGCATTCTTCTCTGTTTCTATTCCTGCTATTACTTTACCGTTCCAGTCTGCATCCCATCCATTTATCCATATCACATTCTCAAAAAAACGATCCGTTTTCACCTCCCCGGCACAGGATTCAGAATAAATATACACCGGCTCAAATGACGGTATTCCATCGCTGATCCAGGCATTTTCGCTGAATATGATCATGTCTCCCACCATGCCCTCACCCAGGGAATCTGATCCCTCCATGATTCCCACACATTCTTTAATCTGCCATACACCGTACAGATCTTTGTCCATTTCTGCTGTGGCAGGCATAAATAAATGATCATATAATTCCATCATCCCCACCTTTTCCAACACAAAATACGATCCCCCTCTTTCAATCATAAGGTGTTCTCCCATCAGTATTAACCGATACGGCATTCCCACAGCCAGTTCCCCATCTTTTTCCCTGCCCACTGCCAATATGACAATTCCGTCAAGTCCTTCATAATGTCTGTCCGTCCATTCCAGGTCAAGAAAAGCATCAGCTTCCATATCCTTTGCACTGGATTCATAGCAGGCATACACTGGATTGAGATATGGTGCTCCTCCGTAGATCATCGCACTTTCACAAAAAATAACAACATCTCCCCAAAGTCCGTCCCATTGATATCTGGAAGAACGCGTATGTCCGGCATATCCTCTCGCCTGCCACACTCCATATAACCGTTCCTCTATTTCTGCCGATGCGAGCGTAAACGAATGCTGATATTGTTCCGCATAATCATCAATCCTCGCATTGACTTCCTCACTACTGTATCTTTCGCTGTTGCTTATCCCGTTATCTGTTTGATCTGTAAACTGCTCTCTACTGCCATTGTCAAAATTACTTCCCAATCCTATGACACAGACACTAATAAAAATAAAGGCTATCACAATATATGTTCCGTTGCGCTTCACCGCGCACCAACTCCCTGCCATTTTCATCAATATAAATAGTTTCCTTTCCACATAAACCTTTCTGTGGCTATCCAGCAGATCTTCAAACGGGATTCCCGCCTTCCATAAATCTTTATAATACGGTTTCTCCCATTCCAATATAGGCATCTCATTTTTCAGTACCTGCAGAAATGCCTTCTTATATAGTCTGTCTTCCTCTTTAGATGTACGCAGATGCCGGTGTATTGCTCCGGCTGTCGTTCGTTACTCCCCGTCGTGAAATTATTACCAGTTTTCTGCATCCTATAAGCAAGATACTACTCTGATAATTCTATTACACCATAACTCCAGCCATCATATGTCTTCTGTGAAATAAGTACATAATCATCAAAAATCCCGTGCACATAATCAAATACCGGCTCGATCCGCTGTATACCATTTAATCCTGCCAAACCATATTTTTTTATTGTCATTGCATCATCCGCGTAAATATATCCGGGAATCGCATCATACTTTTCATTGTATTCCAGGGAACTTATGATAAACCATGAATTCTGACCGTCAAATATACGTCTGCCCTCATCATCTATTATGCTGTAAAATACATCTGACACAAAAGCGGATCCATTTTTGAAACTGCCCACATATTCCATCCGTCCCTCAGATGCAGTATATGAATCATACTCAATGACAATCTTATTATTTTGATCTATATATGCCCACGCATCAATGCAGTCATCGAAATAATTATTGATTTTTACTGCTGCCTTTCCTTCACTGAAATCACCTGCATCATCGTACATACATGCGATATCTTCCTGCCCCTTATTGTCGATAAATCCCCATTTATCTTTCTGCCTGACTGCGGCAAACCCTTCCTGAAAACTTCTCACCTCGTCGTATCTGCACGAAATGACAATCTGCCCCGTTTCATTGATAAATCCCCATTTATCTTTCTGCCTGACTGCGGCAAACCCTTCCTGAAAACTTCTCACCTCGTCGTATCTGCACGAAATGATAATCTGTCCTGTTTCATTGATAAATCCCCATTTATTTTTTTTCTGAACAGCAGCCAGTCCCCCGCTAAAATCATTTACTGCACAAAATCCGCAGTCGATCACGATCTCGCCTTTGCTGTTGATAAATCCCCATAGATCATTGCCGCACATTACTGCTGCCTTTCCTTCCTGAAAATCATGTGCATCCTGATAACTTCTGTCGGTTATTCTGTTTCCATTTCGATTGATAAAAAAAGCTTTCTCCTGCTCACGAACCCTTGCAAGTCCTTCACAGTATTTTCCAATCGCATCGTACTCGTTCGGAAAAACAAAATTTCCCGACTGATCAACGATTCCATAACATCCGCTTTTCTTTTTAACAGCAATCAATCCATCCCCTAAAAAAAGACACTCCTCATACTCCCCTGGCTTTACAACCCAGTTCCATTTGAGTTCTTCATCCTTTTGCTGATCAACAACAGGATTTGGGCATCCCGATGTATTCGGGCAGACGGCACCGATATTCAATAACCCACATAAAACAATTGTTATAGGAATATAGATTCTTTTCAACTTCTTGCTTATTCTTAATTTCTTTCCTTCATCTGACAGCATATTATCCCACTCCTCATTTTTATCATTTACCCGCTGATTCCTCAAGCTCCTGAAATAAAGCCCTGAACTCATAGAAAACAATGACAAACGAATGGGCTTCCTTATCACTATATAAACATTCAGCCCACCCCCAGCTCCATCTGCAGTACATAGAGCTTCGAGATCAGGAAATATAAAACAATCCGTCACATATGCAGGAGAAATCATTCTCTTTATTGCCGAACAGCACGGGACGCACGCACGCCACTGCCACCTTCTCTGATTCGATCCCCAGCAGGAAGGATAATACCGATTTTTTCGTTCCGGAACAGGCTGGAACGAAAAAATGGCTTATGTCCTCATTGTCTCCCAGGATCCACTCCAGTTTTCCCATCAGCTTCCCATCCTCGTAATACTGCCATGTCACAATACTTTTCCTTTCCTGCTCCAAATAATCCATCACAACCCAGAGTTTCTGCTCTCAATGTCCTCGCGGCGTAATAATAAAATCATTAACAAAACGTTTTTTTACAATAACATTTAGATTATCTTCCGTATGATCATTGTCATGATTATTTTCGGTCTGTTCGAAGTTATAACACTCTGGCACCAGCCATACTGTTTCCCGTGGATATCCGTCCTGAAAATAATATACCTTGCACCATTGATAATCATACTTTGTTTCCGGAACACTTATATCAAACCACGTTCTTTGAATCGTTATATAATATATCTTCCCATCATATTTCAAAAAACCAATCCTCTCCCCCGACGACTCCATAAAATGTACGTTACTATACTGCCCATTCTCTGTCAGGCGGTAAAAAGATATCGTAGACAACGCACCATGTCCCATTCCCTGTCCCCGACAAAATCAAGAAACAGAAACGCTTCATTTTCACTTCGGGCTTTCTTTCCGTCCTTTGTGCACAGATATGCAGAATCTATCGGAACACCATATGGTATCCGTTCTTTATAATAAAACTTTTCAGAATCTTCCCTGTATTCCACTATTACATAATTATCCTGTTGATACACAACATATTTCTGCATGATATCCTGACCTGCATCGGAAATAATACTTTCATCCAAAACAGTATACATCGCATTGCTTACATCAATAAGCATACTGACTTTCTTGCTGCCAGACACAAAACTGACGTCCGCAATAAACCCGCTGTCCATATAGGCACTGTTCCGGTCTATTTCCCAACGACATCTCTTTTCTCCTATACTGTCAAGATAAGCATACATGGCATACGTGCTGGCAGATTCATACATACTGTCAAACATCCCGCCACCGTACATACCCGAACCGCCATCTATCCTGTAATCCATTTTCGGTTCTCTGATCCCATCCAAATATTCTTTATAGGAATGCCATATCAGTCCTGAATTATATGCATATTCATTCTGCAATTCTATCTCAACATCTTCGCCCTTTCTAATATCTGCCATAACTATGTAGCTCTGCCGTTATCTCTGGCTCAGCACCCCTTATGTTGATCTCTTCCTGCACCTCTAAGAAATCATTTCCTTTATAATAGTGTAACAGTATCGTATCACGATCCAGCATTTCAATACTGATCAAAGGGTCAATTGCCGTCGCAAAATCCCTTTTGATCGTTCGATATATTTCTTCATTGAATATATCCGTAAATATTAATTCTTCGTTCTCCATATAGGCGACATATTTTCCATCGATTAATCTGGAATTCATATAACCTGCAGATATCTTACCGGAATCCTTGTCAAAATAAACAACAGTGCTTGCCGGAGAACCCGTGCTATATCCAATCTCAAAAATACTTTCTGTCACTTCCACAATCCATGGCTCTTTTGGATAGGTCGTCGAAAAAACCTCATTATACGCCTTGTCGTATAACCTCACTTCGTACTCTTCTGCTATTCTTTTTACTGCAACCTGAGAATCTGATTTTCTCCCTTCTGTAACTAATTCGTACTTTTTCTCCGAATCATTCCACAAAAACGCCTCATATTGATATTCTCCCAATCTCGCAGAATATGCACCTACGATAATAATGTCCTGATATCCGTCAGAATTAATGTCTCCGAGCCTCATGCGTTCCTTTTCTATATATGATAACTCCTGAATACTTTCCGTTGGAATCGCTACAATATCAAAATAATTGTCACCATTGCTTTCCTGATCTTTTGTTGTTCCTTCACCATCGCAGTCCGTAGTCTATCTCCTTCTGCTAAATGATCATAAAATACCTCCTGCTCACCCGTGCACCATTGCACTGCAAGATTCTGGCAATCCGTGTCTGCCAGCAGTTTTTCAGCAGATATACTTCCTTTCCCCTGATCACTTATCCGAATCCTGACAATAGTCTGATCTGGCACGCAGTCTATCAGTCTTTCGTCAATGCTGTGTATCTGGTCCAATATGATTTTATCCAGCATATGAACATTGATTGCCCCACTGTCCCTTACCAATATCGCTCCTCCATTTTCTATTGTGATATGTTTGAAGTTGTCATACGCTAATATTTCGTCCAGATATACAGAGACATCTGACTCCAGCAGGTTCATACACAGTCCGATACAGTCCGTATAATTTTCCATCTGGCTGATCCACGCCGTATACTGGGCCTGACTATCCATTTCTACAGAAACATTGCCATCAGGATACGATTCAATCGCGGGCATGTTGAAATTTGCCCCTTGTTGTTCTACCCCAATCCCTGCAATTGTTTTATTTTCACACGATTCTTCCTGATCGCTGCTGTTTCCCTGACTGCATCCTGTCAGGAGAAATGCATTCCAAAGCATAGTGATCCCAATCCACAGAATCACTCTCCCCATCATTTCTCTCATACGTATCCCTTCACTTTATCTTTATAAACGCCTCGATAATCCACAATAGCGCTCCATATCCCCTACAATATTTCCAAAGGCAACGCCCAGAGCCGCGCCTGTCTTGTGCACGGCCTTCTGTGTACCGTGGTCTGGTTCCATTGTAGCAGACGAATGTATCATATTTGCATCATAATGAATTACTGACAAATTTTCTTGTGATGTTCATATTCATTTAAACAAGGGGAGTATTCCACTTTCTGGAATACTCCCCTTTGATGCTCCTGCCTGTTCTATTTCCCACACCGCCTGTAATACTGTCTTGCCGTCTTTTCGTCCAGTGTGAAGTGTCTGCGGAGCTTCTGTATGATCACATTTTCCGCAATTCCGTCCTCCACCTTATCAAGTATGAACGCCCTGATGCCTTCCTCGCGCCCTTCTTCGCGCCCTTCTTCGCGCCCTTCTTCGCGCCCTTCTTCGCGCCCTTCTTCACGGCCTTCCTCGCGCCCTTCCTCGCGCCCCTGATAGATCAGGATATCATCCCTTGAAAACTGTGCCATTGTCATATCGCATACCTCCTTGTCTGACAGCAGATCCACAAATATCCCCCTGTCCAGCATCAGCTGCAGGTATTCCGCCACTGTCGTGATGTTTGACGGCGGCGTATATTTACTATCGTTTCCCGTCCTCTGCATGTAAGTGATCCCGTTTGCCACCAGCGCATAATTCCTCATATCATTATCATACGCCGCAAACCGCGCCGGCAGTTCCCCGCACTCTATATAGCACAGTGTCTCGTCCAGCGTCATACGGAAGTCATAGACATGTGCCGTGGCATCCAGATCCGGTTCCGGCGGGTTCTCACCGTACTTTTCCCCCACAGGCAGATAGGAATCACTCAGGTACAGGTCGTACTGTACCTTCTCCGGCAGACGTTCCGCTTTTGTCTCCAGCCCCACCTGCAGTACATAGAGCTTCGGGATCGGGAAATATACACGTGCCCTCCCGTACAGGAGCTGCTCGCTGTCCACCGTGGCGCGCAGCCCCGCCGTGGCATACTCCAGCAGCCTGTATATGATGTTCGGCGACACGGACGCCTGTGCCTCTGTCAGCACATAAAACAATCCGTCACATATGCAGGAAAAATCATTCTCTTTATTGCCAAACAGCACGGGACGCACGCACGCCACTGCCACCTTCTCTGATTCGATCCCCAGCAGGAAGGATACAAGCCTCCGCTGCCGCTCCTCACTCTCATACACCTTTTTGAAAAAGGTGTCCTTGGCTTTCGTGTTTACGGGGAGCACATTCTGTACTTTCCTGCGTTTCTTTTTCTTTCGTGCCCTGTTTTCTGCCAATCTTTTCTCCTCCCGGGTATAAATACCGATTTTTTTGTTCCGGAACAGGCTGGAACTTATATTTAGTATACCACGAACGGAGCCGCAGCGGCAATCAGATTCTAAAAAAATGTGGTATTTACGCCTGCACTGTTGCCCAGCCTGTCCAGCCACAGCGCGTGCCGCATCATGTTTTTTAGCTTTGTGTTTTCACAAAACAGTTGTTTTCAAGAGTTTCAAATCCTCGTTATAATTTAATGAGGAATACTTCCCCGTCTTTTTTTAATATCTCCCATTGGTAAAGTTGTTCGCCCAAACATTGCGCAATCATATAATAATCCTGAATCTTATATTCCACGCCATATGTATCATATTTACACTTTTCATTGATGATCGGTTCTATTTCATTCCTTTCTAAATGGATCAGGACAGGAGTATCTACATCAACAGCATAACAGACTAAATGGTTATCATCTATCCACCCAACAATCCTGTGTTCCCATGTTCTTCTAAAAACAGTCAATGGTTTATCATTTTTATACCAGATAAATATTTGTGCAGGGTGCTTCGGTAATGCCCCATTCGATACGCATGCCGCTTTTTCTCTATCTGGTGACAAGATCCATGTTTCATTTTCCAGATTCTCCCTTACTTCATAATAATCGCTTTCTATATAGTAATATAACTCTTCTGGCGCTGCCCCTTGATCCAGCCCTATTTTAATAAATGATATTTCTACTATATGCGATATATTATCATCTGATTGCGTACTATATATAGATACTGCATATTCTGTATTGTAGTTTATATTTAACTTACTGCTGTATTGTTCAGTCCGTTCCCCTATGTTCATGTTATGATAAACTGGAACTGGTTGCTTTTTGTATATTCTAATGGCTGTTATATCTTCAACCACATAAGGATCATCCTGAAACGCATCTAACTGACTGCCATCATATTTCCAGGCATTCTTATCGCAATAAAAAATACCCTTTTCATACAACTCATCCTTTGCGTACTTTTCTTGAAATTTCAATGAATCCATACGCAGATAATCTGATATGATTTCCATTATGCCATCCGCGCTATCTTTGCCACCACTCGCTTTTTCATCAGCAGCTTCAACTATACTACGATGCATTTTTTCAACAGCACCCGTAATAACCGATTGTGTGTGTTTATCCGTGCTATTTGCCATATTCATGATAATACCAATAAAAAAGATCCCTACCGAAACAAAAAATAATATTTTCTTCTTATCCATTTGTTTTCTCCTTTGCCACCACCTTACCATTCTCATTAATAAATTCATATTGTATGAAATCTTTTATTTCCATGGTGGTAGTCAAAAAGTGTGTTGTTAATAGAAATTTGAATTGAATGCAAATACTCGTTCTGCTATAATTAACTTATCTACAATATTCGAGGTGATAAGTTTATGAACGAAAAAA
>JAETQI010000068.1 GCA_021770755.1 Lachnospiraceae bacterium
CGGATAAGACCCCTTGGAGACGACGAGGTAGATAGGGCATGGGTGTAAGTGCAGCAATGTACTGAGCTGAATGCTACTAATCGGTCGAAGGCTTATCCTGAGCGGTATGGGAACGCAGTGTGTGACACTGCGGGAATGTTGCATGGGAGCAGGTTTTGGAAGGAATGGCATACAGATATCAGGATACATGGTTTTTGTGTTCGGTTTTGAGGGAATGATCCCAATATTTTCCTCGATAGCTCAATGGTAGAGCACTCGGCTGTTAACCGAGTTGTTGTAGGTTCGAGCCCTACTCGGGGAGCTTTATTTAAAATGTATGATTTAATATATGATTTTAGTCATAAGATTGTTTTATCCTGAATATAATAAAGTATGGCGCAGTAGCCAAGCGGTAAGGCGTGGGACTGCAACTCCCTGATCACCGGTTCAAATCCGATCTGCGCCTCTCAACAAAAAGCCTGTGAAGTAATTTACTAGGCTTTTTATTATGCACACGGGCGGCAAACTCGATTTGTTTCATCAGATGTGTGTGTGAATATTGAAAGGAAACAATAAAATGAACAAAAGTATAAAACATAATAGGATAGCGATCTCAGATAAAATTTTAGTGTTGTCAGCATACTTATATATGGTTGTGCCGATTGTCATATTTTTTGTGGGATGGTTGAAATATTATGTGGGGATAGCGCTATCAGCAGTTTTACTATTTGGTCTGTATTTTTTTATTAGAAAAAGATATAAAGAAGTACAATATTTCTATATTGAACCAATAGCATTGCTGGCCATAATAGTGGCAATAATTGTCTGGGTATATTTATCAGGTGTGGGAGGGTATTTTTGTCAAAGACAGGATTGGCACTATAGAAATGCGTTGTTAAGAGATTTGATTGATTATACGTGGCCGGTTATATATCCTGAAACGGGAAATGGATTGGTTTATTATTGTACATTCTGGATGGTGCCAGCGTTGTTTGGCAAAATGTTTGGATGGGAAGCTGCAAATTTTTGCTTGTATCTGTGGACATGCATCGGCATATTTATTTCTATGTTATTGATATGCAAATTATTGGGTTTAAGTACCTTAAAGAAAATTGGAATCATGATATGTCTATATGTTTGCTGGAGCGGCCTGAATATACTCGGTGAGATTGCTATGGCGGTTTGGGGGCATGGGGAAGGAAGTATTATCGGCGGAGCTTTTGGGTGGCCGGAATATATTTCCAATCTCCAGTATACGCCGAACAATGCATTGTTGGAATGGGTATTTAATCAGACAATTGTGCCATGGATCGTTGTGCCATTGTTTTTACAGGATAAGAGGATAGATATATTGGCGTATTTAGGGTTGTGCATGTTTCCATTTGCCCCGTTTCCTTTTGTTGGATTTTTTGGAATATGTGTGATGTGGGCACTGTTTGAGGCAGTTTGTCTCATAAAGGAAAGTAAATATAAGCAACTCCTTAAAAGTGTCTTTAGTATCCCCAATATTATTGCAATTTTGTCTGTTTTTGTTGTCTTTGGGCTGTTATTCTTATGTAACGCGGCTGTTAATGGCAGTACAGGTGCTGGCGGAATGGAATTGTACACGGAGTCCGAAGATTATTCCAATAAACAGTTTCTCTGCACACTTATGTTTTATGTGCTGGAGTTTTTGGTATATTCCGTTCTGATCTTCAAAGAGAATAAGAAAAATCTGATCTATTGGATCATCAACATTATATTAGTGATCTGTCCGCTGATAAAGGTCGGAACAGGAAGGGATTTTTGTATGAGGGCATCTATTCCGGCATTGTTTATTTTGATGATTATGGTCATAAGGAAAATCTGTCAAGCACAGACAGAGGTGTTGACGACAAGGACTGCGATATTGATAGCGGTTATCGCAGTATCTTCATTAAGTCTTGTCGGAGATTGGGCAATGTCTTTACGGCAGATCAAAGAAACGGGATCATATCCTATAGTGGCTGATGATGTAAGATCGCTAAGTTTGCGGGATGCTGCTTTGGAGTTGAACTTTTTGATAGAGAGTCCGGAGACAACGCCGTTTTTCCGGTACTTGGCAAGAGATAAATCAGAGCGCGACATTGAGAGGGATTTCAATGTTTCGGAAAAATATCATAAGGAACAGGAATATTAAAGGTAGTGTCATTGGAAAGTCCTGCGATGATCAGTCCTGTATCGTTTGACTTCGCAGGACACGCTCTAAACCTAAATTCCCGTAAGTTTTTAGCCTACATTTTAAAATGACTGTTTTATCGGCAGTCACGGGTATAAAATGTAGACTAAATGATATTCGGGAACTCAGGCTAAAACAATACAAGTCCGATTAAGTGTACTATCAGGGCTGCGATCCAGGCGATGGCACATTGCCAGACAACGACGCAGACCGCCCATTTATAGCCCAATTCTCTTTTGATCGAAGCGATGGCAGCCACGCAGGGTGTGTACAGCAGGCTGAATACTAGCAGGGAGGCGGCGGCCAGTGAGCCTATGACAGCCGTGACACCGCCCTCTGCGTCAAACAGGACTTCCAGCACGGAGACGACGCTTTCCTTTGCCATGAAGCCGCTGATCAGCGCGGTGCAGATCCGCCAGTCGTCCAGGCCAAGCGGTCTGAACAGCGGTACGAGCAGACCGGATATCGCCGCCAGAATGCTGTTGTGTGAGTCTGCGACCATGTTGAAATGAAAATCAAAGCTCTGCAGGAACCATACGACGATCGTAGCGATCAGTATGACGGAGAAGGCTCTCTGCAGGAAATCTTTTGCTTTTTCCCATAAGAGCAGCAGCACGTTGCGGGCGCCGGGCAGACGATAGTTTGGCAGTTCCATGACAAAGGGCACGGCTTCGCCTCTGAACAGTGTCTTTTTGAGGAGGAGCGCCACGAGGATTCCTGTCAGGATACCGAATAAATACAAGCCTGTCATGATCAGCCCGCCCTGTCGGGGGAAGAAGGCATTTACAAAAAAGGCATATATGGGCAGCTTGGCGGTACAGCTCATAAACGGCGTGAGCAGGATCGTCATCTTGCGGTCGCGCTCGCTCGGCAGGGTGCGCGTGGACATGACGGCCGGGACAGTGCAGCCAAAGCCGATCAGCATGGGCACGATGCTGCGGCCCGACAAACCGATCTTCCGGAGCAGCTTGTCCATAAAGAAGGCAACGCGTGCGATGTATCCGCTGTCCTCCAGCATGGAGAGGAAGAAGAACATGGTCACGATGATGGGCAGGAAACTGAGAACGCTGCCGACGCCTTCAAAGATGCCATCGATGATCAGGCTGTGGACTGTGCCGTTGACATTGCCGGCGGTCATGGCATCGTCGATCGTGCCGGTCAGCAGATCGATGCCGCTGGCCAGCAGATCCTGCAGGAATGCACCGATCACGTTAAAGGTGAGGAAAAAGACAAGCCCCATGATCGCGATGAATACTGGAATGGCTGTGTACTTGCCAGTCAGGATGCGGTCAAGCTTCTGGCTGCGCAGGTGTTCCCTGCTTTCGTGCGGCTTCGTGACGCACTGGTCACAGATCTTGCGGATGTAGGCAAAGCGCATGTCCGCCATGGCGGCGCTGCGGTCCAATCCGCGCTCCTTCTCCATCTGGAGGATGATGTGTTCCAGCATTTCTGTCTCGTTCTGGTCAAGTTTCAGTCGGTCGAGGATCAGGCTGTCTCCCTCGATGATCTTGCTCGCGGCAAAACGGACGGGAAGACCTGCCTGTGTGGCGTGATCCTCGATCAGATGTACGACTGCATGGATACATCGGTGTACGGCGCCGCCGTTGTCATTCTGGTCGCAGAAATCCTGACGGAGCGGCTTTTCCTGATATCTGGCGACATGGAGGGCATGCGTGATCAGCTCGTCCACACCCTGGTTCTTGGCGGCTGAGATCGGAACGACGGGGACGCCGAGCATGGATTCCATGGCGTTTACATCGACGGTTCCGCCGTTTCCGGCCATTTCGTCCATCATGTTCAGTGCCAGCACCGTGGGGACGTTCATTTCGAGGAGCTGCATGGTGAGATACAGGTTGCGTTCGATGTTTGTGGCATCGACAATGTTGATGATGCCTTTTGGATGTTCGTTCAGCACAAAATCGCGGGATACCAGCTCCTCATTGGTGTAGGGGGACATCGAATAGATCCCCGGAAGGTCGGTGATCTCAGTGTCAGAATAGCCGCGTATCGCACCGTCTTTTCGGTCTACGGTGACGCCCGGGAAGTTCCCGACGTGCTGCTTGGAGCCGGTCAGCTGGTTAAATAATGTGGTCTTGCCGCAGTTCTGGTTGCCTACCAGCGCAAAGGTCAGTTGTGTTCCGTCCGGAAGGGGATCGCCGCTGCCCTTTGGATGAAAGATGCCTTCCTCGCCCAGACCGGGATGCGGCGTCTTTTTTTGCGCCCTTTTCTCAGACTTTGTACCGGACAGGATGGGTTCTACGGTGATCTGTGCGGCATCGGCGAGACGGAGCGTGAGCTCGTAGCCGTGAATGCGCAGCTCGATGGGATCGCCCATCGGTGCAAGTTTTACCACGGTGACTTCTGCGCCGGGGATCACGCCCATATCCAGAAAATGCTGCCTCAGGGCGCCTTCGCCGCCGACATTTTTGACGACAGCGGATCTGCCGATCTCAAGTTCCTTTAGTGTCATGATATCACTCCTCGTATGTCAGTTTTTTATGAATGTAGCTGCTTTGCTGTATACACCCTGTGTGCGGGCAGGTTCATTCTTATTTTAGTGTATATGCCCGGATAATACAAGAGTGAAAACAGTTTATTGCAATTATGGTGTGGATAGTATATGATATCTATGGGAAAAGGTTAGTCTCCTGCTCAATTGGGAGATAAGGCAGTGCGGAAATGAGGATTGTGATGAAAAAGAATGATATGAGAGCGGTAGGCAGGAAGGTTTTCGCGGTGGTTTGTGCCGGTGTACTTGTCCTTACTGGATGCAGTGCGGAAAGACCGGCAAAGGAGAGTGCACAGCCCGCAGAAACGGAGCAGCCGGCGGAGGGCAAAGAGGCGGTTGGAGACTCCGGTGCAGCAGGAACGCCTGAGTCGGAGAACGGGGAAGATTTTGATGAAAGTTCACAGGCGCTTTTGCAGGCGCAGGTCAGACATATTTACAGCGGTGTACTTTCGCAGATCGTGGCGGCGCGGCGGCTGCCGGACGGGGAACTGGACACATCACAGCTTGACGCGGGTTTCGGGGAGATGCGGGACAATGAATTTGCCATCACGGATATTGACGGGGATGGCATGGAGGAGCTTATTGTCTGTTATTCCAATGCCAATATGGCGGGTATGGAGACGATCGTATATGGATATGACCCGGCGGCCGGGCAGTTGAAGCGGGAACTCACTGAATTTCCGGCGCTTACCTTTTATGATAATGGTATCATTCGGGCGGAGGCTTCCCACAATCACACAAGCGGGGAATTCTGGCCTTTTACCCTGTATCAGTATCAGGCGGACAGCGACACGTATGTACAGGCGGGTTATGTGGGGACCTGGAATAAAAATATTGCGGAACGTATGAACGGGCAGGAATTTCCAGATGAGCTGGACAGCGACGGCGACGGGGTGCTCTACAATATTCAGAAGGGAGCGGAGACTTCCTATGAGGTCTCGGATTACAAATATAATGAGGCGGAGTATGAGACATGGTATCAGTCTCTTATGGAAGGCGCGGATGAGGTCGTGATCGATTATCTGCCAATGGAATATGGATCCTTTGCAGATCTTACGCCTGCTTATCTGAGAATGATAGCGGATGGGACTGGGAGCCGCACGGATGCGGAGGCGGATCTGGGACTTCTGATATTGAAGGAAGAGGAACGGGAGGGAGAATTTTATCTGGATGCGGCGGAGCGTCTGCTTTCGGAGCGGTACGGTGTGGAGATCCGGCAGCCCTATGAGGATTTCGAGGATCAGAAGAACGGTTTCTGGGAGGGACAGGAGGTCTTTACTTTTACGCATCTGGATGCGGGGGTGCTGGATTATCATGGTGGGAAGGTGGAGGATGTGACGATCTTTGGCCTGTATCCCGGGATCAGTGCAGACAGTGCGTGGGAAAAACTGACGGCGTATGGCTTCTATGCGTCTCCCTACGGAGAGACGGAAAACTGCCTGATCACAGGCGATGGTTTTGGCAATATCAGTGTCTGGTTCAGCGAGGAGGACGGAAAGGTGACGCAGATCTCGGTGCACCCGTTTTGTGCATTTGCGGGATGACTATACTGGCGGCAGATTTTATCTGTCGTGAGTATAATATTAAGAAAGAAATGAGGTGCTGGGATGAGAAAGACGGCGCAGGCAAATGAGCTGAAGGACAGGCAGATGCCGGACGCGGAAGTGAGGGCGAATGCATCAGCGAGGGCGGGCTGGAATGTGATACACAGCGATTGTGAGAGGGCGCAGATCCGATATGACGACTGGCTCGATACATTTGAGGCGGTGATCGATGGCTGTGAGACGCCGGTCATCGATCTGGGGTGCGGCAGCGGCAATGACACGCTGTACCTGATCGAGCGCGGAAAAAGGGTGATCGCCTGTGATTATGCGCAAAATGCGATCCGGAATATTAAAAAGAACTTTCCCGAGATTGAGAAGGCAGTGTGCTTCGATATGACGGAGGGACTGCCGTTTGAAGAGGATCTCACCGATCTGGTCGTCTGTGACTTGTCGCTGCATTATTTTACGGAGCACCGGACTTTTGCGATCCTGGATGAGATCAAAAGAGTGCTGCGGCCGGGCGGGATGCTTCTCTTTCGGGTGAACTCTGTGCGGGATGTCAATCACGGCGCCGGAAAGGGCAGGGAGATCGAGCATCATCTGTATGAGATGGAGGATGGGGGATATAAACGATTTTTTGACGGCCATGATATCGAGACATTTTGGGGGGACTGGGATCAGGTCTTCCTGCGGGAAGAGGTAATGAACCGGTATGAGCTGGAAAAAGTACTGTGGAAGGGGGCAATGCGGCTGCGGAAGGAGACGGCATGTGTGAATGACGAGAGCGGAGAGGGTGACTGTAAACGGCGGGATCTATGAAAAGAGCATCGAGGTCGATGGCTGCCCTGTCAAACGGTTCTGGATCGAAGGTTAATGACTGTCTGAGCGCGCAGTCTTTCTGTACAGGAGCGGCGTCTTCTGGTATTTCTTCCGGAAGGCTCTGGTGAAGTAGGACTGGTTGTGAAAGCCGCAGTTTTCCATGATATCGATCACCTTGCCGTCTGTCTCTGACAGTTGCTTTGCGGCTAGTTCCAGGCGGTAATCCACCAGATAGGCGTTGAAGCTCATGCCTGTCAGTTCACGGAATAATTTCATGAAATGACTTTCTGAGAAGCCGCACTGTTCTGCGGCTTTTTTGATGGAGATGTCGCAGTCGTAGAATTTCTGTACGTAGTAGAGTGCGTTTTTCAGTCTGCTGTAGGATAGCTGCAGGTGGCTGTTGTCGCTGGTGGCGGCAGTACTGCACTGGTTCATGTGATGCAGCAGGAAGAAGAGATGGGACTTGACCATCAGTTCATAGGCGGTATAGCTCTCTTTCCGGTGTTCCAGCAGGGACAGGATGCATGGTGTCACCGTCTGGTTGAAAGTGGTGCCATTGGCATAAAAGCATTCCATGGTCCGCTCGTCTTTCAGGAAAGGAAGGACATATTTGTCGTAGCAGGGATCATTTTCGGTGCCTTTGAACAGGGTGGGGTGAAACAGGATGTTAAAGTATTCTCCGTCTTGCTGGTCGCCCTGTTCGATGGAGTGGACTGCGTGGGGCAGTATGATGATCAGATCGCCGGCATGGAGCGTGTGTGCCTGCCCCCACAGCGTGACCTGCATCTGTCCCTGGGTGCAGTAGATCAGTTCGAAATCGTCGTGCCAGTGCAGGGGAAATGAGCGGATCCACGCAGGGATACACCCTTTGTAGACGCTGTAGGGAAAAGTAATGGTTCCGTGAAGTTTGGTCTCGTGTATTGGTGTGGATTCCATGGGATTCCTCCGGATAAATAGGATTGTGTTAAAAAAGCAGGATTATTTTACAAGAATTATAGCACAGATAAGCGTACAATGCAAGTGTAGGAAGTGGAATCGGAGGGAGATGACTGCTATGAAACCTTTTATGAAATTATATATACCGATCGCGCTGGAAACATTGTTCATGATGCTGGCGGGCATGGTGGACACGATCATGCTCTCCACAGTGGGGGACAGCGCAGTCGGCGCGGTGGGAACGGCAAACACGTATATCGGGATCTTTATCATCATGTTTCATGTCATCTCATCGGGAATGATCGCGGTGATGACACAGTATATCGGGGCAAAGAGATTTGGCGTCGCCTATCAGGCAAGGCAGCTGGGCGTGGTGTTCAATGCGGTGATCGGCGTGGGGCTCTCTGCGTTTCTGTACATCTTTTCGGAGCGTTTTCTGGAGATCGTGGGGGTGGCGCCGCTTCTGATGGAACATGCAAAGACGTATCTTAAGATCGTGGGCGGAGCCTGCCTGCTGAATGCGCTGATCCCGATCTTTTCCAGCTATCTGAGGGCTTTTGGGCATACGAAACAGCCGCTGGCGGCCACCGTGGCTGCAAACGTACTCAATCTGTGCCTGAATGCTGTATTTTTGTTTGTATTTCATTTTGGAGTGGCGGGCGTAGCGGCAGCCACCGTGATATCGAGGTTTGTGAATCTGCTGATCGTGATGATCGCCTCCAGGCTTCTGGTCAATGCCGGGGAGGATTCCGAGCGGCTGAAAAACAGGGAGGTCTTTGCCCAGATCATCAAGGTCGGGCTTCCGTCCGCACTGGAGACGGCGCTCTACAATGTGGCGATGACGCTGACGATCCGATTCCTGAACCAGATGGATGAGAGCGGGTTCAATGTGACCGCGAGGGCGTATACGGTGCAGATCGCGAATTTTTCTTACTGTGCAGGTGCGGCTCTGGCACAGGCGAATGCCATCATGACAGGCTGGCGGATCGGCGAGGGAGATTTTGACGCGTGCGACCGGGGAACGAAGAAGGCGGCAGTTATCGGGATCTGTGTGGCGGCAGGGCTGGAGACCGCGTTTGTGCTTGGATCGGACCATCTGGTCCGGCTGTTCACGGACGATGCGGAGATGATCGCGCTGGTGAGGACGCTCATGACGATCGACATCGCGCTCGAAGTGGGGCGCGTGACGAACCTGGTCTTCGGGCAGGCGCTGAAGACCAGCGGCGACGCGCTGTACACGACGATCATCGGTGTGGTCTTCATGTACATCTGCATGGTGGGCGGCACATGGTTCTTCGGGATCCATCTGGATCTGCTGGCAGTGGGCGCGTACATAGGACTTGCAGGTGATGAGTGCGTGCGCGCGGTCTTCATGTTTCTGCGGTGGCAGTCGGGGAAATGGCGGACGAAAGGATTTATTCAGGCGCGGCAGTGAAAATGTGTATTTCAATGTTTTCAGGATTGTGATAAAATGAAGAGGAGCTGCAGGAAAAGAACCGATGCGATAAGTCAGGATGCATCAGTGATCTTTCCACAGGTCCTTATCATAGAAAATTAGGAGGAACTGCAAATGCAAAAATGGACACGGGTGATGTACCAGCCGAATATCGCGCTGGGGGAAAACGGCGGGAAGGTGACGGCGTGCAAGGCGCACATCGCGCTCTCGAAGGAGGCGGCAAAGGAGGGCATGGTGCTCTTAAAAAATGACGGGGATCTGCTTCCGCTTGCAAAGGGGAGCAGGGTCGCCCTGTTTGGAAAGGCGAGCTTCGACTATGTGCGCGGCGGAGGCGGAAGCGGGGAGGTGACGGTCTCGTATGCGAGAAACCTGTATGAAGGGCTTTTGCTGCTCAAAGACAAGGTAAGCGTATTCGAGGAGCTCTCCGCATTCTACCGCGATAATGTGAAGGCGCAGTATCAGCAGGGCAGTGTTCCTGGCATGACGGTCGAACCGGAGGTTCCTGCAGAGCTCGTGAAGAAGGCAAGAGCATACACGGACACTGCGGTGATCACGATCTGCCGTTTTTCCGGCGAGGGATGGGACAGAAAGAGTATCGTGGACACCGAGAATAAAAATCTGTTTGCCAATGAGGATGCGATGGCGAGGCGGTCTGCCGAGATCTTCGAGAACGGGGATTTTAACCTGACGCATGCGGAGCAGGCGATGGTGGAAACAGTCACATCGAATTTTGACAGAGTGATCGTTGTCATGAATGTCGGCGGTATGGTGGATTCCTGCTGGTTCCACGACGATGACCGGATCCAGTCCGTGCTGATGGCATGGCAGGGCGGCATCGAGGGAGGACTGGCGGCGGCGGAACTTGTGATGGGCGACGGAAATCCCAGCGGCAGGCTCGTGGATACCTTCGCGCGGGGGCTTGATGATTATCCGTCCACGGAGGGCTTTCATGAGTCGGAGCGCTTTGTGGATTATGTCGAGGATATTTATGTGGGCTACCGGTATTTTGAGACGATTCCCGACGCGTACCAGAAGGTCAATTACCCGTTTGGATACGGGCTGTCGTACACAGATTTTTCGCTGAATGCAGGTGCGGCGTATGAGGAGGGCGGCAGGATCTACGTGCCTGTCGTGGTCACAAATGTCGGAAAGCGCGCTGGAAAAGAGGTCGTGCAGGCGTATTTTGGCGCACCGCAGGGAAAGCTTGGCAAACCGGCAAAGCAGCTTGCGGCATTCCAGAAGACGCGTCTGCTGCAGACTGGTGAAAGCCAGAGCATGATCCTGTCATGGTGTGTGGACGATATGGCGTCGTACGACGATCTGGGGAAGATCCGGGAGTCTGCCTACGTGCTGGAAAAGGGGACATATCGTTTCTTCGTCGGCGTGTCCGTGCGCGATGTGGCGGAGCTGACGTATCAGTATGCGGTTGACGAGGACATCGTGGTGAAGCAGCTCTCGAGAAAGTGTGCGCCGTCAAGCCTGAAAAAGAGGATGCTTGCGGACGGCAGCTATGAGGAGCTTCCGCTTGCGGAGCCCGTCGATACCGATGCCAATGAGCTTGTCCCGCTGACGGTCGGGGAGACGGATGGATTTGCGCCTGCGGCGAGGGCGGGAAAGCGCTATCACCTGTGGGCGAACACGGCGGCGCAGCAGCATCATTTCCTGCGGGAAGTGGCGGATGGAACGATCACGCTCGATGAATTTGTAGCACAGTTGTCAGATGAGGATCTTGCACATCTGCTCGGCGGCCAGCCAAATACAGGGGTGGCAAACACTTTTGGCTGGGGAAATCTTCCCGACTACGGCGTGCCGAACGTGATGACGGCGGACGGCCCTGCGGGGCTTCGCATCGCGCCGGAGTGCAGTGTGTATACGACGGCGTGGCCCTGCGCGACGCAGCTTGCGTGCTCATGGAATGCGGAACTTGTGGAGCGTGTCGGTGAGGCCGGCGGCGCGGAGGTAAAGGAAAACAATATCGCGGTGTGGCTGACACCGGCTGTCAATATCCACAGAAGTCCTCTATGCGGCCGGAATTTTGAGTATTACTCGGAGGATCCGTTCCTTGCCGGCAAGCTTGCGGCGGCGATGGTGCGCGGGATCCAGAGTAATCATATCGGCGCGTCAGTGAAGCATTTTGCGCTCAACAACAAGGAGACCAACCGCAAGAACAGCGATTCGCGGGCGTCCGAGCGCGCCGTCAGGGAGATTTACCTAAGGGCGTTTGAGATCATCGTGAAGGAGGCACAACCGTGGTCGATCATGTCCTCCTACAATATCGTGAACGGTCACAGGGCTTCCGAGAACAGGGAGCTGCTGGAGGATATCCTGCGCGGCGAGTGGGGCTTCGACGGCATGGTGACGACGGACTGGTGGACGAACGGTGAGCACTACAAGGAAGTCCAGGCTGGAAATGACGTCAAGATGGCGACCGGTTTCCCGGAGCGTCTGATGGAAGCCTTGGATAAAGGGATCCTGAAACGGCAGGATATGGAGATCTGCGCGCGGCGGATCCTGGGGCTGATCCTGAAGCTGGATTGAGATGAACTGAAATGAAAGAATATTTTTCTTGACACCCCTGATATAAAGCGATATATTTATCTCATAAAGAGACAAATATATCACTTTTGGAGGTGCAATATGAAAAAGAAAGTAAAGGTTCTGATCGGTGCGGGCGCAGCCTGTGTGCTGCTACTGCTGGCATCGATAGGGTATGCGGTGGCGTTCAACGAGTCGCGGCTTGTTGTACCGATGGACTTCTCGACGTATGAGTTTACGCCGAAGGATCTGCCGATGATCGTTTCTGTCGCTTTGCTGGTGCTGTATGTGTTCATTCTGATCGGGATCCTGTCCGTTTCCGACCGGAAAAGGAATGTCACGAGAAAACTGAATCCGAAGTTAGGCTTTTTGGGGTTTCTGGGGTTTCTGGGCTTTTTGGGGTCATGGACGGATCCTGCGATGTTTTTGCGGTTCATATTTTTCGGATTCTTCGGCTTTTTCTTTGAGGGCAGGATGTCGGACACCCTTATGGATGAGCGGTATGTGGAAAACCAAAGGAGAGCACAGTTGAACGCGCACAGGACAGCGGTGAATCTCATATTTGCCGCGCTGCTTTTATTTGGAAGTGGTATTGTGGGCGGCATGAAATACTCGCTGAATGCGTTTGTGATCGTGGTCACGCTTGCGATCGCGCTCGATCTGTTCCTTGGCGAGTATCTGCTGTATCGGTATGATCATGATGGGAAAGATCAGGAGGATCTTGAAAGTGAGGAGTAGGTGTGCCGGATTTTGAATGCAGATTGAAAACATACAGACAGTTAAAACAATTGACTCAGGAGGAGCTGGCGGTCATGGTCGGCGTGCGCAGGGAGACGATCATGCGTCTGGAAAAAGCGCAGTACAACCCATCGCTGAAGCTTGCGATCGATATCTCGAGAGCTGTCGATGCGCCGATCGAGGAGATCTTCATATTTCAATGATAAAAGGACAGCGGCGGCTGTCCTTTTATAGTTTCTGGTCGGTGTCCGAGGGAACATACAGGACGAGATCCTTGATCTGGCAGTCCAGGATCCTGCACAGGTCGTTCAGCGTTTTGGTCGATACGTCCTTGTTGTGTTTCAGGCGGTGGAGCGTGCTGCTTGATATATGGTGGTTGTTGGTCAGGGAGTACCAGTTTTCATTTGATTTCTTCAATGTTTCCCAAAACGGGGAGTAGACGATCATTTCAGGGATCTCCTTTTCTTCATGGAAGCTGCTTATCGCATTAGTATTTAACTTTAGGATAAATTATATTCTGGCACTTGAATATCTTCGCAAAAAAGAATATACTGGTAAAAAAGTGGCAAAAGGGATGTTTGGGATTTGGCACAGACAGGTATAATAGGATCGTGAAGATCATTTCTGGGGAGGTTTTTATGGAGCAGATCATTTACATCACGGATGAGGAGCGGGAAAGGTGCCGCAGGGTTGTCGACGCATTTGCGGAAATGTATGAATGGACAGATGTGGTTGTGGTGGATGCCGGAAGATACGGTTTTGTGAAACTGCAGTATTACAGGGAAACGGAGGGGTTTGAGATCGTGATGACGTTCACTGACAGCAGAAAGCTGTTTGATTCGCTGTGGCTGGACTGGTTTGAGGAGCAGATCCTGGATATTGTTCTGGGGACGCCGCTGGAAGATCTGGGATACGAGGAGGTCTTTGACCTGCTGCCGAGGGAAATGCAGGAGGAACTGACAGGTAAGAAGGCGTATTTTGAGGGGAAAGTGTCGTGTGGATAAAAAGTCCTTTGCAGGGCTTTTTTTGATGCACGCGGGCACGAGTAGGGGAAGCTGGATGATTTCAATCAGATCATGTTGGAGCGGGAAGCACGTGTATTAGAATTGCTGATAAAGCAGGTCTCAACAAAACGCACGCTTTGATGCTCCTGGCCGTGGAAGAAAGAGACAGGCACGGCAGCAGGAATACATTGAATTTTTAAGGCTGTCAGACGACAAGTACCAAAAGGGAGACAAAATCCGCATCGGGAAGAGAGGAACTCACGAATCGCATCTACAACTATTTTGCCGAAATAAACGAAGAACCGATTGTGTTCCGCTGGAAATATAATCTCGATGATGGCGAAAGAATTACAATTGCAGCGGCGGACAGGATTCGTTTTCCTGGAATTTGGCCTGAAAGGTGATGTGCAGGTGCTGCCTTTTGCCGTCGATCAGACCCAGCAGCAGGTCATACACGTAGTTTGTCATCTCTGCCTCGGGCTGCACGAAAGTGGTGATGGAGGGAATGCAGTACTGCAGGGCTTCCATGCCGTCAAAACTGATAATGGCGACATCCTTTCCGGGTGTTCTGCCGGTATTGCTGATTGCCCTGACAGCCGCCGGCGTCGCGACATCCACAGCAGAGCAGACAGCGGTAATTTCCGGATGCAGCGTTAAGTATTCGGTTAACACAGGACAGACAGTTGAGCAGATATAATGGCTCTCTATCACATGGGGCAGATTGTGTTCGAGACCCCGCAGCCGGAGCACATCCTGGTAAGCGTTCCACCGGATCCCGTAGACACTGGTGTCGACCTTGGAAGAAATGAGCATGCAGATATTGCGGTGCCCCCTCGAGATCAGGTATTCCATCTGCTTTGCTGCTGTTCCGTAGTGGTCTACCTGGACGCTCGAATAGGTCTCCGTTTCAATCTGGTCAGGAAGGACAGTGTTGACGAAGATGACAGGGCAGGGCAGGGACTGAAAATATTTTGCGGGGACATTTCTGAAATCGCCTCCGAAATACACCATGCCGGTCAGGTCGTGCCCGTTGATGTAAGCGAGCAGTTCCTGGAATTTCTCGGTTTTGTCCTGCGAATAGTAATTGTCGTTGAAGGACATGATCGTATAATCCGCGTTGTGGAAACGAATCGAGAGCGCCCTTGCCATGGATTGATGGAGCCAGTCACAGATGCCCTCCATGGCTAATCCGATCTGGGGAATTTGGGTGGTCAGCTTGAGAAAACGGGCGCTGTTACGAGGCGTGTATTGATTTTCCTCAATGATCTTTAATATATTCTGGCGGGTGGCTTCACTAATGTCCGGATAGTTGTTCAGCACCTTGGATACGGTGCCAGGGGTCACATTAGCAAGTCTTGCGATATCTCGTATGTTCATACTGTTTGACTCCTTGTATAAGTTCTGTGATCGGCTCAATGCCCAATTCTCTCAGGTGTCCGTAAGACTGCTCCACAGAGTCATCCCACAGACTTGGAATATTATGGCAGTCTGAGCCTACGATCACTCTGACAGGAGCCTGTGCGGCTGTTTGCCAGAAAGCATCATAGGGGTATGGATGACGGATGCCGCCCGGAAAATTTTCCAGCTTGCGGCGGAAGCCGTTGGCATTATATTCAAGTACAGTGCCGGTGGCAGCCGCGGTATCGATAATGATATCAGCGGCCTTCTCACAGTTCTTATCCCATGCGAAGTGGTTCAGCATGTATATGTCGGGATGTGCAACCGCTTTAAAGAAGCCGCTTTTCATGCCTTCGGCGACGGAATGTGCGTATAAGAGAAACTGTTCCGTAGAGGAAAGTGGCCCGTAAATATTGGCATTAGCGCCCTGTGCGTCTTTATAAAAATGTTCTCCCATCAGCAGGTAATCAAATTTCCATGTGGTCAGCAGCTCTTCATAATAATTCTGATATTCAGGCAGATACTCAATTTCCAATCCTTTCCATAAAATTATATCAGTTTGATATTTGACTGTCAACGCATTTAGCGTATCCAGGTATTCCTGCAGCTCGCAAAAAGGCATCCGCATGCCGAAGTCCTTGTCAGGGAACGGAGCGTGGTCGGAAAAGCCTAGCTGGGTGAATCCGAGTGAGATAGCAGCCTGCACATACTCTTCCTCTGTCCCTCCGGCGTGTCTGCAGCGCTGTACATGTGTGTGGAAATTGGTCTTTATGTCTTTCATTGCAATACCTCCTTATTTTTCGCAATAGATATCCCTTATTAAAAGTAATAAGAATCGATATAAAGAAATGTTTCGTATAATACAATCTGACTTTCGGAAATTATTTTCTTTTACAGAAAGGTTATCCTTTGAATTTGATTATAACATTGACAAAATAGAAAAGCAATATATTATTTAAAATATACAAAATGACAAGAAAAATCTAAATTTAGCTATTGACATTCGGCAAATAGTTTAGTAAAATCGATACATAACGAAACGAAAACGGTTTCGACATTAAAAACATTTTTAGAGCTGTTGCGGAAATAAGTGAACGAAACAAATCGGAGAAACGAAAAGAAATTTCCACTGATATTCCACGACAAGACTTCTGAAACGAAAATTTATATTACAATTAAGGAGGAAATGAACATGAAAAAGAAGTTGTTAAGCGTTGCCTTGTCCGCTGCCATGGTGCTTTCACTGGCAGCATGCGGAAACAATGCCGGGGAATCTGGCACAGCGGGAAGCAGTGCCCCGGAGCAGAATACGGCTTCGAATGAATCTGACGCAAACGTCCCGGCAGCGCCGCAGGAGTCTTCCCAAGAAGCGCAGGCGGAGGAGGAACCTGTCACCTGTACGCTGAAAGTATGGGCGCCTTCGGAGGATCAGGATCAGGAATACGGCGCATGGCTCCAGACGATGTGCGAGCAGTTCAACGGGCTGCACCCCAATTGGGACATCACCTTTGAGTATGGCGTATGCACGGAGTCCGACGCGAGAAAACAGGTGCTAAACGATCTCGAGGCGGCTGCGGATGTGTTCCTGTTCTCGTCGACGAACCTGGAGTACTTCTGCAAGGAACAGGCTCTGGCGGAGCTGGGCGGCAAATACCTTGACACGGTGAACCAGCACTATTCGCCTACGCTCGTAAAGTCTCTCACCTACGAGGACGGCGGTGTTTACGGTGTGCCTCTCACCACAAATACATACTTTATGTACTATGACAAGAGCGTATTCTCTGAGGAGGATATCAAATCCATGAATAAGATGCTTGAGAAAGGAAAGATTTCCGTTCAGCTTGACAACGGATTCTACAATGCATGCTTCTTCCTCGGAGCGGGCGGTACTTTCTTCGGCGAGGACGGTATGGATCGTGAATCAGGCGTTAAGTTCTACTCTGACGAGGGCGTTGCGATGACAGAGTTCCTGATCGATCTGGCGAAAAATGAAAACTTTGTCTCAGTGTCTCCTGAGGACGCGATCTCCATGATGCGCGAGGGCACTGTGAATGCATATTTCTGCGGCACATGGCAGGCGGCACAGACACAGGAAATTCTCGGAGATAATTTTGGCGTAGCGCCGCTGCCTTCCGTAAATGTAAATGGTACGGACTATCAGCTCCGTCCGTTCAGCTCTGCAAAGGGGATCGGTGTGAAGTCGACCACACAGTATCCACAGGTTGCCATTGAACTGGCACTCTACCTTGGAGGCTATGACAGCGAGCAGTATCACTATGAGAAGCGCGGTTATGTTCCCTGCTATGACGAGTATCTTGCCACGGCAGAAATTCAGGCGGACGAGGTGGTAATGGTAGACAACTATTCCATTACCAATATCGCGGTGCCTCGTATGAGCTTCACGGAGATGTCATGGTTCTGGACACCGGCAGAGAGCTTTGGCAAAGAGATACTTAGCGGAGCTGTCACAAAGGAGAATGCGTCAGAGAAACTGCAGGCTTTCGAGGCGGCTGCGAACTCTTCCGGACTTGAGTAAGGATTGTCGGCTCCTGACAATGAGATTCAAGTGCAGACGACGGTAGCTTATAAATTCTGCCGGCATATTGTTATGATGTGCCGGCGGTTTTTCGGGAAAAGAGGTTCCAACGATGAAAACGAGGAAATCAAATAAAGAATTTGAAAACAAATACCCCGCCGCGGATGCCCTGAAAAAGGGATCCATGCTGACACGTCTGTCAGTACTGGTGTTTGGTGCGGGCTGCCTGGCGGGGGGGCAGGTTATAAAGGGTCTGATCTTTCTTGCGGCGGAGGCTGCTATTATCTTTTATATGCTTCAGACTGGCTTCCACAACTTAAGTATGCTGGTCACGCTGGGCGAGCAGGAGCAGCAGAAGGTCTGGAATGAGGCCAAGAGCGTTTATGAATATGTGGATGGGGATCGTTCCCAGTTGATTCTTCTGTTCGGAATCATCACGCTGGCAGTTGTTGTCCTGCTGATTTTGCTTGCGTGGATTTCCCTGCGGCAGGCATATAAGATAGAGTGCCTGAAAAAGGAAGGGCGCAGGATTCCCTCCTTCAAGGAGGAATTGCGGGAGCTGTTTAACGGAAACCTGCATCTGACCCTGCTGTCGCTTCCTGTACTGGGAGTGCTGGTATTTACGATACTCCCCCTTGTATTTATGATCAGCATGGCTTTTACAAGCTACAGCGTGGAAAACAGCAAGCTGGTTCTCTTTGACTGGGTGGGTCTTGAGAACTTCAAGCGCGTGATCGGACTTGGCGGAAGCCTTGGGAAAACCTTCTGGCCGGTGCTGGGCTGGACGTTGATCTGGGCGCTGGTGGCCACTTTTTCGAACTATTTTTTCGGCCTGATCCTGGCGCTCTTTATCAACTGGAAAGAAATCAGGGCGAAGAAGATGTGGCGTTTTTTCTTTGTGCTGACGGTGGCAATCCCGCACTTTGTCACACTGCTAATCATGCGTACCATGCTGCAGCCAGAGGGCGCAGTCAACATTATGCTGCGCAGTATGGGAATACTGGGCGCGAAAGAGTCGCTGCCTTTTTTTACAAACGCGACGTGGGCGCGGGTGACGGTGATCCTGATCAATATCTGGGTGGGTGTCCCTTACATGCTGCTCCAGGTGACGGGTATTCTGCAGAATATTCCGCAGGAGCTTTATGAGGCTGCCCGCGTGGATGGAGCTGGTCCGATTGTGACATTCCGCAAGATTACGCTGCCCTATATGATGTTTATCATGACGCCGTACCTGATCACGACCTTTACCGGGAATGTAAATAATTTCAATGTTATTTTCCTGACTTCCCAGGGCCTGCCGCGGTCTGTGGATTCCACTGCGGGCAAAACGGATCTGCTGGTCACATGGCTGTACAAGCTGACCATTGAAAATCAGTATTATAATGTGGGGGCAGTGATTGGTATCATGACTTTTGTGACATTGGCTGTCGTATCGCTGATAACTTTTAAGTTCAGCGCTTCCAACAAAAATGAGGAGGCATTCAGATGATTAAATTCAGTAAGTATCCTTTTAAGAAAAAAGTGATCGTGGCGGCTGCGCATGTGCTGCTTGCCGCTCTGTCCGTAATCTGGCTGGTTCCCATTCTGTGGGTTATCATGACCAGTTTCCGCGGGACGAAGGGCTCCTACAGTTCCACTTTCTTCCCCACGAGTTATACATTCGATAATTATGTCAAACTGTTTACGGATTTTTCGGTGTTTAATTTTCCGAAAATGTTGTTCAATACCTTTTTGGTTGCCATAGCTAGCTGTCTGATTTCTACATTTTTTGTAATAGCAGTGGCTTACACTTTGTCGAGACTGCGCTTTAGAGCCAGAAAGCCTTTGATGAATGCAGCCATGATCATTCATCTGTTCCCGGGTTTCATGTCCATGATTGCTGTTTACTATATCATTAAAATGATTGGGTGGACGGCAGGCCCCATGCTGCGCGTTGCCATGATCGCCGTTTACGCCGGGGGCGCGGGCTGCGGATATCATATCGCGAAAGGATTTTTCGACACAGTGTCCACATCGCTGGACGAAGCCGCCAAGCTGGACGGTGCCAGCAATTGGCAGGTGCTCACAAAGATTATCATGCCGCTGAGCAAGCCGGTTGTAGTTTACACGCTGTTGACATCTTTTGCCGGTCCTTTCAAGGATTTTATGCTGGCAAAGGTACTGTGCGGAACCCACAGGGATTACTATACAGTGGCAGTAGGACTGTATCAGATGCTGGACGTGGAATATATTGACCAGTGGTTCTGCAGTTTTGCGGCGGGAGCCGTCATTATCTCGATACCGGTAGGCGCGCTGTTTTTGGCTACACAGAAGTATTATGTGGAAGGTGTCAGCGGAGCTGTAAAGGGCTGATAGATATTCGGCTGTGCATTATAAAAATGCCTTGAAGATACCTTCGAGGCATTTTGCATTATTTATTGAATAAATCTGAAAGATCGAAAATGGCAGAAGAAATATAAAAATTTACAAGAAAGGAAAAGGCGTATACAATGCAGGAATATTTGAACGCATTAAATGAGGGGACGGAGGTTCTTATGGTTTTGTCTGTCATATTATTTGCCGGGTTTATCATGACAAGACTTACGAATACGTTAAATCTTCCCAAAGTAAGCGGTTATATACTGGCTGGCATATTGATCGGCCCGTGCGGTTTGGACATGATTCCAATGGATATGATCAGCCATATGGGATTTGTCAGTGACCTTGCCCTGGCATTTATTGCTTTTGATGTAGGAAAGTTTTTTAAAAAAGAGATTATTATGAGAACGGGAAGCAGGATCATAGTCATCACCTTATTTGAGACATTAATGGCAGGGGTACTTGTCACTGTGTTTTCCCGGGTTGTATTTGGGCTGGATATAGAGTTTGCCCTGATACTGGGGGCAATCGCAACGGCGACTGCCCCCGCCAGCACGATGATGACAATTAATCAATACAAGGCAGAGGGAGAATTTGTTGATACGCTTTTACAGATCGTTGCACTGGATGATGTGGTGTGTCTGATGGCATTCAGCATTGTGTCAGCGGCTGCAGGAAACACGAACGGGCAGAGTGTTGCGGCAAAAGAGATCATAATGCCCATTGCATATAATATCATGGCACTGGCTTTCGGGTTTTTCTGCGGTTATTTTTTAAGCAGGCTCCTGATTCCCGCAAGGAGCAAGGATAACAGGCTGATTCTGGCAATTGCCATGCTGATTGGTATCTCGGGACTTTGCGCATCCTATAATATATCTCCATTGCTGGCATGTATGGTATTTGGGGCGGCGTACATTAATCTGACCCGTGACAAGAAATTATACCAGCAGCTAAATAATTTTACACCGCCTGTTATGTCTATATTTTTCATCGTATCAGGAATGAACCTTGATGTTTTCGCACTGAAGACAGTTGGTGTCATTGGGATTAGCTATTTTATTGTCCGCATCATTGGAAAATATCTGGGCACGTATATTAGCTGCCTGCTCTTAAAGACAGGCAAAGAGATCAGAAATTACATGGGGCTTGCCCTGATACCACAGGCGGGCGTTGCAATTGGGCTTGCATTCCTGGGCGAGAGGCTGCTGCCCGGCGAAAAAGGTAAATTACTGCTGACCATTATCCTTTCGTCTTCTGTTTTATATGAAATGATAGGGCCGGTTTGTGCCAAAATCGCTTTGATTTTTTCGGGATGTATCACAACAGAAGCGATGAGAAAAGCAGAGACAGAAGTGATCAGGGAAAATCAGGAGGATGCTTTATTGCCCGTACAGGCTTCGGGGGATCTGTCCGGAAGCAGGGATGGCGGGAAAGCGGAGGGCATGAATGAAAACATAGGCAAAGAAACGCTTGTGAAATGTATGCAGGAATTAGGGGCGGGTGTAGAAAACCACGAATTTTTTGATATTGAACGGGAGGTTCCGTTAACCGCTCAAAAGAAAGGGGAAAAAGGCGAAGGAAAAAGGAAAAAGAAAAAGTTAAAGGCGAAAGCGTGGTGAAGAGTATGGATTTTTACTTGATGCATGTACGTTTTCGTACGTGGCTTGTAAAGCCATAATTAGCAGTATATGCTAAGTCCTGTGTGTAACACCAACCTTGTATTTCTTAGGGAAAGATACCGAATGCAAAACGATAGTGTAACTTTACTTGGGGAATTTTTCCAAAAAGTAATATGGAGCACCTTCTTTTTATGTTATAATGTAATTACCAATAAAACATACACATAAAAAGAGGAGGTGCCCCTA
>JAETQI010000104.1 GCA_021770755.1 Lachnospiraceae bacterium
AAGAAATATGAAGATGAAAAATGTTACAAAATAACAATAAAAATAGAGGTGAAACTAAAATCTTGGAAATTGCGGAGACCTTGTAAAATAAGGACTTCGAGTTTCCGAGAGCACACCCAAAACATAGGAGGTTTTTATGAGACATTTAATGAGTCCACTTGATTTTTCCACGGAGGAATTGGACAGGCTCTTTGCGCTTGCCGAAGATATCGAACACAATCCCGCCAAGTATGCGCACGTCTGCGATGGCAAGAAACTTGCCACCTGCTTCTATGAGCCAAGCACGCGCACGCGGCTGAGTTTTGAGGCTGCCATGCTCAATCTGGGCGGTCGGGTGCTGGGGTTTTCCGATGCCAATTCTTCCTCTGCCGCAAAAGGGGAGAGCGTGTCGGACACGATCCGCGTGATCTCCTGCTTTGCCGATATCTGTGCGATGCGCCATCCAAAAGAGGGGGCGCCCATGGTAGCTGCATCGCGCTCTTCCATCCCTGTGATCAATGCCGGCGACGGCGGCCATCAGCACCCCACGCAGACGCTCACCGACCTGCTGACCATACGCGCCATCAAGGGGCGTCTCAACAGCTTTACCATCGGACTCTGCGGCGATCTCAAGTTCGGCCGCACCGTGCACTCGCTGATCAACGCGCTCGTGCGCTATGACAATATCAACTTCATATTCATCTCCCCCGAGGAGCTCACGATCCCCGACTACATCATCGAAATGCTCCGCGAGAAGAATGTCTCTTTCCGCGAGGTCCGCAAGCTCGAGGACGTCATGCCCAGTCTCGATATCCTGTACATGACCAGAGTGCAGAAGGAACGCTTCTTTAATGAGGAGGATTATGTGCGGTTAAAGGATTACTATATCCTCGACAAAGAAAAGATGGAGCTTGCCAAACCCGACATGATCGTCCTGCACCCGCTCCCGCGTGTCAATGAGATCTCTGTCGAAGTGGACGACGATCCCCGCGCCGTGTATTTCCGCCAAGTACAGTACGGCGTGTACGTGCGCATGGCACTGCTCCTGACACTTTTGGAAATAGAGGTATCAGATTTTGAACAGGAGGATATCAAAACATGTTAAATGTAGGAAAGATTGAAGAAGGATTCGTCCTTGACCATATCAAAGCCGGCAAGAGCATGAGCATCTACAAGCACCTGGGGCTTGACAAGCTCGACTGCACCGTGGCGATCATCAAAAATGCGAGAAGCGACAAGATGGGAAAGAAGGACATCTTAAAAGTTGAGTGTGACATCAATACGCTCAACCTTGACATCTTAGGCTTCATCGATCACAACATCACTGTCAATGTTGTCAAGAACTGTGAGATCGTGCAGAAACTTCCGCTGTCGCTTCCAAAGGAGATCAAAAATGTGCTGAAATGCAAAAATCCCCGCTGTATCACATCGATCGAGCAGGAACTTCCGCACATCTTCGTCCTCACTGACGAGAAAAAAGAGATCTACCGCTGCAAATACTGCGAAGAGAAATACGGCAGCAAGGACAATTTTAAGATATGAAAAAGCAGCAGGCTTTTGCCTGCTGCTTTTACGCAAAGTTCAATATTTCCTCCTTGGGCTTTTTGGTCGGCTGCACGCTGACTGCATGGAGCACCGGACCCTCGCCGTTGTAATCCTTCCAGAACTCCTTGTGGACGGTAGCCGTCACCTCCACCCACTCCTTGTTCGTAAGCTCACTGCACCTGCCATACTTGCAGGCGTATCCCAGAAAAGCCATGTCGTCCGCGCAGCAGGTCATTGCCATTCTTCCCGGCACAAAATACGCGTCATTGCTATCCTCGGGTTTTAACACCATCGCCTTAAAGCGAATCGTCTTATCGATGTAGCGCTCAAGATTGTCCATAGCATCCAGATAGAAGATACCATATCCGTAATCATCCAGATCCAGACGCTCACTCTTTAGATCATACGGCAGATCCTCCTCGAAGATCTGATTCACCTCGCCGTCCTTGTCCTCAAAGATGATCTCTGCCTGCGGGTTCACAGCCTTGACATTTCTCTTAAAACCACTCAACTGGTCAGCCAGTCCGTCACAGCGGTTAAAGATGATCAGCTCTGATTTTCTGATCATCTCCGCCAGCAGCGAGCGCATATTTGTATAATAATTCTGAAATGTGGAGGCATCGATCGTCGTGATCTGCTGCTCCGTCCGCCAGTGCCACGGCAGCTTGAGATTCTTAAAGTTCCACATGCCGTTGTACTCGATGATGATGCGCTCCGGCTTATATTTCTTCTCAAGCTCGATCAGATTCGCCGATGTCATCTGCGCCTCCTCGTCTACCACCTCCACGACCGTGCGGCTGTTTCTGAGGATATCCACATCATACTCAAGCTCGCCCTCCTCGCAGAGAATCAGCAGCGTCGTGCCTTTCGTCTGAAAATAGGGCTGCGAGAGCGTGTAGGAGATAAACTCCGTCTTGCCGCTCTCCAAAAATCCATTGATAATATATACGGGCTTCATATTTTCTCCAATCCCTGTAAAACATATGTCACAGACACACCGTTTTTCCGATATCCCTCATCACTCTGTACTTCTAGTACTCCATCCAGTTAGAAATTGGAGTATGGGGCTGCATGGTTCGTGCCAGTGCTAGGCAAAATTTCGACGGCGATGCGGTGGCATCGTCTAGAAATTTTAACGACGCAATG
>JAETQI010000069.1 GCA_021770755.1 Lachnospiraceae bacterium
GGTTCTCCTGTTCGCTATATTTACAGTGATTTTACCAGTTTCTGTCACTATTTACAATTCATTTATTAGATAGCAGGGGAAAACCTAAAAGTATGAGATAGTATATTTTGCACAAAGATTAGCCAAAAGTTTCCCTTTTTTCATTCATGCGTTTATTCTGGAATTTTCAGGGAAATCCCTTGATATTATTCTCCGATGTGAATATAATAAATATTGCAAAAAAACAAGGAGCGACTGTCATGGAATATATTTCAACGAGTGAAGCCGCCGAAAAATGGGGACTCTCCAGACGGCGAGTAGCAATCCTTTGTAAAGAAAACCGTATCGAAGGCGTCCAAAGAGCCGGCCAGACATGGATCATACCGGAAACGGCAGAGAAGCCAGCGGACGCCCGAATCAAAAGCGGAAAATATATCAAAACAAAGAATGAGGTGGCTGACAATGGCTGTTCCAACTAATATAAAAACGCTTCTCTCCGGAAGTGTTGTAGAATGGGCAAGAATTGAATTCAAGGAAACATGGGATGCAGAAGCTTCCCTGAAAACAATCTGCGCTTTTGCAAACGATATTGACAACTGGGGCGGCGGATATATCGTCATCGGTGTAAAAGAAAAGGACGGACGCCCAGACTCACTACAGGGGGTTCCTGCCGAAAAAATTGACCACTATCTGAAAGATATGCTGAACAAATGCAAGCGCATTCAACCGGAATATCTTCCCATTGTAGAGGTTGCGGATTATAAAGGGAAAAAATTTATTGTCATCTGGGCGCCTGGAGGCTATCTGCGTCCATATTCCTCTCCAAAATCTATGGCCAAGGGCGAGAAAGAACGGGTTTACTATATACGAAAAATGGCCAGCACCATAGCTCCTTCTGAAGAAGAAAAACGGGATCTATACAACCTTGCAAACAATGTTCCTTTTGATGACAGAATCAATCACGAAGCCAGTCTGACAGATCTGAACCTTACACTGATTCAGGCTTATCTAAAAGAAATTGGCAGCTCGCTCTATGAAGAATCAAAACATATGGAATTTGTGGATTTGTGTCGGAATATGAATATTGTAAATTCCCTGCCAGAATACACCAAGCCGAAAAATGTTGGACTCATGTTCTTCAGCCTGGAACCACAAAGATTCTTTCCATATGCACAGATTGACGTTGTCCAGTTTCCGGACGACCTGGGCGGAGATAAAATTATTGAAAAAACTTTCAAAGGTCCCTTACACCAGCAGCTTCGTGAGGCATTGTTATATATCCGTAATAATATCATTACAGAACAGGTAATAAAGCATCCGGACCGTGCAGAAGCTGACCGCTTTTTCAACTACCCTTATGCCGCGGTGGAAGAGAGTCTCTGCAATGCCACATACCACAAGGGATATGATGCCCGTGAACCGATTGAAGTGCGGATTCTGCCAGACCGAATGGAAATCGTCAGCCATCCTGGTGCGGACCGTTCCATCACAGAAGAAGGACTGCGGACTTACCGTGTATTTAACAGACGGTACCGTAACCGCCGTATCGGTGAATTTCTAAAAGAAATGCATTTGACAGAGGGGCGTAATACCGGTTTCCGTAAAATTTTAAATGCATTGGAACGAAATGGTTCTCCCAAGCCTGTTTTTGAGACGGATCCTGAACGACTTTCATTCTCTACTACTCTTCTAATACATCCACATTTTCTTCATCAGAATGAAAGCAAAAATGGCATCGTAAGCAGTACGGATGACACTGTAAATGACACTGTAAACGGCACTGTAAATAAGATTCCAAAATTAACAAAAACAGAGCAGGCAGCTATTTGCTATATAAAAAATAATAACCAGGCTACTATTGATGATATAGCATCTGCTGTAGGTAAAAGTAAAAGTACCGTAAACAGAACGATTAGAAGCTTAAAAACAAAAGGATTTTTATCCAGATCAGGTTCTGATAAAACCGGATTTTGGATTGTAGAAAATAAAAGAAAGGCGGATCAATGAAGTGCCAACACAGGTGATTGTATGGTTCTCCAACACGGCCACCTGGTCACACAGCTTTAAAGCACTCAAACAGTGCGCAACCACAATGACCGTTTTGCCCTGACACAGATTCCCGATCGCCCAGTCAATCTCAAGATCCAAGGTACTGGTTGTCTCGATCTGTGCCTTTCCTGCCGCTTCCTCTGACAAATCGGAACACGGAGCTTGACGTACAAAAGAAAGAGCTCCCGCATAAATTCTATGAAACTGCCTCGCAGCTGGAAGATGCCCGGAATCTGATCGTAAAACTAAAAGCACAGATAAACCATAACTATGAGAATTTTCAGAGATGACAGTGGGAGAACCCTGCCTTCCAGTGGGAATGATAAACGGCCTGTGCCATGAATTTTCAGGAAAAGGCAGGAAAGAACAGGACCGTCTGTTTAAGGCATTGCTCACATGACGGAATGAAGGGGACGCCGGTAGAATCTTATGAGGAATCCTGATCCACGACCTCGATAAAACGTATTACAGTTATGGTTCAGACCACCATAAAGATTTGACTTGCCAATGACAATGTCCTATAATATAATTAACTGATTTTTTATGTTATTTGGGGAAAACTCTTTGCGCCAGCAAAAAAATCTACCGCACTGGATCCTGTTTATATGGAGGAAGATTATGATAAACGTATTGAACTGCGGCCACAACTCCCGTCACAAAAATCCCTGCGACATCCTGCATCCCGCCGGGCTCAACGACTATCTTTTTCTGCTGGTCAAACAGTATTCCTGGTATTATGACAGCGATGGGAAACGCGCCGTCGCGCCAAATTCCGTCCTGCTCTTCCCTCCCTGCACACCGATCCACTATGGCTGCGATACCGATGACTACAACGATGACTGGATCCACTTTGACCTGACGGAAGCGGATACGGACATATTGGGCACGTTCCATTTTCCATATGGTACGATCCTGCAGCCGCGCGATTTTCGCAGGCTGTCTGATTACGCCAGACTGATCTCCGATGAATTTCACTCGGACAGAATCCATCGCGAGGAGATCATCGACAGGCTCATGCACATTTTCATGTGTGCGCTGCATGAAGAATTGATCCGTACAGAGGAGCAGTCGACCGTTATGCCAAAATATTATCGTGAATTTGCCAGCATCCGCACGCAGATCTACAATGCCCCCGCCGCAGACTGGACCGTCAACCAGCTCGCAGACACGCTGTGTCTGAGCTGCTCCCACTTCCAGCACCTCTACAAGCGCTTTTTCGGCTGTTCATGCCAGCATGACATCATTCTCGCCAGAATAGCCCTCGCCAGATTTTACCTGACCTTAACCGATATGAGCATCTACCAGTTAAGCCTCTTCTGCGGCTATGAGACAGACCTGCATTTTATGCGGCAGTTCAAGAAGCACACCGGAACGACGCCGTCAGAGTACCGGCGCCAGACACGCTGCAGTGATAAATGAATTCCTAAAGATTATTTGTACGGAAAACGATATCCGACAGCAAACACCGGTATCGTCTCAATGCCGCCATCGCATCCGCCATTTGTCCGTTTTGCCACGATCGCCCTGTCCACAAGCTTTTTGTCCATATATACCTTTAGCGATCTCGGCACACCATCATTTGTCTTTACCTCGATCCCATAAATATTATTTTCCCTGTCGATCAGCATGAAATCCACCTCATTCTGTCCATAGACGGAAAACGAAGGCGTATCTCCTTTCACCTTGCGTCTCCGATATCGCTCCGTAAAAAGACGGTATAACTCATCAAATACAAAGGTCTCTGTGATGATCCCCTCGACAGTTCCCCTGTCTGCCTCCATGTCAGCCCCGATATAACATGCAATGCCGCAGTCCATATAGTATAGCCGCCTCGCTGGCTGGTATTTCATAATATCCGCATCCGCATAGCAGCCGCATTCCCCTATGATACCAGAATAGATCAGCCACGCGATCGCATTCGAGATCTCGTCCCGGCTCACAAGCAGCTTTTCGGAAGACTTTACAATGCTCGTCACAAGCTCCACAACCTTGTTGCCGCTCCCTTTTCTCTCCCGGCACATCTCGATCATCGCCTGCCTGTACACAGCCTTAAAGATAACAGGTTCTTTTGATGCCTGAAAGTAATTACCGGATTCGTTCTCAAACGTGTTCAGCAGATCAGCAATGACCTGATAGCACGCATCATAGTCCCCACTCTCGAGATATTTTCTGACCACTGCCGGATATCCGCCGATATGCCTGTAAACGTCATATAATGCAAACAGCTGATCATACTCGGACTGCTCACTTCCTCCAAACAGATCAATCTTTTTAAATTGATCCTCTTTATCAAATATTCTGCAGAACTCTGCAAATGACAACGGATACATTTTCAGGTATGACACCGTGCCTGCAGGGAGGAAATATCCTTCCTTGATCGTCTGCCCCAGGTAACTTCCAGTCACAATGACATCGCAGTCCACAGACGAGGCAACCGAACGGATCGCATTGTAAACCTGCTCACTCACCTGGATCTCATCTATAATGAGAATGGTATGACAGCTGTTTTTGAAATGCGGATACCCTGCACGCCTGCAGTATTTCTCAAATTCCATAGGGCTGCATCCGTGCTGTACCACATCTCTAAATCCATACAGATCCGAAGCCAGATTTGCATAGATCACATACTCATAATTTTTGCAGGCAAACTTTAACAGTTCCGTCGTCTTTCCAATCTGCCGGGATCCTTCCAACTGCAGTACCCCGTGGTTTTTCTCCTGTTTCCATTCCTCAAGGTCAAACTGTATGTCACGCACAAATGGATTTTTTGCAGTGATAGCCTGATACTCTTTCCTGGTAACAGCCTCCACATAAGAAAGGCACGGCAGCTCCCTGTCAGACCGGATCCTTCCATGGTTATCCAATGACAGATTGTCCACCAGCTCTATATTTCGTCCCAGATAATAATCTGTGTAAAATGTTCCATCTACAATATAACCGACCGTTTCTCTGTCAGTATCCTGAATGGTGTGCGTTGCGATCATGTGCTGTGCTCCTTTTTCGATTCTGATTATCTAAACACTACAGAAAAATGCATCCTTATTGACTTCATCTTATATGCGGACACGCTAAATGTCAATGTTTAAATCGCGCCGCACCAGCATCCCGCTGATACAGATCGTAACAAACTCCGTCACCGGCGCCGCCAGCCATACCCCTGTCATGCCAAGATACGCCGGGAGCACAAAGATGCACGCCAGCAGCACCACAAGCCCTCTCGACAGGGAGATCACCGCGGACTCGAGCGATTTCCCGATCGATGTAAAATAAAACGAAGTGACCGCATTGATCCCGGAAAAGAAAAACGAAACCATAAAGATCATCATGCCGGACTGCACCATTCCCCGAATTGCGTCATTTTTCACAAAGAGTCCGCTGTACCACTCCGACAGAAGCCCCATCACCACAAAAACCGCCGCGCCGATCGCACACACCATGCCATTTGTCCTCCTGCGCAGCCTTCCCGCCAGACCATGCTCCCCTGCCCCATAGCTAAAACTGACCAGCGGACTTGCGCCCTGCCCAAATCCTACGACGATCATGCCAAACACATAGGACACATATCCCACGATCGTGAACGCCGTGACGCCGCTGACACCGATCCGTCTCATGATCACATAGTTGTAAGCAAACATCGCGATCCCTGTCGACATCTCACCGATAAACTCCGAACTCCCGTTGAACAGCGTCCTTCTTAACACATCCAGCGAAAAGGAAAACCGCCCCAGCCGGTACACTTTCGCTTTTCTCAGAAAAAAGTACAGGATCAGCCCCAGGGAGACCAGCGCGGAGATCAGGGACGCAGATGCGATCCCGGCGATCCCGCCGCGAAGGACAGCCGCAAATATGTAATCCAGCGCAATGTTTGTCAGCACACTCACAACATTGACCTTCATGTAGTACTGCGGATCGCCCTCTCCCCTGATGAACATGCCAAAGGACGAATTGACCACCATCACGACCAGCTCCAGCAGCAGGATACCATAATACGTCCGAAAATATTCCCGCACCAGTCCTTTTGCCCCCAGAACATCCAACACCGGTTCAAAAAACAGCGCCACCAGCAGTCCTGTCATCACAGCGGCCACCACTGTTGTCACAATCGTCTGACGAAAAACCTGACCGCACGCTTCCATATCCCCGGCGCCAAGTGCCATCCCCGCGATCGCAACGCCGCCGACCGATACCATCAGGCCGACCGACAAAAATAAGTAGATGACCGGCAAGCCCAGATTGACAGCCGCAATGCCCTGCTCCCCGACATAATTGCCGATGAAATAGCCATCCACCACCGTGATCAGCGAAGTCAGCACCATCGCGATGATAGCCGGGATCGAGTACTGCAGGATCATCCCCGCCGTGTTGTTTCTGATCCTCTCCAGATCCATAAATATCTCCTCCTGTCATTCACATTCCCGAAAGTCACACTTTGACTTTGGTATGCTCCATTATAGAAGGAAAATGAAATATAAACTTCTGAATTCTTGCTCTCTCTACATACCGGACCCGTCCTCTTTTCCTACTGTTCTTTGAGCGGCATACAGATATCCATCTCCAGATAACCGGATCTGCTGTCCACTTTGTGATAGATATCAAATCCACTGCGGTAATCCAGCGTGTACGGCGTCCGCGGCAGCCACACTGTAAATATGGTCTGATACGCCGCATAAATATATTTTCCCAATCCCTTATAAGGGTACACTGCGCACTTGCCGCCCTCTATCGTGCAGGTATTGTACATCGGAGCGCTCACTTTCAAAGCATCTGCGTTCACAGCACTTCGATCCACACTCATGCAGATATCATAGAGGCACCCGTCTGCGTCCGTGATGACCGGATCATCAAAAGTCCGTTCCAGAAACTGCGTGTCCCTAGTCACAAACTCCCGGTACTTCCCGATAAATTCGTCCCACTGTCCGCTCAGATGACGGTAGCTGCCGATCCTGCGCTCATAAAGGACAAAATAGTCCGGGAGATTCCGAATCGTGATCTTTCGATCACACTCCTCAAAGCTCTCCAGACAGCTATATGTCCCGGAAACCGATCCCTTTCCTCCATGTGCGCCCGGCGAGGGCAGTCCGGCTGTATCCAGATGCATAAAGGCGTGTCTCACCGTCGCCTGCTCGACGTTCCTGCGGAAGCTCACCGGATTGGTCTGATACCGCTGGCGGAACATCCAGCTGTAATTGGACGGACTGTAGCCGAACTCACAGCCGATATCCGTCACCGTCCGCTCAGGCTCCACTTTCATGCGGAATGCACTCTGTTCCAGTTTCATCCGCCTGATGAACGCATGAACACTCTCCCCGGTCTCTTTCTTGAACATTCTGCTGAAATGATATTTTGAAAAATGACAGTGCGCCGCCACATCATCGACAGACAGCTCCTCATGAATGTGCTGCAGGATATAGTCGATCGCTCGGTTGACGGCCTCGTTTGTGATCATTGACATGCTGATACCACCGTCGTCAGCACCAGTCTCGCCTCCAGATCCGCCGCACCGGCAAAATTTCCGCGCAGGATATCCCTCCTGTCCAGCCGGACCGCCACCGGTTTCTCATTGGAGATCGTAAAGAAATTGTCGCTGAAAATGACGTCCGCGTCGGCAAAATCCATCTCCACAAACGGCGCAAACCCGTCACTGCGCACGGTGATCTCAAAACAATTCCCCGCTTCCATCACTTCCGCCGTCAGATGCACCGCCGGCAGCTCCAGATGCTTGTACGGTATCAGGGTATCTGTGTCAGTCAGCACAGTCCCGTCCGCCAGAACCACCTCCGCCTCCAGAAACAGATCATCCGCACCGGCAAACCCCGTGTCCGCAAATTCCGTCTGGAACGAACACCGGAGAAGCTCTGCCGCGCTGAACGCACCTGCCTGTCCGTCCGCATTCCATTCTTTGACGATGCCAAATCCCATATCCCGGACGCGCAGCGACGCACTGCACTTTTGCTCCGCAGACGTCTCATTCTCGATCCATACACTGATGTGATCCTGCGTTTTCTGTATGCTTACTGCGATCGGTGCGTAGAACTTCGCCGCCATATAATGCAGTGCCTTCCAACGGCCATAATAGTCAATGCCCGCCCATGAAGCCACCGGCCAGTTATCGTTGATCTGCCAGTACAGCGCCCCCATACAGCGTCCCCGGTTGCGCCGCCAGTGGTCTACGCCGCTCTTGATCGCCATTCCCTGCAGGATCTGGGACACATAGAGCAGACTCTTAAAATCCTTCGGATACTTAAAATTCCCGGAGAGATAATAGAGTATCTTTCCGTTTGCGGCGCCATTCTTCTGATGGCTCTCCATCACTTTTGAAAATATGTTCCTGTCCTTCTCCAGTGTGAAGCGCTCCACCGTCTTCAGGCATGGAAACGACTGAAAGCCAAATTCAGAGCAGAACCGGAAATAGTATTTCTGATAATCGCTAAACGGCTTCTGTCCGTGCCACACGTCCCAATAGTGCACATCGCCGCGCCTGTCAGAGTCCGGATCGTCAAGGCAGCCGCCCGAAGACGGGGACGAAGGCCAGTAAAAGGTCACATCATCCGCCTCCCGCAGCGTCCTCGGCAGGATCTCCTCAAACAACCTGATATAGTCCGCGCGCAGGTACGCAGACTCCTGCTGGAAATCTCCCCAGTGATGCCATGCAGACTCGATCTCATTGTTGCCGCACCAGAGCCCGAGCGATGCGTGATGCCTCAGCCTCCGCACATTGTCGAGCGTCTCCTGCCTGACTGTCACCGCAAAATCGTCCGTCACGTCGTACGCATTGCACGCATACATCAGATCCTGCCACACGATCAATCCATATTCATCGCACAGATCATAAAAAGTATCGGACGGATAATAACCGCCTCCCCAGACACGGACGCAGTTAAAATTCGCGCGGACACAGCATTTTAACAGGTACTCCTGCCTCTCCCCTGTGATCCACGGATACACCGCGTCCTCTGGGATATAGTTGCCGCCCTTTGTGAAGATCTTCACGCCGTTCACGATAAAGGCAAACTCATTCCCCCACTCGTCCGCCTCCTGACTGACCGTCAGCGTGCGCAGACCGATCGTCTTTTCGACCGTCTGGACAGCCTCCTGCGCAGAATGGTCCGCAACAGAGACCGTCAGTTTATACAAAGACTGCTCCCCATAACCGTTTGGCCACCAGAGCTTTGGATCCTCCACGACGATCTCCGCCTCATAAACATATCCATGACCCTTTTCGTCCGGCGCTGCATCAGCACACCCTGCCGCAGCTTCAGCAATGATCTTTGAACTGTCCATGCCGCTCTTTTCTGCCAGGATCACAGTGACTGCCGTTTCTGCCTGTTCTTCCGACACACTGTCTGACACCAGGACAACCGTCGTTCTGACGCGAACCTTTCCATCCTCATCATGAAACTGCCGGATCCGCACATCCTCTATTTTTACACCGCTGTTTCCCTCGATACAGATGTCGCGCCAGATCCCGGCGTCCACAAGCTGCGGTCCCCAGTCCCACCCAAACATGGAGTGCCCCTTGCGCACCAGCTGGTTTCCCCTGACCGCACCGCAGGGAACAATGTGGCTCTCCCTGTTTTCCCTGTACGGATAATCCTCAATGAACCGCAGCACTGAGCGGAATGTGATGCAGATCTCATTCTCCCCCTCATGAACATATTCCTTGACCGGCAAAATATAAGTGCGGTGCATATTGTCCGTCGCGGCAAGCTCCTTTCCGTTGATGCAGATCTGTGCCAGCGTATCCAGCCCCTTACAGACCAGGTTTAACTCCTTTAACCCCACCAGCTCCTGATCTGCCACAAAGCTGCGCACAAACTGGTAATCCTTCCAGAACAAGTCGCGGACTTCATACTCGTTCTCCCTGTAATACGGATCCTCGATCTTTCCCGCCGCGCAAAGACCCGATATCACCGTCCCCGGTACCTCCACTGAACAAAGAGGCACTCCCGCCGCATCCCTCAATTCCCATTTTCCGTTCAGATCTAAAATCATCATACTGATCATCCTCTTCCTTTATTGCAAAAAACCCCCAAAAGTATACGCTACTTCTGGGGGCATCCTGTTCTCAGCGCATCATCTCAGCCAGCACTTCCTTCGCCTTTTCCAACTGATTGTCTGTGCCATTTTTATATAACTCCGCATCAAACGGGATCTCCACATCCGGCTCAATGCCGATCCCGTGAATGTTATTTCCGTTTGGTGTAAAATAGCTGCTCACCGTAAGCTTGATCGCCGAACCATCCGACAGGTTGATCACCTTCTGGACGATCCCTTTTCCAAAAGTCGTGGTTCCCACGAGCTTGCCGATCCCGTAGTCCTTCACCGCGCCCGCGAGGATCTCCGAGGCGCTCGCGCTGTAACCGTTTGTGAGCACGACGAGTGGAACCTCAATCTCGTTCTCGCCATTGCAGGTATACTCCTCGCGCTTTCCGTATTTGTCCTCCGTGTACACGATCATTCCCTTGGGAAGAAGCATGCGGGAAATATCACACACCGTCGAGAGATTTCCGCCAGGGTTGCTTCGAAGGTCTATGATCAGCCCTCTCATCCCCTCCGTCTTTGCCTGTTCATAAGCGCTCTCAAACTGTCCCGTTGTCACCAGGTCAAACTCTGTGATCTGCAGATATGCCATGCCATTTTCATACATCTCGTACTCGACTGTGGGACTCTCGATCTTCCTGCGCTCGACATCGATATCGATCGGCTCCGCGGCATTTTCCCGAATGACCGTCATCTTCACATACGTGTGCTCCTCACCCTTGATCTTGCTGACGACATACGATTTATCCTTGCCCTGCATATCCTCATCGTTGACCTTGTAAATGTAATCGCCCTGCATGAGTCCGCTCTCCTCAGCCGGCGTATTTTTGATCACCCTGCTGATCTGCACATATCCGGCATCTCCGTCCTGAATATACGCACCGATCCCATAATAGATCCCTTCTGTCTGCTGCTGCAGCGCGATCAGCTCCTCACTCGTATAATAGACGCTGTAGGGATCCTCCAGCGCGTCGAGCAGTCCCCTGTAGAGGCCATCTTCGAGAGCCTCCTCCTCCACATCCTTCCAGAAATATTTTCCGATCGTGTCCTCCAGCACAGCGAGCTTCTGTTCCACACTCGCATCCGTGATGCTCGCCGCACCGCCCGCGTGTTCTCCGGATGAAACATTTCCGCGGTCAGCCATTGCAACTACCCTGTACAGACGCACCGCTCCCACTGCCCCGAGTGCGACTGCGATCGCTGCCAGAATTCCCGTAACGATTCCAAAAATGTAATATTTTGTCCCAGACGGTTGTTTTGCCCCTGTCTGCACCGGATCATTTGTCAAGTTATTGCCATAGGGATATTGGTTCTGCATTATAATGCCTTTCTATTTCTATTATTTCAGGTAATTCCAAGGATTTACATAATTTCCGTTTAAACGCACACCGAAATGAAGATGATTTCCCGTCGATCTCCCTGTCGTGCCGACTGCCGCGATCTTCTGTCCCTTTGCAACCTCTGCCCCCTGTGAGACATACAGCTTTGACGCGTGCATGTAGATCGTATACAGATTGTCTCCATGATCGATCATGATATAATTTCCCATGGTTGAACTGTAGGCTGCCGCCACAACCGTACCGTTGTACGCCGCCAGGATCGGTGATCCGCCCGGAGCCGCCATGTCCAGGCCATTGTGAAATTTCTTGACATTCAGGGTGGGGTGCATACGCTCCCCGTACTCATCGGAGATCCGTGTGTACGAAGGTGCAGGCCATGCAAACATTCCGCCGTCGTAAGTCTTTTTCGTCCCATTTGCCGCCTCGAGCTGCTTCTGGAGCGTCTTGGCGATCTGCTCCATCTCCCTGATCTCCGCTTCCTGCGCCGCGATCTCCGCCTCGTATTCCCGCACCAGTTGTTCACGGTTGTTGATATCAGTCTCGTACGCCTTGATATCAGCCTCCTTCTGCGCGATCAGGCTCTCCAGGGAAGCTTCCTCAGCCTCGACATTGCGCTTCGCCTCCTCCAGAAGCTCCTGCTCCGACTCTAGCTGCGCCTTGCACACCTCCACATACTCCCTCGTCGTCCGAAACTCCTCCAGCATTCGCCGGTCTGATGCCGATACCTTCTCCACATAGTCCACACGGTTGATCATGTCCGCAAAAGACGCGGCGTTCAGGATCGCCTCGAAATAAAAATTATCGCCGCGCTCATACATACTCCTGATCCGCGCTTTCATATTTGCATACTGGGCTTCCTCTGTCGCCACTGCTGCCTCAAGCTCTGCTTTCGTCTCTGTGATCTCCGCTTCCTTCTGCGTGATCATCCCCTTGATGTCCTCAATCCTGCCCTGCACCACATCCAGATTCGCATCGAGCTGGGTTACATACGATGCGAGATCCTTCTTTGCCTGCTCCAGATCACTGATCATCGATTTGACATCCGTAAGCCCTGACTGGAGCTCTTTTTTCTGGCTCTGCGCATCCTTGATCTCCTGCTGCTTCTGCTCGATGCTCTTCTTTAGATCCGATACTTCGTCCGCCCGGCTGACAAGAGGGCGCCCGCCCACAGACATGGCCGTCATGAGCACTGCCACTGCCATGAACAGTGCCACCCTCCTCACCACTTTTGTATGATACTGCCTATGCCGCATAAACCCTTACCTTTCTATCCTCTTTCGTAAGTCATCAAACGCTCAGATGCTTCCTCACTGTAGTAAAGCTGCCGATAAAACCGATCCCCACGCCCAGACCGATACACACCGGGATCAGGTTCGTAAACACCGTCTCAACCGGCAAAAATGCCAGAAGCTGCGACAGGGACGGAAAACGTTTTGCAACATACATCATCGCCTCATTGTAAATAAAATATACGCCGATCAGCGGGAGAAAAGAACCGATCAGTCCGATCACCATACCCTCGATCACAAACGGCGCCCTCGTAAAAAAGTCCGTCGCGCCGATGTACTTCATGATCTGGATCTCCTCTTTCCTGACAGAGATACCGATCGAGACTGTGTTGCTGATCAAAAAGATCGACACCAGAAACAGGATGATGATGATGCCGATCGAGACGTAGCCGATGATCGCATTGACACCCGTGAGCGCCTGCGCTGTCAGGAATGACTGGTTGACCTTTCTGACACCCTCAACCGACTCGAGATAAGACACCAGCGCCGGCTGCATGGACACATCACTCAGATAAATGTCAAAATGCGCGCAGTCCTCCAGCGGATTCTCTGTAAAGATGCTGATATCGCCAAAATTGTTCTCCTCCGCAAACTGCGCCCAGGTGTCCGCCGCGGACACGTACTCCACCTCGCTGACCTCCGTCCGGCGCATGAGCGTACCCCGGATCTCCGCCACGCGCTCGTCGCTCATCCCCGCATCGAGGAGCGCGCTGACACACAGCCCCTGCTCCGCGTTCTTCACCATATGCTGGAAGTTCGTGAGTATCGAATAAAACAGCCCAAACAAAAACAGGCACGCCGAGATCGTCGCCACTGACGCCAGTGTGAACCATTTGTTCTTAAAAATATTTCGTATTCCCTGCCATATACAGTAAAATAAAGTATTAATCCTCATCGATATAACCACCTTTTTCCTCATCACTGACAATGATGCCTTTCTTCATAGTAATAACCCTTTTCTGCATGGCATTCACAATCTCACGGTTGTGCGTGACGACCAGAACGGTGGTTCCATTATTGTTGATCTTTTCGAGCAGGTTCATGATATCCCATGAATTCTTGGGATCCAGGTTTCCTGTCGGCTCATCTGCAAGCAGGATCTGCGGTTTGTTCACCAGCGCCCGCGCAAGCGCCACACGCTGCTGCTCGCCGCCGGAGAGCTGCTTGGGTCTCGCCTTGTACTTTCCCGCAAGTCCCACGGTCGAGAGGATCGACGGCACATTCCTGCGGATCTCCCTGTTGGGCATCTGGATGATGCGCTGCGCAAAGGCGACATTCTCGTAGACATTCCTGTCCTTGAGCAGCCGGAAGTCCTGAAACACGACGCCAAGGCTCCTGCGAAACTTCGGGATCTGGCGTCTTCTCAGACGCACCACATCCGTGCCGTTGACGATCACCCGCCCCGATGTGGGCAGAAGCTCCCGGAGCAGCAGCTTGATCAGGGTAGATTTCCCCGAACCGCTGTCCCCCACGATAAATACAAACTCTCCTTTATTTATATGCAGTGTGACGTCATTTAATGCCGGCACTCCCGCTGTGTACGCTTTGCTCACGTGCTCCAGTATGATCGCCTTGTCGCTGATGGCAGAACCCGCGCGCCTTCTCGTTCCTGTAGTTTTCAAAATTTTATTTCACCCCTATATACTTGTACTTTATTTTTAATATTCAAATAATTCCATATATTTCATATAACGCACGACCATCAGCGCGATCTTGAATGTGATCGCATCCTCAAATATGCGCAGGTCGAGCCCTGTGCTTTTCTGGAGTTTATCCAGTCTGTAGACCAGTGTGTTCCTGTGGATGAATAGCTGCCTCGAAGTCTCTGACACATTCAGCGAATTCTCAAAGAACTTGTTGATCGTCGTCAGCGTTTCCTCGTCAAAATCATCCGGGCTCTTTCCGCCAAAGATCTCCTTGATGAACATCTTGCAGAGCGGGATCGGCAGTTGATAGATCAGCCGCCCGATGCCAAGCTCACTGTAGGCGATGATATCCCTCTCGGCAAAGAAGATCTTGCCCACGTCGAGCGCCATCTTCGCCTCCTTGTAGGAACGGCTGACCTCCTTGATCTCCTTGACGTTCGTGCCGTAGGAGATGTGCACGTTCTTGATGCCCTCCTTGACCAGACTGTCCTCGATCGCCCGCGCATACTTGTCAATATCGCGGTTCGACTCATTGTCCGCGATCTCCTTGACGACGATCACGTTGTTCTCGTCAACCGCAGTCACAAAATCCCTGCCGTTCTGCCCGAAATTCTCCCGGACTTTCTCAAGGATATTCGTATCTTTGCCGTTCTGGGATTCCACGATCAGAACGGCGCGCTTCACATCAGTCTGTATATGAAGCTTCTTAGAGCGGCTGTATATGTCCACAAGGAGCAGATTGTCCAGCAGCAGGTTTTTGATAAAGTTGTCCTTGTCAAACCGCTCCTTGTATGCTACCATCAGATTCTGCAGTTGAAATGCCGCCATCTTTCCCACCATGTAAGCATTCTCACCCGCATCGCTGGCGATCAGTATATACTCAAGCTGCTGGTCATCATAGATCTTAAAGAACTGGCAACCCTGGATCTCCTGGCTGTCGGCGGCTGATTTTACGAACTCAAGTACTGAATTTTCAAAGCTGTTTCCTGTCGTTTTGGTGGAAGCCACCAGTTTGCCATCGATGTCAGCAACAAAGAGTTCAACCCTTGCGATCGCTTTGATCCCTTCGATGGTATTCTGCATGATCTGATTTGAAATCATATGCCACTCTCCTTCTTATACATTATCCACAAAAAATAACTGATGTGTTCTATCCTTTTCATCGCATTCTGTTATCATTTTAATATATTTATACAAATAAATCTATAGCTATCCGCAATTTTTTTATGCATTTTGGAAAAAGTCTACAAAAAACACTGCTTTTTACCGATTTATGCAAGATACACAAAAACACTTTCATCCACCCAAAAGGTTCTTTGATGTATTAAATTTTCAGTTTTTTATGCCGAAATACATATTGTAGTATTGTGTCTGTCAGAACAGGGAATGTTACAGATACATAAATATAAACTGCGATCAACAAAGGAGGCTGGATATATGGATATACCATCTCTCTCAATGAGCATGGCTCAGACCAATCTTCTGACTGACGTCGGTACCGCCATGCTGGCAAAATCGATGGAACAGGCAGATATCATCACTGCTTCGATGACAGAAATGCTCGACGCATCCGCGATGGAGCTCTCTGTCAATCCTGACATCGGTGCCAACATCGACATCAGTGTCTAAGAAGACCGAAAACAGCCCTTTTGGGGCTGTTTTTCGTCAGGAAAGGCGGATCACATCGGGCATGATGATGATCTTTCCATTTTTTAACAGATTTCCCACTGCACGCTTAAACTCATTTTTGCTCATTCCTGTCTCACGCCGGATCACGTCAGGAGCCGCCTTGTCCGTAAACGGCAGCACCCCGTCAAGGCTTTTCATGAGCTCCAGAAGCCGCTCCGCGTCTTTCCCGATCTGCAGATACGCCTTCTCCCGCACGCTCAGATCCAGCTTTCCGTCCTCCTTGACGCTGGTAACGCGCGCTGTCACGACATCGCCCACCTTGATCTCCCCGTACAGCTCCCTCGTGGGGATCAGCGCGGAGAACCGGTCGTCAACGGCGACAAAAGCCCCCATGTCCTCCAGGATCTCATACACCGTACCGCGCACCATATCATCCTTCACATAGCTGCTGCCACACTCCAGATAGTGATACACCTTCATCGTCGCCGCGAGACGGCTGCTCTTGTCCACGTAGAGCGCCACCAGGATCTCATCGCCCTCCCGCACTTTGGCTGTCTGTTCCTTATACGGGAGCAGCACATCCTTCTCGAGTCCCCAGTCGAGAAAGGCTCCGATCTGCGTCACCTGTGAGACCTTAAGCTTCCCGACCCCGCCTACCTGCAGCAGCGGTCTGTTCGTTGTCGCGATGATCCGGTCTTTCGAATCCTTATACAAAAACACTTCCACATTGTCGCCGATCCTGCTGCCCGCAGGCACCTGTTTCCTCGGGAGCAGGACCCTGTCATCCATGGATGCATTGATCGTCTCCCCGAGATACACCCCGAAGTCCAGTTCCTTTACGATCATCAACGACTGCGTTTTTCCTAACTCAAACATATTTCCCTATCCTCCATATCATACATCTTCAATATACTCGGTCTTCCTGCCAAGCCTGCGAAAGATCACAAGCAGCTCTGCCACCGCCGCGATCGCGAGCACAAATTCCGCAACAAACTGCGCATAGGCAAGACCGTACAGCGGAAAAAGGTGGTTCAGCACATACAGCGCCGGTATCTCCAGCACGATCTTTCTCATAATGGCAAAGACAAGCGCATTCTTTCCGTAGCCGAGCGCCTGAAAAACACCGACCGCCAAAAAGTCCATGCACAAAAACGGCAGTCCAAGGCAGAATCCCCTCAAAAAGCGTATCCCGTACGCGATGATGGACGGATTGTCCATGAAGAACCGCACGACCCCCTCGGCTCCCATATAAAAGAACAGGGACGCCGCCGTGATGAATCCGATGCTGATCCCTCCCGCAAATACGACAGCCGACCGCATCCGCCTCTGGTTTCCGCTGGCATAATTGTAACTCACCAGCGGCATGATCCCCTGTGACATTCCCATGCAGACATACATCGGCACCATGTAGATCTTCTGCGTGATCCCCATCGCTGCGACTGCGTCCGCGCCGAATGCGGATGTAAAGTTGTTCAGGATCGTCATCCCGGTCACATTCAGGAGATTCTGTATCGATGCCGGAATCCCGACGCCGCACACGCCGAGCACGATCGCGCTTCGCAGACAGAACTTGTCCGGACGGATGCAGACATAGGTACGCTCTCTCCTGACATATAACAGCACAAAGAAATATATACATGCCACACAGTTCGAAATAAAGGTTGCAAGTCCCGCTCCTGCCGCCCCCATGTTCAGTCCCCACGGCAATATGAATATCGGATCCAGCACGATGTTCAGCAGGCATCCGCTCATGGTTCCGATACTTGCATGGAACGCAGAGCCCTCGGCGCGCACCATGTTCGCCATCACCACATTCAGGATCGCCGGCACTGCGCCGCATGTGACGGTCCACCGCATATAGTCAGCCGTCGCCTGCATCGTGACTTCGTCTGCGCCCAGCAGCGTCAGCAGGGAGGACTTCCCGACAGTACAGGACAGGGAGAACAGCACGCCGCACACCGCCGCACAATAAAATCCAAATGCGGAAGTCCTGTGCACAGTATCGTAATCCTTGCGCCCGAGCGCCCTGCTCATCATGCTCGAACAGCCCACGCCGAAAAGATTGTTAATCGCGTTAAACGCCAGCAGTACAGGCCCCGCGAGCGTCACCGCCGCGTTCTGCACAGGATCGTTCAGGATTCCTACAAAATAGGTGTCCGCCAGATTGTAGAGCACCATCACAAGCGAACTGACGATCGTAGGGACACACAAAAGCGCTACCGCTTTTGGGATCGGAACGCTCTCAAAAATCGCTGTTCGATTATCTGCTTTTGCCCTGCTCATACCAACGTCCTCTCCTCACGCTCCGCTCTTCCCATAAACCACACTGCCGCCGCGCTCACCACGACTGCACCGACAGCGAAAGCGACTGTCTGGCAGAACTCCGGGAGCATCCCCACTGCAAAGGAGATCGAATTGTAAAATAAATGCATAAATATGCATGGGATCAACGACCGGCTCTTGACCGCAACATATCCAAGCGCCGCCCCGATCGGGAGCACATACAGCCCCTGAACCCAGTTGGCGTGAAAGATCCCAAACAGCACTGCCTGTATGATGACTACGACAGGCGTCGAAAAAAAGCGCTGCAGGTTCTTTAAGATCAACCCTCTCATGATGCATTCCTCATTGATGGGCGCAAGGAGCACCGCTGCCACCACCGCCATCATCTGGCTCCCGCCGAGTGCTATATCCATCATCTCGTTGTATGCCTCCATCGTCGCCGGGCTGACGAGCGCGATCACAACAGAGATCAGTATCGCCAGATAGTAAAGTCCGCACGACGCGATGACGATCATCGCAAACGGCTTAAGCCTCAGCACCTTTTCCTTAAAAAAGCGTTTGTCCTCTGCCGTCCTTTTCCTTCCCCAGATCAGCCAGTATGCAGGCACTGCAAAAATGGTCGAAACCAGCGTCGCCGCAACCGTGAGCATGGTCATATAACTGCCGTCCGTCATGATGTCAAACAGGGCATACTGTGCCTCCAGCGCGCTGCCGCCGGTCTGCAGCACGTAAACCGTCATTGCCGCTGCCGCGCCCACAAAGCTCACCATGACCTGCAGCCCCATGAACAGCACCATGATCTCAAAGCTGAGAAGAATCCCCTCGAGAAACTTTTTACCGGCGCCCGCATTTTTATTGTTCTCCATAACAAACCTCCATATCTTTTTCACTCCCTATACCGTAACACGCCAGCCCGCTCCTGTCAAATCCTGTTTGATATTTGTATCGACTGCCCTTGCATTTTTTGACCGGCCGCTTTATAATGATCTTGGCTGTCAGTTCCGAAAGGAGTATGGCTTGACTGTATCGGAGGTGTCCGGTCTCACATGGATCAATCCCGGGAACACGCTCCGGCTGGCAGCCTTATGGAAGCAGACCGAGCATCTCCTCCACGATCCCATTCATCTTACGGACATTTTCCAGTATCCTTTCCACATAATGTTCCCTTTTCTCAACCCGGATCTCCTCCAGGAAATTCTCCGAATAACCGGATATCACCATCATCGGGGTCTTTAGATCATGCGCAAGCGCATTAACCTTCTGGTTGTAAGCGGACTCCATCGCCTGCTGCTTTTTGTACAGTTTATCGTAACTTCGGGCAATGACTAACGTCAACACGACCATCGCCGCAAAAATCCCTGTTCCTATGAAAATGAGTATATCACCGTCCTGTTGCCATAGTGCTGTCATTTCAGCGCAATACAGCGAATACGTACCCTGCGGTGTAAAGACTGGTACCTGCTCATACCAGTAATTCGGTTCAAATGCATACACCTCATTATCCTGGATCCTGTCCTTTCCTGCATGGATCTCCTGTATTGTTTCTTCCATTATATGATACTGTGCAGCCAGCTCCTCATCCGCATCTGTGTATTGATCCATATCCGTCCTTGCGATCTCCCTGCCGTCCCTGTCAAACAGGATCCCTATGATATGCAAATCGGACAGGAAGTCAAACTGTTTCTCCACTGCCGCCTTGTCCGTCAGATCCGTGTCCGACAACAGCAGCGCCAGCTCAACGCTTATGCGCGCCACCCTGGTTCCTCTCAGCAATTCTGCGCTGATCATAAAGTGATATAGATAAAGATATATTACCACCGACGTCACAGCCAGCATCGGAATCCCTATCCGCATCCATATTTTCAAAAAATTATATTTTGTATTATTCCTTCTTGTTCCCTCTCTCATCTGTATCCTCCTTCAACTGATAACCTTTTCTGATGATCGTTCTGATCAGACTGCCCTGCGCGCCTAATTTTTTCCGCAGCTTCTTGATATGGTTGTCCACTACCCTGTCATTTCCCGCAAAGTCATAGCCCCAGATGTGCGTCAACAACTCCTCCCTCGTACAGAGCTTTCCCTTGTGCTCCATCAGATACCGCAGCAGTTCGTATTCCTTATACGAAAAGTCGATCTCCCTCCCCCCGCAGCAGACCCGGTACCGCTCCGGCTCCAGCACGATACCGCCTGCTGCCAGGACCGGACTCTGCACCATGCCTTTGGAACGCTTTAATAGCGCCAACATCTTGGCATGCAGAACAGGAAGCGAGAACGGCTTCACCAGATAATCGTCACACCCCAACTGATAACCGCGCAGCTTATCTTCCTCGCGCCCCCTTGCCGTGATAAAGATGATCGGCGCATCACTGATCCTGCGAAGTTCCCTGCACAGCGAGAAACCGTCCATCTCCGGCAGCATGATGTCCAACAGCACCAGATCATATTGCCCCTCCACGATCTGCTCAAGTCCCCTCTGCCCGTCATTGGCACAGCGCACACAAAACGCGTTCTCTTGCTGTGCCGCCAGATAATCCGTGAGGATCTCGCAGATCTGCAGGTCATCCTCGATCAATAAAATCTGATAAATCATATTGTCCTCCTTTCACAATTTGAAATACTTAGGTATTTGCAAAACGTTAAACTCCGCATAAATACAGTAATCTTTTTTCTACAAAATAAAACACCTCCTCACTAATTTATGGTAAAATAGAGTTGCAACCACCATTAACCA
>JAETQI010000105.1 GCA_021770755.1 Lachnospiraceae bacterium
AATATGAAGATGAAAAATGTTACAAAATAACAATAAAAATAGAGGTGAAACTAAAATCTTGGAAATTGCGGAGACCTTGTAAAATAAGGACTTCGAGTTTCCGAGAGCACACTACTACTGTAGTAGTCGGGTATCTCCGCTGTATTCCAGCCGGACTGTTCGGCATATGTTTTGAGGGAATCTGCCATTTCCGAAGGTGTGTCCTGAAAAGTTTCATAACAAAGATAGCCTGTCTCCGCGCAGCCCGCAAAGATTTCCTTTTCCAAAGTGACGGTTTTGTCACTGAAATAGACGCCCCACAATTCAGGGTTGTCTGCAAATGCGCGCTCGTCAATAGTGAGCCGGTCGGAAGAATCCGTTTCGGACGTGTCCTGATTCTCAAAAGTCACGCTCGTGAGTCCACAGTTCTCGAAACAGTGCGCGCCGATTGAGACAATGTCTGGGGAGAATTTCAGCCGACAACCGTAGCTGAAATCTCCCAGGGAGATATTCTGAAAGGCGTTTGGGGCAAACTCTGTCACAACTGCGCCGCCAAGCTGTTCTGGAAAGGTGATTTCCCACATGGGGTGAAAAAGCTCGGCGTAGTTCTCGCAAAAGCCCGTGATGATCGCGTAGGAGCTGCCATCTGCGCGGGTTTTGATTTCATATTGATACAGTTCCTGTGCCTGTAAGTCGGATTGTTTGTCGGTATCCGTCTCTGCCTCGGTTTCTGTGCTATAGTGTGCGGAAACGGTTTGTTGTTCTGCCTGGATTGGTATTGGCACATTGTTTATGACATCTTCTATGTAGATTGTATCAGAACCAGGCTGCGTTTGTTCTGAAATGGATGCTGGTGCAAACTGATTTTCGCCCGTTTCATCTTTTCCGCAGGCAGTCAGCAGTATTGTAATCACAAAAACAGCGGCCTTCGGTTTGAAAGTTTGCATATCGGTTCCCTCCTTTAGAAATTAAATGCAGCAGGCTGTACTAAAATCCTCTCCGGCGCATCGGGATTCTGGCGGTTAAATGCTTCCGCCTCCGTCGTCGAAAAGATTTTGAACACTTCGTAGGCATTGGGGTTTTTGTCACCGCAGCACCGGATATTTTAATTCTTTACTCATCTGTGTTTCCCCTGATATTATACTCACGACAGATGAAATCTGCCGTGAGTATCGCGCCAGCCGCAGCCACGAAGTGGCATATTTCCTGTCTGAAAAATTGTCATATAAGATTTTTCAGATTGTGGCTTGTGCGCATCACATTATACTGAGCGGTCAGTCTTTTCGACCGACAGTATATATCCTCAAGTTGCTAAACAGTTCCTTATATTCCTGTCGTGCCGCAAGTCAGTCTGACACGTCGCTGCCTTTTTTCTGGTAACTCTCGATGGCACACTGATGTTCCTTCGTTTTTTTGTCGTAATTGATTCCCACTAACAAAATCTCGCCGGAGTAGTCCTGCAGGGATTTTGGATATGCGCGCTCTTTGATCTGCGTGATCGCTGTCTGTGCATTCTGGTTCCATTTTAATTCCACCACGACGACAGGTATGTTGATCTCCCAGACCTGCCAGCGACTCCAGCTCCGCCAGTGTTTTGAGGAGTTTCTCCCTCCCGTCGGCTGTCAATTCCGTCTCCGTCTCACAAAAGTGCGAGACGGACTCCTGCAGTCTCTGGATCTGACGGACTCTTTCGAGATCCTCCTTGTCGTCGTCGCATATGCCCCCGTAAAAAGCAAAGGAATATCTGCTGTCCGAGACGCCGAGCCTCTGCAGGAGCGCGTCCGCCGTAGATCTCGACGGCGGCTGTTTTATATTTTCAATCCTCGAGATCGTGACAGGATCACAGATCCCCTCGCACAGCTCCTCCTGTGTCAGCCCCTGCTCGATCCTTCTCTTCTTGATGATCTCGCCTACCAAAAGTTCATGCATCATGGTACCTCCTTAGGATCATAACACAATGACCGCTGTTGACTGATCCTGATACAATTATATGTAATGGGGGCGTAAACAGCAACCGTTTTTGCACACAAATTATAAAAGGCGTTACATAGTTTAAAGGGAATAATCAGGTTCAGATCTGCTTGAATAATAGCGATTCATTTAGTATAATAGAGTATCATAGTCAAAAATTTACACGCGCTGGATTATGGAAATGACAAAACACAGAAGGGAATTAAAATTATGATCAGTATCATACGAAATCTGAAGATCAGACTAAAACTTTATATCCTTATAGGAGTTGCGCTGGCCGGCATGCTTATGATCGGCGGTATGTCATTCAATCTTATGGGGCAGATGAACGAAATGACACTTGACATTTCGACGAGCTGGCTTCCAAGCATTGATACGGCAAGGAATATGAGCACTGCCATTTCTAATATCCGGCTCAATGAATTAGGGTATCTTACCGCTGTGTCCGCTGATGTGAAAACCTCCAGCCTCCAGTATCTCCAAAAGGAAAAGGAGCTTCCTGTATAATTCAAATATAGGGAATTCCAAGAAAGGTGGTTGATAAAAAGATACCTCAGAGTAAAATAAGATTGCTGACTTTGCACGGTTAGTAAAAATCTTATT
>JAETQI010000070.1 GCA_021770755.1 Lachnospiraceae bacterium
ACCAGACCTACATTCATTATACAGCGGAGTTTTCTATTCTTGTACTCTGCTCACCGCCTCCGGCATTTGTTAGTCTCCCCAGCTCTGCTGGGGGATTTATACTGTTTCATTAAAATTTAACATACTAAGTTGTAAAAATGATACGCGTTCTTTGCGTGAAAAATGACAGAAAGAAGGTAAGATCATGCCGAAACCAAAAACCATCACCGGCGAAAAAAATCTAATCAGCAAGCGCCTGATCGCCCTGCGAAAGAAGCATTATCTCTCCCAGCGGGATCTGTCGCGCGAGCTGCAGCTTGCGGGTTATGACATGGACAAGAATGTCATAACCCGCATAGAGACGAACAAACGCTACGTGACCGATATCGAGATCAGGGCACTCGCCCATATCTTCGGCGTCACCTGCGACTATCTGATCGAGGGCGAACAAACGGACTGATCAAAGCAGGATGCGCCGCGCACTCCTCGGCGTTCTCCCATCACGCGCATTGTCCTACAGGATCGTTTCCAGATACTGGTCATAGGTCCCCACTTCTTCAATATGCTTGTCCTTTACCGCAAAGATCCAGTCCGCATCCCGGATCGTCGACAGGCGCTGGGTAAAAGTAAGGCACGTCCTGCCCTTTCTCACCCGCGCGGTCGCCCGCTGGATCTCTGCCTCTGTTCTCTCATCGATGGCAGATGGCGGTTCATCGAGAAGCAGGATCGGCGCATCTTTTAAGATCGCCCGCGCGATGGCGATGCGCTGCCGCTGTCCGCCGGAGAGCATCACCCCCCGCTCACCCACCACAGTCTGGTATTTCATCGGAAGACTTTCGATAAAATCATGGATCTCCGCCTCTTTGCACGCCTCCGCCACCTCCGCATCCGACGCGTCCCATCTTCCACAACGCACGTTCTCCTCGATCGATGCCGGAAATAAAAATATATTCTGCGAAACCAGTGCAAACAAACCTCTTGCCTTCTCCCTGTCCCAGTCTGCAAAACACCTTCCACACAGCCGGTACTCACCCGCCTGCGGTCTGTAAAATCCACACAGCAGATAAAACATCGTGCTCCTTTCGCCGTCCCGATCCCCCACGAACACCACATTCTCGCCTCTGCACACCTCAAACCGCGCACGTTCGAGGACAGTCTGCCCATCACTGTAGCCAAACGTCAGCTCGTCAAAGACAATCACATTCTCTTCGTCAAGAGGAACCTCCACGCCCCCGGATGGCTCCTCACCGACGTTTAGCATCTCCTCCACGCACTGTATGCTCATGATACTGCGCGCAGCGTCCGCCATGTTATACAAAAGCCTCATAAACACCTGCATCAGTCTGCCCAGTATGAGGATAAATGCCACATGCCCGCCGATGCTTAGGTTCCCCTGTACAACGAGTTCCGCGTTGAGCTTACTCATATAATCCGCATAAATGACAACGGCGACGGCATCCGACACCAGCGCAACAAACGTCTTGTTCAGAAAACGCTCCGCCTCATTGAAATCCGCATTGACCTTGTCGATGACCGACACGAAGCCGTGCTCATCAAAGTACTGGCATTCCATACGATAGAGCTCCTCCGCCACCTGCCGGCGGCAGCGCGCAGATGCGAGCTCGCCGTATTTCCCGCTGACAGCCGACGCCGCAAACGCCGACGCAAAGCCCAGAACCGTCAGCACTGCAAGCTCCGCCATAAAACCGGCAAACGCAATATGTTCCCCTGCAAACATGCAGTCAATGGCCGCGCTGATCGCTTCGCCGCCCCTCACGACCGTCCAGTTTAACAGGCTGGAGAGCAGGATCCCGCAAAGCGGCATGTACCCGTAGCGAAGCATATTTCCCCAAAAAACATATCTCCTCAACAGAAATCCCCCCTCATGATAAATAGGATGATATATTCAGTATATAACAAGAAACTATAATTTTCTTTCAATCTATTGTGTAAGTACTTTTCATTTTTACATTTTCATGCTATACTGTCCAAAAAGGAGGTTTTTCTCATGCCATTTCCCCTTCCTGCCGACACCAGCTTCCACATCTCAAAACGCTCGCTGGATTCCGATTACGCGATGCCCACACTGCAGGCATCCAGCGATTACTACGAGATCGGCTACCTGATCTCCGGCGACAGGCTGACGATCACGCCCGGCTGCTCCTACACCACAGGCGCGGGCTCAGTCGGAACGATGCCGCCTTTTCTCTATCACCGGACAGTCCCGCTCTCCAATGCGCCCTACAATACGTATCTTATCAAATTCAAGCCATCGTTCGTCAGGCCGCTCACAGATGCCTTTGGGCAAAATATCCTGGAAGAGATCTACTCACAGCTGTACAATCTCTTTCCGCCGTCGGTGGAAAGCCGGATCCTGCTCTATTTCCAGGAGATGCACGAGATCTTTGCGTCGGAATCTCCCCACAAAGATTTCCGCCTGCAGTGCAGGCTCTGCGACCTGCTGCTCGCCGTGCTGGAAAACCGGCTTCCCGCCGGAAACAGCAAAGCGGACGAAAAACATCAGAGCACAGCCCCGGTCATTCACAAGACGCCACTCACCCCGCCCATCATCGACGCAGTCTACTACATGGAGCAGCATTATCAGGAAAATCCCTCGCTGGAGACAGCCGCGCTGCAGTCCGGGTACTCCGCCTCGCACTTTTCCAGGCTGTTCCACGCGCAGCTTGGGATCCCCTACTCCGAATACCTGACTCGGATCCGCATACGCCACGCGCAGGACCTGCTGCTAAACACAAAAAAATCCGTTACGGAGATTGCCCTGGAAACAGGCTATCTCCATACCGGAAATCTAAGCGAACAATTTAAACAGCAGACAGGCATGACACCGCTGCAGTATCGGAAGTCGAACACCTATCAGATCGATCCCCCTACTCCGCACGCGCCATCGCCGTCTGGAAATCCTTCTGATCGGTAAAGATCTCGTTGGTGTACGGATTTTTCTTCTGGAGCTTTGCGCGCCGCAGGATCACCGCAAAGATCACGATATTCACCGCGATGGATAGCACAGAGATGATCCCCTGAGCCGTGGGCTCTGCCACGGCCGGCATGGTATCTCCGAGCGCCGCCGCCGCACCGCCTGCCCCATATACGGAGGAGACCGTCGTAAATCTGCTGCCGTCCTGGAACAGCGGAAATACCTGGGCAAACATGCACCACATCGCCAGCGTATTCGCGCGGTTCTGTATCCAGCCGCCCTTATTCCAGAGCGCGTTTGCCACCGTGGGCGCCAGCAGGAGCGCGAAACCGCAGTACCACGAATGGGTCGGCAGATTCAGATATGTATACTGGAAATTCCAGATATCGTACGCCAGGATATAGCACCATGTCATATCCGGCCAGAGCATGTCCTTCCTGTCTTTTGACGAGTAGATGCCCCACCAGCCTGTCATGCAGACAATGTTGATCAGACCGGCAACGCCGTTGAGGATATTCCACCAGCCGCCGTAGAGCCACACGCCCTCGGAGGATTTCCACCAGCCTCCCATGATATCGCCGCCCTTGATCACGGACTCAAAGTCAGATACGACCGCGATCAGGATATTGATCGCCACGATCACGAACGGGAACACCTTAAAGGCATGGGACCTTCCCAGCTTTCCCCACTGGTATTTCAGGATCATAAAGCCGATACAGCCCGCCAGCGCCGCATACAGCTTTGCATAGTGAAACCAGCTGTTCATGTGCACGTAGGTCTGGTTATTCAGCGCCCACTGCGCCCCCCTCGCCGCGCCCACATAGATCGAGATAAAATAAATGGTAAGTCCCGCCGGTATCACAAAAAAGCAGATACCGCCGCCCAGCCTGGTGCGCCTTGCGACCTCGTTCATCACGATCAGTCCCACAAAGACAAGCACCCAGCCAAGAAGCTGCCAGCCTGTCGTACCGCTGCTCAAATTAAACATATGTTTCCCTCCTCATCTGCGGATAGAGACTGACCCGCTCCCCTACCCGCATGTATTAATAAACTTCTATCTCCTTGATATTGAATTCGTTTCCCTGCAGGAGCCATGTGTGCGGACTGCCGCAGTAGGGACAGATTTTTCCGTGCGCCACCGTCGGGTACGTCTTTTCACAGTCGTCGCACCAGGTGACGGCGGGGAGCTTTTCCACGACCAGCTCCGCCTCTGCAAAGAGCGCCCTTTTCCGGGCCGCCCACTTCCAGCAGTTCTGCAGGTAGTCCTCAATCACCGTCGACACCTCGCCCAGCTCCAGAACCACCTTCGAAATGCCTGTCACCTCGTTTTCCTCCGCCACCTTTTCCAGACTGTCCATGATATGAAATACGACACCGAGCTCATGCATGATCTTTATTTCCTTCACCTTTTTTGCCTGCAAACCTGATCTTGAGCGACTGTTTGACCATGTTCGGCAGCACATATTTGAGCTTGTCCTCCGACTTGATCATGGTAGAACAGCCCGGCAGCTCCCTGTGAAGCGAGATGGCGTCAAAGACGCACTTGGTCGTGCAGACGCCACACCCAATACACTTGTTTGGATCCACCACGGAAGCGCCGCAGCCCAGGCATCGGGAGGTCTCCGCTTTTACCTGCTCCTCCGTCAGCGTGTTGGACAGATCCCTGAAAGAGCGAAGCTGTTCTTCCTCCGCCCGCTCGGGCCGCTGTCTGTCCGTGTTGTCGTAGCTGGCGATGAAGAGATCGCCCTTGTCAAGCTCTATGAAATCCCTGCGGTTTCTTCCGATCGTGAGGGTGCAGTGCTCATGCACATAGCGGTGCAGGGAAACCGCACCCTCCCTGCCCGCCGCGATGGCGTCGATGGCAAATTTCGGTCCGGTAAAGACATCGCCGCCCACAAAGATATCCGGCTCCGCCGTCTGATACGTAAGCTTGTCGGCAATGGCTCCGCCGTTCGGGCGAAGCGCCACCTTCGTGCCCTTGATGAGGTCTCCCCAGGCGATCCCCTGTCCCACGCTGAAGATCACGCTGGCACACGAAACCGTGATGGTATCCTTCTCGTCATAGACCGGCGCAAACCGGTGGGACGCGTCGTACACCTGCGTACATCTCTTGAAGACCACGCCCACGGCCTTTCCATTCTCCGTCAGGATCTCCTTCGGTCCCCAGCCGTTGTTGATGGAAATGTTTTCCTCTGTGGCTTCGAGGATCTCCTCCCGGCTGGCTGGCATCTCATCCCGGCTTTCCAGACAGAACATGGACACTTTTCCCTGTCCGCAGCGGGTACTCATCCTTGCCGCATCGATGGCGACATTGCCGCCGCCTACCACGACCACATCGCCGCCAAGGTCAAAGCCTTCTTTTTCCCCCGCTTCTTTCAGGAACTCGACCGCCGTGTAGACGTTCTTCGCATCCTCCCCGGGAACGCCGGGCCTTCTGCCCTCCTGACAGCCGATCGCGACATAAAATCCCTTATAGCCTTCCGCCCGCAGCTGCTCGATGGTGACATCCTTTCCGACTTCAACGCCGCAGCGGATCTCGACACCCATCGCCCTGATCACATCGATCTCCGCCTCGATCAGATCCTTCTCCAGCTTGTAGGAAGGAATGCCGTAGGCCAGCATGCCGCCCGGCCGCTCATTTTTCTCGAATATCACAGGCTTATAGCCCTTCTCCGCCAGAAAGTAAGCACATGACAGCCCCGCAGGCCCCGCGCCGATGATGGCGATCTTTTCGTCAAAGCTTCCTTTCAAAGAGGGAACCGTGGGCTTGGGAATATAGCGCGTCTCCGCTTTCAGATCCCGCTCCGCCACAAAGCGCTTCACGGCGTCGATGGCGACAGCCTCGTCCAGCGTAGCGCGGGTGCAGGCGTCCTCGCACCGCCGGTTGCAGATACGCCCGCAGATCGCCGGCAGCGGGTTATCCTTCTTGATCAGCGCCAGCGCCTCCTCATAGCGGCCTTCCTTCGCAAGCCTCAGGTATCCCTGAACCGCTATGTGTGCCGGACAGGCAGTCTTGCAGGGCGCCGTTCCGGTATCGTAACAGTTGATCCGGTTCACATCCCGGTAATTGTGCGTCCACATATGCTCGCCCCACTTCTGTTCCGTGGGGAGCGGCATCCTTGGATATTCCACCTCACTGCCGTCCTTCTTGCAGAGCTTCTGTCCCAGCTTCACCGCGCCCGCCGGACAGGCTTCCACACATTTGCCGCAGGCAACGCATTTTTCCCTGTCCACTTTTGCGATGTATGCCGAGCGCGACATGTTCGGCGTGTTGAAGAGCTGGGAGGTGCGCAGCGCATAGCACACATTGACATTGCAATTGCAGATGGCAAAGATCTTGTTAGCGCCGTCAATGTTGGTGATCTGATGGACGAAGCCGTTGTCCTCCGCCTGCCTGAAGATCTCCAGCGCCTCCTCCTTCGTGATGTAATATCCGTCCTTCTGCGTCTCTACCACATAGTCCGCCATGTCGCCCACCGCCACGCACCAGCCCTCCGGATCATCCCCGCAGCCCTCATCGTGATACAGGCGGGAACGGCGGCAGGAGCAGGGGCTCGCCGCGTACTTGCCCTCATATTTTGACAGCCAGTAGGATATATGTTCCAGATCGATGGATTCGCTCTCCATCTCGATCGCCTTCTCCACGGGAATCACGTGCATGCCGATGCCGTTCCCGCCCTCGCCCACAAAGGGCGTCACATGCTCGAGGGGCAGCCTCGACATATGCTCGAAAAACAGCGTGACCTCCGGGTGTTCCTCCATCACCCTGCTGTTCATGTTAAAAAATTCCGCCGAGCCCGGCACATACATCGGCAGAAGATACTGCTTCTCATGTGCAGGGTTTTCCCAGTTGTATTCCAGAATGCCTTTCACGGACATCCTCTGGAGCTTCGGCTCGAGCTCCGCCTCCGGTATGCCTGTGAGCCTAGCGATCTCCGGCAGGGTTTTGGGCTTGCGCACGCCCAGTTTCAAGGCGATCTCCGCCTCCTCGTCGGTGAGCACCCCCGCCAGTCCCCAGTATTCCGGATCGTCCATGGTGATCTTTTTCAGCCCTAGCTTCTGGGGGATCCTGTCCGTGATCATCTTCCCCAGTTTTAAGATACTCTCCCGCGGCGGCCCGTTGTCGCCCGCCTTGTGCTCCGGATACACATACTCCGGATAAAGCTCCCTGTCTAATTTTCTCTCCATGTTTTCCCTCATTTCTTTCTCTTATTGCATTGATCCCCGCCATGACCTGATTTCTGCCCGGAGCCAGTCTGCCCACGCATCGATCCCCTCACCTGTCTTCGCGCAGATGGGAATCACCCTGGCGTCCGGATTCCGCATACGGATATACTCCCTGCACTTCTCCAGATCAAAGTCAAAATAAGGCAGGACGTCAATCTTGTTGATCAGCACCACGTCGCAGACCGAGAACATCAGCGGATATTTCAGCGGCTTGTCGTCCCCCTCGGGCACGGACAGGATCATGGCATTCCTCGACGCGCCGGTGTCAAACTCTGCGGGACATACCAGATTCCCCACATTTTCCAGGATCGCCAGCTCCACGTCCCCCGTTTCAAGCCCTTCGAGCCCCTGCCTTGTCATCGCGGCGTCCAGATGGCACATGCCGCCCGTGTGGAGCTGAATCACCTTTGCTCCCGACTGCGCGATCGTCCTCGCGTCCACATCGGAATCAATGTCCGCCTCCATGACGCCGATCCGGAATGCCTCCCCTAGCGCTTCGATCGTGCGCATCAGCGTCGTGGTCTTGCCCGCTCCCGGAGAGGACATGAGGTTCAAAAGAAACACGCCTTTTTCCCTTAATTCCGCCCGCAGCGCCTCCGCCTGCCTGTCATTGTCCGCAAAAACGCTCTGCCTGATCTCCAGTATCCGCACATCTTTCATGAATTTCCTCCTTTGTTCCTGATATTAATATTATAATGTTTCACACTCTCCTTGTAAAGAAAAACGTCGCATCAAAAAAGGTATGGAAACAGTGTGAAACCACCTGTCTCCATACCCGATCCTTAAACGGAAACGTCCGCTTCCATCTCCTCCATGATGTGTATCAGGTCGCGGATACTGCCCCTTTCCCTGATCACATTCCGCAAGTGCTCCATGACCCTGTAATAGCTGATCCTGCCGGGCACGAGACCGTCCAGCACACCCGGATACTGCTCCTGCAGGTTGTCGAGCAGGCACTTTACAAGCTGCTTGTTCAGGATCCTGCCATAATCCTCCCTGCACAGCCTGACGGCGTCATCAATAATCGAGCAGTACCGCTGCTGCTCTGTCTCTGACTGCATTTCTGTATATTCTCTCTGGAGCAGTATCTGATCGTAGGATAAAATGCGGACCTCATTCTCTTTTAATCCTTCCATATCCATGATCCTGATGACCGGCAGCAGCATGCCCGTCTCAGCGGCAAGCCGACTGCGGCATCGATCGACATAGTCTGTTCTGATCCCCTCCGCAATGCAGGGAACCAGACCGAGTCCCACCTCGATGCGCAGCGGCTCTGCGATCAGATTCTGCCGGACCTTCTTCTCCTCCTGCATGTCCCCACTCTCGCTGATCGACTGGATCTCGATCCCCAGCAGGGCATCTGCCCGAACCCTGAGCAGCTCGCAGATGCCGGAGAGCAGCGCGATATCAGGAAGGCTTGTCCCCCTCTCCCACTTCGAGACCGCCTGCGGCGTCACGCCAAGCCTCGACGCAAACTCCTCCTGTGTCATGTTCTGGTTCTGCCGGAATCTGCTGATATTTTCACCGATCTGTTGTACCATATGAAATCCCTCCTTTGATATTGATACCTTTATCATATCCCGCCAGACGTCCATTGTAAAACAACTGGTGGTTTGGGAGCGGTTCAACGGGAAATCAGAAATGAACATCGATATATTCAATATACCCTTTGCGCCTCACTTCATCCCTGTGTCCACGATACCAGAGATACGATTCCCGCAGCCCCTCATCCAGTGGAACTGTATCTGCGATCAGCTCCTTTTGTCGTGACACATCCAGGTGATACTCATAGTCAGAAAAACTGAAATATTCCCTCTGGTTGATATCCTGATACACTTCCACGCAGTCAGCCGTATGCCCTGCCGCGCGGTAACACTGCTCCACCCACTCCCGCACCGTGATGCACTCCTCATTTCCGACATTATAGATATGTTCCGCCGGATGCCAGTCCAATATCGCCTCGATGCATCTGCACAGATCCCGGACATGGAAGAACTGCAGTTTCATCCCGCCCTTCCCCGGCAGATAAAACCTGCGGTTCTGGTCTGCACACTCAAACACGAACGCCTCGCGGTACACATTGTCCATCGGTCCGTAGAGATATGGCGGCCGGAGTATGTACGCGCCGGGAACTCTCCTCAGCAGTTCTGTTTCCGCCTCGATCTTGTTTGTCCCGTAGGCTCCCCAGTATTGATTCACACCAGTCCGCGTATTCTCTGTAAACGGCTGCGGCGCTGTCTCGGGATAGACAGCGCTGGAACTGATCAGTATATACTCCCCAAAACGTTCCCCCGCATCCCCCAGCGCATCGAGCAGATCCGACACATCCTCCCCGGTGTAGGCAGTGACATCGAGCACTGCATCGAACACATACTGCCTCAACCGATCTCCAAGCTGATGCCTGTCCGCTTCGATCAAAGTACATCCCCGAGGCTGCGGGCGGTGATTCCGGTTCAGCACATAAACCGCATCACCTTTATCTGCAAAATATTCCGAGACATATCGGCTCACAAACACTGTTCCGCCTGTAACGAGTATTCTTCTCATATCATACCTCACATATCGATCTTGTCTGCACTACTGTTATAGTGCTCTTTCAACCAGCGCGCGACACCGTCATTTTCGTTGCTGTCGATGATCCCGGTGGCGGCGGCCTTCAATTCCTCTACCGCATTCTCCACCGCGTAACACTCGTCAGAGATCTCAAACATCGGGATATCATTGACTGCGTCCCCGAATGAGACCACCCTGTCGCAGTTCCAGATCTTCTTCAACTTTCGGATCGCGTTCGCCTTTGTCGCCCCGGCCGGCATGACCTCGCAAAAATATTCCGGCCGGTATAACTCCTGCTGGATCGTACAGCGGTACCGCTCATCTTTTGACAATATATCATAAACCGGCCACAGCTCCTCCTTCTCCCCGATACACGTAAAATAAAAGATCTCCCCCTGATAAAGTTTTTCATCGTCCTCCACTGGGCGAAGACGCCTGTCGCCTTTCCGCAGGCTAAGATACCGCCTGATACCGTCATTTTCCCGCCCGGACAGCCACGACACCCTTTCCACGCCATCCACAAAAGCGTAGACCAGAGGCCAGACCCCGTTTGCACGGATCACCTCTGTCGCATGCGCCCGTTCATCCCGGTCAAAATCCTCCCTTGACAGGATCTCCCCCGTATCCGGCTGGAAGATAAACGCACCGTTATATGCTATGACCGGTATTTTTGTCGTCAGGCCCTCTGTCACCACGGACGCAGATACCAGCGACCTTGCAGTCGCATACGTAAACAGCATCCCTTCTTCCACCAGCCCGTTGATGATCTCGAGGCTTTTTTTGTTGATCCGATCCTTTTGATTCAGCAATGTGCCGTCCAGATCCGTTACATACAATATTTTTTCCATGACTATACCGCCCTTTCATCCCTCAACCTTCATTCACCCAGGATCGAACAAATATCGTCCAGACGATAGTAATTCTGCGGCTCCGTCCGCTGTGCCTCCGGGTAGACCGCCTCCAGCCGCGCAACGTATTCTGTCCCGCTGACTGCCTCATCAGGCTCATTCCAGCGATACTCCCGGACCAGTTTCCAATCGTGATCATCATCGTGAAACCACATCGCAAGCGGTGAAGTATCCGCACGCTCACTGTACCGCCCGCCGCCCACATAGACCCATTTTCCATCCTGGATCATGTATACATCCTCCAAATGAAACACTACATTTACATCGCAGCCGTCATATACCATACAGATCCGGTTTCCCCGCTCGATATACGTAAAACGGCTGCGCAGCGGCTCCCACACATCCACAGCATGGTCGTGAAATGTCAGAACAGCCTTGCATCCGCCGTCCACCCGCACACCCACGTCATCAAATCCATAATCGACCGCAAGCTCGGGAATCTCATCATCGTCCACATAGATCAGGCTGTATGCATACTGCCCGGCGCCTTCAAGCATATCCAGATAACGCAGATATGCCTGTTTCCACTCTTCCAGTTCCGGGTCATTCCATGTGACAGGTTTGCCATTTTCCTCATTTATCTGCGCTGAAATATGTCCCTGTACACCTGCCGTTTCAGCTTCATTGATCGTGCCTGATCGTTCGTATTCCTGATCGTTTTTATCCTGATCCGTCAGTGTGCTCTCGCTTTCGACTGCGGCCTGCCAGGCACTCCCATTCCCCACTTCCGCCGTCTGCTTCCCACATGCTCCCAGATAAACGCCGATCCAGCAGATGCCTATGAAAAATATCCTTTTTTTCACCTGTATCCTCCCATATTCAGACGCGCCTCACCTGTCTTGCCGGATATGCCTCTATGCACCGACCAGACACTCCTTCCCCCGGAATGCAAACCCGTATTTCTATCAAAACGTTGTGCCCCTATGTTAACCAATACCCTGCTGCCCATGACCACACCTCCCTGCATGATCTTCCATACTTTCAGTATACACGCCGCGCACCATTTATTCAACCCACAAGATGACCGTACAGCAGATCCCCGAGCCGGCGGATCCCTTCCTCGATCGCCGCGCAGTCCGCATTGGTAAAGTTCAGGCGCATCGTGTTGACGACCGGAGCGTCCGCGCGGGGTGCGTACATCAGATCCGCTGATTTCCCTGCAAACCCCTGCGCATAAAACGGATCCCCCGGAACAAACGCGACCTTCTTCTCCAGAGCCTTTGGAAATAAGTCCATCGCGCTCACACCCTCCGGAAGCGTCACCCACAGAAACATACCGCCATGCGGCTTCGTGTATCTCACAGAGGGCGGAAAATACCGCTCTATGGCATCCATCATCGCCTGCGCCTGCTTTTTGTACAGTGCCCTGATCCTGTCAATATGCGCCTCCAGGTCATTGTTAGTCAGATAATCCCAGATCAGATACTGCGAAAAGACATTGGTGTGCAAGTCGCCTGCCTCCTTTGCGATCGATATGTTTTTCAATAATTCCATATTTTCCGAGATGATAAATCCCGTGCGCATCCCCGGCGTGACCGTCTTTGAAAACGTTCCGAGCAGGATACTGTACGGCAGCTTTCCCGCGCCGATATAAGGCAGGCGCTCCCCGTCAAAGCGCAGATCTCCATACGGATCGTCCTCGATCAGAACGACATCGCGGCCTCTTAAGATCTCGCATATACGGCTCCTGTTTTCAGCAGCGTACGTAAGCCCTGTCGGATTCTGAAAATCAGGGATCGCATAGATAAATTTCACAGGATTCTGCAGCGCTGTCCAAAGCCCCGCCGGATCCATGCCCTCCTCCGTCAGCTCCACCGGATAAAATACCGGCTGATACAGTGAAAACGCCTGTATCGCTGCCAGATACGTCGGTCGCTCGACAATGATGCCATCTCCCCTGTTGAGCAGAACCTTCCCGATCAGATCCAGCGCCTGCTGGGAGCCAGTGGTGATGATAACATTCTCAGTCCCGAGATGCAGACCAAAAATCCGGTTATACCGGTCCGCTATGTATTGCCTCAGCTCCGGCAGACCGGCTGTGACCGAATACTGGAATACCTTACTTTTGTATGTCTTCACAATGCGTTCCATAGAAACCAGCAGCTCCTCCTGCGGGAAGGAGACCGGATTCGGCAGCCCACCCGCAAAAGAGATCACGTCCGGGTCAGAGGCCGCTTTTAAGATCCCCCTGACAAACGACGGCGGCGTCGCCTTGATCCCATCAGACAATAAATTTTCCATACCCATAACAATGCACCTCTCTCTCCAGATTTTTTTCATTATATTCTGGCACGCAATTGAAAACAATAAGCAAATTGCATGACATACAATTTTCCATATTACAGGAAAATGATTGCGAGCGTGCTTGAAAAACGATAGTGTAACTTTACCTGGGGAATTTTTGAAAATCAATGGTGTAGAACATGCATTCCTATGATATACTATATATAGAAGCGATGAAGGTCCAAAACCATCTATAAGAGCGCATTTTTGTATATCGGTTGCTGATATCTGCTAAGACAGTAGCCGTAGTAAGTCTGTCAATGAAATTCCCCAAGTAAAGTTACACTATCTTGAAAAACTGTGCGATTTGACAAAAAAACGATGTGCAGCTATACTGATAAACAACAAACAAATGTATGCAGTATATTCTACCGCATCACACCAAAGCCCGGACAAGAGGAGATGCAACCATGCCCGTAAATTCATTTGACAATTATCCCATGAGCTGGAAACCCGATCTGAGCAACCTGACCGGTCCGAAATATACAGCACTGGCAGAACTGCTGGAACGCGATATCAAAAGCGGAAAACTGAAAGCCGGCACAAAACTGCCGCCACAGCGGGAACTCGCTGACTTTCTGGATCTGAATCCCAGCACCATATCCAAAGTCTACAGGCTGTGCGGACAGAAAGGCCTCCTCTCCGCGTCGGTAGGCAACGGCACCTACGTCTCCTCCGACGCCGCTGCCAGTCCCGTACTGCTGTGCGGAAGAGAGGATTCCCGCATGATCGAGATGGGAGCGATCGTCCCTTTTGTCACCAGTAATCTGAAAGTGAAAGAATATACAGAACGTCTGATAAAAACACCGGACGCGCTGAACCTGTTCTCCTACGGATCTCCCGAAGGCACACTGCGTCAGCGCAAGGCAGGCGTGGCATGGCTGCAGAGAGCCCTCCCAGAATCGTCCCGCCGAGGAGCATTTTACACAGATACAGACCATATCGTGCTGGCAGCGGCAGGACAAAACGGACTGACAGCTGCCCTGAGCGCATGCTTTGAGACCAGCGACAAGATCGGAACGGAACCGATGACCTATCCCGGCATCAAAACAGCGGCAAAACTGTTTGGCATCCAACTGCTGCCTGTCAGAAGCCGCGATCGCGAACTGACATCAGAAAGCATCCGCTACGCGGTGCAGAATGAAAACATAAAGGGACTCTATGTCATACCCGATTACCAGAATCCGACATCGCACACCATGTCGCTCGAGACGAGAAAAATGATCGCGGCCGTCGCCCGAGAAGAAAACCTGCTCGTCATAGAGGACGGCATCAACAGCCTGCTCGTGGAGGAACCGCTGCCCCCGGTCGCGTCCTTTGCACCAGAGCAGGTCATCCACATATCAAGTCTCTCAAAGACAGTCTCCCCAGGACTGCGGACCGCATTTATCCACGTTCCTGAGTGCTTCCACGAAAAGCTGGTGACAGCACTGTATTCCATGAACATCTGTGTCTCCCCGCTGCTCGCAACCGTATCGGCATCCCTGATCGAGGACGGCGGCGCCGATCAGATCCTCGCAGAGCGCAAAAAAGGCATCAAGGAACGAAACCAGATCGTCGATCAGATCTTGAAAGACTTTGTCCTGCCAAGCGGATCCACGTCACCGCTCCGTCTGGTACAGCTTCCGCAATACTTTACCGGAAAAAGCTTTGAGATCTGTGCCAGACAGGCAGGCGTCGAAGTCTACGGTGCGGAGCGCTTCTTTGTCGGAAACAGGACGCCCGAAAAAACAATCCGCATTTCCGTGACCACCCCCGCGTCCCTGGAAAGCCTGGCGGACGGGCTGGAAAGGCTGCGGGCGTTGCTGCAGCAATAACAAAGATTGGAAGTCACGAACCACCAGCCCTGCTGGTGGTTTGCTGTTGACTCTGCCGGGCCGATGTTACTTTTCCGCCTAAAGGAGATCCGGCAAACCATTATCTTGTTACTGGTGGTCGCTTAAAAGCGGCTCTCTGTTACTTCCCTGTATCGCCTTCCATGCGATCCCTTTCATATTGTTCTCCTATGTATCTCTTGATCGTTTCTTCGTTTACATTACCTACCGTTTCACAAGTAGTATCCTTTTGCTCAAAAGTGTTTGTTGTACTTCTCACGGTATTCTGGATATCTGTCAAATATCATCAATGCACTTTTCCCTTTGATCCGGCCTATTACTTTTGACACGCTTATCTTGGATGGAATTGACACATACATGTGTGCATGATCCGATAATGTTGCTGCCTTTATGATTGTTACACCTTCCATTCTGCATACTTCGCCAAGAATTTCCCCCACTTCCTTACGCAGTGCTCCAAACATCGTATTTCTACGATATTTGGGAATAAATACAATATGATACGTGCAATTATACCTGCTATGCGCAAAGCTTAATTAACTATCATTGTAGCAGCAAATACTATCCTATCAGGCATTCCCTTCCCCGAAATGCAAACCCGTATTTACGTATTTTCTCCGGCGCAAAGCCGCGTGATACAAGCTCCGTCTCATATTTCTTCTCCGCGATCTGGCGGTGTGCCGCCGCGAGTGTGTCTTCAAGTGTCTCCTCGTCCTCGTCCGGATCAAGTACTTTGAACTCAAATATGAACGCTTTTCCATCTTTATCAACAGGCTCCAGCATGACATCGTAGCGGCCGTATCCGCTCTCACGGTTTGACCGCACGATATACGTATCTGCCATGTTTACAACCATGCCGAGCACAAAGCCATGATAAAAGCGCTCTGGTTCTGTCTGCTCTGATGGTTTATTCCCGCTGTCAAACGAACTGAAGGTGTTCAGGGCGACTTTGTTCATGAATGTGTTCATCTTGCGGACATTATCATGCAGGAGTGCATTGATAAATTCATTGTAGTATGTTTCAGTGCTGCCGCCGAACCACCCTTTCACCATCTTTTCAAAAATGCTTTCTGCCTCCATGTTCGTGAGTGTCAGCGTGTACACTTTCCTTTTGCGTTCCCCCACATATTTCAGATCCAGTACTTTCAGGTATCCGGTCGCCAGCAACAGACTCCACACTGCACTGATACTGCCGTCAAGCTGGTCAAAGACAATCTTTTCATCAAGCTCTACCTCGAAACTCTTTCCCTGCAGGAGTGCCTCCATCGTCTGCTTGATGCCCGGAACCCCCGTCTGCATCAGCGAGTTCACAAGCCCGTTCGAGCTTGTATCCGCCCAGTAATTTTCGTACTTTCCATTATTTTCAATAAAACAGGAAATGGACCAGGGATTGTAAACATCCGTATGGCTTCCAAACGTAAAACCGTCATACCATTTTTTTACGCCTTCTTTTTCACTGCCAAGTTCCATGTCATCAAGCGCATCAAAAACTTCTTTCTCCGTAAATCCAAATGCTGTTGCATACTTATCAGAGGTTGTGGTTACCACCTTAAGATTATTCATTCCAGTGAAAATACTCTCCTTGGCAATGCGCGTTATTCCCGTGATCATGCCGCGCTCAAGATAAGGGTTGGTCTTAAATGTTGCATTGAAAAAACTGCTGAAGAAACTGACAGCTTTATTCCAGTATCCGGAAAGCCATGCCTCCTGCATTGGCGTATCGTATTCGTCAAGGAGAATGATCACATTTTCGTTGTAATAACGCTGCATGAAACATGCCATCTGGTGAACCGCTCCCACGGCAATATCACTGGGCATTCCTATTTTTATATTTTTATAATATTCTTTCTCATTTTCACTCAGACAGTCTGTTTCCAGCAAATATCTATTACTTTCATATAAACCAGCAATTGTTTCTGTTATCTTATTTTCCATCTCTGAATATCTGTCCGCCTTGATATTTGCAAAAGTCAGGAATATCACTGGAAACCTGCCCTGCAGGTTTCTGTACTTTTCCTGATCCGAATCGTGTTCGAAAATCGACAGTCCCTCGAACAGATCTGCCCGATCCTCGTATTTATTAGAAAAGAAACATTCGAGCATACTCATGTTCAGTGTCTTGCCAAAACGGCGCGGACGTGTGATCAGCGTCACCTCCGAACCGGTCTCCCACCATTCCCTGATAAAATCCGTCTTGTCAATATAAAACGAACCTTGTTTCCTCAGTTTGTCAAACCGCTGTACACCTATATTTACCACAGGCTTCTTATTCATACCTACACCTCCCGCAATGCGTGGATTCATCCTCTGATATTAGTATACATGATATCATCATTTAGGCAAATAATTACTACAAACTACCCTGCGTCAAGTGTTTTACAGGCTACAGCTCACTGTAGCTATCACTGTAGCAGCAAATACTATCCTATCAGACATTCCCTTCCCCGAAATGCAAACCCGTATTTACGTATTTTCTCCGGCGCAAAGCCGCGTGATACAAGCTCCGTCTCATATTTCTTCTCCGCAATCTGGCGGTGTGCCGCCGCGAGCGTGTCTTCAAGTGTCTCCTCGTCCTCGTCCGGATCCAGTACCTTAAATTCAAATATGAACGCCTTTCCGCTCTTATCAACAGGCTCCAGCATAACATCGTAGCGGCCATACCCGCTCTCACGGTTTGACCGCACGATATACGTATCTGCCATATTTACAACCATGCCGAGCACAAAGCCATGATAAAAGCGCTCCGGTTCTGTCTGCTCTGACGGTTTATTCCCGCTGTCAAACGAGCTGAAGGTGTTCAGGGCGACTTTGTTCATGAATGTGTTCATCTTGCGGACATTATCATGCAGGAGCGCATTGATAAATTCATTATAGTACGTCTCAGTGCTGCCGCCAAACCACCCTTTCACCATCTTTTCAAAGATACTCTCTGCTTCCATGTTCGTGAGTGTCAGCGTGTACACTTTCCTTTTGCGTTCCCCCACATATTTCAAATCTAGAACTTTCAAGTATCCGGTCGCCAGCAGCAGACTCCACACTGCACTGACACTGCCGTCAAGCTGGTCAAAGACAATCTTTTCATCAAGCTCTGCCTCAAAACTTTTTCCCTGCAGGAGTGCCTCCATTGTCTGCTTGATGCCCGGAACCCCGGTCTGCATCAGCGAGTTCACAAGCCCGTTCGAGCTTGTATCCGCCCAGTAATTCTCGTACTTTCCGTTTTTCCTGATAAATGATGATATCGACCATGGATTGTAAATATCCGTATGGCTTCCAAACGTAAAACCGTCATACCATTTTTTTACTTCTTCTTTCTCACTTCCAAGTTCCATGTCATCCAGTGCGTCAAATACTTCTTTCTCTGTAAACCCAAAAGCGGTCGCATACTCATCAGATGTGGTTGTTATCACTTCAAGATTATTCATTCCGGTAAAGATACTTTCTTTGGCAATGCGCGTTATTCCCGTAATCACGCCGCGCTCAAGATAAGGGTTGGTCTTAAATGTAGCATTAAAAAAACTGCTGAAGAAACTGACGGCTTTATTCCAATATCCGGAAAGCCATGCCTCCTGCATTGGCGTATCGTATTCGTCAAGGAGAATGATCACATTTTCGTTATAATAACGCTGCATGAAACATGCCATCTGGTGAACCGCTCCCACGGCAATATCACCGGGCATTCCTATCTTTATCTTTTTATAGTACTCTTTCTCATTCGTATTTAGACAATCGCCATCAAGCAAATAGTCATTCTCATTATAAAGGCTGGCGATCACTTCTACGATCTTATTTTCCATCTCCAAATATCTGTCCGCCTTGATATTTGCAAAAGTCAGGAATATCACTGGAAATCTGCCCTGCAGGTTTCTGTACTTTTCCTCATCCGAATCGTGTCCGAAAATCGACAGTCCTTCGAACAGGTCTGCCCGATTCTCATATTGCCTGGAAAAAAAACATTCGAGCATACTCATGTTCAATGTCTTGCCAAAACGGCGCGGACGCGTGATCAGCGTCACCTCCGAACCAGTCTCCCACCATTCCCTGATAAAATCCGTCTTATCAATATAAAACGAACCTTGTTTCCTAAGTTTGTCAAACCGCTGTACACCTATATTTACCACAGGCTTCTTATTCATACCTACACCTCCCGCAATGTATGGATTCATCCTCTGATATTAGTATACATGACATCATCATTTTAGGCAAATAATTACTGCAAAATACACCGCGTCAAGTATAGTGCAGGTTACAGTTCCCGCGTGCATTTTAATCTCCTCCACTACAAATCATATATAACGCAGATAATCTATAGTTCCGCAATCAAATTCTACTTACATTTTTGGCAAGTGCTTGAAAACTCATCTTTTTGATAATCCGTAAGTCTATTCGCTTATATGTAAGTAGAATTTATTAAACTTACAATCAGCCATGCAAGCACTGTATTTACCGTAATTTTCCTGTAAATCAAAAATTTGGGCAGAATTATAGATAATTCAAGGACTACGGAAAAAGTCTGCGAAATACCGAGTTTCTCTATCCTCTTAGCGCTAAGAAAACATCCTCCTTATATCCTGAACTTTTCAATCACTTTATCAACAAGTTCTGATATACTTGTATCCCCTTCATTGCCAAGAATTATGTCTGGGTTTTTCGGTTCCTCAATCTCTACCTGAATGCCCGCAACCTGCCCTCTACTCCTTTGACCGCATCTTGTCAGTTCATCATTTTTTATTAGCCCTTCCACAGAAATACCATGCGAGCCTTTCTGGTTCCGACTTGTCTGTTCTCCCGTGAAAGAACCATATAACCCTTTCTGGTTCCGTTTTACCAGCTCTTCCATGGATACTCTCACATAAATCTCCCTGTAATTCGCTATATGCTCCCGGTTCCAACTGCGGACATCGTCAAACATGGAGATTGTGCAGCAGATGACATTCTGTCCCTGTTCCTGTAGCATTTTGCACAGCCGCGCATACCGCATAGCACACTGAATGCGTTCCTCCCGTGTGTAACCAAGATCATTGCCAAACACTTCCCGTAGAGCATCGCCGTCTAGGAAAACTGTATTGGGATACTTCCTCTTAATTCTTTCATATAACAATGTACCAATTGATGTCTTTCCTGCGCCAGAAAGGCCAGTTATCCAATAAACGTAAGCCATATCTTCCTCCTTATCCTGACATCCTTCGAAACAGATCAGGGGCGAAACTATGCCATCCAGCTCCTTATGACGGACAACACTTAATATATTTCTGTACTTTAGTTTGCGCACATCGCATTAAAGTCACGAACCACCAGCCCCGCTGGTGGTTTGCTGTTGGCCCTACTGGGCCGATGTTACTTTTCCGCCTAAAGGCGGTCCGGCAAACCATTATCTTGTTACTCTTCCGCCTAAA
>JAETQI010000012.1 GCA_021770755.1 Lachnospiraceae bacterium
GTATTCATAGGGCATCACCCTCTTTCGTAAGACTTGAGGGCAAATCATATCGGAAAATCGCATCCAGCTTTCGTTTCAATTATACAAGTCTCATTATAGCATATGGATAGATAGTGATGGCTCTCCCCTACTCGATTGCACACGGGCATTCTCAGGAAAATTATTTTATCTGCGGCAAATATTCATATTTCAGATTCTGGGACATATATTGAGGTATGGACAAAATGTACAAAGTCTGGGTGAGGGGGTGATCAGATGGCAGCGGACGATCGGATCGTACAGTTTTTTCCACAGAGGCTCAGAGGAGACTGGGAGCGGAGCGGTGTGTGTGCCGGGAAGCTGCAGGAGATCCGGCTGCGCGTCAATCAGCCAGTGCGTGTGCTGTCTGACGGTGAGTACAGGCTTCCGATCATATATGGTGAGCGGGAGATGGAAGAGATATTCCGCTATCTGTGCCACGACTCCGTGTATGCCTATGAGGAGGAACGCAAGCAGGGATATATCATGGTTGAGGGCGGACACCGCGTCGGTATCACAGGGGAGCTTGTGGCGGCGGAAGACGGCAGATTCATCGCCAAATATATCCGTTATATGAATATCCGACTGGCGCACGAGCACAAGGGGATCGCGGAGCGCATGCTCGGTTATCTGTATCGTGGCACGAAGGAGGGGACACCGTACAACACGCTGATCATCTCACCGCCGGGAGTCGGCAAGACAACGCTGCTGCGGGATACGATACGCCTGATGTCAAACGGGAGCGGCGGTTACAGGGGATGCAACGTGGGGGTGATCGACGAGAGGGGAGAGATCGCAGGGGCATACCGGGGAAGTGCCGTGCTCGACTGCGGCGAGCGGACGGATATCATCACTGGCGGCGATAAGCGGCAGGGAATCTCCATATTGGTGAGAACCTTTGCGCCGCGGGTGATCGCCATTGACGAGATCGGAAAATATGCGGACGCGGAGGCGATCCTTCACGCGGGCGTGAGCGGGTGCAGTATCCTGGCGACGGTCCATGGAAATTCCATCGAGGATATCCGCCACAAGACAGAGATGGCGCAGATCCTTCGTCTGGGTCTTATCGACCGGTTTGTCGTGCTATCCACAGACGGGAGGCTGGACAGGTATTTTGAAGTTTACGACGGGGAGGGGAACAGACTATGTGGCAGAAACTTATTGCGGGCGCCTGCGTGATGACAGGAGCACTCGGATTTGGGTGGTCGCTCTGCGGCGAGATGAACAGCGATATCCGGCATCTGAAACAGCAAAAACAGATCCTTCTGCAGATCTCGGGGGAGATCGCTTATCTGCACAGACCGATGGAAGAGATCTTTGACATGATGGCGGGCAGGGCGGAGCCGCCGTATGATCTTTTTCTGTGCGACGTCGCGCGGGGGATGGAAGAGCGGAATGGAAACTCTCTGATCCGGATATGGAATGCGGCAGTGCAGGACAGGAAGAACGGGGCGGATTTCTCACAGACTGCAATAACGCATCTTGAAAAGATGGGGAACTGCTTCGAGTATGAGGGCGGGCAACTGCAGGTGGAGGCACTGCGATTGTTTGAGATGGAGCTGGACAGCGAGATAGACAGGCTTACGGTGAAGAGGAACGAGAACAGCAGGCTGATCAAGGCGCTTAGCACACTGACCGGAATATTGTGCATCATTTTGTTTTTATAGTTACTGAGAATTCATGAAATGGGGATGAAAATGGAAGTCAGTCTGATATTTAAGATAGCGGCAGTTGGCATATTGATAACGATACTGGGGCAGGTATTAAAGCACAGCGGCAGGGAGGAACATGCGTTCCTGATCAGCCTCGCGGGGCTGGTGCTGGTGCTCTCGTGGATTGTTCCTTATATATATCAACTGTTTGAGATGATACAGGATTTATTTGCATTGTGATTTGGTGTTGACGGAGGCATTGTATGATTCAGATTTGTGTGCTTGCCATAGCAGGTCTTTTTGCGGCGCTTGTCATCAGGAAAGACAAGCCGGAGTTTGCGACCCTGGTCATCATTCTCGTCAGTTTCTTTATCGCGATCCGGATCCTGGCAGTGCTGGGAAATGCGGTGGAGGAGCTGGAGGCGTGGGAGGCGGTGCTGGGAGGAAATACGGCGTACATATCCCTGCTCCTTAAGATCATAGGGATCACGTATGTGTGTGATTTTGCGTCAAATCTGTGCAAGGATTCCGGATATTCGGCGCTCAGCAACCACATAGAGCTTTTCGGAAAGGTTGCGATCATGGTGGCAGGGTTTCCGATCATACGGATCATGATAGACATGCTGGAGGGAATGATGCGATGAGTCAGGAGATCAGTTTGTGGCATGAGATCGATATTCTCCCGGATCTGAGTGTGCTGGACAATCTTTTGCAGGATTTGCTGCCGGGGAAGAATACGGACTCTGTGGACTTTATCGAGGATGTGCTGAAAGGCAACTGGGTGCTCGATCCGGGTCTGTTCTGGCGGTATATAAGGGATTCGGTGACAGGCGTCTTTGACGACTGGAAGCGGCTGTTCATCACGGTGCTGATCCTGTTTATCCTGGTGGCGATGGTGAGCAATCTGATGGCTGCGCTCAAGAATGAGGGGGCTGCAAAGGCGGCAAAAACATTTTTCATACTGTGTCAGTTGGTGGTGCTGATCGACGCGTTTCACGAGGTGCTTGGGATCGTCGAGGAGACGATGGCGCGGATGATCGAGTTTCTGAAACTGATGATACCGGCGTATATGATCTGTATCGCGGCGGCGGGTTCCGGGCTTACGGCGCTGATCTTTTATAAGATGCTGCTGGGTTTTTTGTGTCTCATAGAGGGGATCGTGGCGTCGTCCCTGACGACAGTCGTGGAGGGGTATGTGATGCTTGGCGTGGTGGAGAGCATCTGGGGGGAAGAGCGGTTTAAGGGACTGATGGAACTCATCAAAAAAGGAATGCAGTGGGTGCTTAAAATGATGGTCGTCGTGATGTCGGGGAGCAGTATACTGCAGGTGATCATCACGCCGGTGGTCGACAAGACGAACAATGCGGTGCTCCAGAAAACGGCTGGCGCGATCCCGGGGATCGGGGATATCGTGGAATCGGTATCGAGCGTGACGCTGGCGTCGGCGATCGCGGTCAAGAACAGTCTTGGCGTGCTGATTCTGGTGGTGCTTGTCCTGCTGATCCTGGCGCCGGTCATCAAGGCGTTCATGATACTGATCATCGTCAAGGTGAGTGGTGCGCTGGGCAGCATCTGCGGCGAACGTCAGATGCTGAAATGTGTGGAGTATATCTCGGAGGCGGGATTTATGCTCCTGCGGATACTCATCACGGTCACGACGCTTTTTTTCGTGACGATCGCGGCAGTCACGAACGCTACGAGCTAGAGCATGTGAATTAAGACAGGAGGGGATTATGGAAGTTTTGGCGGCGGAGGTAAGACGCCTTGTGTACACTGTGATCTGTTTTCAGTGCCTGATCCAGCTCACGGAGGGGAGTGCCTATCAGAAATATCTCAAATTATTTTCCTATTTACTGACAATGTGCATCTGCTGCAATGTGGTATTCTCTTTTGTGGGGCAGGTTGAGAACAATTTTTCCAGGGCAGACCAGTTGTATTCCAGATGGGAGAAGGAGTGGCGGGAGATGACGGAGACGGAGCGGATCTATGACGGAGCCTTATATTACGAACAGCTCTGGGAAGAGAAGATCATAGGCGAAGCGCATGAGGAGTATGACAGCAGGAATGGGGGGATGGAGGATGCCGAACATGATTCGGGACAGGATCCGTATGATGATCCGCGGTGGTAGCGGTGGGAAAGGACGGCCGACAAAGGAGACGATGCTCATTATCTTTCTGAGCGGGATACTGATCTTTGTCATCCTGCTGCCGACAGGCGGCAAGGGCAGCAGCTACATATCAAACAAGAGCCAGAAAAAGACAGAGGGCACAGAACCTGTGGGGAGCGCACCGGGTATCGGGAATAAAAAGGATGAGACGTACCTGGATGAGTACAGGCGGGAGCTTGAGAGGGAACTGGAAGAATTTCTGTCCAGCGTGGCTGGTGTGGGGGAGGTCAAGGTGCTGATCTATATGAAGAACTCACAGGAATATATCGTGGAAAAGGATATCCCGATGTCCAATTCTGTCAACGGCGACAACAGCGAGCTGCGCAAAGAGGAAACGACAGTATACACTACGGATGCGAGCGGTAATGAGGTTCCTTTCGTCACACAGACCAAAAGACCGGAAGTCGACGGTGTGGTGATCTCCGCAAAGGGAGCTTCCAATGAGGCCGTAAAGCTCCAGATCGTAAGGCTCGTGATGGCACTGTACGGGGTGGAGGCAAATAAAGTCGAAGTATTGATGATGGGGTGAAGAAATGAATATCAAAAAGTTGAAAATATTAAGTCTAAGAAAAGTATGCGGTGAATATGATAGAAGTAGCAAAGAGAAACAACAGGAAGGATATGGTTTGGTGAAAAAAATATTAAGAAAGAACCAGATTATGATTACGGCGTTGGCAGTCATGATAGCGGTAGCAGGTTATCTGAACTTTGCCGGGACTAAGATCGGAGAAGAGGATTTTATATCTGTGGACGGAAGCAGCAGCGAGCTTACATATGATATCTCTGACGAAGATATGTATGCCATATCGCTTAGGGAAGATACGGATGGCGCGATCCAGGATCAGGCGTCTGCATCAGGAGAGGACACGGATATCGCGAGTCTCGACACGGATGACGTGACGATCACGGACAATTATCTGAGCAGTGACATGAACGCCGTGTCAGACAGCGCCATCGACACAACTGTCACAGGCGATGCGGCACAGGTGCAGGTGTCCGGCGAGGCGGATGCGCTTGCCGCTGGCACAGATGAGTCCGGCGCCACGATTATCGAGCAGGAGATACCGGGAGAGGCAGTGTTTACCAGCGCATCCGGTGTGTCTACCCTCGCGGGCGCAAAGCTCTTAAAGGAGCAGACGCGGGCGCAGAACAAGGAATCCCTGCTGGAGATCATCCAGAATGAGGAGCTGACGGAGGAGGCAAAGAAGGAGGCGGTGAGCAGCATGATCGCCCTCACGGAGACTGCCCAGAAGGAATCCGACGCGCAGATGCTTCTCGAGGCGAAAGGGTTTGCGCAGACAGTGGTGAGCATCAGCGGAGACAAGGCGGATGTCATGGTGGAGGCGGCAAATCTCACAGAGTCACAGACTGCCCAGATCTTAGACATTGTGCAGAGAAAGACGGACATCGTTCCGGAAAACATCATTATAACAGTATCCGGTGTGACGGATGGCGCCGCAGACAACGCGGCGGAGAGTATATCCGGCAGTGCGGGCGGCGAGGAATAAATATGTGGAATTAATTGGATAAGTGTGGTATACTAAAGTATTATATTGCGAACTGCCTTGATCATGTGCGTTTTGACAGGCGGTCTGGCGGAAAGGAGCACATATGAAAAGAGTATTTTTGATCGTGTTAGACAGCTTTGGGATCGGTGAGATGGAGGATGCGGAAGCCTATGGTGAAAGGGTACGAATACCATAGGCTCCGTTTCCGAGAGCTCATTTTTTCATGTGCCGAATCTCCAGAAGCTGGGGGAGGATATCCTGATGATCACCGCGGACCACGGCTGTGATCCGGCGTACACGAAAACGACAGACCACATAAGGGAGCACACGCCCTTTCTCATGTACGGACAAACGGTAGAAGCGGTAAACTGCGGCACGCGGGAGACGTTTGCGGATATCGCGGCGACAGTGCTGGAGGCGCTCGGCGTGGTACAGAGGGTATCTGGGACAAGTATGTTAAGGAATTGTCAAAAAGTAATTATTTAAAATAGACGGAGGAAAGATCAGTGAGTACAATTGCAGAAGAAATAAACAAGAGAAGGACGTTCGCCATCATATCGCACCCCGATGCCGGCAAGACGACTTTGACTGAAAAATTTTTGTTGTATGGAGGAGCCATCAACCTTGCCGGAAGCGTCAAGGGCAAGGCGACTGCAAGACATGCCGTTTCGGACTGGATGGAGATCGAGAAGGAGAGAGGAATCTCGGTCACGTCCTCCGTTCTGCAGTTCAATTACGGCGGTTATTGTGTCAATATCCTGGACACGCCGGGGCATCAGGACTTTTCGGAGGACACGTACAGGACGCTCATGGCGGCAGACTCGGCAGTCATGGTCATCGACGCGTCAAAGGGTGTCGAGGCGCAGACGAGAAAGCTTTTTAAAGTCTGCGGCATGAGGGGGATCCCTATTTTTACCTTTATCAATAAGCTCGACAGGGATGCGAACGATACCTTTGAGCTGCTCGATGAGATCGAGAAGGAGCTTGGCATCGCCACCTGTCCGGTAAACTGGCCGATCGGTTCGGGAAAGCGCTTTAAGGGCGTCTATGACAGGCATGGAAACCATGTGCTCACCTATTCCGATACGCAGAAAGGAACGAAGGAGGGCGAGACGACGGTGATCCCGATGGACGACGAGGCGCTGCTGCTGGAAAACATCGGTGACGAGGCGCTCGCCACACTGCGCGATGAGATCGAGCTGCTCGACGGGGCGAGCGTAGCGTTTGACATCGAGGAGGTGCGCAGGGGAAAGCTCACGCCCGTATTTTTTGGCTCGGCGCTCACGAATTTCGGCGTGGAGGTATTTCTGCAGAATTTTTTAAAGATGGCGACGCCGCCGCTTCCGAGGAGATCGCAGGGGGAGACGATCGATCCGGTCGACAACGATTTCTCTGCGTTTGTATTCAAGATCCAGGCGAATATGAACAAGGCGCACCGTGACAGGGTGGCGTTCATGCGCATCTGCTCCGGCAGGTTTGACGCCAGCGCGGAGGTACGCCATGTGCAGGGCGGAAAGGTGCTGCGCCTCTCGCAGCCGCAGCAGATCATGGCGGACGAGCGCAAGATATTAGACGAGGCGTATGCGGGGGATATCATCGGCGTGTTCGATCCGGGGATCTTCTCCATCGGCGATACAGTCTGTGCACCCAGAAACAATATCTGCTATGAGGGCATACCGACCTTTGCGCCGGAGCATTTTGCGCGGGTGCGGCAGATGGACACGATGAAGCGAAAGCAGTTCATCAAGGGTGTCAACCAGATCGCTCAGGAGGGCGCGATCCAGATCTTCCAGGAGTTCAACACCGGCATGGAGGAGATCATCGTGGGCGTGGTCGGCGTACTGCAGTTCGATGTGCTCAAATACCGTCTGGAAAATGAGTACAATGTCGAGATCCGGCTCGAATCGCTTCCATATGAATATATCCGCTGGATCGAGAACAAGGACGAGGTGGACTTAAACAAGCTGTCCGGCACTTCGGATATGAAGAAGATACAGGACCTGAAAGGAAATCCGCTCCTCCTGTTCATCAACCAGTGGAGCATCGGCATGACGCTCGACAGGAACAAGGGGCTGGTGTTATCAGAATTTGGCAGAAATTAGGGGTAATGAGATCGTCAATGAGAAAATGGAAAGTAGTGTGGGCGGCGCTGACTGGCGGCATGATGCTTATGACACAGGGCTGTACAGACCAGATCGCTTATGACCTGCAGCATATCATACGGGAAGAGGAAGCAGAGAGTACGACAGAACCGCGCGAATACGAGCCGGAACAGCCGCAGGATGACAGCATGGAAGAGGAGCAGGGTGTCAGGGAGGTATCCGGGCTATACTATGCGTATCACCAACTGGATGAGAAGGATCAGAAGATATACCTTGAGATGCTCGATGCGCTGACAGCCATGCAGAGCGGCGTGCCGCTTTCCACAGTGGACAAGTCTGTTCTGGATGTCGTGTTTTCCTGTGTGATGAACGACCACCCGGAGCTCTTTTATGTGGAGGGATATCAATATACAGAATATACGCTCGGTAATACGGTGACCGGGATCACTTTCAGCGGAACGTATTCCATGACAAGCGCGGAGGTGGAGCAGGCAGGACTGATGATCGAACAGAAGCTTGCGGAGTGCTTTGAGCAGGTGCCGTTAAACGAGGATGAGTACAGCACAGTCCGGTATCTGTACGAATGGCTGATCGACCACACAGAATATGACAGGAATGCTGAGAATAATCAAAATATATGTTCCGTATTCCTGCAGGGAAGATCGGTCTGCCAGGGGTATGCCAAGGCGATGCAGTACATGCTGCAGGCAGCAGATATCCAGTGTGTGTTAGTGACCGGTTTCACGAACGGTGAACGCCATGGGTGGGATCTCGTGCGGGTGAACGGTGAATACTATTATCTGGATCCGACGTGGGGGGATGCCTCTTACGCTTCGGGCGGTTCGGAAGGTGCGGCAGACGGTTTTGTCCCAGCGATCAACTATGACTACTTTCTGGTGACGACGGATGAGATCACCAGGACGCATTCGATCGAGAAGGTAGTGCCGCTTCCGGAGTGCACGGCGGTCGACGACAACTATTTTGTGCGTGAGGGATTGTACTTTGACAGCTATGATACCGACAGGCTTGCCAGCATTTTTGACAGCGAGGCGGTGAAAGCGGCAGGATACATCACACTGAAATGCGACAACAGTGAGACGTACGATCAGATGGTGCAGACACTGATCGGATCGCAGGAGATCTTTTATTTTGTGGACAAGCAGGGGGAGAGCATCGCATACACCTCGAACGATGAGCAGCGGACGATCAGTTTCTGGAATATATGAATGGATTGGCAGACTTTGGGAAAGTATGGGAATAGGGATCAAATTCTGCTTTGCAATCCTTAGGGATAATGATATAATGAAATATAATGCAGAAAGAGACACAGGAGGTTTGAAGCATGGAAAAAGAAACGGAAAAGGGTTATTCATTGAACAATGAGGAATTTGGCACGGTAAAGATCGCGAATGACGTTGTCGCCATGATCGCGGGGCTTGCGGCGACAGAGGTTGACGGTGTGGGCGCCATGGTCGGAAATATCACGAATGAGCTGATGGGAAAGGTCGGCATGAAGAAGCAGACGAAAGGCGTCAAGGTAGATATCCTTGACGGCAACGTGTCCGTGGAGCTTGCGGTGACTCTGGAATATGGCTTTAATATCCCCACGACCTGCAATAAAGTACAGGAAAAAGTAAAGAATGCGATCGAGACGATGACCGGATTCAAGGTGTCCGATGTCAATATCAGGATCGTCGGTATCAAGATGGCATCGGATCGGTAAAGGATCGGTAAAGGAAAAGACAAATGAGCAGAAGAGAGCTTAGGGAACAGATATTTAAGTACATTTTCAGGATCGAATTTAACGACAGGACGGAGATGCCCGAGCAGGAGCAGTTCTTTTTTGAGACCCTGCAGATGGAAGCGCAGGAGAGAGAGCGGGCGGGGATCAGGGATGAAGATGCCGCGTACATTTCCGGCAAGAGCAACCGGATCCTTGAGAAGCTTGATGAGATCGACGGGATGATCAACAAGCGGGCAAAGGGCTGGACAACGCAGCGGATGGGCAAGGTAGACCTCACGATCCTGCGTCTTGCCGTGTATGAGATCGTCTTTGACGAGGATGTGCCGACAGGGGTTGCGATCAACGAGGCGGTCGAGCTTGCCAAGAAGTTCGGGCAGGAGGAGTCGTCGGGCTTTGTCAACGGGGTGCTGGCAAAGTTTGCGTCCTAAGGATCCCATACAAAGTACGGAGGCATATTTGTGAAGCAGAATGTTTATACAGTTGCCCAGATCAATTCCTACATCAAGAACATGTTCACGCAGGATTACATGCTGCGGTATGTTCTGGTGAAAGGCGAGGTCAGTAATTGTAAGTACCATTCGTCGGGGCATATCTATTTTACATTAAAAGATGCTAAGGGCGTTATCGCCTGTGTCATGTTTGCCGGCAATCGCACCGGACTTTCTTTCCGACTGGAAGAAGGGCAGATGGTGGTGGTTGGCGGTACGGTTGACGTGTATGAGCGGGATGGAAAATACCAGCTCTACGCGAAACAGGTCACACTGGACGGCGCCGGCGTGCTGTACGAAAAGTTTGACCGCCTAAAGCGCAGGCTCGAGGAGATGGGAATGTTCGCGCAGGAGTACAAGCAGCCCATTCCCCGGTATATCAGGACACTGGGCGTTGTGACAGCGCCCACAGGTGCGGCGGTGCGCGATATCATCAATATTGCGACGAGGCGCAATCCTTATGTGCAGATCATACTGTATCCGGCGATCGTGCAGGGAGACCAGGCGCCGGCGAGCATCGTTAACGGGATCCATGCGCTGGAACAGCTCGGGGTGGACGTGATGATCGTAGGCAGAGGCGGCGGTTCCATCGAGGATCTGTGGGCATTCAATGAAGAGGCGGTGGCGCAGGCGGTATTTGACTGTCAGGTGCCGGTCATATCGGCGGTCGGACATGAGACAGACACGACGATCACGGATTTTGTGGCAGATCTAAGGGCGCCCACACCCTCGGCAGCGGCGGAGCTTGCAGTCTATGATATCACACAGCTTATGGAGCGGCTTGCGGCGTACGGCAGCACATTGCACCATGCCGTGCAGGTGCAGATCCGAAAGCAGCGCAACAGGCTGGAAAACGAGAAACTGCGGCTGAAATATCAAAGTCCGGTGAGCCAGATCCAGCAAAAGCGTACATACGCCATGGATCTCGAGGGACGGCTTACGGGATTGATGAACAGCACGCTGACCCGGCAGCAGCACCGGCTGGCACTTTATGCCGAGAAGTTAAAGGGCGTGTCGCCGCTCGAGAAGCTCAGCCAGGGATATGCGTATGTCGAGAGTGCGGATCATAAGGTGATAAACGATGTGAACAATGTGAAGCCGGAGGATATGGTGCAGATCTATGTGAAAAACGGCACGATACAGGCAAAAGTGAAGGAGATTAACAGGGTAGCGTATGGCGAAGGAACAGACACTTGAACAGATGTTTGACAAGCTCGAGGAAATGATCGGAAAACTGGAGCAGGAGGATATCTCGCTGGAGGAATCCTTCAGATTATATAAGGAAGGCATGAAACTGATCAAGTCCTGCAACGACAAGATCGACAAGGTGGAGAAGGAAGTTCTCAAATTGAATGAAAATGGTGAATTGGATGAATTTTGATCAAGCGTTGGAAAATAAAGTAAAAGAGACAGAGACCATCATAAAAGCGTATCTTCCGGACGAAAGCGGCTGGGCAAGAACGGTGATGGAAGCGATGAACTACAGCGTCAATGTGGGCGGCAAGCGTCTCCGCCCCATGCTGATGGCAGAGACTTACCGGCTTTTTGGCGGTTCGGACAGCGTGATCGAACCGTTTATGGCGGCGATCGAGATGATACACACATACTCGCTCGTTCATGATGATCTGCCGGCGATGGACAACGACGAGTACCGCAGGGGCAGGAAGACGACCTGGGTAGTCTACGGGGACGCCATGGCAGTCCTTGCGGGGGACGGACTTCTAAACTATGCTTTCGAGACGGCGCTCCGGGTCTTTGAGATGTCTGGCAGCGACGCGGACAGAAAGGCGAGGGCGCTTAAGATCCTTGCGAAAAAAGCGGGTATCTATGGGATGATCGGCGGGCAGACAGCCGACATCGAGGCGGAAAACTTAGGAGATCAGGTCACGCAGGAGCATCTGCTGTTCATTCATGAGCACAAGACAGCGGCGCTGATCCAGGCGGCGATGATGGTGGGAGCGGTGCTTGCAGGCGCGGACGATGAGCAGATCTGTCTGGTAGAAAGAGCGGCGTATGAGATCGGCATCGCGTTCCAGATACAGGACGATATCCTTGACGTGACGAGCAGTCTCGAGACGTTAGGAAAGCCGGTCGGAAGCGATGCGAGAAACCAGAAGACGACTTATGTCACCCTGAAAGGGATCGAGGAGGCATCACGGGAGCAGCGGGAAATGTCAGACCATGCGATAAAGATGCTGGAATCCCTGGGGGAGAAAGGTTTTCAGAACGAGTTTCTGATCAGATTGATACAAAGCCTGATCACACGGATCAAGTAGATAATTCGGAAAGGTAAAGGCGCTGAGTATGATATGAGTAGAATATTAGAAACGATAGAGAAGGAAAATGATATAAAGAACGTGGCACCCGAAGACTGGAACCAGCTCGCGGATGAGATCAGACAATTCCTGATCAGCAAGATCAGCGTCACAGGAGGGCATCTCGGTTCCAACCTCGGGGCAGTGGAGCTGACCATGGCACTGCATCTGAGCCTGAATCTTCCGCAGGACAAGATCGTGTGGGATGTGGGGCACCAGTCCTACACACACAAGCTGCTGACCGGCAGGCGGTCTGGGTTTGAGAGCCTGCGCAAATATGGCGGGATGAGCGGTTTTCCCAAGAGAAAGGAGAGCGAGTGCGACTGCTTTGACACAGGGCACAGCTCCACGTCCATCTCGGCGGGGCTTGGGCTTGTGAAGGCGCGGGATCTTCGCGGCGAGGACCACACGATCATCTCTGTCATCGGCGACGGCTCCCTCACCGGGGGAATGGCATATGAGGCGCTGAACAATGCTTCGCGGCTGAAAAAGAATTTTATCATTATATTAAATGACAATAATATGTCTATCTCGGAAAATGTCGGCGGTGTGTCAAAATATCTCAACAATATCAGAACAGCGGACAAGTATCTCGATATGAAGGAGGGCATCTACAATTCCCTCATGGAGTCCAACTTAGAGCCGATCGTCACGAGCATCCGGCGCGCAAAAAGTTCTGTGAAGCATCTGGTGATCCCGGGCATGTTCTTCGAGGATATGGGGATTACATATTTGGGACCTGTGGACGGACACAATATCAGTGCGATGATGAAGGTCCTGCGGGAAGCAAAGCGCTGCAAATCAGCGGTGCTGGTGCATGTGATCACACAGAAGGGCAAGGGCTTTGCGCCCGCGGAGAAGCATCCGGCGCGCTTTCACGGCGCGGAGCCGTTCGATGTGGAGACAGGGCTTCCGCTCACGCCAAAGACGAAGTCGAGCTACACGGATGTCTTTTCGACAGTGATGTGCAAGCTTGGAGACCGCTATCACGACGTTGTGGCGATCACGGCGGCGATGCCGGACGGCACAGGACTGAAAAGATTCCGCAATATGTATCCCGACCGGTTTTTTGATGTCGGGATCGCGGAGGAACATGCAGTGACCTTTGCGGCGGGGCTTGCCGCCGGAGGCTTGCGCCCGGTGGTGGCAGTCTATTCCTCGTTTTTGCAGCGGGCGTATGACCAGATCCTGCACGATGTCTGCATCCAGAATCTCCCGGTGGTCTTTGCGATCGACAGGGCAGGACTTGTGGGCAGCGACGGGGAGACGCATCAGGGAATTTTTGACCTGTCATATCTGTCCTCCATACCAAACATGCATATCATGGCACCCAAAAATAAGTGGGAATTGTCCGATATGCTGAAATTCGCAGTCGCGTTTCAGGGACCGATCGCACTGCGCTATCCGCGGGGGGAGGCGTACGATGGTCTTCGCGAGTACCGCGAGCCGATCCGTTTTGGCAGGGCGGAATGGATCTATCGCGAGCAGGATATCGCGCTCGTGGCAGTGGGCAGCATGGTTAAGGCGGCGCTCACGGTGCGGGACGAGCTGATCCGGAAAGGCTATCGCTGCAGCATCGTCAATGCCCGCTTTGTCAAGCCGGTCGATACAGAGATACTCGACGAGGCGGCAGAAGATCACAGGCTCATCGTGACAATGGAGGAAAATGTGGCAAGCGGCGGATTTGGCGAGAAGGTGCGCGCTTACCTCGACGGGCATCATCCGGCGACGGAACTGATCACAGTCACTGTTCCTGACGAGTATGTGGAGCATGGAAATGTGGAGATCCTGCGCCGCGAGGTCGGGATCGACGAGGAGACGATCGTGCAGAGGATCCTGGGGAAGTGCAGCGCGCTGTTTGAGGGAGGACGGGAAGTATGAAAGAGCGGCTGGATGTACTGCTGGTGCGGCAGGGGCTTGCCGAGTCGCGGGAGAAGGCAAAAGCGGTGATCATGGCGGGAAGCGTGTATGTCAACGACCAGAAGGAGGACAAGGCGGGAGCCATGTTCGATGAATCGAAGGTACGGCTTGAAGTCAGGGGGAACACGCTGCGCTATGTCAGCCGCGGCGGTCTGAAACTGGAAAAGGCGATTGACTGTTTTGACGTGCGGCTGGACGGAAAGATCTGTATGGATATCGGTGCATCTACGGGCGGGTTTACGGACTGTATGCTCCAGAACGGGGCGAGGAAGGTTTATTCTGTCGATGTAGGGCACGGTCAGCTAGCGTGGAAGCTGCGCAACGACGAGCGCGTCGTCTGCATGGAAAAGACGAATTTCCGATACATGGTTTTGGAGGATATCGGGGAAAGGCTCGATTTTGCGTCGGTCGATGTGTCCTTTATATCGCTTGATAAGATCCTGGGACCTGCCCACGGTCTGCTGAAACCAAACGCACAGATGGTCTGCCTGATCAAGCCGCAGTTTGAGGCAGGCAGGGAGAAAGTCGGGAAAAAGGGTGTTGTGCGGGACCCGCAGGTTCATATGGAAGTGATCAGGACAGTGTTTATCACTGCGCTGGAAAAAGGCTTTAATATACTTTCGCTTGATTTTTCGCCGGTCCGGGGACCGGAGGGAAACATTGAGTATCTCATGCATCTGCACAGGGTGGATCTGAGAGAAGAGGATTTCGATGCTGCCGGACTGGTGGATGATTGTTACATAAGGCTTATCGAGGAGACGGTTGCATCTGCACACAAGGCATTGGATGGCTGATAGACAGATACGGGGAATGAATGAGAACATTTTATATATATACAAACCAGACAAAAGACGGAAAAGGGGAGGTCACGCAGTATATACGCGACTACCTGCATCTAAAAGGGTGCCGCTGCAGCAGCAGGGTCGACGAGAAGGTTGAGGGGATGATCGTTCTGGGCGGTGACGGGACGATGCTCAGGGCGGCGCGGGAGTACGTCGCTTATCACATTCCGATGATCGGGGTCAATCTCGGGACGCTTGGTTATCTGGCAGAGGTTGACAGGGAGGATATCGAGTCTGCGCTCGACAGCCTGATCGCGAACCGCTATGAGATCGAACCGCGCATGATGCTGAGCGGTATCCCTGTGATAGCCGGTGTCAGCTCCAACCCGCAGACGGCGCTGAACGACATCGTGATCAACAGAAAGGGCGCGCTGCATGTCATCAATTTCAATATTTATGTCAACGGGCGCCCGCTCAGTACATACAGTGCGGACGGTATGATCATCTCCACGCCGACAGGCTCGACGGCATACAACCTGTCAGCAGGGGGGCCGATCGTGGAGCCTCGGGCAAGGCTGATCATGATGACCCCTGTCTGTTCCCACACGCTGGTGAATAACAGGACGATCATTCTTGCCGAGGACGACGTCATCGATATCGAGATCGGGCGGTACAAGCCGGGTGAAAAGCAGGAGGTGGACGCCAGCTTTGACGGGAGATGTCCGGTCAATCTCAACGAGGGCGACAAGATCCGGATCATCCGTTCCGACAAGGTGACAAAGATCATAAAACTCAGCGAGGGCAGCTTTCTGGATACATTACACAAGAAAATGCGGGCTTTTTGAGAGACGGGCGTAAAAAATCTGTGAAAGGCATGGTATCGGATGCAATGAAAAGAGAGAGACATGAGGTCGTGGTGGAACTGATCAACAAGTATGATATCGAGACGCAGGAGGAGCTTGCAGCGTATCTGCGCAAGGAAGGCTTTGATGTGACGCAGGCGACCGTATCAAGAGATATCCGGGAACTGCACCTGTCAAAGATAGCGGCGGGAAACGGCAGACAGAAATACATCATCCTGCAGAATGAGGATACAAGGCTGGGCGACAAATATATCCGTGTGCTCCGGGACGGGTTTGTCTCGATGAGCATGGCGCAGAACATACTGGTGATCAAGACCGTGCAGGGGATGGCGATGGCGGTCGCCGCAGCGGTGGATGCCATGCGGTTTCCGGAGATCGTCGGCTGCATAGCAGGTGACGACACGATATTTGCAGCGGTAAGATCTGCGGAGGAGACCAGGGCTGTGATGGAAAAAATGGATGAGATTATAAAAGGTTAGGTACGGAAAATGTTAATTAGCTTGCATGTAAAAAATCTGGCTCTGATCTCAGAGACGGAAGTGAACTTTGGGGAAGGACTGAATATCTTAAGCGGTGAGACCGGAGCCGGCAAATCGATCATCATCGGCTCGATCAATCTCGCCCTGGGCGCGAGAGCGGACAAGGATATGATCAGGACAGGCGCCGACTATGCGCTTGTCGAGCTGGTCTTCCAGGTGACGGACGAGGCGATGCAGCAGGAGATCAGGGCGCTTGAGATCCCTGTCGAGGAGGACGGCATCATCATTATCCAGCGCAAGATCCAGCCTGGTAGAAACCTCTTTAAGATTTGCGGCGAGACGGTCACTGCAAAACAGATCAAGGCACTTTCCGAACTGCTGATCGATATCCACGGACAGCATGAGCACCAGTCCCTCCTGTACAAGAAGAATCACATGGAGATCCTGGATTCCTTCGCGGGGGAAGGGCTTGACGCGATCAAGGAGGAACTCCGGGAGAAGTATCAGTTGTACACGAGATTCAAAAAGGAGCTTGCGGAATTCTGTGTCGACGACGGGGCGAAGGCAAAGGAACTCTCGCTTGCGGAGTTTGAGTATCAGGAGATCGAGGAAGCCGGATTGACAGCGGGCGAGGATGAGGAGCTCGAGCGCGATTACCGGAAGATGGCAAACAGCAGACAGATCGTCGGGGCGGCAGACAAGGCGTATCAGCTCACTGGAAACGGCGAACAGTCGGCGGCGGACGCAGTCGGTTATGCCGTGCGGGAGCTGCGCAGCGTGGAGGGCTATGACGACAGGGCGCAGGAGCTTGCGGATGAGCTGGAGAATATCGATGCCCTGCTCAGTGATTTTAACCGGGAGATCGCCGAGTACATGGCAGACATGGAGTTTGACGGAGAGCGGTTTGGCCAGATGGAGGAGCGGCTGAACCTGCTAAATCATCTAAAGCTCAAGTACGGAAGCAGCATTCAGGCGGTGCTGCAGTATCAGACAGAACTCGGGGAGAAGATCGAGAAACTTAAGAATGCGGATGTATATAAAGAGCAGTTGGAGGCGAAGATCGCCGAGATGCAGACGCGATTAAAGAGTCTGTGCCAGAAAGCCTCCAGGGTTCGCAGCAAGGAGGCGGCAAAGCTTGAAAAGGATATGATCGCGGCGCTGACGGATCTGAATTTTCTGGATGTGCAGTTTGAGATCCAGGTGCGGAAGAAGGAGGAGATGACTGCTGGCGGATATGACGATGTGGAATTCATGATCTCGACCAATCCCGGCGAGCCGTTAAAGAGTCTTGGCAATGTTGCGAGCGGCGGCGAACTTTCGCGCATCATGCTGGCGATCAAGACCGTCCTCGCCTCGCGCGACCGGATACCGACCATGATCTTTGACGAGATCGACACTGGGATCAGCGGAAAGACGGCGTGGAAAGTGTCAGAGAAGCTCGGACATCTGTCGCAGAGCCATCAGATCATCTGCATCACACACCTGCCCCAGATCGCGGCGATGGCAGACAACCACTATAAGATCGCAAAGCAGGCAGTGGACAACAAGACCGTCACGGATATCGTACAACTGGATGCGGCAAAGACCGTCGACGAGCTAGCGAGAATGCTCGGCAGCGACGCGATCACAGAGACGGTGCGGGAGAACGCGAGGGAGCTGATCGCGACTGCGCAGGGGAAGAAGACAGAATATAAATAAGTAAATATCGAAAATAATATTGAAATTGACTCGAAGGGGGATTATACTATAAATATAACCAAATCAGAAAAACTTTCAGTAATTCAATTGGTGAAATGTTACAATGAAGTCAGGTAGGAGGTAGACGGATGGATTTAAAAGATTTTATGGACATGAAGAAGCTGCAGAAGATACAGGATGACTTCTCAAATGCGACAGGGCTTGCAGCCATAGCAGTCGGAAAAGATGGGGAATACCTGACAGAGGGGAGTAATTTTACAGATTTTTGCATGAAATACACGCGCGGATCAGCCGAGGGAAACCGGCGCTGCGTCAAGTGCGACAACGAGTGCAAGGGAACATATTTCTGTCATGCGGGGCTGATGGATTTCTCTGTGGATATTATAGTGAACGGTGAGAAGATGGGGGCAGTCATCGGAGGGCAGGTGCTTCCGAATGAGCCTGACGAAGACAAGTTCAGAGAGACGGCAAAAGAGCTTGGCATCGACCCTGACAGTTATGTGCAGGCGCTCAGGAAAGTGCCTGTGAGCACGGAGAAAAAGATAAGAGCCTCCTCGGAATTGCTGGGGGTCATTGTGAACCAGCTTGTAAACCTTGAATTTTTCAAGTACAACAATGCGGGAAAGCTTGACTCCGTGAAGGACAGCATCCGGCAGTCAGGGGAGCTGGTCCAGACCATCAACGAGAAAACAGGTTATCTGAAAGGGATCGCGAAAAAGCAGACGATCCTGTCATTGAATGCCACGATCGAGGCTGCCAGAAGCGGCGAGGCGGGCGTTGGGTTCGCTGTGGTTGCAAAGAGCATGCAGGATCTGTCCAACCAGTCTGCCGGCATATACAATGACATAGAGAAATCCGTGGAGCAGATCACACAGCTTATCAACTCGATGACTTCTTTGTTTGATGATTAATATTTAATGATTAGCATTTGACGGATCATACGAAAAAGATCAGTCCGGTGAACGGACTGATCTTTTTATGATCGATTTGCCTTAAAAGCCTTCCACTGTAAAGCGGACAGCATTTACGGGTACATTGAACTCGCTGTGGTACACTCTTCCTTTGGAGAGAGAGCTGCAGTAGAGGTGTACTTTTGACAGGACGTTTCCGGCGGCATCGTAGAAATAGCCGTAACAGCCCCATTTAGCGAACGCATCGTCCTTGTAGGAGGTGCATTGATACTGGAGTTTCAGTATGGACTGGTAGTCATTGAAATCAGCATACTTGAAATCATACGGCACGAATTCATAGCTAACCAGTGCACAGTAGTTGTCATGGTTGGTCCCGAGCCTCGAAGGAATCTCCATGACCAGCGGCGATGCGGTGATGGTCACATATGCCACAACCGCCGGATTATCGAGGTGGTACACGGCTGCGACAGTCGTTCCGCCGCTGCCGTAATTTACCTGGTATGCGGCTGCGTTTCCCGCATAGGCTATGGGGGTGATGGCCGCGACATCCGGATCCGCGACGACACACGCAAGCCGCGACGCATCGAAACCGTCTCCGAGTACCGCCGTGAAAGTCGCGGAGGCACCTGCCACGATCGTGATGCTGTCGGTGGAAAGGATCAGACCGCTGCCGACGCTCTCCTTTGCGGAGGAAGATATGGCAGGCATCGAGGCTGCCGCGGACAGGGTCAGGGCACATGTCAGGATAGAACAGATTATTTTTTTGAGTCTTGTCTTCATAATTTTTCTCCTTGTGCAATAAAATTAGTAGACGGGCTGTCATTATTATAATAAAAAAACAGCCGGAATAACAAGTAGCAACGTATTAAAAATTTTATAAAAAAATAAAACTTAGATAAAAAATGTCGTATTCTCTTTTATTTTGCAGAAAATTTAGGTAAAATGGCATGTAGATGTATGGAGCGTGTTGTAAGATACAATAAAAGGAATGCGATAGGAAGGGAAAAGTATGAGGAACAGACAAAGAAAAACGGCGATGTTCATGGGTGTGTTACTGTCGGCATCGGCACTCTGGGGATGCAGTCAGGCACCGGAGGCGGAGACCGTGGAGGATGTGGCGGTTGTCGAGACAGCAAACCCCGAGGTCGGAGAGCTGAAACTCAGCGCTGATTTCATTGCCACGATCAATCCCGACGAGTCCGTATATGTGATTCCCAAGGCTACAGCGGAGGTACTTGAAGTCAGGGTTCAGGCGGGAGATGCCGTTGAGGAAGGGGACATCCTTGCCGTGCTCGACGACACGATGGCACAGCTCTCCATGCGGAACGCGCAGACTGCGGCACAAAATGCGCAGATCGGGCTCAACAGTGCTAAGCTTGCCTATGACCTCCAGTACGGGGAGGGTGCGACGACACTGAATGACATGCAGTCGGACAACACCGTCTCACAGGCGGAGGAGGGCGTCAATCAGCTACAGGAGAGCCTGGTGGACACCATGAACGATCTGCAGAAGGCGAAGGACCAGTTAAAGGACAAGGAAAAAGAGCTGGCGGATCTGAAAGTGAAGTATGATTTTAAGGAAAGTGTCAATGAGATCAAGGATTACGCGGAATCTTTTGACAAAACGACGGCGGAGGGACTGATCGACTATCTTTCCAATCTGCAGCGATACCAGACAGCAGCCCAGGAGGTGGCGACTGTGGAGGGGACGATCGCGCAGTACAAGTCGGCGATCGACCAGTACGAGGAGGCTGTGGAGACTTTGCAGGACAACATCGATACTGCGTATGACTCGTACAGTCAGGCGGTAACTGCCAACAATATCAGCAACGGTGAGATCCTGGAAGGACAGAAACAGGCGTCGCAGAACAGTATTTCACAGGCACAGGTTGGGATCTCGCAGGCGCAGCTTGGCATAGAACAGGCACAGGAAAGTCTGGACAGCTATGTGATCAAGGCGTCGATCTCCGGTGTCATAGAGACCGTCAATCTCAAGGAACATGACTTTGCGACATCGAGCAACCCTGCATTTGTCATTTCCAATAAAAATACGATGGTTGCCACATATTATGTCAGTGAGGATGTGCGCAACACCTTTTCGGTCGGTCAGAAGGTCGAACTGAAAAAGGATGAAGCACTTTATGACGGTGAAGTGATAGAGATCGGAAGTGCGATTGACGCCGCGACAGGACTTTTCCAGATCAAGGCGGCTGTCAAGGGAGATACCACGAGCCTGCTCTCCGGCACGAAAGCTACCGTCACGACAGATACCTATCATGAAAAAAACGTGGTCATCATACCATATGACGCGGTATATTATGACGGTACGCAGGCTTATGTGTACACAGTCGTGGACGGAAAGGCAAGGAGGACCGAGGTGTCGACAGGGCTTTACGACGCTGACAGGATCGTGGTCACGGAGGGACTTACCAGGGATGACACGATCATCACGACATGGTCAGCCCAGTTGCGGGACGGCGTGGAAGTCTCTGAGCCTGGGAGCGGCGGGGATACCGGCAGCGCTGATGACAGTGAAGATAGCGGTAATACCGAGACAAGTACACAGGAATAGGAGGGCATGACGGATGAGTTCCCTAACTAAGCTGGCCCTTAAGCGGCCTGTTTCAGCCCTGTTGATCGTGCTGGCGCTTTTCGTCTTTGGCATCGGCTCCGTGTTCGGCTTTAAGATGGAGCTGACACCCGATCTGGAGATGCCCATGTTGTTTGTCATGACGATCTTTCAGGGCGGCGATCCGGCGACGACGGAAGAGCTGGTGACAAAGATCATCGAGGATTCCGGAAAGACGCTTTCAGGCGTGGATGCCGTGACTTCGCAGACGACAGAAAATATGTCCCTGGTCATGTTCTCCTATGAGTATGGCACGGATACCGACGAGGCGTATGCAGACCTTAGAAGTGCGATCGATACGGCGTCGCTGCAGTTGCCGGACGATGCACAGGACCCTGTGATCATTGAGATGGACATGAACGCACAGGATATGATGACACTGTCAGTCACATCGACCGGAGACACGGATGTGCTGGCGTTTGTGGAGGATGAACTCCGCCCGGAGCTGGAGCGTCTTTCCGATGTCGCCCAGATCACCGTATCGGGCGGCGAGGAGGATTATATCCGGATACAGCTCCATAGCGACAAGATGCAGCAGTACGGCGTGACCATGGCAAATATCAGGACATACATCACGACGACAGACTTTACGATCCCGATCGGCGGTGTGGAGCAGGGTGCACAGAGCATCAGCGCATCCGCCTCCTCCAAGCCCGCCAGTCTGATGGATCTGCAGAAGATTCCCATCATCACAGCCAGGGGCACTACCATAGCGCTTTCGGATATTGCCACAGTGTCCATGTCGTCCAAGGCAAACAGCAGTATCAGCCGGTTTAACGGACAGGACAGCATCAGCGTCGGTATCGCCAAGGTGCAGAGCGAAGGTACGGTTGATGTTTCCAACCATGTGAAGTCGCTGATCGAGCGTGTGGCGGCGAAAAACTCGGCGATCCAGATCTCTGTGGCGTACGATGCGGCGGACAGCATCAAATCGTCGTTAAGTTCGGTGGCGGAGACCCTTGTGCTCGGTGTCCTGTTTTCCATGCTGGTGCTCTTTATCTTTTTCGGGGATTTCAAAGCCAGCCTGATCGTCGGCAGTTCCATGCCGATCTCACTGCTTGCGACGCTCATCTTTATGAGCTTTGCCGGATTTTCGCTGAATGTGGTCACGATGGGCGCGCTCGTCATAGCGATCGGTATGATGGTTGACGCATCGATCGTCGTGCTGGAGAGCTGTTTCAGGCTAAAGGACGAGAAGCCGGACTACAAGGATGCGGCGATGGTCGGCACGAAGGTAGTGGCGTCGTCAGTGTCGGCTTCGACGATCACTACCGTAGTGGTGTACCTGCCGCTTGCGACGATGAAAGGGCTTGCAGGGCAGCTCTTCTCACAGCTTGGATTTACGATCATCTTTGCCATGATGTCGTCATTGATCGTGGCGATCACGCTGATCCCGATCTTCTTCTGGAAATACAGGCCAAAGGAGAAGAAGGACACGCTGGCGAACCGGATCGTGGATAAGGTAGGAAACGGCTACAAGACCTTGCTAAAGCATATCATGCTGAAGAAAAAGACAGTCATGCTGGTGGCGGTGGGACTGTTGGCGCTGTCGTTTGTGCTTGCCGCACAGCTTGACCAGGAGCTGATGTCGGCGACAGGACTTGACAACATGAGCATCTCCATAGAACAGCGCGCAGGGACGCGTCTTGAGGTGATGGATGAGAATATCCAGTTTATCGAACAGATGATTATCGACGATACGGACTTTGCAGGGTGCAACCTGACGATCAGCGGCTCTTCGGCGACGATCACGGCGTATCCGTCGGAGACGTGTGAGAAGAGCATCAACCAGCTTGTGGATGCGTACAATGCGAAACTGATGGGCAGCACGAACATGAGTATCATCGTGTCGGCGGCAGGAAGCGGGATGTCCTCCATGATGAGTGTCATGTCGAGCACAGAGGTTGACATGGTCGGCAACAGCATAGAGGATCTGAAAATTGCCGCCAGGCAGGTGGACGCGATCATGATGGATATTCCGGGTGTGATCAAGACGTCGAGCAACCTGACATCGGACGCCACACAGGCAAAGATCCAGATCAATCCGCTGAAATGCATGAACGTAGGACTCACTGCCGTGCAGGTGGCAAGTGAGATGTACAATGCCAGCAGCGGTATCGAAGTCATGGATATGACGATCGGGACAGAGGAATATTCCGTGAGAATGGAATTCCCGGAGGACAGCTACGTCAGTATGAACCAGTTGTTAAACCTTGAGATCGCCACCCCGATGGGAAGCATGATCACCGTGGGAGACGTGGCGGAAGCCGTGTATTCCGATGTGCCGAACACGCTCGTGAGGGCGGACGGCAGATACCAGGTCGCGGTGACGGCGTACACGACGGACGATGCGAAGTTCACGGCACAGAAAGCCATCATAGAGGCGGTGGACGCGGCGGAACAGAGAGGGGAGTTTCCGGAAGGTGTCGGACAGACGCAGAATATGATGAATGAGATGATCACGGAAGAGTTTACAGCGATCGGAAAGGCGATCTTTACGGCGGTCTTTTTGATCTTCCTCGTCATGGCAATGCAGTTTGAATCGCCGGTATTTTCGCTCATGGTCATGCTCAGTATCCCGTTCAGCCTGATCGGTTCCTTCTTCCTGCTGTTTATCACAGGTTCAACGCTGAACATGACCTCTCTGATGGGTGTGCTGATGCTGGTAGGTATCGTGGTGAATAACGGTATCCTGTACGTCGACACGACGAACCAGCTAAAGGAGACCATGCCGCTCAACGACGCGCTGATGGAGAGCGGTCGCCTGCGATTAAGACCGATTCTGATGACGACATTGACGACGATCCTGTCCATGCTGCCAATGCTGTTTACACAAAATGAAAACGCGGCGATGATGAAGGGCATGTCCCTGATCATCATCGGAGGTCTGATCACTTCCACGCTGCTGATCCTGCTGCTCCTGCCAAGCTTCTATCTGCTGATGAGCAAGCAGGGCAGAAAGGAAGCGAAGGAGCGCAGACAGATGAAACGCCAGAAGCGGCTTGCGGATAAGGATCTGTAAAAAATAGGCACTGATATTTTTGCTGAAAAAATATCAGTGCCGTTTATTTTATAAAAAAATCCATATACTACAATCAGTCAAAAGTATGTAAGGTAGTGGAGAAAATGAAAAAATATCTCTTATTTTTGTATGTTTTTCTGGGGTTTGCGATCGGGCTGTTCTGCTGGGCGACCTACGCGTATTATCAGAGTACCGTGCCGAGTACGATCAGTATCAAGGCAGGGACAAGCGAAGAATTTAATCTGCGTATTCCGGCATCGGGGATCCTCAGCACGGATTCCGAGACGGTGCTGGCACTCAATCAGCCGCTCACGATCGTGGCAGGGGAAACGACAAGCTCCTATCAGATGCGGCTGAAACTTTTTGGTCTGGTGCCGCTTAAGGATGTCGATATCCAGGTCATCGAGAACACGACGCTGACGCCGGTGGGCAGACCGATCGGCATCTATGTCAGGACGCAGGGCGTGCTTGTGGTGGATACAGGCGGTTTTGAGGGCGCAAACGGAGACAAGTACGCGCCCTCCGAGTACAAGCTGCAGGCGGGCGATTATCTCACTGCGATGGATGGCGTGGCGATCAGCGACAAGAAGCAGGTTAGGGAATATGTGGAGAACGGAAACGGGGCAGAGATCATTTTCCAGGTCTCGAGAAAAGACGAACTGATCCAGGTAAAGATCAAGCCGGAGGCCGACGGGAACAATGTATATAAGATGGGCGCGTGGCTGAGGGACAGTGCCCAGGGGATCGGAACGATGACATATATAGACAGTCAGAACCAGTTTGGTGCGCTGGGGCACGGGATCAACGATATGGACACAGGAGAGCTCTTAAAGCTTGGAACCGGACTTTTGTACCACACAGAGATCGTTGCCGTCAAGCGCGGTGAGAGAGGAAATCCGGGCGAGCTGACGGGCGTGATCGAATATAAGCCGGATCAGGTGTCGGGCGTGATCGTGGACAATACGGTACAGGGAATCTACGGTGTGGCGAACGCGGAGCTGCTGGAGGAGTACACTGCCGGGATGGAGGCGCTGCCGATCGCACTCAAGCAGGAGGTGACGACAGGTCCGGCACAGATCCTGTGCACTATCGACGGCACGGCAAAATTTTATGATATCGAGATCACAAAGCTCACACCGGGAAAAGATGCGGTGAACCGCCAGATCTCGCTCGAGGTTACGGACGTGGAGCTGCTCTCCACGACAGGCGGGATCGTGCAGGGTATGTCAGGCGCCCCGATCGTCCAAAACGGGAGATTTGTGGGCGCCGTCACACATGTGCTCGTGCAGGACAGCACGAAAGGGTATGGGATATTTATCGAGGATATGCTGGGGCATTGAAAATAGTACCCGGTATATCCTTATGCCTGTGCATCGATGACCGATACGCCGATCTGGTCGGGCTGGATGATATCGTTAAAGATATTTTTGCTGTATTCTATGACTGCCTTTCCAAACGCGGCATTTTTGCCGAACAGTTCATTGTAAGTATTCTGGAAATCAGCGGTAGTCATATCAACGCTGTCATCAAAGACCATGTTTTTCTGACCGCTGTCAAAGGTCAGACCAAGCTTGGCAAGCTGATCCTTCCGGCTGAGGCACAGTTCGTTGAGCCTGTCTATATTTTCGCTCTTGTGCGTGCTGTCCGTGCGGTACGCCGACTGTGCGAAAGAGTTCAGCAGCAGTTTCACGGAATCCTGCACAGTGCTGTCAGAAAGCGAGCCGGGCTGTACGAGTCCCAGCGTCGATGTGACTTGTCCTGCCAGTGTCGTAAAGGCAGCCATCAACACGTCGGTCTCTTTATAATTCAGCGTTCTGTTGACTTTATACTCAGAAGTAAGATACTGCGCATCTTCGGCAGACTCCTCAACCTTGCGCATGATCTGATCGGCCTTTCCGATCAGGGAATCATGTCCGATCAAAAGGGCATCGATCGTCTTGTCAGCAGCCTCGGAGAATGTCTTGCTGTCAAAGGTATATTGGCCATTGACGTTCTCGATGCCGATCTTCTTTAGATTCTTTTGATTGTCGGAGAACAGTTCTTCAAGCTTGGAGAGCTGTTTTTGGACGTCCTTGTCTGTAACGGCTTCGGAGCTGTTTTTCATGGTATTATAAGATTTGACAAAATCTTCCACCTGATCAGAAAGCATATCCCGCGAGATTCCTTTCGACGTGTAGCGCTTTAATTTTTTGACGCTTTTGCGGAAAGATCCAGCCTTATCCTGAAGCTTTTCCACGTTGGTATCCGCCTCTGTGACCCTTTTCCCGAAAGTGTGCGTGTAGGAATAATTGTTGTCCTTGATCTTGTTGATCAGGTCAAACGGTTTATATTGAATGTTCATATAGAGTTCCTCCTAAATTGAGATATGTAACAATATATAAATAATATCGGCAGATCCGCGCCAAAGTTAAAGGTTTTGAGCGGATAATGTAAAATTTTCAGTAGCAATTCTCTCAAGTATATGGTACACTACAAATTGATGCATCGGAGTTTTTTACGAAATGAGGAGGACGCGCATTGGAGAGAAATACTGCAAAGGAAAATATTATCGAGTTAAAACATATCAGCCGTACATTTGACGACGGCTTTCGCGTGGTTGACGATTTCAACCTCACCGTACAGAGAGGCGAGTTTGTCACATTTCTGGGTCCTTCGGGCTGCGGCAAGACGACGACGCTGCGCATGATCGCAGGGTTTGACAAACCGACGGAGGGGGAGCTTCTGCTCAGCGGCGAGGATATCCGGGATCTGCCGCCCAACAAGCGTCCGATCAACACCGTGTTTCAGCGATATGCATTGTTTCCGCACTTGAATGTATTTGAGAATGTGGCATTTGGACTGAAACTCAAAAAGCTTCCGAAAGCGGATATCGTAAAAAAGGTCAAGAAAGCGCTGGAGATGGTTGACCTGGAGGATTTTGAGGACAGGGGCATACAGACACTCTCGGGCGGGCAGCAGCAGCGCATCGCCATCGCGCGGGCGATCGTCAACGAGCCGGAGATCCTGCTGCTCGACGAACCGCTGGGGGCGCTGGACTTAAAGATGCGCAAGGAGATGCAGCTCGAGCTGAAAGGCATGCATGAGAAGCTGGGGATCACGTTCATCTATGTGACGCACGACCAGGAGGAAGCGCTCACCATGTCGGACAAGATCGTCGTGATGTCGGAGGGAAAGATCCAGCAGATCGGCACGCCGGAGGATATCTATAACGAGCCGAAGAATGCGTTTGTCGCCGACTTTATCGGCGAGAGCAATATCTTTAGCGGGATCATGACAGGCAAGTGCAGGGTGCGGTTCTGCGGCGCGGAGTTTGAGTGCGTGGACGATGTTGAGCACGGCACCATGATCGATGCGGTCGTGCGCCCCGAGGATGTGACGATCACATCACCGGATCGGGGGATCATCAGAGGAACAGTGACATCCGTGATCTTTAAGGGTGTGCACTATGAGATCGCAGTACAGTCCGGCAAGAACGAGATCGTGGTGCAGTCCACCAGAAAGGCGGAGCCGAACACGGTGGTAGGGCTGTGTATCGAGCCGGAGGGGATCCATATCATGCTGGCGGAGAATACGATCAACCGCATCGAGACCGGCGTGGACAAGGAGTACCGGCTTCAGTTTCTCGGCGGGATCCTCAACTGTGACATGACAGCGATCATACCGGGATCCTCGTACAGCACGGACGGCTCGCTTGTCGATGCGCACGGCGATGTGATCGAGCCTGACCGTATCCGGGTGATCGTGTCCGTGAAGCCGGAAGACATCACAATGAGCGATGATAAGGAGGCGGGGATCCTGCGGGGACATATCATCAATCTGATCTACAAGGGCGATCACTACAGCTATGTGGTCCGCACGGAGGAGGATGAGGACTTCATCGTATCGGATGAGTACCTGTGGAATATGGATGACTATGTGAGTCTGCTGATCCCGATGGATAAGTTTCACTATGCCATCAAGAAATAAAACATAACTGGATGGAGGTCGCCGATGAACAAATTTCGTTTTCAGAGGTCGCAGCTATGCATACCGTATGGCATGTTTCTGGTATGCTTCGTGCTGGCGCCCTTGATCGTTATCATATACTATGCGTTTACGGACGGGGAGGGGCAGTTTACGCTGGAAAACCTGATGGGATTTTTTTCAAGTCCGAACACGATCGGGACACTGGCGTACAGTCTTGGCGTCGCGGTAGCTACCACCGGTATCTGTCTGATGCTGGCGTATCCGATCGCATATATCCTTGCAAGGAGCAGCATCAGGCACAGATCGGTGGTCCTGATGATCTTTGTCATGCCCATGTGGATCAATTTTACGCTCAGGATCACTGCGCTCAAGGAGATCCTGACCATGATCGAGGGGAATCTTGCGTATCACCCTTTTCTGAACACCTTGATCGGCATGACGTACGATTTTTTGCCGTTTATGATACTGCCGATCTATACGACGCTGTTAAAGCTTGACGGAAGTCTGCTGGAGGCGGCGGCGGACCTTGGGGCGGATGCGGTCCATACATTTCTGAAAGTGACGCTTCCGCTGTCTGTTCCGGGGATCATCAGCGGGATCGTGATGGTATTTCTGCCGTCCATGACAAACTACGTCGTGCTTGACATGCTCTACAACAGCACTTATATCATGGGAAGCCTGATCGGGGCATATTTCAGTGCCTACGACTGGCACAACGGTTCGATGATCGCATTGATCCTGCTGATGATCATACTGGTGTTCACACTGTTTACCAACCGCTATGCGGATGAGGACGCGGGCAGCAGCAGAGGAGGTGTACTCGGGTGATGAAAAGATTTTTAGAGAGGGCATTTCTGGCGCTGATGATCATACTGCTGTATCTGCCGATCTTTGTGCTGGCAGTGTACAGCTTTACGGATTCTGCAAATATCGGGGCGATCCATGGATTCTCGCTGCAAAATTACGAGACGCTGTTCACCAAGCCCGATCTGCGGGCAATGATCGCAGGGACACTGGTGCTTGCGATCGGCTCCGCCTTTGTGTCGACAGTGCTGGGCACGCTTGGCGCCGTGGGCGTCTTTTACTCGGGACGGTTTGGCAACATGACAGTCGGTTCGCTCAATCAGGTGCCTGTCGTGAACGCGGAAGTTGTGACGGCTTTCTCACTCTGCATCCTGCTGATCGGCGTGTGCGGCGTGGACAAGAGCAGCTTTATATCGCTACTGATCGGTCATGTCGTGCTGGAAGCGCCGTTCGTATATCTGTCTGTAGTACCACGGTTAAAGCAGATGGACAACAGTCTCTATGAGGCGGCGCTTGATCTGGGGGCGTCCCCTGCGATGGCGCTGAGGCGCGTGGTGTTTCCGCAGATCTTCCCGGGGGTCGTCTCCGGGTTCGCGCTGGCGGTCACACTGTCGCTCGATGATTATTTTATCACAAGCTACACGAAGCCGGCGACCTTTGACACGATCAGCACTTATGTGGTCAATGCGACGAGGGGATCCCAGACAGAGATCAAGACAGCATTGTGGGCGCTCTCCACGATCATTTTTGTGGTGGTCGTTCTGATGGTGATGGTGATGAACATGAATGGCAGTAAGAATGACAAAAATCAGAAGAGGGCAGGTGCGGACAGTGAGAAAAATAGGTAGTATGGCGCTGGGAGCCGTTGTTTCCGGCGCAGTTGCGGTATGCGGCATCCCCGGACAGACCGTCTGTGCAAAAGAAGCGCCCGTCACGCTGCGCGTGTGTAGCTGGGAGGAGTATATCGACCTCGGGGAATGGGACGGGGAGGAAGCGATCGAGCTGGACAATGGCGCTGTGATCTTCGGGGAGCGGCCGCTCTATGAGGAGTTTGAAGACTGGTACCGGGAGACCTACGGCAGAGAGGTGCGGGTGGAGTACTCCTGTTTTGGCACGAATGAGGATCTGTACAATCAGTTAAATATGGGCGACACGTATGATCTGGTATGCCCCTCGGAGTATATGATCATGAAACTGATGGCGGAGGACAGGCTTGTGCCGTACTCGGATCGTTTTTATGATGAGCATGATGGGAATAATTACTATATTAATAATGTGTCTCCGTTTATACAGAGCACCCTGGAGTCCAACGAGATCGGCGGCGAGAGCTGGAGCAAATACGCCGCGGGATATATGTGGGGGATCACAGGTGTCCTGTACAATCCGGCGCTTGTCACGGAGGAGGAAGCGTCTACGTGGGAGATCTTTGGAAATCCGAAGTTCAACAGACAGGTCACGCTCAAGGATAACGTGCGCGACTCTTATTTCGCTGCACTTGGGATCCTGAAAGCGGACGTGCTGACGGATGATGCGTTTGTGCAGTCGGCGGATTACCATGAGCGGCTTGCCGACGTGATGAATGATGTGAGTCCGGAGACGATCCGGCAGGCGCAGGATCTGCTGAATGAGTTGATGGACAACGTGTATTCCCTCGAGACCGACAGCGGAAAGGCAGACATGATAACGGGCAAGATCGTGGCAAATTACCAGTGGTCGGGCGATGCTGTGTATGCGATGGATCAGGCGGATGAGGAAGATTTTGAGCTGCGGTTCGCGGTGCCCAGGGAGAGTACGAATCTCTGGTTTGACGGCTGGGTGATGCTCGAGAGCGGTATCGATGGAGATGCAGACAGACAGCACGCGGCGGAGGCGTTTGTTAATTTCCTGTCAAGGACGGACAACGCTGTCAGAAATATGTATTATATCGGCTATACGTCGTCCATCGCGGGCAATGAACAGGATGACACGATCTATGAGTATCTGAACTGGTGCTATGGCGCGGAGGATGACGGGGATACCATGGATTATCCGGTGGGCTATTTCTTTAGCGGCGACAACGGCGATGAGGATTATATCGTGGAAACATCGCGCAGCCAGATGGGAAGACAGCTCTACAGCCAGTATCCGCCGCAGGATATCATGGACAGGACTGCGGTCATGCGCTACTTTGACGCGGAGGCGAACAAGGCGATCAACCAGATGTGGATCAATGTCAGATGCTTTGATATCCATGATGTGCCGTTTGGCGTCTGGATGGCACTGTTGGCAGGGCTGCTTGTGCTGGTCTGGATGGGTTATAGGAAAAGTAAGAGGAGATGAGATATTATGTCGAATTGGGATCAGAATAAAATCAGAAATTTCTGCATAGTGGCGCATATCGACCACGGGAAGTCCACACTTGCGGACAGGATCATAGAGAAGACGGGGCTTCTGACAAGCCGCGAGATGCAGGATCAGATCCTTGACAACATGGAGCTGGAGCGGGAGCGCGGTATCACGATCAAGGCGCAGACCGTCCGCACGGTGTACAGGGCACAGGATGGGGAAGAATATATCTTTAATCTGATCGATACTCCGGGACACGTTGATTTTAATTATGAAGTCAGCCGTGCGCTGGCGGCATGCGACGGGGCGATCCTCGTGGTGGATGCCGCGCAGGGGATCGAGGCGCAGACGCTGGCAAACGTGTATCTGGCGCTCGATCATGACCTCGATGTATTCCCTGTCATCAACAAGATCGATCTGCCAAGCGCACGCCCTGACTGGGTAAAAAATGAGATTGAAGACGTGATCGGCATCGAGGCGCAGGATGCGCCGCTGATATCGGCAAAAAACGGGATCGGCATCGAGGAGGTGCTGGAGGCGGTCATCGCAAAGATACCTGCGCCAAAGGGCAGTGCGGACAATCCGCTGCAGGCGCTGATCTTTGATTCCGTCTATGACTCTTACAAGGGAGTCATCGTATTCTGCCGCATCATGGAGGGAAAGGTCTCTAAAGGAACCAGGATCAGGATGATGGCGACTGCAGCGTCGTTTGACGTGGTGGAGGTTGGATATTTTGGAGCCGGGCAGTTTATTCCGTGCGAGGAGCTGTCGGCGGGCATGGTAGGATATCTGACAGCATCGATCAAGAACGTGAAGGACACCGCTGTCGGGGACACGGTCACAGATGCCGACCGCCCTTGTGCGGAGCCGCTTCCGGGTTACAAGAAAGTGCAGTCCATGGTCTACTGCGGACTGTATCCCGCCGATGGCGCGAAATATCCCGATCTGAGAGATGCGCTGGAAAAGCTGCAGCTCAATGACGCGTCCCTTTTTTATGAGCCGGAGACTTCTGTCGCGCTGGGATTTGGCTTCCGGTGCGGATTTCTGGGACTGCTGCATCTAGAGATCATCCAGGAACGGCTGGAGCGCGAGTACAATCTTGACCTTGTGACGACAGCGCCGGGCGTCGTGTACAAGGTCCACAAGACAAATGGGGACATGATCGAACTGACGAACCCATCCAATCTGCCAGACCCGTCAGAGATCGACTATATGGAGGAGCCGATCGTCACTGCAGAGATCATGGTGACGACGGAGTTTATCGGTTCCATCATGGAGCTCTGCCAGGAGCGGCGCGGGCGCTATCTTGGCATGGAGTATGTGGAGGAGACGCGCGCTCTGCTTAGATATGAACTTCCGTTAAACGAGATCATATATGACTTCTTTGACGCGCTCAAGTCGCGCTCGAGAGGATATGCCTCGTTTGACTATGACATCAAAGGCTATGAACAGTCTGAGCTTGTGAAGCTGGATATCCTCATCAACAGGGAGGAGGTCGACGCGCTGTCCTTTATCGTACACAAGGAGTCCGCTTATGACCGGGGCAGGCGGATGTGTGAGAAGCTCAAGGATGAGATACCGAGGCATCTGTTTGAGATACCGATCCAGGCGGCTGTGGGCGGCAAGATCATAGCCAGGGAGACTGTGAAGGCGATACGCAAGGATGTCCTTGCCAAGTGTTATGGCGGAGATATCACGAGAAAGAAGAAGCTGCTCGAGAAGCAGAAGGAGGGCAAGAAGCGCATGCGGCAGGTAGGCAGCGTGGAGATACCGCAGAAGGCGTTTATGTCAGTGTTGAAGCTTGATGACTCAAAATAAAGATTATAAGTTCTTTTTTTCTGGCTCGCATATGCGGGCTTCTTTTTTTTGTTCCTCCTTTATTCGGTTCACTTCTGAACGGATCATTTCTGAACGGATCACCTCTCTCTCCAGGATGAGATCGACGGTTTCACGCCCATGATCATCAAGACTGCGGTACTTGTGAATATGCTGCTGTTCGCTGTAGGAGAGCAGCATCTCAGAGTCGGGATATACACCGTAAATGTCGTTGATCGAGACGTGGAGCGCCCGGCAGACTTCAAACAGGATATCGATCGTCGGACAGTTGGCACCCTGCTCCCAGTTGGATATGCGGGAGGGGGTGATCCCTAGCTGCTGTGCCAGCTCCCGTTGGGAGAATCCGGCATTTTCGCGGTACTTCGTTATGTTTTTTGATATGTTTTTCTTGATGTCGTCACTGGATATCATTGTGTCTCCTATTCTGTTTTTGTTCTGTTATAGTTCTTCTTTTGTAATTCTGATTTTTCATAAAATGAATGTATCATAGTAGTTCCGTAAAATCAACAAAAAAATACAGAAACGCCGTCAAAACTATTGACAATAAACAGAAAAACTGTTAGTATATGGAAATGTACAGAAATCCTGTTTATCATAACAGAAAATACAGAAGTACGAGAGGTGGTGAGTTTGTTGTTCGGGATAAAGATCAAAACATACCTTGACGACAACGGCATCCGATACACACATGTGTCAGAAAAGACAGGGATTCCGATGGATATCCTGAATCTGCTGCTGAACGGGAAGCGGAAGGTTGAGGCGACAGAATATTTTGCGATCTGCAATGTGCTGAATGTTCCGCTGACGAAATTTGCAGATGACGGTGTGAGCGCATGAGGTGTGTGGCAACTTAATAACGTTTGAAACGTTTCTGGCAACAGAAACGTTTCATATAGATAGGGTAAATCACCCAAAACAAAAAGGAGGAAAAAACAATGAAATCTATCAAAGTCAAGAGGATTCTTGCGGCTGTCCTTGCAGCGTCGATGGTTATGGCATCTGCAGTGACAGTCAGCGCATCCGGCTCAGGTACTTCTGATCCGGGCGTGAGCTCCAGCGAATCGTCCAGCTCCAGCGATGAAAGCAGCAGCGCAAGCGTAAGTGTGACAACCTACGCGGAGACGATGTCCAAGAAGGCAGATGCGCCTGTCAGCGTGGCAGGAGTGAATGTCGTGACATCTGTGGGCGGCGTGTATGCGGCTCAGAAGGTGCGGGGTGTTGCGGTTACGACACCGGCTGCTTCGGTGAAGGCATCACTTGGCCTGACCGGAAACCAGAAGGCAGCGATCATCATCTATGATACGGATGCGAAGAAGAGCTACCGTGCGATGGAGAGCATCAACGCAGCAGCGGCAGCCATCGGCGGCACTGTAGTTGCATCCCTGAACATCGATCTCGGTGCGAAGGAGAACGGAAAGTGGGTTACACTGTCAAGCGGATCTGTAGGCCTTGTTGCGGGTCTTCCCAAGGGTGCTGACACAAGCAAAGAATACTGCGCGATCTGTGTACAGCCGGGCGGCGTTGTGACAGTACTTGAGGATCAGGATACAAACCCTGCTACCGTTACATTTGAAGTGCAGGCTGGTCTTGGAACCTATGCGCTCACTGCAAAATAGTCACATAAGCGGGATGAAGCTATGGTGCATGCATCATGCATATGCCATAGCTTTCCTTTTGATGCTGTGCTGTTTCTTTGGATACAGCATCGGAAAGATCTATGGTTTTACGATCCTGCCGGATGAGTTTGGTTACTGGTCTTATGCGGCTGCGGCCGCAGGGTATGACTGGTCGGGGATCGTATCGCTGAACTCTTATTATTCTTATGGATACAGTGTCATCCTGGTGCCTGTTTTTATGCTGTTTCAGGATGGCTTAATGGCATACCGCGCGGCGGTTGCAGTAAACTTTGTGCTGCTGGCAGGGATCGGTTCTATGCTGCAGTATCTGGCAAGGAGGATATTTTCCGGTGAGGACCGGAAGTTCCTTGCTGTCATTGCGGCAGTATCCGCATTATATCCCACCCTCCTTCTCTATGCCAGGACCACAATGGCAGAGACCTTACTGGTATTTCTGTATGTACTTGCCGTCGTGCTGCTGTATCAGTATCTGGAGCGCAGGAACGGGTTATGGCTGTTCCTGCTGCTTGCGGTACTTGTATACATACATTTTGTACATATGCGGACCATTTCGCTGCTGGTGGCAGGAATGTTGTCCGTTTTGTTTGGCAGACTGTTTTGTCCGGCGGATGGCGCAAAGGACAGAAAAGAGCAGCGCCGCAGGCTGTATCTGTGGATCGTCGCCGGATCAGTGATCCTGTTTGTGATGGGCATGGCTGCCAGAAATATGGTCTTTGACCGGGTCTATGACGGATCTTCCGAAGTCTTTCAGGTAAATGATTACCAGGGACAGATCGGAAAACTGCGATACATTCTGACGGCGGAAGGATCCGTCAATCTGATCACCAGCGTGGCAGGAAAAATATTGTACCTTGGGACGGCAACTTACGGGACTGCCTTCTGGGGATTGTTACATGTGTGGAAAAATGTCAGATCCGGGCAGGAGCGGGGCAAAAGAGTATTTTGGTGCTTTATCCTGCTGTCGGCGGCGGGGGCGCTGATGGTCAATGCGGTCTATACCGTATATCCCGGACGTGTGGATGCGCTGGCATATGGCAGATATCACGAGTATGTATTTCCGGTGCTGATCCTTGCAGGACTGTATGAAATGCGGCATGCGCGCAGATTGTGGCGGGGACTGCTGCTGAATGCCGGACTGGAACTTGGCATGCTCCTGCCAGTGCTTGGCAGCCTTGGCAGATATCATCAGACGAGCCTGCATGCCTGTATGGTATTTGGGATGAGCTATCTGTACGATGCGGAAAATCCCGATCCTGTGAAATTTTATCTAGGGGCGTACGGATTTGGCATCTTGCTGATGGTGATCGTCACGATGCTGGTTGATATCAGCCGCAAAAAGGAAAAACGCGTACAGGTGCTGTTTCTGATCACTGTCATGGAGATCCTGCTGGCGATACGCGCCTCCGCGGTGGTGACGGACGCGGGCAGCATCGGTGCATACAGGGATTCTGTTGTCGCGGACAAGATCATACAGCTTACGCAGGCGCAGACACCAAGAAGGGTGCTGTATCTGGACAGCGGCGGTGACAGCGATATCGGCAGGATACAGTTTTTGCTGCGGGACAGGAAGATCACTGTCATGGACAAGCGGGACAGTGTGGATGATTACAGCAAGGATGAGATGGGCGCATGGGATCTGGTGCTGACAGATTATAAGGATGACTACGGCGAAGAGCTGGGCAGGCGGTATGACTATACGCTGTCGAGCGGACATTTCATTCTCTATTACAACAGGATTCCAAAATAAAACAATAGAACTAGCGAGGCGGAAATATGAAAAAGGTATTGATTATGGCAGCGGCTGTGATATGGACGCTGCTGGCAGCGGTGTCTGTGCCGGTATATGCGGCGGAAACAAGTACGTCCGTGGCAGGAACCGTGCTGAAAACCAGCACCGATGTGGAGGTGCACCAGGAGGCGTCCGAGACATCGCCCGTGGCAGCGGCGCTGGAAGCGGAAACTGCAGTCCTGGTGACGGACGCGGATGCAGGAGAGGGCTGGTGCAGGATACAGGTTCAGGAGACTACAGGCTACATCAGGGCAGAATATCTGGTGCCGCTTTCCAGCAGCGAGGAGATGGATCTGGAGTTTGAGCAGATCAGCAACAATTACCACATGGTCTTTAACGAGGTGCAGCAGGTGCAGAAACAGCGGTCACAGACGAAGATGTGGGGTGCCGTCATCGCCGCGCTGACAGTTGCCTTATTTGCGGCAGGCATTATACCCGTGATCAAGAAGAACAGGGAAGATGAAAAGAACAAAGTATGAACAGAAACAATATCGTGAGCGGTCAGAGCTGTATATCCTGTTTCTGGCAGGGATCTATAACCTTGTATTTGTAGATATCTCCCTGGACGGAATGCCGCTGAGGACGCTGATCCTGCTGCTGGCAGATTTTCTCTGTATCGCTGTGCATATTTACAAAAGGGAGATGGCGCTGCCGCGCTGGAAGGAGTGCGGTACGTACGAAAAAGCGATGGCGATCCTATTCGTAGGAATGGCTGTGATCCTGGCGTATTTTGCGATTGCGGAATCAGAGCAATTCTGGGCGTGCGTGGACACAGTCGCATTGCTGCTGGTGTATCCGTGCATTTACGGCAGGAAGAAATTTCCGCAGGATATCTTTGGCGTGTACAGCGCGTGCAGCAGTGTGATCTGCATTCTGCTCATAGCCTATTATCTGTCCGGCGGGGTCGGGGAGCCGTTCATCGCGCTGCTTCTCAGGGATGGCGCGTTGGTGTCGTGGCTGGTGCTGAGCATCACAGTGAATTTTATCGCGTACTGTTATCAGGAAAACGCGCAGATGTGGTACGGGTGCCAGATCCTGCTGAATGCGTTTCTGCTGGCGATCCAGAAAAATGTGTCCGGGCTGGCTGTCGCGGCGTTGGTGCCCCTGATGATCCCGATATTCTGCAGACCGTCAAAGGAAACAGTAAAACGGGCAGTGCAGGCAGAACTGATGTATGCATTTCTGGTCTGCAACATGTCCCTGATCACAGGATATACACCGCTGGCGGGCAAGGTCGCCACATACGATCTGGAGATCAGCGTGTATATGGAACTGATCCTGGCTGCCGCAAGTATATGGTTTTTGGAAACTTGGGACAGATATGCCAGGAATGCAGCAAAGAACGCCACCGTGCCGGAGATGCGGATCTGGTGCAGACAAGCGGTCGCAGCCTGTCTGATCGGCAGTGCCGGGATCCTTACAGCGGCAGAACTCTTTGCCGCGGAAGAAGCTTCTCCATGGAACCGGGTGGCGCAGATCCTCACAAGCGATATCAGACAGAGCGTTGGATGGCGGTTTGGCCTGTTTGGACAGATGGGGCAGCGCTTCGGGATCTGGGGCATCGTGATCGCGAGCGTGCTATTTTATATAGGTGTCGTGCGGATCAGCAGGACGAAACGGTGGCATGTGAGGGCGCATAAGCTGTACCGTCTGATCGCGGCGATCTGTCTGCTACAGGCGATGATTTTGCCGCAGACGATGGCATCGCTGCCGGTCTATGCAGTATTTTTCCTGTTGTTCATGCAGACACAGGAGGACAAGCCCAGGGACAGACTGCTGCAGAAGGCAGAGGAAGATGACGGAGCTTATGATCAGATCCAGATCGATCTGACGAAGCAGGATGCGAAGAAAGATGAAGAGAAAGGAGAAAGTGCAGATGAAGCTGATCATTCAGATCCCATGCTACAATGAGGCGGAAACTTTGGAGATCGCACTGAACGATCTGCCTAAAAAGCTGGATGGCATTGACCAGATCGAGTATCTGATCATCAATGACGGCAGCAAGGACAACACCGTGGAGGTGGCGAGAAACTGGGGCGTCCATCATGTGGTAAACTTCACGCAGAATAAAGGGCTGGCAAAAGGTTTCATGGCAGGGCTGGACGAGTGTCTGCGGCAAGGGGCGGACATCATCGTCAACACGGACGCGGACAACCAGTACTGTGCGGAGGACATACAGAAGCTGATCCAGCCGATACTAGACGGCAGGGCTGACTACGTAGTCGGGGCAAGGCCGATCGATGAGACGGAGCACTTCTCCCTGATCAAGAAAAAATTACAGCATCTGGGGAGCTGGGCAGTGCGGAAAGCATCCAACACGAACATTCCCGATGCGCCCAGCGGATTCCGCGCGCTGAGCCGCGAGGCGGCGATGCGCATCAATGTGGTCAACGATTATACATACACGCTGGAGACGATCGTGCAGGCAGGGCGTGAAAAGCTTGCTATAACGAGCGTTCCGATCCGGACAAACTCCGAGCTGCGCCCTTCGAGGCTGTTCAAGAGCATCTGGAGCTATGTGAAGAAATCCATGGTGACGATCCTGCGGGCATATATGATGTACAAGCCCCTGAAATTCTTTACTTTCCTGATGATACCGCCTGTGGCGGTCGGGCTTGCCTTTATCATCCGCTATTTTATCTATGTGGCGCTCGGTACCGCAAACGGACATGTTCAGTCCCTGATCCTGGCGTGCACCTTGCTGATCATGGGGTTCGAGACTTTTACGATCGGTCTGGTCTCCGATGTGATCGCAGCGAACAGACGGCTCCTGCAGGACACGCAGTACCACACGCGCAGGGCAGAGTACGATGCGATATACGCACAGCTCAAGCTCGAGCAGGAACCGGTGCGGACATACCATGTTGTGAGCGAGAAGCCGCAGTATGAACAGGAGTATGAGAGTTCTGCTATCTAGCCAAAAGGCTTGATATAGATTTATAAATACGCACCTTGACAATTGCATACTTTACATTAGGAAAAATGTTGTAATGTACACTCCGAAAGGCTATAATGAAATCAAATGATTACAAAAGGCAGGGAGGGACAGCGATGTTAGGAAGACCGGCTCTCGGATATCAGAACTATGAGGAAGTCATCACAGAAAACATTTTCTATATCGACAGATCACCAATTTTGAAGTCCGGAGAATATTTCGGAAAATGGTGCGGGGCTGGTTTGACGGAAGTGCGGAAACGGTATACAACGATTTCATCAAGGCGCTGCTGCTGGACGACAAAAAGTATATGAACCGATACATGAACAAGGTTGCACTCATGACATTCAGCCATTTCGATACAGGAAACAAGCCGTCGGAATACACAGAACCGGAACGCTTCTATCATGGATTTGTGCTGGGACTGATGGTGGAATTGTCAGGCAGATATGCGATGACCTCGAATCGCGAGAGCGGTTTTGGTCGCTACGATGTGATGCTCGAACCGTTAAATGAAAAAGATGACGCGATCATCATGGAATTCAAGGTGCACGATCCCGAAGATGAAAGGACACTGGATGAGACTGTCCAGAATGCACTGAAACAGATCGAAGAAAAGCGCTACAGCGCTGCACTGGAGGCAAAGGGGATCGCACCTGGGCGGATCCGGAAATATGGGTTTGCGTTTCGGGGAAAGGAATGTAGGATCGGGTAAGGGATAAAGTGAATAATTGAATATTAGGGAAACTCCTGATGTAAAGTATGCAATTGTCGATGGACAGCAGACTTTATGTTAGGAGTTTTTTAGTGGATAAAATGGTGGATTATGGACGAAAGAAAAAGCTACTTATTACTGGATCGACATTTCCAAGATGGCATGGGGATACGGAACCACGATTCATATTTGATTATGCAGATTCCATGGCAGAATATTATGATGTAACAGTTTTGGTTCCCGCTGCGCCTGGTGCGAAAGACAAGGAAAAGATGTCAAAAGTAAATGTGATAAGATATCATTATTTTCCAATACACAAATGGGAAACACTCTGTTATCCAGGTGCAATTGTCCCAAGGATAAAAGAGAAGAAAATAAGGATATTTTTAGTTCCGTTTTTATTTCTTTCCCTTTATTTTCGACTAAAAAAGATTCTTCCAGAATATGATATCGTACATGCACACTGGCTGATTCCGCAGGGAATTGTGCAATCATTTTTTAAGGACAAGCCATATATTGTTACAGGGCATGGCGGAGATATATCTTCACTAAACAATGGCATTTTTAAGAGACTAAAAGAAAGGTGTTTGAGTAGAGCCAAAACAATTACTGTTGTATCTGAATTTAAACAAAAGGAACTTAATAAATATTATCCGAGATATGAAAGTGAAATACTTTCTATGGGTGTTAATACCTTATTGTTTGACAGAAAAATAAACTATAGTTCTAATTATTTTAATCAGGGGAATAGGAAAGTTATTTTATATGTTGGAAGACTGGCAGAAATAAAAGGAGTAGAATATTTGATTCAAGCAATGAAACATGTGGGTGATACCATTTTAGTGATTGTAGGTAATGGTCCAGAAAGAGAGCATTTAGAAGAGCTTGCGAAAACCTGTAATGTAGATGTTAAATTTCTGGGTAGTAAGTCGCATGAGGAATTGAAAATAATCTATGCATCTGCAGATGTGCTGGTAGTGCCATCGATTATTGATCACAAAGGTGCACAGGAAGGACTGCCAACAGTAATTTTGGAAGCAATGGCATCTGAACTTCCTGTGATAGCAACAAAAACTGGTGGTATACCACAATTAATTCAAGATGGTGTAAATGGACTGCTTTGTGAAGAGCGATGTGTCTGGCAGTTAACAGATAATATTTGCAGTTTACTAAATGATCATGATCTGTATGAAAAAATTGCTGCAAACGGGAAAGAGACAATAAAGGAATATGACTATAGAAATATTGCCCAAAAGTACCACGATATATTAGAAAACTATTAAATTTTGTACTCTTGTACGTACCTTGACAATTTCATACTTTACATTAGATTGAAAAACTCTTTACGGACAAATCGAACATATGATACAATTATTCCTGACAAACAAGAGAGGAGAAAGAGTCATATGGGAGATATTGACATCAGTGTCAAAAATTTTATTAAAATCAATTCTGTATTTGCACAGTTGTTTGAAAAAGGCGTCTACCATGGAACAGCCCACATAGATAGTGGCAGCTTAAAGGAACTGGATGCCGCAAATCAGGACATGATAGATCGCAGTGATGGAACTTATGAATTGATGGAAAGATTCAGGGACGCCGAAAAAGTGACAATGCTCTTTAAGGATAATGCAGCGTTTCAGATTATTTTGGGAGTGGAGGGACAGACGGAAGTACATTATTACATGCCGGTAAGGTGCATGGAGCTTGACGCAGTGACGTATTCTGCCCAGTGTAGGAAAATATCCCAGAGGGCAAAGGAAAATAAAACACTGAAAAAGTATGCGGACGGCGTGCCAAAGGGCACTAAGATCGTGCCGGTAGTGACGCTCGTATTCTACACAGGAAGCCAGCCGTGGAATGGTCCCAGAAGCCTGTATGACATGCTGGATGTTCCAGAGGACATGAAAGGCTGGATGCTCCAGGCAACACCGGATTATCAGATGAACCTGATTGATGCAAGACACATGACAAAGGAGCAGATTAATGAATTTGAAGGTGATCTGAAATCATTTCTGCTGATGTTGCAGGATCATTACGATGAGGAGCAGCTTAAAACAGCCCTTGCAATACACCGGGAAACATGGTATGCTCTTAGTAAAATCAAAAATGACAAAAGATACGCGGAATATATAGACAAGGTATCTGATAAGGAACTGGAAGGAGGTATATATATGGATGCGACACTGGATTATATCGAAAAGCGTGGAGCAAAGCGTGGAGCAGGGTTGGTTGTAGAACTGTATCGGTTACTTGTTAATGACGGACGGACGGATGAATGGAATGAAGCCATAAGGGACGAGGATAGAATGATCGGTCTGCTTAAAGAGTATTCCCTGCTTGAAGACGATATGTGATGCTGTGGCAGGGAATCAACTGTAAAAATTGAATAGTATATATATATAAAATCTGATGCAAAGTATGGAATTGTCATAGCTGCATCAGATTTTTTGTTTTATTTTCGCGATGAGATCAATTGTATGGTGAATCAGATTGGAGGAATTACATAGATGGATAAAATTCCAAAGAAAATACATTTTTGCTGGTTGGGTGGTGAAGATTATCCAGAACTGATTCAGAAATGTATCAATTCATGGAAAGAAAAATTGCCAGATTATGAAATAAAGTGTTGGAATACAGAGAATTTTGATGTGAATATCTGTCAGTATACGAGAGAGGCGTTTCAGGTAAAAAAATATGCTTTTGTGAGTGATTATATCAGACTCTATGCGTTATACCATGAAGGGGGAATCTATCTGGATACCGATATAGAGGTGCTAAAAAAATTTGATGATTTATTGGAAAATAAAGCGTTTACAGGGTATGAAAAAAATAATTCTGCAGTGGCGACATGGTTGTTTGGAAGCGTAAAAGAAAATCCGATATTTAAAGAGTTTTTAGCATATTATGATGACCGACCGTTTATTCTGCAAGATGATACATATGATCTGACACCGAATCCCATTCCAATAACGGAGATCTGCGTGAAACATGGACTGGAGTTAAATGGAAATAGACAGCAGCTCGACTATATTACCATATATCCAAAGGATTACTTCTGTCCATATAACCGGGCAACGGAAGAGTTAAACATCACAGAGAATACATATACTATTCATTATTTTAATGGTTCATGGATATCTGAGGAAAAAAGGAAAATCATCGCGAAAAGAAAACAGGTCGTAAAGAAGTATGGTAAGCTGGCAGGATATATTTATTATGGATTCGGTGTGATTAAAAGTGATGGAGTGATGCAGTTTATAAAAGAATTGAAGCATGCTTTTCAATAGAAAAAGAAATGAGAGATAATATTACTATGAAGATTATTTTCGTTACAAAACATAAGATATATTTAGATGTTTTAAAGGGAGGAGAAATTGCTAGCAAAGCAAATTATGATGCGTTAGCAGAGATTTGTGGAGAACAAAATATAGAACTTCTGGAAATAAAGGAAAAAGGAAATTTGTTTGGTAAATATATTCAATATTTATTTAAAAGAGATGGATATGATAAAGCTGAGGAACGCAGGTTAAGTCAGTATATTAATGATAAATCAGCAGATATTGTTTTTTTTGATGGAAGTTGGTTTGGCGGGTTGATATATAAACTTAATGTAAATAGTAAAAAGATCGTATTCTTGCATAATGTGGAAAAAAAATATTCACTTGATCGCATGAAACGAAATATGTTGACTGCAATAAAATATAGGTCAGTAGCCTTTAATGAAAAACAAATTATATCAAAAGCTGATTATGTATTTGTATTGAATCAACGTGATAATCAGTTGATTAAAAAATATTATCAAAGAGAATGTGATTTATTTCTGCCAATTGCCTTGAAAGATACGTATTGTGCTAAGACACAGGAAATAGAAATTTATGGAAAAAAGAGTTTATTGTTTGTGGGATCTTATTTTCAACCCAATGTAAATGGAATTATCTGGTTTATACAGGAGGTGTTGCCTAAAGTTGATTGTAGACTTGTAATTATTGGAAAAAATATGGAAAAAATAAAATATTTGGAAAATGAGAATATTATTGTGGCGGGAACAGTGAAAAATACAGCAGAGTATTATAATTGTGCTGACGCGGTGGTTATGCCTATTTTTTCTGGTGGCGGAATGAAAGTTAAGACAGCAGAGGCAATGATGTATGGAAAAAAGATATTAGGGACACAGGAGGCATTAACGGGATACTGTGACGAAAAGGTTGAGGGTATACGTGAATGTAATACTGTTGAAGAATTTGTAGACGCAATAAAAAACTTGGACGATCAAAAGTATAAACAAAATATAAGGCGTTACTTTTTAGATAGTTTTTCATATGAAATTAATAAGAAACGATTAGGAGATTTTTTTCATGAGTGTATATCATGATGTTAAGGATAAAATTTTAACAATATCAATCGCAGCATATAATGTTGAGCAGTATATTTCTAAGGCAATTGAAACTTGTATATTAAAGTCGGAAAATAAAAATTGTATAGAAGTTATAGTTGTTAATGATGGTTCAAATGATAGAACTAGCCAGATTGCGCATTCGTATGAGGTAAAATATCCTCAAATTGTTACGGTTATAGACAAAGAAAATGGTGGATACGGTTCAACAATAAATTGTTCGTTAAGATATGCTCACGGAAAATATTTCAGATTGTTGGATGGAGATGACTGGTTTGCCACTGATACATTGGATGTATTAGTTTCTGAGCTGAAACAATGCGAAGAGGACATTGTCTTTACAGATTCTCTTTGTGATTATGGAAAAAAGAAAAAGATTACAAAGATTGAATTACCGATAGGAAAAACTATTAAAATAGATGATATCAGTGAAAAAACAAATTTTCAAATGCAAAACATGACATATAAAACAAGTATTCTCAAAAATAGTAATATTGTTATATCAGAAAAATGTTTTTACACTGATATGGAATTTGTAATAATGCCATTACCTTATGTGAAAAATATTCGATATCTGGATAAGGTTTTATATGTGTACAGATTGAATGTTCCCACGCAAAGTGTCAGTATCAATGGAATAAAGAAGCATTATAAAGATTCTCAAAAGGTACTTTATAAGCTGTTGGCTAATGTTGGTCTGTCAAAGTCACCATTATATCAATATCAAATAGCTTTATTTGCGAAAAAGGTAATAGGAAATTATTTGATTGCTGATGATTATAAGAATGTGAAAGAAGATATTAGAAAAATAGATATTGATATATTAAAAACAGACAGGTTAGTTTATCGGTTTATGAAAAATAAAACAATATGGTGCCTGCGTAAGAGTGATTATAAATTATCGTATATAGTAAAATTAATATATGTGTTGGTAAATAGACGATGAAAATTGAGGGAAATGTTGTCAAAAAGAAACGTATTTGGGTATTTTGCTTAATGCTGATTATCATACATTCATATGGATTTACAAAACGATATATTCCATGGTTTACAGATGAAATAGGATATTGGGCATCAGCCGCTCTGATGAAAGGATATAATTGGAGAGAGGTAATGAGCACGGGAGGATACTATGGTTATGGCTATGGGATAATACTGTCTTTGATAATTAATATTTCAAATATTCATATAAGGTTTCATTGTGCTCAACTTATTAATATAGCTTTAGTAGTTATTACATATTTTTTGCTGGTTCGTATTATTTGTAGAATATTTGAAACAAGTACAGAAAGTACAGAAGGTATTTGTTTTGTATGTATGTGTTATCCGTACATTCAAGTATATACACATCTATCAATGGCAGAAATAGCATTGACTTGCATTTATGTCATATCAGTTTATGCTTTATTACGATTTAGTGAGAAGAGAACAATTAAATGGAGTATAGTAATAGGAATATGTGTGTTTGCAATGTTTAGCATTCATTTAAGATCTCTGGTAACATTGTTCAGTTTATTAATAATATTATTAATATCGTTAATAGCTGAAAAAAATAAAAAGAATAAAATTAATATTTTGGTAGGAATTTTAATTTCAATTATTGCATTGGTAGTGGTTTGGAAGATAAAAGATTATGTAGTTGAGAACTTATATACAGTGACGACAAGTGGAAATCAAGAGTTGGAACCAAATAAAGGAAATAGTAGTTTTTCAGCGTATATTTGGATGTTATCTAATATTTTTAAGTTTGATTTTTGGAAGTTAATTATTAAATCTTTGGAGGGAAAATTTTTTTATTCATTGGTAGCATCGTTTACTTTAACGTTTATTGGTTCAATATGGATCTTAAAGTGTTTATTAAATAGTAGTACGATTCGAAAACCAGTTTTGTTATATATCTTTTTTAGTTATTGGGGAGAAGTTATATTAACGATTATTACCATGTTTAATGTCGGACGTTTTGATAATTTGATGTATGGGAGGTATTCTGAGGCGTTTATATTGCCCATATTATGCATAGGAATATATTTGCTGTGTAATGGCGTATATAGAATGAAAAATTGTATAATTTATATAATGTTAATGCTACTTCTTAGCATAGATTTGTTTCAGTTTATTCAAATGAATGAATTTAAACCTTCTTTGGATATGGCAATTTGTTCTGTATCAGGTTGGAATATCACAAATATATCAGATATAGAAATATTTTATGTTTTAGGAGTGGTTTTAATTGTCACTGTTGTAACAATCTTGCTTTGTGTTTTGGGAAAGCAAACACGAAAAGGAACAATGCTTTTTTTGGTATTTGTATGGCTTTTTGTGGGACAAAACTGTTTAAAGCAGAATGTTTATAATGGATATTGGACGGCTGATAGGTTAGAAGAAACAACTATAGCAATTGAAGACCAAAATAAAAAAATGTATTATTTACTGCCTGAGGAAACAAATGACATGGGTAGTGCAGCATGGAGGGACATGTTGTTTTTGCAGTATATGCTTGTCGATAAAATTATCAATGTAATTGATGAAAGTGAAATAAATAGAGTGGGGGATGATGAAATGCTGATAATCGAAAAGAATATATCAGGATATGAACAATATGTCGACCAGAATAAGATATTTTATGAAAATGAATTATTTGTGATAATGATGAAGTAGGTAGAAATAGTAAAAATAGTATATTTATTATAGTAGGTGAAGTACGGATATGAGCATATATTATACGAAATATTTAATTTTGGGAGCAGGGTGTTCGGGGCTTGCATTTGCAAATCATTTGGACAAGTCGGAATATATTATTATGGAAAAAGATGATACGGGGGGGGGCTATTGCAGGACGTTCAAAAAGGATAATTATATTTGGGATTATGCAGGTCATTTTTTTCATTTTGCAACGCCCTATTGGAAAAATTTTTTTAAATCGAGAATAGATGCGGATGAACTTGTGACAATAAAAAAGTATACAAAAGTATATTATAAAAATCAGCTAATAGATTATCCTTTTCAAAAGAATATTCATCAGTTATCGAAGGAGGAACTGATAGATTGTTTATATGATTTGTGTAATAGAGATTTGATATTAAATGAAAAAAACTTTGAAGAAATGTTATACAAAAGATTTGGGAAAAGTATATCAAATAAATTTTTGATTCCATATAATGAAAAACTTTATGCCTGCAATTTAAAGAATCTGGATGCAGATGCAATGGGAAGATTTTTTCCCTATGCAGATTTAACGGAAATAATCAATAATATGAAAAAATCAGATAATAATTCATATAATGATTTTTTTATGTATCCCAAAAATGGCGCGGAAGTTTTTGTACAGGCATTAATGAAAGACTTGCCGCGCAAACAATTACTTTATAATCAGGAATGTAGAAAAATAGACTTAAAAGGTCGAGTAGCATATTCTGAAAATTTGGAAGTTCATTATGAAAAATTAGTTAATACCATACCATTAAAATATTTTATTAATTTATTTGATAATAATTATGATAGGAAGGATTTGTCATGTAATAAGGTTTTGGTATTAAATATGGGATTTGATAAGAAATCACATTTTAAAGATATTCATTGGATATATTATCCAGATAAGAATATAAATTTTTATAGAATAGGTTTTTATGATAATATTTTAAATCAACCCTATTTAAGTTTATATGTTGAAATTGGATATAGGGAAGATGAATCAATTAATGTGGATAATCAAATTTATTTAACGCTACAAAATTTAAAAAGGGTAGGAGTAATAGATGAGGACTTTCATTTAATGGCGTATAACACTTGTATTATGAAGCCGGCGTATGTACATATCTCAGAACAATCAAGAAATTTGGTAGATGAGATAAAAAATTTTTTGGCGGAGCAAAATGTTTATACAATAGGAAGATATGGAGGATGGAAATATTGTTCGATTGAAGATTGTTTGATTGAGGCAAAAGATCTATATGATAGGATGTGTAATTAAGATGCAGATTGTTAATTGGAAGGATGGTATGGATAAATTAGAAAAGTCCGACAGAATTGAAAGTATTGATTTATTAAGGGTGATTTCAATAATGTGCGTTATTGTAATACATTGCGTCGAATATTTGGATTGGACAACTTTATCACAGCACAAACGTTTTATTCAAACTTTTGTGGCTATGTTGATTTTTGTCGGAAGGCTTGGTGTTCCTTTTTTTATGATGATATCGGGGTATTTGATTTTGGATAAAAAATTTGATTCAAATCAATGTAAAATTTTTTTAATGAAGAATTGGCTTCATCTTTTGACTGTTACGCAGTTCTGGTATGTAATATATAATATTTATTTGTATTATTTTTGTGAACAACAGATATCAATAAAATATTTGATACAACAAATTTTCTTTGTAAGGAATGTAAATATGAGCCATGTTTGGTATATGCCTATGATATTGGGGGCGTATTTAATATTTCCATGGTTGGCAAACGCGCTAGGTTCAATAAGGAAATCCATCATTTTAGTGCCGTTAACAATTTCTGTTATATATACTTATGTGTTTCCATTTATTAATGGAATTACAAAAGTATTACATGAAGAGCCTATGCAGATACAAATTCAAATTTATTCCGGGGGGGGGTATATATGGGCTTATTTTGTAATAGGTTATCTGGTTAAAAATTGTCTTTTATCGAATATTAAAAAAGAAAAACTTATAATATTTTCTCTGATTATGTTCAGTTTGGCGGTAGTGATTCAAATGTTGGCATTAAACTTAAACTACAAATATAACTTGTGGTATGATTGCCCGATGGTGTTGGTGTGTTCAGTATGCTTGTTTGAAATTATCCAAAGAATTGGGCATGTAAAATGGTATAAAGTAATACGCTTTTTATCAGATTATTCGTTTGCAGTTTATTTAATACATAATATGTTTGTGATATGTTTGACACGTTTATTAATGCATAGCAGTATATTAACGGAATTTAAGTTTGTTTTAATCTTTGTGCTAACAGTAATTTTAAGTTATGGAATAGCATGGGGAATAAATCATATTCCAAAAGTGGGATGCTATATTTTATATATGAGATGAAAATGGTAATTATTAATGCATTTTGTGAATAAGAACGTTTTGAGTGTAGTAAAAACTGGTGATAAGCTATACAGATGCTATTTTAGTGTTTTACAAATTAGGAGTGATTAGGTATGGAAGATATTAAGGTATCAATATATTGTTTAGCTTACAACTGTGCTGATTTCTTTGAAAAATCAATTCAGGGTATGTTGAATCAGAGAGTAAATTTTCGATACAAAATAATTGTACATGATGATGCGTCGACAGATGGTACAGATGATTTGATCAGAAAATATGCAGAACAATATCCTGATAAAATTTGTTCCGTTTTGCAGACAGAAAATCAGTATTCAAAAGGGGTGGATATTTGTAAAGTATATATTGAGCCTAAACTTGAAGGAAAGTATGTGGCGATATGTGAAGGAGATGATTACTGGATTGATGAGAATAAGCTGCAAGTGCAGTATGATTATATGGAAACACATCCCGAATGTTCTTTGTGTACACATAACACAGAAATACGTGATTTAAATACTGGAAAGAAGAGAAACTTTAATAATTGGAAGGATATTCATATATTAACAGAAGAGGAAATATTTTTAAAATGGAGTGTTCATACATCTTCTTACTTTGTAAGAAGAGAAAATGAAAAGTGGACAGGCAATTACTATATGTTTGGAGATTACGTAATGTTAACGTGGGCCTTTTATAATGGAGTAGTGGTTTGTTTGCCGCAAATGATGTCAGTATATAATTTTAATAATCCAAACGGATTAACAAAAATGAATTATGATGCTGGTTTAATGAAAAAACAGAAAATTGAGAGAGATCGAATTTCCTATCTGAATGAATTTAACGAGAAAACACAATATAGATATAATAACATAATTGCAAAAAGATGTGAAATTATGGATTACGGATGTTTGGAAAGAGAATGTGATTATATCATTTTACATTCCGACTCAAAAGAAGATGTTATTAAAGCAGCAAAGAAATTAACATCGCATGAGTATTATTCCGAATCTCTTCATACAAAAAAAGGTATTAGAAGATTGATAAAGAAGTACAGATATGAAGGCTATAGATTTTATCCATTATGGAAAATTGTCATGAAAGTATATTTGACAAATAGGCTGTGAATATGGAAAACAAAAAAATTCTTTCTAATTTTATTTGGCGTTTTGCAGAGCGATGTAGTGCGCAAATGGTCACGTTTGTTGTGTCGATTGTCTTAGCACGTCTTTTGGAACCTGATACATATGGGACAATTGCATTAATGACAGTATTCATCAGTATTGCACAGATATTTGTTGACTCAGGTTTAGGAAATTCATTGATACAGAAAAAGGATGCCGATAACATAGATTTCTCAACAGTTTTTTATGTTAATATATTCTTTTGTTGTGGATTGTATTTGATACTTTATGCGACAGCGCCTGTCATTGCAGCTTTTTATCATAATATGGAAATGGTTCCAATGATACGGGTGCTTGGTCTGACGCTTGTTATATCAGGATTAAAAAACGTTCAACAGGCGTATGTTGCCAGAAACATGTTGTTCAAATGCTTTTTCTTTTCAACGTTGGGAGGGACAGTCTGCGCGGCCATAGTTGGAGTCATAATGGCATATATGGGGTGTGGGGTGTGGGCGCTGATCGTTCAAAATGTGATAAATGTGACGATTGATACAGTTATTTTATGGATAACAGTGCGGTGGAGACCACAGGCAGTGTTTTCAATGAAACGTCTGAGAAGACTATATTCATTTGGATGGAAGCTTTTGGTTTCTGCAATCCTTGACACAGGATATAACAATTTATGGTCCTTGATTATAGGACGAGTGTATACCCCCGCAGATTTGGGACTTTATAATCAGGGAGATAAGTTCCCAAAATTGATTGTAAGCAATGTGAATACCAGTATCGATAGTGTTCTGCTGCCGGCTATGAGCAATGTGCAGGATGAGCGCGAACATGTAAAGAATATGACGAGAAGGTCAATTATGACAAGTGTATATATTATGGCGCCGCTTATGATCGGAATGATGTCCATGGCAGAGCCGCTTGTCAGATTTGCGTTAACAGATAAGTGGCTGCCATGTGTTCCATACCTGAGAATCTTTTGTATAACATATATGTTTTGGCCTATTCATACAGCGAATCTAAATGCGATTAATGCAATGGGGAGAAGTGACCTGTTTCTGAAATTGGAGATCATTAAAAAAGTTGTTGGATTAATGTCTTTGTTAATTACTGTAAATCGTGGAGTTATGGCGATGGCATATAGTCAATTGATGATTGGTCTGATATGCCAGGTTATCAATGCATGGCCTAATAGGAAATTATTAAATTATAGATATATTGACCAGTTAAAAGATATCTTGCCTAGTATTGCTCTGGCGACGATGATGGGGAGTGTAATATATCCAGTATGCTATTTGCATTTGGCAGATAGTTTGATACTTGTCATTCAGTTAATATTGGGGATCATAGTATATATTGGGTTTTCAATGATATTCAAAAACAATTCGTTCTTTTATATTTGGGGAATCGTCTCTCGAATGATTGATAAGAAGAAAAGCAGATAAACACAAAATATTCGGGAAGGATTTGTTCAGTATGCAGAAAAAGTTTAAAAGAAGTAAACAAGTATCAGTAATCATAATGGTAACTTTAGTGGCATTTTGTTTTTGTAATGCAAAGTCAGGATATTTTCTTGATGAAATTTATTCATTCGGACTGTCTAATAGTGAATATAAACCGTTTTTAGTAGATGTGATGGATGGAGATATTACAGAGAAAATAATCACTTATAAGGAATTATTTAATTATGTGGCAGCAGGCGATAATAAATTCAATTATGATTCGGTGTACTATAATCAGACGCAGGACGTTCATCCGCCACTATACTATGATATTTTGCATACTATCTGTTCTTTGTTTCCCGGTTCTTTTTCCAAATGGCTGGGATTAATTCCAAATATGATATTTTATGTACTGACACTGGTTTTGCTTTTAGTATTGGCAAACAAGTTGTTTGATAGTGAGATAAATATTTCGTTGAGTGTAATAATATTATATGGATTAAGTTCAGCAGGTTTGGAAACGTTGTTATTTGTTCGGATGTATATGCTTATGACATTGCTGACAGTACTGCTGGCAATGATTGTCTTGAAGCTTTTGCGACAAGAAGGGTATTATTTGTATCCGATTATCTCCATAGTTTTATTTATGGGATTAATGACACAATATTATTTTGTATTCTATGCGTTTTTCTTATGTTCGTTTTATATACGATATCAATGGAAGAGAGAGCAATATAAAAAGGCATTCATTTTCCTGTTGTTTTCTTTATTTGGCATTGTAAGTATGTATTTAATGTTTCCTAACTGTATTTTACAGATGACAAAAGGAACAGGAGATGGGATAACTGCATGGCAGCACTTGTTGGCATTCAATGATTATCCATCAAGGTTTTGGCAATTATTGAAGCAGATGGGACATGCACTCTTTTTGACAGGGGTATTCGGGGGGGGGGTATGCATTGCCTCGATATCAAATCACAAAAGAATGCTGGGATTGGAAAATAAAAGAATAGAAGTGCAAATAATAATAATGCCAGCATTGTTAGCTAATTTGGTGATTGTGTGCATTTCAATGCCAACGATACGCTATATTTATAATCTCTTGCCTTTTTACGTATTATTAGTTGGGTATATGATGTTTGGCTTAAAAAGGGCGATCATTATACATAATAAATGGATAGGTAAATGTATAATACCAATATTGTTTTGTGTCAGTATGTTGACTGTTCTTCGGTTCAAACCTAATTTTTTATATATGCATCACAGGCAAAACAATCAAGTAATAGCACCATATAAAAAATGTGTATACATATCAGACAATGTAAATCCATGTATTACATCGGATTTATGTCAGTTGTTAAATTTTGAGGAAGTGTTTGTGAGCAATATTTCCAATATATCGAATGGATATATCAATATATGTGATTACATGGATTTTGTTACAGAAGGAATTATTTATATTTCAACATACAAAAATCCGTATAGTACTGATCAGATTATGGATGTGCTAATGGAGAATTTGCAAGGTTATGAGATGGAAAAATTGTATGAAGGTGAATTTTCCACTACATATGTGATAGAAAGGAGTAAGCAGCAGTAGAATAGAGAGGCTGCATGAGCGAAGTATGAAAAAAATATTATTGTTAGGTGGTTCTTATTTTCAGGTTCCGTCTGTTATTACAGCAAAAAAGTTAGGGTATTATACAATAACTTGTGATTATCTTCCCGACAATCCTGGACATAAGTATGCAGACGAGTATCACAATGTCAGTACAACGGATAAAGAGGCGGTATTGCGCCTTGCGCAAGAGTTGAAGGTTGACGGAATAGTATGTTACGCATCAGATCCTGCAGCACCTACAGCCGCTTATGTTGCAGAACGTATGGGATTTCCGACAAGTCCTTATAAATCAGTAGAAATACTGTCAAATAAAGATAAGTTCAGGGAATTTTTAACAAATAATGGGTTTTGTGTTCCGAAAGCAAAGGGATATGCTTATGCTGAATTTGATCAGTTACTTCAGGAAGTGGAAATGTTTCGATTTCCTGTAATGGTTAAGCCGGTAGATTCATCTGGAAGTAAAGGGGTTAAAAAAGTAGATTTAATTGATGAACTTAAGCAGGCTGTTGATGAAGCAGTCGTGTATTCTAGATGCAAACGCTTTATTGTTGAGGAGTATGTAGAAAAGTATGGATACCAGATTGCAGGGGACGGTTTTTCCGTAAAGGGGGAACTTCGGTTTAGATGTTTTGCCAATGAACATTTTGATGCAAGCGGGATTAATCCATACGTTCCTGTAGGAGAAAGTTGGCCATATAATAAGCCGCAAAGAATACATCAGAAGTTACATAATGAAATCCAGCGTGCAATTTCACTACTTGATATGGAGACACAGGCTTATAATTTTGATGCACGGATTGATAGGGACGAAAACGTTTATTTGATGGAAATTGGCCCGCGCAACGGTGGAAACCTGATTGCACAGGTGACGCAATACGCGACAGGCGTGAATATGGTTGAATATACGATCAGGGCTGCCATGGGAGAGGACTGCAGTGACTTACATATGGTTGAACCGGTAGGATATTGGGCAAATTACATGATACATAGTCAGACATCAGGAATATTGCACAATATCTGGATGGACGAAGATTTTAGGGAGAATAATGTTGTGGAGTATCAGCCCTTTTTCAGAAAGGGAGACAGGGTAGAAGCCTTTACAGGTTCTAATGGGACGTTAGGGACACTTATTTTGCGATTTTCCAGTGAGTCTGAAATGCTTGAGAAAATGGACCATATGGAACAATGGATGAGGCCGATTGTCGAGAAGGAATAGGGAGGAATGAAATATATGACGACGGATAGTATCGGAGGATACCTTGGATTGGACAGATATTATCTTCCTATGCTGCATGAGGATGCGCTTTCATTGAATTGCGGAAGGAATTGTCTTGCATATCTCATAAGAGCGAGGAAAATCAAGAAAATTGCACTGCCTCTTTTCTTGTGTGCCTCTGTTAGGGATACATGTCTGAAGGAAGGGGTGGAGATACATTATTATAACATTGATGAAGGGTTTCATCCGATCGATTTGAAAGTTGACGAGTGGCTGTATCTTGTTAATTATTATGGACAGTTTTCCGCATCTGATATAGAAAAATATTACAATACATATGGAAAAGTTATTGTAGATAATGCCCAGGCCTATTTTGCGACACCGGTGCAGGGGGTGGATACTTTATATACATGTCGCAAATTTTTTGGTGTGACAGATGGGGCATTTCTTTATACGGATATAAAATTGGATGAAGAGATAAAAAATGATGAATCATACACTAGAATGCTATTTATTTATGGAAGATATGAAAGACCGGCATCTGAATTCTATGATATGTATGTTAAAAATAACGAGTTATTTGACACAGAGCCAATAAAGCGGATGTCCAGACTTACAACGAATCTCCTTCATGGGATTGATTATGAGTTTGTAAAAAGGAAAAGAACTTGTAACTATAACTATTTACATGAATATCTAAACAAAAGAAATAAATTGCAATTGAAACAGGCTGAAGGTGCGTTTGCGTATCCGCTGCTTGTAGATAATGGTGCAGAGATAAGGAAACAGCTTATCTGCGAAAGAATATATATTCCGACATTGTGGCCTAATGTATTAAAAGATGCGGTGCCTGATAGTCTGGAATATCGGTATGCGGAGAATATACTGCCATTGCCCTGTGACCAACGATATGGGGTAAGAGAAATGAAAAGGATTTGTGATTTGTTGGAGGAAGTGTGATTGAAAGATGATGAAATTAAGAGAATTGGAACGAAAAGATATCAGTGAAATTAATACATGGAGAAATCAGCACGAATTGATTGACATGCTTGGAGCACCATTTCGATTTATCAATTCAGATGTGGATGTAAAATGGTATGAAGATTATATGGAGAGTCGTGGAAATACTGTCAGATGTGCAATCGTTGCAGAAAATGATAAAATCTTGGGATTGATCAGTCTGACGAATATTGACTTTATCAATCGTTCTGCACAGTTGCATATTATGATAGGACTAGAAGAAAATCAGAATAAAGGGTTAGGAACGTTTGCATTGTCAGAGATGCTCGCACATGCTTTCTGCAACATGAATCTTGAAAGGGTAGAGCTGGCTGTTTTAGAGTCGAATAAACGGGCACAGCATTTGTATGAAAAAGCAGGATTTGTCTTGGAGGGAAGAAAAAGGAATGCAATATATAAAAATGGGGAATTTGTGGATATGATGATGTATTCAATTTTAAAGAACGAAAATAGATGCAAGAACAAATATTCGGGTGGGGGGGGATTAGGGATTTTGTCATTGATATGGTTTACTCTCAGAGAATTAAATACTACATAATGAATGAATGCGATAGAGCATTTCAGAATTCGATCCTTGAAAGGAATGAATTTGGAGAGTTGTTTCACAAAATAGATGTGAATGGAGTATTTATTGTTGCTCATCATGCATATGTGCTTGGATATGCTGTATTATATGCTAATAATTTGTCAGAAAACGAGGGATATCTTACTCTGATAGCAGTTTTGCCGGAATATCAGGGAAAACATATTGGTCGGAATCTGATTTTAGCATGCTGTGATATTGCACACAACAAAGGGATGAAGAGGCTTAAACTCGAAGTGAAAAGAGATAATGGAAAAGCCATACATTTTTATTTGAAAAATGGTTTTTTGTTTGACAGTCATTGCTCAGATAAAAGTGAGTATATGATCAAGTTACTTGATTCATAAAAGTATAAACACATCTCCCTGTTAATCAATATTACACTTCAATACTTTCCATAATTATGCATGATTCATAAAATAATTATATTATTTATATGTGGTTTTGAAATGAAAGGACGAGAGTGTATGAATATCAAAGGAAAGTATGTTATGTTAAGGGCGATGGAAAAAGTGGATATGGAATTAGTATGTAGTATGTTCAATGATCCAGAACTTGAAGATGCAGTAGTTGGCTGGTCATTTCCATTATCGTTAGAACAACAGAATAGATGGTTTGAAAATAATATGAGTGATAATCATAACTTTAGATTTATAATCGAGACCCCTAATGACGGAGCTGTTGGGATAGCTACATTGATTAATATTGATTGGAAAAATCGGCATGCGGGTCATGGGATTAAACTTGCAAATAAAGAGAGGCGTTCAAAGGGGATCGGTACGGATTCGGTAATGGCGGTTATGCGATACGCGTTTGATGAATTAGGATTAAATCGTTTGAATGGAAGTTGGTTCTCGAATAATCTGGCATCAAAAGGAATGTATATGAAATGTGGATGGAAGGAAGAAGGAATCAGACGAAAATATATATTTAAAAAGGGAGAATATAGGGACCTGGTTGAAGTTGGTGTTCTTGCATCAGAATACTATGAATTAATTTCAAAAAATCATTACTGGGAATTATGAGGTGATAAACATATGAACATATTAGTAACCAGATCATCCATGCCGCCGTTAGATGAGTATATGGATGAGATCAAAGAATTGTGGGAAACACATTGGCTGACGAATATGGGAGTAAAGCACAGACAGCTACAGGAGAAGCTGAAAGAATATCTTGGAGTATCCAATATTGATCTGTTGACAAATGGACATATGGCATTAGAATTGACGTTGCAGGCTTTGAATCTGCGTGGGGAGGTAATTACAACACCGTTTACTTTTGCATCGACAACGCACGCCATTGTGCGAAACGGTTTGATACCTGTTTTTTGTGATATTAATGCATCTGATTTTACAATAGATGCGGATAAGATAGAGTCACTGATTACGGATAGAACATGCGCGATTGTACCAGTACACGTTTATGGTAATATTTGTAATATTGAGGAGATCGAACGGATTGCCCATAAATATGGATTAAAAGTTATCTATGACGCAGCGCACGCTTTTGGTGAGACATATAAAGGAAAAGGAATTGGAACATTTGGAGATGTATCCTGTTTTAGTTTCCATGCCACTAAAGTTTTTAACACGATTGAAGGTGGGGCTGTCTGCTTTAATGATTCTGATTTTGGCATGAGAATTTATAGGTTAAAGAATTTTGGTATACGTGGGCCAGAAGTTGTTGACGGAGTGGGTGCAAATGCGAAAATGAACGAATTTTGTGCAGCAATGGGAATTTGCAATTTAAAACATGTAAATGATGAAATATTAAAAAGGAAATCCATCGCAGAACATTATAGAAGTTGTTTGGAAGGGATTGAAGGCATACAGCTAAGTCCACTGCAAGAGAATGTTGAATCAAATTATGCGTATTTCCCAATTATGATAGATGAAAAAATATTTGGTTTTAGTCGTAATGAAGTGTTCGATAAATTGGCTGAAAACGGAGTAGGCGCGAGAAAGTATTTTTATCCATTGACAAACACTTTCGAATGTTTTCATGGAAAATATGATGTGACTCTTACACCTGTAGCAGTACATATTAGCAAACGGATACTCACATTACCACTATATGCGGATTTGAGTGAGGATGATGTGGATTTTATTTGCCGTGTTATTTTGCAATGTAAAAAAAGAAGGCCGTAATATATGCATATATAATCATTACAGAAAAAAGCATAATGGGAGGATTACATGAGAGAAGGTACTTGTAGAAATAAGAAAGTGGATATGCTTCGGGGAATCGCTATTATTTTGGTTTTGATTGGTCACGGCTTGGGCTTAATTTTGAATAAGGGGAGTGCGGGGGGTATTCTTTTGTGTGGGGTATGTGATATGCAGATATTCGGTTGATAGGAAACGGGTTAACATAATGCTCATCGTATGTCTCAATATGTTATTAATCGGAGTAGACCGTTATATCTCATTTGGATTGGATAAGTTTGTAAAAATATTTGTGGGCATATCCATTTTTATTATGTATATGTGTATCAAAAATATTCCGCATATTGATTTTTTGGCGTTGTGTGGACGCAATAGTATGGTGATTTATATGATAAACGGACTTTCACAGTATGTTTGTTATTATGTGATAGTAGAAATGTTTAACATAAAAGCACCTTTTGTTGTATTGTGTTTTATGATAGTTTTGCAATTAATTTTAGCTTTTTCGGTGATCGGGCTGTTTACTAGGGTTGGGTGTTTACGATGGATCCAAATCATATTTTATCCGTATAAGTATATGATTGAAAAGAGTGGCGGAAGATGAAAAGGTACTGTAATAGTTTGTTGTAGAGGTGTATTTGCTAGATCTAAGGATCTCAAAGGCAGTGAAAGTTTGAACCGATTTACCTATGATATTAAGAAATAAGAGGTGTACGATGAAAAAATCGATCATAAAGTTCATGTTGATCATGTCCACATTCGCACTAATTTTCATGACAGCAATATTCTCTTTCTTTTCATGGACGCTGAAAGAGTACTCGGAGAGTAATTGGGATTGTCTGTAATGTATTTCAGATGGATTGATGAGGTTAAAACGGAGAAACAGGAATAGATTTGATAAAGTGGCAGATAACGCGGCGATTGAACGCTTGACAAAAGGCATTATCATACTTTAGACCGAAAAACTCTTTACAGACAAATCGAACATATGATACGATTATTCCTGACAAACAAGAGAGGAGGAAAAAATCATATGGGAGATATTGACATCAGTGTCAAGAATTTTATTAAGATCAATTCCGTATTTGCACAGTTGTTTGAAAAAGGGGTCTACCATGGAGCGGTGCACATAGACGGTGACAGTTTAAGGGAACTGGATGCTGCAAATCAGGACATGATAGATCGTAGTGATGGAACTTATGAATTGATGGAAAGATTTCGGGACGCCGAAAAAGTGACGATGCTCTTTAAGGATAAGGCAGCATTTCAGATTATCCTGGGAGTGGAGGGACAAACGGATGTACATTATTACATGCCGGTAAGGTGCATGGAGATTGACGCAGTATCTTATGCTGCCCAGTGCAGGAAGATATCCCAGAAGACAAGGGAGGATAAAACGCTGAAAAAGTATGCAGGCGGTGTGCCAAAAGGTACCAGGATAGTGCCAGTAGTGACGCTCGTATTTTACACAGGCAGCCAGCCGTGGGATGGACCCAAAAGCCTGTATGACATGCTGGATGTTCCGGAGGACATGAAAGGCTGGCTGCTCCAGGCAACACCGGATTACCAAATGAACCTGATTGACGCAAGGCACATGACAAAGGAGCAGCTTAATGAGTTTGAGGGTGACCTGAAATCATTTCTGCTGATGCTGCAGGAGCATTACGATGAGGAACAGCTCAAAACAGCCCTTGCAATGCACCGTGAAACATGGTATGCTCTTAGTAAAATAAAAAACGACAAGAGATATGTGGAATATATAGACAGAGTATCGGATGAGGAACTGGAAGGAGGCATATATATGGATGCGACACTGGATTATATCGAAAAACGAGGCGAAAAACGAGGTGAAAAACGAGGTGAAAAACAAGGCGAAAAGCGCGGAGAGAAGCGTGGGATAGAGTTGGCTGTAGAACTGTATCAATTACTTGCTAATGGCGGGCGGCTGGATGAATGGAATGAAGCTGTAAGGGACAAGGATAGAATGATAGGTCTGCTTAAGGAGTATTCCCTGCTTGAAGACGATGTATGATGTTGCCGCAGGGAAGCAGTTGCAAAATTTGAATGGTATATAAAGGTATAAAACCTTACCTTGTAAGGTTTTATACCTTTTGTCATTTCATATCCAATAGCAGTTATCACGAAATTCCCGAGACGACATCTTCTCCGCTTCGGCATATATTCCTGGATATTGTGTTTCCCAGAAATCCCCTTCGATACTTATGATCAATTCTCTCAGCGTATCTATTATGTTTAGCATATTTTCCTGAATTCTGGAATGCAGTTCCGAAATCTCTATTTCCAGTACATCATACTCCTCCCAAACATCATAATGCCTGTATGCATCCTTGTATTTTTCTCGAACCTTATAGAAATCAATATTATCGAAAGCGACGTCAAGATGCCTGGAAATGATCTGCAATAAGTGATGAAGATGCCTGGTAGTGTTATAAAAGTTCATTGACTGCGTCAAAAACGGATCAGCGTTCTGATGGTCAATATGTTCATAATATTTCATTCTGTTTGTCACAAAATCTCGTACGGAATTAAAGAAGTCTGGGTATTCAAGCATCAGAAATTTATTTCGCTCAAACATCATGTGACGATAAGTATTGCATATTCCTTCGCTTGACTGGATCGTCTCCGTATTCATTTCTTCAAGCCTGCTATCTGCGGGTATATAAAACATAAAATGATCTTTTGATACAAATTCACGGTATCGCTGCCGTATCTGGGCTTTGATGTCTGTATAATACAAACAATGGTGTTTTATATCTGCTAATACAAGCAGGACGGGAAGCGGGCTCTGGAGCCAATAATTGCAGGTTGATCTCTTTATTGGCACTGGAATACTGCCAGCTATCCTTCCGATTCGAGAGATAGAATCGTTGTCATTGCCATTGTTCTCATGTCTGATTTCGGTGAAGTCAGGAAAATTCTCCGAAGATTTTAATTGCAATGAAAACATTTTTCCGGTAACATATCCGTTCTCTGCTATTTCCAGCAAGCCGTCGATTCCATAGTCACGCCCGCCCAGGGAGCGGAAAATATAATGTTTCGGTTCAAGGATCGTTTGCAATAGCAGGATTCCTTGTTCGTCAATGATATGCTGAACGGGTCTTTTAGGTAGATCACACATATTTTTTACACCTCCACTTTTCATTTCATTATATCTCGCAGCGTTTAGAAGTACAATCAAATGATCGGGGATTTAATAAGAAAATCATTTGGCGTACAATCGGGCATCAAAGCAGGGTGTTGAGTGTAGTGCGGATAAATAACTTGATTAAGTTATGAAGTCTGGTATAATGAAAAGATGGCAGGCTGACAGAGGCATCTATGCAAAGATTGGAATATTTCAGATGTGGATTGGTAAATAAGGGTTGGAATAGAAGGATTAGCTGGAAATGTCGGGAGAGAGGAGTGAAGCGTGATGCGTTCAATCGGGGTGTACATTCATATTCCTTTTTGTGTCCGGAAATGCGCCTACTGTGATTTCCTGTCAGGACCGGCTCCAAAAGAGCGGCGGCAGGCGTATGCGGCGGCACTGCGAAGGGAGATCGCGCGGGAGGCTGCGCGGTATGCGGGGTATGAGGTGCATACGATCTTTTTAGGCGGCGGTACGCCTTCTATATTGGAGGCAGGAGAGGCTGCAGGGATCCTCGAATGTCTGGACCGGTATTACCACATTCAAAAAAAGGCTGAGATCACGATGGAGATGAATCCCGGGACTGTGGACGGTGATAAGCTGACAGGATTAAAGAGCTCTGGGGTGAACAGACTGAGCATGGGATTACAGTCTGCGGACAATGCGGAGCTAAAGCTGTTGGGACGCATTCACACGTATGAAGATTTTCTGCAGACCTATCGGCTGGCGAGGGAAGCGGGCTTTGCCAATATTAATGTCGATCTCATGTCGGCACTGCCGGGGCAGGACATGGATAGCTGGGTGGGGACGCTGGAAAAAGTGACAGCCCTGCAGCCGGAACACATTTCTGCCTACAGCCTGATCATTGAGGAGGGAACGCATCTGCATGACAGGCTGGACGAATATCCGCCTGTGCCTGACGAGGACGAGGATCGGCGGATGTACCAGGCGACCAGGCAGATCCTCGCGGAAAAAGGTTATCAGCGCTATGAGATATCAAACTATGCGAAAGCGGGATATGCGTGTAGGCATAACTGCATCTACTGGCAGCGCGGGACCGGCCATACTGTCGATTATGCCGGCTTTGGTCTGGGGGCGTCCTCCATGGTGGACAATGTGCGGTGGAAAAATACGGACGATATGGAGCGCTATTTCTCTGCCTTTGTAGACGATGCGGACATAGGGCAGGACGTAAAAGAGGACGTACAAAAATTATCGCGGGTGGATCACATGGAAGAATTTATGTTTCTGGGGCTGCGCATGACAGACGGTGTGTCCCGGCTGGAGTTTACGGACACCTTTGGTGTGGGGATCGATGATGTCTATGGTGAGATACTGCGCAAGTGGGAGAAAGCGGGAATGCTGATCCGGAGTGGTGACCGCATAAGGCTGACGGACGCAGGGATCGATGTCAGCAATGTGGTACTGGCGGACTTTTTATGCACACGGGCACCCAGAGGAAGATTGTCAGCGTACGCTGACGGGTGCCCGGCGCGCGAGTAGGGGAAGAGGGTTCTTCCCTACTCGATCGCACAGACCCGTGCAGGTAAAATATGCCGCCAATGCGGTGATAAAAATGATGATGGAGGACAGGAATGGATAGGGATTTGACACACGATATGATGCATGAACAGGGGATCGTGCATGACCATACGCATCAGCATGGGCATTCGCACACACATACGCACAAGGAGACCAAGGCAGTCCTGAACAGAATGTCCAAGATCATAGGCCATATGAAATCTGTCAGGACAATGGTGGAAAACGGCAGGGACTGCAGTGAGGTGCTGATACAACTGGCGGCTGTAAAGTCGGCGATCAGCAGCGTGAGCCGTGTGATCTTAAAGGATCATATCGATCATTGCATTGTAGATGCAGTGCGAGAGAATGATACAGAGTCGATCGAGGAGCTGAAAAACGCGATTGACAAATTTTTGTAGGAAAGGCTGGGCATACTATATGAAGGAGACACAGAAAAGCATGATCCTGTACTATGTGCAGGACGAAAAGAAAAAGATACAGATGGAGGTGCTCGGCATGAGCATGTCCATAGCGACAAAGCAGTTGAAACCGTCTGACCTGGATACACAGGTCGGCACGCTTGCCGGGCTGAAAGGTGCTCCGCCTCTTGACATTCCGCAGGAGGAGAAGGCGCCGGCGATATTCTGCATGCCGGAGATCATTATTTTTTCTGGTATCCCGGACAAGAAGTTGGATGAGTTTCTGTTTTCTTATAAGAAAGTAGGATTGTCCCCGACAAAGCTCAAGGCAGTCATAACGCCGAAAAATGTTAGCTGGACGCTGTATCATCTGATCGGGGAGCTTTCTTTGGAGAGGGCACAGATCGAAGGGACTGTCAGGAGACTTTCAGAGGCCAGGAAGGAAAGGGAATAGGGGTAAGTATGCATATCGATTTATTTAAACATGAGGATAACTGGCAGGATATCAAGGATTCCGCCATGAATACGATCAACAAGACAACGGGCAGATATCCCGATTCTGAGTGGAAGAGGAGGCTGATCCTGTCGGAGCATTCCCCGATCAGGCGCATGCGGTTTTACTGGCGGTGGAAGGATCTGAAATCGTGGGTGAGTGTCCACATGGTGCGGCACAAGATCGGGATCGAGCACTGGGTATCGACGCAGCGGAGCGACCGGACAGGCGTTGACCGCGATGAGCTGCCGCAGGGAGCGCTGGTCAATCATGCGTGCGAGGCGGACGCGCAGGCGTTGATCAATATCAGTCGCAAACGTCTGTGCAACTGCGCGAGTCCGGAGACGCGGGAGGCGTGGCAGCTTGTCAAGGAGCAGATCGCCAGGACAGAACCGGAGCTTGCGAGCTGCATGGTCAGGGAATGTATCTACAGAGGCTTCTGTCCGGAGATGTTTTCCTGCGGATACCACAAGACGGAGGATTTTCAGCAAGAGCTTGCCGAGTACCGGAAGGGGATCAATGAATAGATGTTCTCTGCATTGAATACGGATTTCACTGCATTCACGCAAAACCTATTGTGTGAAATGATACGATGCGGTAAAGTGTACTTATCAGGAGCGTGCAGAAGAAAACCGCAGGCTTCCTGACAGGGAAAGGAGGAGGTATCATGACAAACACAATGGTATGGCTGGCTGCCATGATCATACTCATCATCATCGAGATCGTGACAGTGGGATTGACGACGATCTGGTTTGCGATCGGTGCACTGGTGGCGATCATTGTCTCCATGCTGGGCGGGGGACTCATACTCCAGATGACGGTATTTCTGCTGATATCACTTGGCATGCTGATCTTCACAAGGCCCTTGGCGGTAAGGTACATAAACAATACGCGCACAAGGACGAACTACGAGGGGATCATCGGCAAGGTCGTGCGGATCACGCAGGATGTCGACAACATCGTAGGAAAAGGCTGTGCCGTGGTAAACGGTCAGGAATGGACGGTGCGGGCCGCGGATGACCAGAACAAGATCGCAGCGGGTAGTCTGGCAAAGGTGGTCGATATCAAGGGCGTGAGACTGATCGTTGAAAAGTACGAGGAGGCATGATAGAAAACAGATCATAGGTGCAGGAGAACTGATTGAAAGTTATGAGGAGGAGGAAACAGTATGATAGAGATTTTATTGATCATTTTATTCATTATCATCGTCCTTTTGGCGGTGAATGTGCGCATCGTGCCGCAGGCTTCGGCATACGTTATCGAGCGTCTCGGCGGGTATGACACTACATGGGGCGTGGGACTTCACTTCAAGATACCGCTTCTGGACAGGGTTGCCAAGAGGGTCAATCTGAAGGAGCAGGTGGTGGATTTCCCGCCGCAGCCCGTGATCACCAAGGATAACGTCACGATGCAGATCGACACGGTCGTGTTTTTCCAGATCACGGATCCGAAGATGTTTGCATACGGTGTGGACAATCCGATCATGGCGATCGAGAAGCTGACGGCGACGACGCTGAGAAATATCATCGGTGAGATGGAGCTTGACCAGACACTGACGTCGAGGGAGATCATCAATACGAATATGCGTTCGGCGCTTGACGTTGCCACAGACCCGTGGGGCATCAAGGTGAACCGCGTCGAGCTGAAGAACATTATCCCGCCTGAGGCGATCCGAAATGCGATGGAGAAGCAGATGAAGGCAGAGCGTGAGAGACGTGAGGCAATCCTCCGCGCGGAAGGTGAGAAGAAGTCGACGATCCTTGTCGCAGAAGGCCAGAAGGAATCTGCGATCCTCGAGGCGGAGGCGGAGAAGCAGGCTGCGATCCTCCGCGCGGAAGCTGAGAAGGAGAGAAAGATCCGCGAGGCGGAAGGTCAGGCTGAGGCGATCCGTGTCGTACAGATGGCGAATGCGGAGGGTATAAAGTTCCTGAAGGATGCGGGTGCCGACGAGGCAGTGCTCACGATCAAGAAGCTCGAGGCATTTGAGAAGGCGGCGAACGGCAGTGCGACAAAGATCATTATCCCGTCAGAGATCCAGGGCGTGGCAGGGCTTGCAAAATCGGTCGGGGAGATCTTGAAGTAAGAGTAATATGGGATCAGGGACAGGAGGGAAGCGGACATGACAAGGATATTGATACTGGAGGACAGTAAGGAGTGCCTGGAGGCGATTACTGTGATGGTAGAGAGGGTATCCGGACATGTGCGTGCTGTTCCGGTAAACAGTCTGGAGGAGGCGAGGGCTGCGCTCGGCGGGGAGGCGCAGCCGCCCTTCCAGGCTTTTTTGCTCGATATTAATCTGCAGACAGATGACAGCAGCGATATTTCCGGAATCACCTTTGCGCGGGAGGTGCGCATGAGAAAGGAGTACGCCTTCACGCCGATCATTATGATCACCTCGCTGGCAAACATGGAGCTGACCGCCTACAGGGAGCTTCACTGTTACCAGTATCTTGTAAAGCCGTACAATGAGGAGGATATTAGGAAGCTTGTTGGAAAACTGCTTTTTTTGTCACAGCAGGGGGAGACGAGGGAGGACTATGTGGTCGTCAGGAAGGACAGTATCAATTACAAGATCTTCTGCAAGGATATCGTGTGTATCAAAGCGGTGCCAAGGGGAGTGAACTTTGTACTCTTGAAGGAAGAGATGAAGGTCTTATATCTTTCCATAAAACAACTGCTCGAAAAGCTTCCCGGTGAAAGATTTCTGCAGGTGCACCGCATGTGCGTGGTGAACCAGGATCATATCGATTATGTGGATACCGTGAACGGGCTGATCAGCATGAAAAACGGCGAGCAGGTGGAGATCGGTATCACCTACAAGAATGAGATCCGAAAAAGACTGGGAATGTAAAGGGGAGCATCATCATGGCTGAACTTGGCAGGAAATTTTTATACAGGATCTTTTGCGTGGTCGCGCTGATCATCACATTGTATCTGCTTGTCGACCTGTATCTGAGCCACACACTGGATATCAAAGTGATGGTTCTGTTTGGCATCGTATTTTCTGTGATCATACTGGGACTGCTGGACTGGATGCAGAACTATGCGGCGCTGCGGCGCCAGGAACAGGAGCTGAAGATCTACAAGCTCTACATAAAGCCGATGGAGGAGCTGACCAAAGATATCCGGGCGCGGCAGCATGAGTTTGACAATCATATGAATGCGATACTGAACATGCATGTGACGATCGCGGATTACGATGAGCTCGTGGAGGCGCAGTCAGCGTACTGCAAGGACATCTACGAGGACAAGTCGCGCTGCAATCCGGCGCTCCTGCGGATATCGGACAAGATACTGGCAGGATTTCTGTACAGCAAGATCATCAGTGCGCCCGGATATATTGATATCGATATACAGGTGCTGAGCCAGGAGATCGTGACACCGGTGTCAGAACACGCGCTGGTCGAGATCATCGGGACACTCACGGACAATGCGTTCGAGGCGGCAACACCTGAGAGGAACAAAGTGGAGATGGTGCTCGACGCCCAGAATGACAAGCTGATCTTTGCGATCAGGAATCAGGTGGAAGATCTGACGATGAGTGAGATCGCGTGTTTTTTTGAAAAGGGATACACGACGAAGGATAACCGCGAGGGCAGGGGACTGGGACTCTATCAGGCAAACCAGATCGCAAAGCGCCACAGGGGGGAGATCACGGTGGAGCTGTCAGAACAGGAGCATGGGCAGGAGATCTGCTTCCGGGTAGAAATCTGATAAAATTGTTGACAATATGGTATATATGCCATAGTATAGATGTATAAACACATAAAGAGGCGACGGATGGAATTTAGAAATGTGTGGTGATTTATGATATGAAAACACTTGATGAATATTTGGATGATCAGTTACAGACTGATGAATTTAGGAAAGAGTGGGAAGACAGCCAGCCTGAAATGGATGTGATCCGTGCGATGGTGGACGCCAGAATATCACAGAACCTTTCTCAAAAAGAACTTGCCGAGCGAACAGGGATTGATCAGGCCGATATCAGCAAACTGGAAAACGGGACGAGGAATCCATCATTAAAATTGCTAAAAAGACTTGCCGATGGCATGGGAATGACATTAAAACTGGAATTTATTCCGAAAAAATCAGTGCAATGATATAGTTACAGCTCACACAGGACTTAACAGTAAATGCTAAGTCCTGTGTGAACTGTAACATATATATACGATAATTAATTTTACGATTGACGGGAGGAGGAATTGACATATGCTGGAACTAAGAAATATATCCTACCACGTTGAGGACGAGGACGGAAAGGATATATTAAATCATATCAACTTAAAGATAGACGATCGGTTTACGGCGATCACAGGGCCAAACGGGGGTGGGAAATCCACGCTTGCCAGGATGATCGCAGGGATCATACAGCCGACAGAAGGACAGATCATCTTTGAAGGGCAGGACATCACAGACATGTCCATCACGGACCGTGCAAATCTGGGTATCAGCTTTGCCTTTCAGCAGCCGGTAAGGTTTAAGGGCATCACAGTGCTCGATCTGATCAGGCTGGCAGCCGGGGAGAAGCTCAGCATCGAGGGCGCGTGCAAGTATCTTGCCGAGGTGGGACTTTGCGCGCGGGATTATATTAACCGTGAGGTGAACAGCAGCCTTTCCGGTGGGGAACTCAAGCGGATCGAGATCGCGACTGTGATCGCCAGAGGCATGAAGCTGTCCGTGTTTGACGAGCCGGAGGCGGGGATCGATCTTTGGAGTTTTCAGAATCTGATCAAAGTATTCGAGAAGATGCACGACAAGACGCAGGGAAATATCGTGATCATCTCCCACCAGGAGCGCATTCTGGACATAGCGGACAAGATCGTGGTGATCGCAAACGGCGAGATACAGAATATAGGGACGAAGGAGGAGATACTGCCGGGCCTGTTGAGCGGCAATCTTGAGTGCAAACATAATGCGGGAGGGTGTATCCATGGATGAGATTCAGAAGACATTGCTGATGCAGGTGGCAGATTTGCATGAAGTGCCTGCCGGCGCTTACAATATCCGCGCGAACGGGGAGGCGGCAGGCAGGCGTTCGACGGAGCATATCGAGATCGTGCCCAAGGAGGATAAGCCTGGGATCGATATTTTTATCAGGCCGGGCACGAAAAAGGAGAGCGTGCATATCCCGGTGCTGATGACACAGACGGGGCTTAAAGAGCTGGTGTACAACGACTTTCATATCGGGGAGGACTGTGATGTCACGATCGTGGCGGGATGCGGGATTCATAACGGCGGCGACAAGGCAAGCGAACACAGCGGGATCCATTCTTTCTATATCGGAAAAAATGCGAAGGTTCGCTATGTGGAGAAACACTATGGTTCTGGTGAAGGTACCGGCGAGCGCGTGATGAATCCGGAGACGGTTGTGAATATGGACGAGAACAGCTACATGGAGATGGACACTGTGCAGATCCGGGGGGTGGACTCCACGGACAGGGTTACGAGGGCTAAGCTTGGAAAAGGTGCACAGCTCGTCATCAGGGAAAAGCTGATGACACATGGGAAGCAGAAGGCGACGACCAATTTCTATGTGGATCTGGATGGCGAGGACTCCAGTACCAACGTGATCTCGCGCTCGGTGGCGAAGGATTCGTCGGAGCAGATTTTTTATTCGCACATAAACGGAAACAACAAGTGCGCAGGACACTCCGAGTGTGACGCGATCATCATGGACAACGCGGTGGTGCGCGCGATCCCGGAGATCACGGCGAACAATATTGATGCAAGCCTGATCCACGAGGCTGCGATCGGAAAGATCGCGGGCGAACAGTTGATCAAGCTCATGACGCTGGGGCTCACGGAGGCACAGGCTGAGGAGCAGATCGTAAACGGATTTCTAAAGTAAAAAGTTAGTTGCAATTTTTTATAAATAAAAAACGAAAGAGAGGTAGTACTATGGAGGCGATCAAGTGTATCGAGACAAGGAGAAGTATCAGAAAGTTCAAGGCAGAGCAGGTTCCGCATGAGACCATGCAGGAGATCGTGGCGGCAGCGGCCTATGCGCCATCGTGGAAAAATACACAGGTGACGCGGTATGCCGTGGTTGAGGATCCGCAGATCAAGGCGAGGATCGCGGAGGAGGCAACGCTTGGATTTGAGCACAACAGCGGGATCATCAAGAACTGTGCCGCGCTTGTCGTAGTCAACATGGTGCACGGCAGGAGCGGTTTTGAGAGAGATGGTTCCTACACGACATCGAAGGAGGACCGCTGGGAAGTGTTCGACGCAGGACTTGCGACACAGACCTTCTGTCTGGCGGCACATGACAAGGGCGTGGGCACTGTCATTCTTGGCATCTTTGACGAGGCGAAGGTGGCGGAGATCATCGGTGCTGAGGACGGACAGAAAGTGGCGGCGCTCGTGGCAGTGGGGTATGCAGATGAAGAGCCGGCTGCACCTAAGAGAAAGAGCGTGGATGAACTTGTGAAGTTTATGTAGATTGTATGGGGTTTGAGAGGTATAAGGTTTTTGTGGGAAATGAAGACCTTATACCTTTTTATGCACACGGGGTGTAAGGTAAACATATAAAAGCAGGAGGACATTGAGATGACGATTCAAACCGAAAATGAAATGTGGGATCTATACACGAAGGACAGAGAGAAAACAGGCAGGCTGCACAGGCGCGGGGATGCGATGAAGGACGGGGAATATCACCTTGTGATCCATGTCTGCATCTTTAACAGCAGGAATGAACTGCTGATTCAGCAGAGGCAGTCCTTTAAGGAGGACTGGCCGGACATGTGGGATCTGACAGCGGCGGGATCCGCCCTGCAGGGAGAGAACAGTTGTCAGGCAGCAGAGCGGGAAGTGGCAGAGGAGCTTGGGCTAAAGATCGACCTGTCGGACAGGCGGGCGGATTTTACGATCAACTTCGATTGCGGATTTGACGATTATTTCCTGCTGGAGCAGGAGGTTGATATCACACAACTCCATCTGCAGGAGGAGGAAGTGCAGGATGTGCGGTGGTGCAGCAAGGAGGAAGCCCTCAGGATGCAGGAGGAGGGAAGGATGATCCCATACTGGTTTTTGGATAAACTGTTTGAGGTCAGGGGAATGTGCGATGCCCACGGAAGGCGGTAAGGCGAGTGTGTTAAGAATGGTGATGTGAAGGTTATGGACGTTGCTTACATGATGCAACTTTGATGCAATTCTGATACAATCATGATGTATTTCCGGTGTAAAATAGGGATTTACAGGAAAATCACTTGGAGTCTCCTGGTAACAGTATACAGGATAGCTCATTGCACAGGAGGATACTGGGATGAGAGGATGGATCGGGAAAGCGGGAATACTTTTTTGGATCATGTTATGTATGGGAGTGATCTCTGGCTGTGCATCACGCCAGGGATCAGCCGGGTCAGCGCAGCGTGCCTCGCTGGAAGAAGAACAGGCGGAGACAGCAGTGACTGCGTCTGAAAGGACATCGCAGGAAAGATTTTATGAGGAAGCTAATAGACAGGGAATCGACCGTCAGGCAGCAGAGGGATTTCTTTGCCGGATGTTGGCTGACAACATCTTTCAGGACGGGGAGATGGTGCTCACAGGACTTCGGATCGATGATTTTGACGGCAATGGCAGGACAGATATGCTGGTCATGCTGATGGATACAAAGAAGCCTTCTCTTTATGCCAGTTATGGTTATGGCGGGCTGTGGTTTTATATGAATGAGGATGCTCCCTGCTATTTTACGGCGCAGTCTTGTCCGTTTGACGGGCGTGTGTTTGATGTATTCTGGGCTGACCTTGACAATGATACAAATGTGGAGATCGTGTTCAGTGCCCAGGGGACTGGTTACGGTGTGGTTGGGGACTATTATAAGGCAGTATTCAAATATAGGGATCATGCGATCGAGCAGATGCGTATTCCTTCCGATTTTGCGATGGCTGAGAGGAGTGACTGCGGCGATTGCGGATTAGCAGTTGAGGTGTTTCAGGAACCGGAAGCAGACCAGTATCGCGCATATTGTCCATATTTGGATGAGACAGTTTCTTTTCGGGGGCAAAATGTCGAGGGATGGGCATTGCCGGCGGCAGAAAAGTATGTGGGAAACGAAGTGCGTGGCTTCTTTAATCTGCGTGTGGCGGAATATGAGGGAAAAAAGGTTCTGCAAGTATCTGAGTATCTGCATGGTGAAGGAGGAAATACGCATGGAGTGGGGGAGGCACAGTTTCTCATCACGTGGGATAAGGACGGCACGCCGCAGGTGCTCAGATGGTGGGTGGAGGAGTATGGGAATACATGGGCGAACTGGCGGGAGAACCGGATCTGTTATGCGGATGGCTATTACTACTATGTCAGCCAGATGGACCACTATTTTCTGTATCGTGTCAGGGAGGACGGAAGCGGGGCACAGTGTCTGGTAAAAGCGCATGCGGGAGGCATCTGCGTACAGGATGATGAAGTCTTTTTTATCAACCAGACAGATGGGTATGGTATCTATCGGATGAAAACAGACGGAACCGGTCTGACGAAATTATGTGACAGGGGAAGCCGACTGCAGATCAGTGCGGAGTATGTCTATTTTTGCGATCAATATCACGCGGAGTATGATGTGCGGGGGTTGGTAACGGAGGAAACGTCGGAGTATGATAAAGATTTTTTGTACCGCATGAAAAAGGACGGGACAAAAAGGGAGCTGATCACCACAGACGTGCGGCAGTATGTGCTGTATGATGGCCGTTATCAGAATGTACGTTACGCAGGTGATGTCTATTGCTGCAGACGGCAGGATGATGCCACAGTTATCAGCCGGATGGATTTTGATGGACAGAACGAGAATGCACTATGTACGATTGAACACATAGGAAATATTTTAATATATGGAAGTGAAATTTTTGGTGTCGGATACTGGGATGATGAAGGGACAAAAATTTCTCAGGTATCTTTGCGGAATGGGGAGACGCGTTCTTTCCTGGTGCCAGATTTTAAGGACTGCTGTATCTATAAAGGGTATTTTTATGCTATGCGGGAGCAGGTGACAGACGATGTGCACTGTGTGGTCATTGAACAGGTTGACTGGGATGACGGGAGCAGTGAGACAGTGTACAGAAACGAGTATTCGTATGAAGACGCAGGCTGGGAAACGTTTGATCTGTTTGCAACTGGGTGCGGTTTCTTCTTTCGGCAGTATGTCTCAGAGCATGAAGGGTGCCAGTGGTTTCGTCTGACAGACGATAAGGGGGCAGTGAGATGGGAAGATGCCAATAAAGTTCCGGGAACGCTGCCAGCCAGATATATAGAGTATGGCGCTGCGGACAGCGTCAAATCCGTGCTGGAGAGCACAGAAGGATATGAGGCGTACCTGTCAACAAAATACGAGGAGTACCGTTCGTTGGATGAAAACAGGGAGGTACGTGCGCGCTATTACATACAACTGCCGGAGTTTAATAACAAAATTCCGGGATTTGATAAGATAAACCAGTATTTTCAGCGTGTTTATAAGGAGGCTTTGAAGGATAGAGATAAATTTTTCAATGAGACAGGTGGGGATTATGGTCCATACCAGTTTTATAGGGAGACCCGATATGACTATGTCTATATCGATGAGAAATATATCACTGTAGCAGTATATAGGGGCAGCTATACAGGCGGAATACGTGCATGGACAACGCAGAAGCCAGTCACATTTGATCGGGAAACCGGGGCGGTGGTCACATTGGAGGAACTGTTAGGAATGACCGCGCAGGAGGCGTCCGCACGGCTGACGGCATCTGCGTATAAATATCTGGAAGGAAGAAATCGCGGCTGGTTTTTCCTGCGGGATGAAAATAAACTGGCAGAAGAGTTTGATCCGGAAAAGTTTTTTCTGTTTTCAGAAGGAGTTGGGATATATTATGAACAATATGCCGTCGACTGCGGCGCGGCGGGGGATTATCTGTTTGTCATTCCGTGGGAGGAGCTAAATCGCTGACAGATCGCAGTTTAGAGCGTGTTTGAAAAATGTTATAGGATTGGGTGAACCGATTATATGGATTAGACGCCTGCCTTGATGGTATCGCGGAAGGAATAAGTCTTTAAGGGAAATTTGGCAGGTTTACAAAATTTTTCTTGACAGATCTGACCAAAGCGGTTATGATAGTTTTAAGATTTTGATACGAATTGAATAGCGACATGAAACTGATGACCAAGAGGAGTACATATTTCGGGAGACTTACAGAGAGTTGCAGGTGGTGTGATTGCGGCAGTCAAAGAGATGTGGAATGGACTTGGGAAGGTGGGAGCAAAGAGTCAGAGGCTTCGGCAGGAGACTCAAGTAATGCCCAACGGGATTTCCGCCCGTTATCAAGGGAAAGCGCATGATGGTGCGTGTGGAGAGAGGGTGTATTTTTGATATGCCAAATTAGGTGGTACCGCAGAAGTTGAGAGCTTTTGTCCTAGTAGAGATATTAGGACAGGAGCTTTTTTTATGCACACGGGCGTCCAGAGGAAATTGCAAAGGAGGTAATGCAATGATCAAGCCAACATACGAGCAGGCAAAGCAATACGAAGAGGATTACACATATATTCCTGTGTGTAAGGAGATCTTAGCGGACGATATCACACCGATCCTGATGCTGAGAAAGCTTGCGGCGTTAGATGAACAGTATTTTCTGCTGGAGAGCGTCGAGGGAGGAAGCCTGGGCAGGTACTCATTTCTGGGATATCGCCCCAGGCGGACTGTCTCATGCAGGGACAGCATTACGAAAGTGACGGAGGATGGTGTGGCGCGCATCGTTCCGGGAAAGCCCAAAGAGGCATTGCAGACGATCCTTGAAACGTATCGCTCGCCCCGGATCGAGGATCTGCCTCCTTTTACGGGCGGTCTGGTCGGGTACTTTGCATATGAGATGATCCAGTATGCAGAGCCAAAACTCAGGATCAAGCAGAGCGATGTCAATGACTGTGAACTTATGATGTTTGACCGGCTGATCGCGTTTGACCAGCTTCACCATAAACTCTGTTTTATCGTGAATGCGAGGGCGCAGGAGGGTAAGGCCGGATATGATAAGGCTATGGCAGAGCTTGAGGCGTTTGTCGAAACGATCCGGATCACGGCGCCGATCCCGTATGAAAAACCGCTGCCGGCGCCGGCGTTTACCTGTAACCTGTCCAGAGAAGCGTACTGCAGAAGGGTTGAGCGGACAAAACAGTATATCAGGGAAGGGGATATCTTTCAGGGCGTTATCTCGAGGCGGTTTGAGGCAGATTACGACGGAAGTCTGCTGAATGCCTACAGGGTACTTCGGACGACCAATCCTTCACCGTATATGTACTATATCCGGCTCAGGGATTTGGAGATCGCAGGTACTTCACCGGAGACGATGGTAAAGCTCACAGACGGAAAGCTGATGACCTTTCCGGTTGCCGGGACGAGAAAGCGGGGGAAGGACAGGGAGGAGGACATGGCGCTCGAAAAGGAACTTCTGGCGGACGAGAAGGAGTGCGCCGAGCATAATATGCTGGTGGATCTGGCAAGAAACGACATCGGCAGGATCGCGGAGTATGGCAGTGTGCAGGTCGAGGACTATATGGCAGTGCATCGGTTTTCGAAAGTGATGCACATCGCGAGTACCGTCACTGGAAAGCTGGCGGCCGGAAAGACCTGCGGAGATACGGTTGAGGCGCTTCTCCCGGCGGGGACGCTCTCCGGGGCGCCAAAGTTCAGGGCATGCGAGATCATCGACGAGCTGGAACCCGTACCAAGGGGCGTTTACGGCGGGGCGATCGGATATCTTGATTTCAGCGGGAATCTGGATGTGTGCATCGCGATCCGGACGGCGGTCAGGAAAGGAAGAAAAGTGTATGTGCAGGCGGGCGCCGGTATCGTGGCGGATTCAGTGCCGGAGAACGAGTATCAGGAATGTGCCAATAAGGCAGGAGCCGTGATCGAGGCGATCCGGCGTGTGGAAGAGCTCTGCTGAGCGCAGGATGCGGCAAAAGGATCATGATAAAGAGCGTCTGAATGGGGACATAAAAATCGGAAGGGGGAAGGAACATGGTATTATTGATCGATAATTATGACAGCTTCTCGTATAATCTGGTGCAGGCGATCGGGGAACTGGCTGCGGGCCGGGAAGAGCTTAAGGTAGTGCGCAATGATGCGCTGACGGTGGAACAGGTCATGGCGCTTGCACCGTCGCACATCGTGCTCTCACCGGGGCCTGGGAAGCCGTCGGACGCAGGTATCTGTGAGGCGCTGGTCAGGAAAGCGTGCGGAAAGATACCGCTGCTGGGGGTATGCCTTGGACACCAGGCGATCTGCGAAGCTTTTGGGGGCAGGATCACATATGCGCCGGAACTGATGCATGGCAAGCAGAGCATGATAAGGATCAGGGAGGACAGCCGGATCTTTCGAGGACTTCCGGGAGCGCTCGCTGTTGCAAGGTATCATTCGCTTGCGGCGGACTCGGACAGGATCCCGGATGTACTGGAGGTCACGGCAGTCGACGAAAGAGGGGTTGTGATGGCAGTAGAGCACAGGGAGTATCCGGCATATGGCCTGCAGTTTCACCCGGAGTCGATCATGACGCCGCATGGCAAACAGATGATTGAAAACTTTTTGAATATATTTTAATGAATAGGAGTGGTAAAAATGATCGTGGAGGCAACAAAAAAGATCGTGGAAAAGATCGATCTGACATCTGACGAGGCGGAGCAGGTGATGGATGAGATCATGAGCGGGGAGGCAGAGCAGATCAATATGGCATCGTTTCTCACGGCGCTTCGCATGAAGGGTGAGACGGTCGAGGAGATCACCGCATTTGCGAAAGGGATGCGCAAGCATGGCACAAAGGTGCCCGTGCAGGGGGATGTGCTCGAGATCGTGGGAACAGGCGGGGACGAGGCAAACTCCATCAATATCAGTACGATGGCAAGCATTGTCGCGGCGGCGGCAGGATACAAGGTGGCAAAGCACGGAAACAGAAGCGTGTCGAGCAAAAGCGGCGCAGCGGACTGTCTGGAGGCACTTGGCGTAAAGCTGGATCTGGAACCTGAAAAAAATGCGGAGGTTCTCGAAAAGGGCAATATCTGTTTTATGTATGCGCCCAAGTACCATGCGGCAATGCGTTTTGTGGGACCGGTGAGAAAAGGGATCGGTCTCAGGACCGTATTTAACATTTTGGGGCCGCTCGCCAATCCCGCGGGGGCAAATGCGGAACTGATGGGCGTATACAGCGAGGAGCTCGTGGAGCCGCTGGCACACGTGCTCAGCAATCTTGGCGTGAAGCGTGCGCTGGTCGTGTACGGGCAGGACAGACTGGATGAAATATCCATGAGTGCACCTACGACTTGTGTGGAGGTTGACAACGGCAGCTTTAAAAAGTATGAGATCACGCCGGAGCAGTTTGGATTTCAGCGCTGCAGAAAGAGTGATCTGACAGGTGGAGACGGTATGGAGAATGCAAAGATCGCGGAGGAGATCCTGAACGGGACATGTACGAACGCTATGTTGGACGCCGTGCTCCTGAATGCAGGCGCAGGCATCTACCTGATGGGCGGCGCCTCCTCGATCGGAGACGGAGTGAAGATCGCGCGGGATGCTGTTGAGAGCGGCAAAGCATATGAGACGCTTCGGAATTTTGTGAAGCTCACGAACTCATAATGTGAAACAGAGAGAGGGCATTTGAAGAATAAGGAGGAGACAGCATGATTCTGGATGATCTGGCAGCGGCGGCCAGGGCAAGGGTAGAACGAAAGAAAAAGAGTATACCGTTTGAGGCGGTGCGCACAGAGGCGCTGCGTCTTGCAAAATGCGAAGGAACATTCACATTTCCATTCGAGAGTGCGGTTGCGGGGGAGGGTATCCGTTTTATATGCGAGGTAAAGAGGGCGTCCCCTTCCAGGGGGATCATTGCTGAGGATTTTCCTTATCTGGACATTGCCAGGGCGTATGAAAGGGCAGGGGCGGACTGCATTTCGGTACTGACGGAAACCGATCATTTCAAGGGGGACGACAGGTTTTTGAAAGAGATCAGCGACGCGGTCGCCATACCGACGATCCGGAAAGATTTTATCATAGACCCGTACATGATCTACGAGGCGAAATTGTTAAAAGCATCGTGTGTGCTCCTGATCGCGGCGCTCCTTGACACGGATGCCATTAGGGAATACAAGGCAGTCTGTGATGAACTCGGACTCTCTGCGCTCGTGGAGGTCCATGACGAGGCGGAGGTCGAAAGCGCGCTTGATGCCGGAGCCAGGATGATCGGCGTCAACAATCGTGATCTGCGGACGTTCACGGTTGATATCGGCAACAGCATAAGGCTTCGAAAACTGGTTCCGAAAGAGATCCTCTTTGTCGCGGAAAGCGGCATTCAGACGGCGGCAGATATCCAGGCGCTCCGGCAGGCGGGCGCAGACGGCGTGCTGATCGGCGAGACGCTGATGCGCAGCAGTGATAAGGCGGAAATGATAAAACATCTAAGGGGAGATCAGATATAAATGACAAAGGTAAAGATATGCGGGCTCAGGTCTTTGGCGGACATCGAGAAGGTCAACCGGTATCTGCCGGATTATATCGGCTTTGTATTTGCGGATAGCAGGCGGTTTGTCACAGATGAACAGGCGCTTGAAATGAGCCGGGCGCTTGACAGGCGCATTCAGGCGGTCGGTGTGTTTGTAGATGAACCGCTGGGGCATGTGGCCGGGCTATGTGACAGGGGCGTCATAAACGCGGTGCAATTGCACGGCGGGGAATCAGAAGCCTATATTCGGGAGCTGAAACAAACTACTGGCACGACTGTCATAAAGGCGGTCAGGGTGCAGCGTGCGGAGCAGATATCCCGGATGATATCGCAGGAGGCGGATTATATGCTGTTTGACACTTACAAAAAAGGAGCGCCCGGCGGCACAGGGGAACGGTTTCCGCTGGAGATCGTAAAGGAGAGTTTTGTGCGGAAACCTTATTTTCTGGCGGGCGGACTGGACTGCGGGAATGTTGCGGAGGTGATCCGCCAGACGGAATGCTTTGCGGTGGATGTGAGCACAGGGGTTGAGACAGACGGGGTGAAGGATGAAGAAAAGATCCGGAGGTTTGTGGAATGTGTGCGGAATGTGAAGCGTGTATGATGTTATAGCGGGAAAGCAGATGATTATGGAACAGTTCCAGGAAACAGAAAACAGGAAAGGAAGAATGATCGAAATGGAAGAAAAGAAAGGCAGATATGGCCTGTACGGAGGACAATACATACCGGAGACGCTGATCCCTGCAGTGCAGGAGCTGGAACAGGCGTATGAGAGATACCGGAATGATCCGGCATTTCAGGCGGAATTAAAGGAATTACTGGAAAAGTATGCGGGGCGTCCGTCCCTTTTGTACTATGCGGAGAAAATGACAAAGGATCTGGGCGGTGCAAAGATCTATTTAAAAAGGGAGGATCTGAACCACACAGGTTCCCACAAGATCAACAATGTATTGGGTCAGGTGCTTCTGGCGAAGAAGATGGGCAAGACGCGTGTCATCGCGGAGACCGGTGCAGGACAGCACGGGGTGGCGACGGCGACGGCAGCGGCGCTGATGGGCATGGAATGTGAGATCTTTATGGGAAAGGAGGACACGGACAGACAGGTGCTGAACTGCTACAGAATGGAGCTTCTGGGCGCGAAGGTGCACCCGGTTACGTCGGGAACGATGACCTTGAAGGACGCTGTCAACGAGACGATGCGTGAGTGGGCTTCGCGGATGGATGATACCTTGTATGTGCTCGGCTCCGTCATGGGGCCGCACCCTTTTCCGATGATCGTCCGGGATTTTCAGAAGGTGATCGGGGAGGAGATCAGGGAACAGCTCCTGGAGGCGGAGGGGAAGCTTCCCGACGCAGTGGTCGCCTGCGTGGGCGGAGGCAGCAATGCGATGGGATCCTTCTACGAGTTCATACCTGACACAAGTGTCAGGCTGATCGGCTGTGAGGCGGCAGGGCTCGGTGTGGATAACCCGAAGAACGCGGCGACCATCGCAAACGGCAGCGTCGGCATTTTTCACGGGATGAAGTCCCTGTTCTGCCAGGACGAATACGGACAGATCGCGCCGGTGTACTCGATATCGGCGGGACTGGATTATCCGGGGATCGGGCCGGAGCACGCGGATCTGCACGAGACAGGGCGCGCGCAGTATGTGCCGGTCACGGACGAGGAGGCTGTGGAGGCGTTTGAGTATCTCTCGAGGACGGAGGGAATCATTCCAGCCATAGAGAGCGCGCACGCGGTTGCATATGCGAAAAAGATCGCGCCGGAATTTGGCAAGGATCAGGTCATCGTAGTCACGATCTCAGGGCGCGGCGACAAGGATGTGGCGGCGATCGCAAGATACCGGGGCGTGGAGATCTTTGATTAGAGATTGAAAAGTAATATGTTGATAAGGAGAGAATGAAATGAGCAGGATCAGTAAAGCGTTTGAAAATAAGAAGGCATTTATCGCATTTGTGACGGGAGGAGACCCGGATCTGGAGACGACAGAGGCACTCATTCCCAGGATGGCGGCAGCGGGGGCGGATCTGATCGAGATTGGGATCCCGTTTTCGGATCCGATCGCCGAGGGTGTCGTCATACAGACGGCGGATGAGCGGGCGCTGAGTGCGGGAACGACGACAGACAAATTGTTTGATATGGTGAAGCGCGTGCGTGGGAAAGTGGATGTGCCGCTGGTATTTATGACATATGCCAATCCGGTGTACACCTATGGGACGGAGATGTTCATGAAACGGTGTGCGGAATGCGGCATTGACGGAATCATTATCCCGGATGTGCCGTTTGAGGAGCGGGAGGAAGTGAGCGGCGCCTGTGAGGCGGCGGGGATCGAGCTGATCTCCATGATCGCGCCGACTTCACAGGAACGCATCGGCAGGATCGCAAAACACGCAAAAGGTTTTCTCTACTGCGTATCATCGCTGGGTGTCACAGGCGTCAGAAATAAGATCACGACAAATATCAGGGATATGGTAGACCATGTGCGGGCGGTATCCGATATTCCGTGCGCAGTCGGCTTTGGCATCTCCACGCCGGAGCAGGCGCGCGAGATGGCGGCTGTGTCGGATGGCGCGATCGTGGGCAGCGCGATCGTCAGGATCATCGCCCGCTATGGAAGGAACTGCATCGGGCCGGTGTGCGATTATATAAAAGATATGAAAGCTGCGATCTCATGAAAGATTTTTCAGATAAAATTCAGCCAGAGCCAGCGCGTCAGAAACTTTTTCCTCGGGATGCTGTGAGCAGAGGGACTGAAACAGACGCTGGATTGAAATGGAATAAACGGCTTGAAAATGCCGTATAATCTGGTATAATAGGATCATTAATTAATAGAGAGTAGGGATTTTATATGAGTGAAAGAGAACAAGCAAAACAGATTATTGACCAGCTTCCTGAGTATAAAATGACAAAGATTTTATATCTGTTAAAAGGGATACAGATAGATGATGAAATAGAAGATGAATTATTTTGCGAAAGTTTGGCGGAAAGATATTTAAATGATACAGATCATGAATTTATTCCTTTTGAAGACGCTATAAAGGAAGCGGGGTTGGCTATTGATGACCTACAAAATTACATATCAGAAACTTTCCCTGTCATACTGCATACCAACAAGTTATCTGTAGTGGAGGTAGAAGAAAAGGAATAGCGGTTACACTTATCCAAAGAGGTAAATATATGCATAAGATACTGTGTTCCACAGGGGCATTGCTTGAATACGGCGGAGATTATCATTTGTTAGAACCACTTTCAAGGCTGCTCGACTGTGATGGTTATGAGTTTATGATGGATGCGCCCTACTACGATGAAGTCGATGGCTTAATACGATATTTGCAAAAGTCAGGCTTTTATATTCCCGTCGTCCATTGTGAAAAAAGCATAGGGGAAAATATCAGTAAAGGCGGAAATGCAAAGTTAAGCGATGCCTATGAAAAGTTTGAGATCAATTGTGATCTTGCAAAGAGCATTGGCGCCGGAAAAATGGTAGTGCATCTGTGGGATGGCGCAACGTCGGATTCCTATTTTGAAAGAAACCTGACAGGATACGACCGACTGCGCAATATAGCACGCCGATATGGGGTAGATCTGCTGGTGGAGAATGTAGTCTGCACTGTTGCAGATCCGATGAAACATTTTTGCGAGCTCAGGGAGAGATATCCGGATATCCACTTTGTGTTTGACACCAAAATGGCAGCGTTTCACGGACAACTGGATCTGCTATATGAGGCGGATTACCGATGGATGTGGCAGGAGGGACATATCTGTCATTACCATGTGAACGATTACGCTGGCGGATACAGGGATTGGGAACATCTCTGTTCGCTTCCTGTCGGAAAGGGGAAAATTGATTTTGCCCGTTTTTTTGAGTTTATTGACAAGTCAGGCTATGATGGGTTGCTTACAGTGGAGGCAACTGCGTGTCATGATGACGGAATGGTTGATGTGGAGATGCTGAACAGGCAGTTTCAGAACATTAGGAGCCGTATAAGCAAATGGGGAAGCACATTACGGTAAAACTCTGTAAGAATACAGTTTGGAAAAGCGATCGTGAATAAATTGATAGGCTGATAAAAATACAAGGACATCGAGGGGATAATGGTGAAAAGGGGATTATTGATATTATTTTGCATGGGCATGATGGTGGCAGGTTGTGCAGACCAAAAGACGGGCGTGCAGCTATACAGAACAGTATCGCAACGGTCTGTGCCATACCGGCGGCTCTGGCGGAGACGGAGATCACTATGATGGGCTGTCAGCGATCCTCTCAAACGGAATAGAGACATACATTTATGAGGCGGAGATCCTAAGCGGATGGTGGACGAGTTATGTCGATGGGACGATCTACGGTGAAGTTTTTGGTGAGAACGCGGATGTGCCGCTGGAAGTGTCAGCCTACACGATCGGCGGGGATAAGTACCATACATATGATATGTTGGAGTGCACCGACGAGCAGAAAAACTTGTGCGAGCCATATATCAACAGATGCCGTGACGAGGCGGGTGTCAACTGGGTCACAGAGGAACAGTTGCAGGAAGCTGTCAGAAAAAGATGCAGTTTGCTCGGTATAGATTATGACACGCTTGAACAGCAGGAAGAGGTGGAGTGGATAAATCTTTTGAAAGAAATTTGAATCTGGTATAGTAGGATACAAATTTAATTATTTTATCGAGGAGGATTCGTATGGATAATTATAGGATGACATGGAAAGAGATTCAAGAAAAATATCCAGATCAGTGGATCGGATTGTCAGATGTCGATTGGATTGATGATTCGAATATAAGGTCGGCGATTGTAAAATATACAGATAAAAGTAAAGAAGAGCTTCTGATCATGCAGATCAGGGATGAGATTTTTAGCTGTTATACAACACCAGATAATGTTTTTCAACTGGGAATGGCAGGGCATTGAGTATGGAGCAGTTTACAATGGACTTAAATAAAGATTTCCAACGTCCGATCATTTATCTTGGCAATTGGCATAAGATCAATGCCCTGCTTGATACGGGAGCGTTATTTCCCGTATGGACAGCTCCGGAAATTGTATTGCAGAATCTTGGCGGAGCTTTAGTTCGCGAAAATGTTTTTTCCGTGGTTTTGGCGGAGCGGCACAGGGGAATTTGTACAAACTGGATCAGGTAACAATTGGAAAGTTGATATTTCCGAATATGTCGATCATTGCCTGCAATGAATTGGAGAGTGTTCCTTATCATATTCTTTTGAGCGCGACAATGTTTCAGGGATTGCGCTATGAGATTGATGATGCAAATCATAAATTTAATGTTACAGTACCAGATAGAGAGAATTGCATAAGAAATTTGAAGATTCAGGATAAGAATGGAAAGCTGCATGTGCTGTGCAATTCCACTCATCGAAAAATAATTGACGAATCTGACAATTAATACTATAATAGTGATATTCGAAAAATAAAATCTTTATTAATATTTTATAATAAAAAAGATTGGAGAATACGATATGAAAAAATTGGAAGAATACGTAAGAGCAATACCTGATTTTCCGGAGCCGGGTATCATATTCCGCGATGTGACGAGTGTCCTGCAGGATGCGGAAGGGCTGCACCTTGCCATCGATACCATGCAGGATCTGGTGAAGGATCTTGATTATGATGTTGTGGTGGGAGCGGAGTCCAGAGGATTTATTTTTGGAACACCGATCGCATATAATAACCATAAGCCTTTTGTTCTGATCAGAAAGAAAGGAAAGCTTCCGCGGGAGACTGTATCCATTGACTATGATCTTGAGTATGGCAAGGCGACGATAGAGATGCACAGGGATTCCATTCAGCAGGGACAGAAGGTCCTGGTGGTGGATGATCTGATCGCCACTGGCGGAACGACGGAAGCGATGATCAATCTGATCGAATCGCTTGGCGGAGAAGTAGTGGGCGTAGTCGTTCTGATGGAGCTTGCCGGGTTGAAGGGCAGGGACAGGATTGCAGGTTACAGGCTTGATTCAGCGATCATCTACGAGGGCAAATAGAAAATAGACGAATAATATGGATATGGCTGGTGATGCGAAGTGACAGATGAGAAGCAGACAAGAACAGGAGAATATGAAGATTCCCTGATCATACAAGGAAGTAAGACAAGGCCGCGAAAGACAGACGAACGAAAAATTGAATATATCAAGGAATTTCAAAGCCCCGATGAGTTGTATCAGGGGCTTATTCGGCGTGTGCACAAATATCATCCGTCAGATGATATCTCAATGATCGACAAAGCGTACGCGACTGCCTGTGAGGCACACAAGGATCAGGTGAGAAAGTCGGGAGAACCCTATATTATCCATCCATTGTGTGTATCTATCATACTTGCGGATCTGGAGCTTGACAAGGAGACGATCATCGCGGGACTCTTACATGATGTCGTCGAGGATACGATCATGACCAACGACGAGCTCAAGGAGCAGTTTGGACCTGATGTGGAGCTCCTCGTCGATGGCGTTACCAAGTTGGAACAGTTGCAGTATACGGGAGAGGCGGCGCCGGACCGGCTCACGAGCCGTGAGGAGCTGCAGGCGGAAAACCTGAGAAAGATGTTTCTTGCGATGGCAAAGGATATCCGGGTGATCCTGATCAAGCTTGCCGACCGCCTTCACAATATGAGGACATTGAAATACAAGTCTCCGGAGAGCCAGAAACGTATTGCGCGGGAGACGCTGGATATCTATTCGCCGCTGGCGGAGCGTCTGGGTATCTCCAAGATCAAGATCGAGCTCGATGATCTTTCGTTGAAATATCTGGAGCCGGAGGCGTATTATGATCTGGTGGAAAAGATCGCGCTCAGAAAGGATGTCCGCGAGAAGTATGTGCAGGATATTGTCGATGAAGTCACGGAACATATCATCGACGCAGGGATCGATGCCCAGATCGACGGACGGGTCAAGCACTTTTTCAGTATCTATAAAAAGATGAAGAATCAGGGAAAGACGATCGACCAGATCTATGACCTGTTTGCAGTGCGCATTATCGTTGATTCTGTCAAGGATTGTTATGCTGCGCTTGGTGTGATCCATGAGATGTATAAGCCGATGCCGGGCAGGTTTAAGGACTATATCTCCATGCCAAAGGCAAATATGTACCAGTCACTTCACACAACGCTGATCGGATCCACGGGCACGCCGTTTGAGATCCAGATCAGGACGTTTGAGATGCACAGAGTCGCTGAGTACGGTATCGCGGCACACTGGAAATACAAGGAAGCAAGTGACGGGAAAGTGTCCACGGGCGGCGAGGACGAGAAGCTGACATGGCTCAGTCAGATCCTCGAGTGGCAGCAGGATATGTCTGACAACAAAGAGTTTATGAAGCTTCTAAAGAGTGATCTTGACCTTTTCTCAGATCATGTCTATTGTTTTACGCCGGCGGGGGATGTCAAGAATCTTCCGGCAGGATCCACCCCGATCGATTTTGCCTACAGCGTTCACAGTGCAGTTGGAAACAAGATGATCGGCGCCAGGGTAAACGGCAAGCTTGTCACCATTGACTATCAGATCAACAATGGGGACTGTATTGAGATCATGACTTCCCAGAATTCAAAAGGACCAAGTCGTGACTGGCTGAATATCGTAAAATCGGCGCAGGCGAAGAATAAGATATCGCAGTGGTTCAAGAGTGAGTTTAAGGAAGAGAACATCATCAAGGGAAGAGAGCTTCTCCAGAATTATTGTAAGTCAAAAAATATCAATCTTATCGAGATTTTGAAGGCTGAGTTCCAGAAAGCCGTGATGCGCAAATACGGCTTTAACGACTGGGATGCGGTGCTTGCGGCGATCGGACACGGTGCTCTCAAAGAAGGGCAGGTCATCAACCGCATGCAGGAGTTGTATGCCAGAGCACACAAGAAAGAGGAGACGGACGAGGAGCTTCTGGCGGCGATACAGGAAAACAGCGCTAACAAGCAGATGAAGCCCAAGAGCAAGACAGGCATCACGGTGAAAGGGATCCACGACGTGGCAGTTCGCTTTTCACGCTGCTGCGCGCCGGTTCCGGGCGATGAGATCGTGGGTTTTGTCACGCGGGGGCGGGGTGTTTCCATACACAGGACGGACTGCATCAACATTATCAGCCTGTCTGCTCTGGATCGTTTCAGGCTGATCGATGCGGAGTGGCAGCCGGAGGCAGCGGCGGAAAACAACGAGAAGTATCTGACAGAGATCGTGATCTACGCACAGAACAGACATGGCCTGCTGGCGGACATCACAAAGGCGCTCTCGGAGAAAAATATCGATATCCGGTCTGTGAACACGCGGACAAACAAGCAGGATATCGCCACGATCGGGATGACATTTGAGATTAGCTGCAGGGAAGAACTGCAGATGATCGTGGACAAATTGAAAATGATAAAGAATGTGATCGATATTGAAAGGACGACGGGTTGAGATGGCGGATTTAAAGGTAAAAAGAAGGGTGCTGAGTGCCTGCCAGACAAATTGCTATTACGTTTATAGGGAAGGGGCGGACGAGATCGTCATCATCGATCCCGGCGATAACGGGGAGGTCGTGTACGACGATGTGAAAAGCCTTGGATTTGAGAAGATCGCAGGAATCCTGCTGACGCATGGTCATGGGGATCACACTGGCGGCGCGCTAAAGCTAAAGGAGCTCAGCGGGGCAAAGATCTATGCCCATGAGGACGAGGCGGAGATCTTAAAAGATCCGGAGAAAAATCTGTCTGGCTGGTTTGGCAGGGCGTATGGCTTCGAGGCGGACGAATATTTTCGGGATAAGCAGACGTTCTCCATGGCAGGCGTTGAATTTGAGGTACTTCACACGCCGGGGCATACAAAGGGCGGTTGCTGCTATTATGCTGCCGGGGATCAGACGATGTTCTGCGGGGATACGATCTTCAATGGTTCTGTCGGAAGGACTGATTTTTATTCGGGTTCCATGAGGCAGTTGGGGGATTCGATCCGCGAGCGGATCATGACGCTCCCCGATGATGTGAAGCTTTATTCGGGACACGGTGACGCGACGACAGTCGGATACGAGAGAAAGTACAATCCATGTCTGGGATAGGCATGGATTTATTTGTGCACAGACCCGTGCTCCGCCCGGCGGGTTGAAAAGTGGTGTGAAACAGGAGATTTGCAATATGATCAATGTCTATACCAACAGGGAAAATTATCAGTATGATGTACATGCACTGCTCAAATCCTTTTATCCGGAGCATGATGTGAGGGTGTATAACGAGAGCGAACTGAATACAAGGGAGGATAATGGCAGTTATGTCATCATACGGATTCTGGATGACAGAATGGAAATGACACTTGCCATCGATGACAGAAAAGAGTACGTGCATACATACAAAAATGACGCAGATGTCATAAAAAAACAGAGTAAGCTGTACCTGTATCATGATCTGTGTGATTATACAGGGAGGACGCTTCCGTGGGGGAACCTCACAGGGATCCGGCCGACAAAGCTCACCATGGCAATGCTGGCGGAAGGGATGGCGGATGACGAGATCATCGCGCAGATGAAGGCGGCGCATGCGGTGAGTGACGAGAAAGCGCGGCTCAGCCTTGATATCTCCAGGCGGGAGCGGCAGATCCTGGACAGGATTCATTATGCGGACGGCTACAGCCTGTACATCGGCATTCCGTTCTGCCCGACGACCTGCCTGTACTGCTCGTTCACATCGTATCCGATCGCGGCGTGGCGCAGGCGGGTGCAGGCATATCTGCAGGCGCTTTTTCGGGAGATCGATTTTGCGGGGGAGATATATCGCGCCAGGATCCTGGACACGGTCTATATCGGCGGGGGAACGCCGACGACGCTGGAGGCGGGCGAACTGGATGCGCTGCTGCAGCGCATCCGCGACAGGTTTGATTTCCGGCAGGTCGGGGAGTTTACCGTGGAGGCAGGGCGCGCGGACAGCATCACGCGGGAAAAGCTCGATGTGCTGAAAAAGCACGGCGTGACGCGCATATCCGTCAATCCGCAGACCATGAACGATGAGACGTTAAGATACATAGGCAGGCAGCACACGGTCGCACAGGTGAGAGAAGCTTTTCATATGGCGAGAGAGGCGGGATTTGACAATATCAATATGGATATCATTCTGGGACTTCCCGGAGAGCTTGAAGCGCATGTGCAGCACACGGTCGATGAGATCAGGGAGCTGGATCCCGACAGTCTGACCGTCCATTCGCTCGCGGTCAAGCGCGCGTCGAAGCTCACCCAGTGGATCGGGGAAAACGGTATCGGTACCCTGCGCAACACGGACGCCACGATGGAGATCGCCAGAAAGGGTGCGTGCGCGATGGACATGAAGCCATATTATCTCTACAGGCAGAAAAATATGTCCGGGAATTTTGAGAATGTCGGTTATGCGAGAGAGGGAAAATACGGGATCTACAATATCCTGATCAACGAGGAGGTTCAGACCATCATCGCGCTCGGCGCGGGCAGTATATCAAAGAGGGTCTATCCCGACGGACGGATCGAGCGGAGCGAGAACCTCAAGGACGTGGCGCTCTACATCGAGAAGATCGACGAGATGATCGGGCGCAAGAGGAAACTTTTAGGGGAGGGCTGGTGATTGTGAAAGTACGATTTGTTGAGCCGGGAAACAGGCCATACAAGCCGACGCCTTTGAATTATTTTGTGTATGACAGGTATATCAGGACGCCTTCTGTCGGATTGAACACACTGGCAACGATCGTGAAAGAGGTTGTGCCGGATACCCTGATGTACAGTGAATCCATATCCCGTCTGGTGATGGAGGATATCGTGGATGCGGACATCATTTTTATCGGTATCTTTACTTTTAACGCAGTGCGGGGATACCGGCTGGCGCGGTATTTTCAGAAAAAGAGCAGGGCAGTTGTCGTGATGGGCGGTCTCCATGCTTCCATGAATTACAGGGAAGCCGCAAGGTACTGCGACTATGTTCTCCTGGGGGAGGGGGACGAGTCGGTATTGGAGATGGTGGAGGCAGTGCGCAGGGGCGAGACGCCTGCATTTCCGGGCGTCGTTTACCGGAAAAACGGGAAGCTGGTCCATACAGGGGACCGAAGGCCGCCGGAACAGTTTGAGACGATACCGGATAAGGATCTTGTGTACCGTTACAGGAAGATGGCAGGGCATAATACGCTCTGGGGGCAGGTTCACGCCTCCAGGGGCTGTCCGCACAACTGTGATTACTGTGCGCTTGTGCGTCATTTCGGGAGACGGGTGAGGACGAGGACACCTGAAAATGTGCTGGAGGATATACGCAGGACGATCGCATTTCAGGAAGAAGGGCATCACAGACTGCTGAAGGCGCTGTGGATCACGGATGACAATTTCTTTGCGGACCGCGAGTGGGCTGTGGAAGTGCTGCACAAGATCATTGACAGCGGGATCAGATATCATTTTACGGTACAGGCGAGATGGGAAGTGGGGCTCGACGATGAAATGCTGGATCTGCTCAAAAGGGCGGGCTTTGTGGAGCTGGCGGTCGGGATCGAGTTTATCGACGATGAGTCCTTTGCGCTCTATCACAAGAAGAGCAGCAGGGAGAAGATCGTGGAATCCATACGCAATATTCAGAAGCACGGACTGAGTGTCCGCGGTCTCTTTATCTTGGGAGCGGATAACCACACGGTCGGCGTGGGGGAAAAGCTGGCTGATTTTGTGATCGAGAACCATATCCAGGGGGCGCTGATCCAATGTATGTACTTTGTGCCGGGCACACCGGTCTATGAGAGTCATAAGGACCGGCTGCTCCACAAAAACTGGAGCAAGTACAACGGAAATGCAGTGCACATACCGGAAAAGATGACGCCGTATGAGCTGCAGATGGAACACATCAGGGCGAGTAAAAGGATCTATTCCTTTCCAAGACTGGTGCATGCACTGCTGTGTGAGGATGCGCTGCACAAACTGCTGTTTGCAGGTGAGTATTTCTGGCACATGAGCATAAGGGCTGACCTGAAAAAGGAGCTGCCTTATCTGAAAAACTGGAAAAATTATAAAATCCCCCTTGCCAAATGATCCGGAATCGGATATGATGAAGACAGATACACGACTGGCGGAACAGATATTGTGATCGCACAATACGGAGTAGGGGAACCTACAGGGAGTGTATGATTTAGAAGCCGACCGCCTGGGCAGCATGATGTTTGTGCGCCCAGACGGTTCTTTTTTATGCGCAGACCCGTGCAGAGGAAATATGCCGCTAGTGCGGCGCACGGGTCGCGCGCGAGTAGAGGAAGAAGGCTCTTCCCTACTCGATTACGCACGGGCACCCATAGGAAGATTGTCAGCAGAGGCTGACGGGTGCCCGGCGCGCGAGTAGTGGAGAAGGACATTCCCCTACTCGATTGCACATGGGCGCATTTACACACTTTTATTAAACACATAGGAGGTTTCAGGATGAAGATGCTTTCATTGGAGCAGGAGCTCAAGGGAAACGATTACCCAGGCAGGGGGATCGTCATCGGTAAGACAAAGGACGGGAAAAAGGCTGCGATCGCTTATTTTATCATGGGCAGGAGTGAGAACAGCAGGAATAGGGTGTTTGTGGAGGATGGCGAGGGGATCCGCACGCAGGCGTTTGATCCTTCCAGATTAAGCGATCCGAGTCTGATCATCTATGCGCCGATCCGTGTGCTCGGCAACAAGACGATCGTGACAAACGGCGATCAGACGGACACGATCTATGAGCTGATGGACAGACAGCAGACGTTTGAGCAGGCGCTCAGGACCAGGGAGTTTGAACCGGACGCGCCCAACTACACGCCGAGGATCTCGGGGATCCTGCACATTGAAAATGGCAGCTACAACTATGCGATGTCAATCTTAAAGAGCAACAATGGCAATCCCGATGCGTGCAACCGCTATACTTTTGCGTACAGTGATCCTGCGGCGGGCGAGGGGCATTTTATCCATACGTACATGGGGGACGGCGATCCGCTCCCGAGCTTTGAGGGCGAGCCGAAGCTGGTGGATATTCCGGACGACATGAACGCGTTTGGCGATATGGTGTGGAACAGTCTGAATGCCGACAATAAGGTGTCGCTGTTTATCCGTTTTATCGATATAGAGACGGGAAAATATGAGTCCAGGATCTACAACAAAAATGTGTGAGGAGGATCACGATGAAAGAATTAGAATTAAAATACGGCTGTAACCCGAACCAGAAGCCTTCCAGGATCTATATGAAGGACGGAGAGCTTCCGATCGAGGTTCTGAACGGGAAGCCGGGGTACATCAATTTTCTCGATGCGTTTAACGGCTGGCAGCTCGTGAAAGAGCTGAAAAAGGCGACAGGGCTTCCGGCTGCGACTTCGTTCAAGCATGTATCGCCGGCGGGCGCTGCGGTGGGACTGCCGCTGAATGAGGTTGAGCGCAGGATCTACTGGGTGGATGACATGGGGGATCTGTCGCCGCTGGCAAGCGCTTATGCGAGGGCGAGAGGCGCGGACAGAATGTCCTCGTTTGGAGATTTCATCGCGCTGTCCGACGTGTGCGATGCCAGCACGGCAAAACTCATCAAGCGCGAGGTGTCCGATGGGATCATCGCGCCCGGGTATGAGCCGGAGGCGCTTGAGATCTTAAAGGCAAAGAAAAAGGGAAATTATGCCGTGATCCAGATCGATCCTGCGTATGTTCCGGACCCTGTAGAGACAAAGGATGTGTACGGCATCACTTTTGAGCAGGGAAGAAATGAGCTTGTGATCGATGATGCCCTGTTTGCAAAGGTGGTGACAGAGAATCAGGAAATTCCCGAACAGGCAAAGACAGACCTTGCCATCGCCATGATCACATTGAAGTACACGCAGTCCAACTCTGTTTGCTATGTGAAGGGCGGGCAGGCGATCGGGATCGGCGCGGGGCAGCAGTCGCGGATCCACTGCACGAGGCTTGCCGGAACTAAGGCGGACAACTGGTTCCTGCGCCAGCATCCCAAGGTGCTGAACCTGCCGTTCAGGGAGAAGATCGGGCGCGCTGACAGGGACAACACGATCGATGTGTACATGAGTGACGACTACATGGACGTGCTCGCGGACGGCACATGGGAGAATTTCTTCACGGAGAAGCCGGAAGTGCTCTCCAGGGAAGAGAAGCGCGCGTGGCTTGACCAGATGACAGATGTGGCGCTCGGTTCGGACGCATTCTTCCCGTTCGGTGACAATGTGGAGCGTGCGCACAGGAGCGGTGTGCGGTACATCGCGCAGCCCGGCGGTTCCATCAGGGACGACAATGTGATCGAGACCTGCAATAAATACGGGATCGCGATGTGCTTTACCGGGATCAGGCTGTTTCATCACTAAATAGAAATGTTACAGGAAGATTTGATAAAAAGTGGTATTCCGGCTGAACGTATTATCAGTATGCGCTATACCTCGGAAGATTTTGGCGATGGTCTTGTCACAGGGTTAACTCTAAAGTTAACCCTGCTTTTTTCATCCGCTGATATTCTATACCAGTTGCATCCCTTCCTGTTTTTGTAATTCTAATACAGCCTCTTTTGGCAGTCTGGAATATTTAATGATTTTTTCTATTGGTTCATTATTCCTTATCATTTCTTTGGCTGTTTCTATATTTGCCTCAATTTTGCTATCCTTCGCAATCTCTTCAA